>CAYZXS010000031.1:0-49287 GCA_964482495.1 uncultured Planctomycetales bacterium
AGGAGCAGCGCCAAGCCCACGCCCGCTGGCTCGAGCATCCCCCCGAACCGGAAGCCGACACCCGGCCCCCTGATCGCCTGCGCGTGCCTCGGATGAAGAAGCGCCTGGCGCAGAAGTACTTCAAGAGGGGGTCAGACATCGACAGATATTCTGGGTCCGACCTCGAATATCAATCGATGTCTGACCCCTATCCGCGGTGCCAGTGGAGGCCGTCGGCGCGGTCCTCGAGCACGATGCCGGCGTCTTGGAGCTGGTCGCGGATCTGGTCGGCGCGGGCGAAGTCCTTGGCGGCGCGGGCCTCGCCGCGCTCGGCGATGAGGGCCTCGACGGCGGCGTCATCCAGGCCGTCAGCGGCTCCGGCGGCCTCGAAGACGCCGAGCTGGGCGTCGACCTCGTCGTTCAAGAAGGCCAGGGCCGCGGCCGCGGCCGCGGGCTCCAGCCCCTGCTTGAGGAAGGCGTTGCGCAGCTCGAAGACCGCCGCGAGCGCCGCCGAGGTGTTCAGGTCGTCGGCCAGCGCCGCGCCGAAGGCTGCCCGGGCCGCCGCGACGACCTGGTCCTCGACCGCCGCCGCTCCGCGCGCCGCGGCCTCCAGCCGCCCGCGCAGGTCGAGCAGGGACTTGCGCGCCTCGGCCGAGCCCTTGAGCGCCTCCCAGGTGAAGTTCACCGAGCCGCGGTAGTGCGCCCGCAGCACCAGGAAGCGGAAGTCCAGCGCCGAGTAGCCCCGCTCCGCCAGGTCATCCAGGGACCAGACGTTGCCCAGCGACTTCGACATCTTGCCGCCGTCGACCTGCAGGAACTTGGTGTGCATCCACAGCTTGACGAAGCGCTCGCCGGTGGCGCACTCGCTCTGCGCGATCTCGCACTCGTGGTGCGGGAAGACGTTGTCCTCGCCCCCGGTGTGGATGTCGAAGCTCTCGCCCAGGTACTTCATCGACATCGCCGAGCACTCGATGTGCCAGCCCGGGAAGCCGTGCGGCCCGAACTCGGTGTCCCACTTCATCAGGTGGTGCGCGTCCGACTTCCACAGCGCGAAGTCGGCCGGGTGGCGCTTCTCCTCGTTGACCTCGAGCCGCGCGCCGGCCTCCAGCTCCTCGACCTTGTTGCCGCTGAGCCGCCCGTATGGCTCGAAGCTGTGGACGTCGAAGTAGACGTTGTCCCCCACCCGGTAGGCGTGGCCCTTCTCGATCAGGCTCCGCACCATCTCCACCATCTCGGGGATGTGCTCGGTCGCCCGCGGGTAGTGGTGCGCCGGCAGGACCTGCAGCGCCCCGAGGTCGGCGAAGAACTCGGCGCTGACCTTCTCCACCAGCTCCCAGGGATCGATCCGCTCCTTCTCCGCCTGCTGCTGGAGCTTGTCCGCCCCCTCGTCGGCGTCCGCGACCAGGTGGCCGACGTCGGTGATGTTCATCACCTGGGTGACCTCGTAACCCCGCCCCTCGAGCACCCGCCGCAGCAGGTCGGCGAACAGGAAGGCGCGGTAGTTGCCGATGTGCGGCCGCTGGTAGACGGTCGGGCCGCAGTGGTACATGCGCACCTTGCCCGCCTCCACCGGCTGGAAGGGCTCGACCTGGCGCGTGAACGTGTTGTAGAAGCGCAGCTCCACGGGGCGCAGATTCTATCCTCCCGCTGAGCCCCGATGCCTCCTCCCCCCACCCCGCCGCGCCTGCGCCGCTTCGAGCTGACGGAGCTCCTGGGCAGCGGCGCCACCGGCACCACCTGGCGCGGCCGCGCCCGGGTGGCGGTCGGCGGCCTGGCGCCCGGCGACGAGGTCGCGGTCAAGGTGCTGCACCCGCAGCTCGCCGCCCAGGAGGCCGCCCGCCGCGCCTTCCTCGGCGAGGCCCGGGCCGGCATGGCGGTGCGGCACCAGAACCTGGTCCGCAGCTACGCCGTCGAGGAGGTCGAGGGCCCGGGCGGGCGGCTGCTCTACCTCGTGCTCGAGTATCTGCCCGGCCGCACCCTGCGCGACTGGCTGGAGCGGGACGGCGTCGCCGGGGAGCCGACCATGCGCAGCCTGGCCCGCCAGGTCGCCGGCGCGCTCGCGGCGCTGCACGAGCGCGGCCTGCTGCACCTCGACGTCAAACCGGAGAACCTGCTCTGGGACCGGGACCGGGCGGTGCTCATGGACCTCGGCTTCGCCCGCGACCTCGAGACCGCCCGCGAGTCCGGCTTCCTCGGCACGCCCCTCTACGCCGCGCCGGAGCTCCTGGCCGGGGAGCCGCCGTCGCCGGCCACCGACCTCTTCGCCCTCGGGGTCAGCCTGTTCGAGACCGCCACCGGCGAGCGGCCCTTCGGCGACGAGCGGCGCGGCGGCCTGTTCGAGGCCCGTCGAACCGCCTTGGTGCGCCGGCCGTCGACCCTGCAGCCGCGGCTCTCGCCCTTCCTCGACGAGCTGATCCTGGCGCTCCTCGCCGAAGACCCCGGGCAACGCGTCGGCTCGGCGCGGGAGCTGGAGCAGATCCTGGACCGCGGCGAGCAGGGCCCCTGGTGGACCGAGCGCGCCAAGCCGGTGCCGCGGCTGCCGCTGGTGCACGCCCAGGCCATGCCCTTCACCGACCGCGAGCCAGAGATGGAGGCCCTCGAGCAGGCCTTCGCCAGCGCCCGGGCGGCCAGCCGGCCGCGGCTGGTGATCCTGGAGGGGCCCGAGGCCCTCGGCAAGTCGCGGCTGGCCCTCGAGCTCGGCAGGCGCTGGCGCAGCCAAGCCGAGGCGCCGCCCTTCCTCTACGGCCGCTGCCGCCGCCGCAGCCGCCCCGGCACCGGCTCGGCGCTGCAGCCCATGCGCGACGCCCTGGCGCGGTCGCTGGGCCTGGCGCCGGGCCAGGCGCCAGGCCCGGCCGCCGGCCGCCGCCTGCGCGGCAGCCTCGACGCCGACAGCGCCACCACCCTGCTCGAGATCCTGCGCGGCCGCCCCTACCCGCGCGAGAAGCGGGTCCGCGCCTTCCGCGCCTGGCTGGCGGCGATCGGCGAGGAGGGGCCCTTCCTGGTCTTCCTCGACGACGTCCACCACGCCGGCGCCATGCTCTGGGACTTCCTCGGCAGCCTGACCGACCAGCGCGGCCTGCCGGCCCTGATCCTGGCGGCGCACCGGGCGCCGCTCCACCCCCGCTGCGAGGCGGTGCGGCAGCGGCTGCTCGACGGCCGCCGGGCGGCGCGGCTGGAGCTGGGCCCCGTGGCGGCGCCGGCGATGACCGAGCTGCTCCGCAGCCGCTTCGCGCCGGGCGCCCTCGACCGGAGCCTCGAGGACCAGCTGCTCGCCGGGGCCGGCGGCGCCCCCGGCATGCTCGAGGCCCTGCTGCGCCTGCTCAGCCGCCGGGGCGACCTGCAAGGCCCGCCCGGCGCCCTGCGCCCCGCCGGCCCGGTGGCGGTGCCGGCCACCGCCGACCAGGAGCAACTGCTGCTCGAGGAGATCGCGGCCATGCGATCCGAGGCCCGGGAGATGCTGCAGTGGGCCACCTTGTTCCGGCCGCCGCTGCGGATCCGGATGCTGGCGCGGGCCGCCGACGTCCCCGAGAGCCGCGCCGCCCGGCGCCTGGCGGAGCTGCGCCGCCTCGGCTGGCTCAAGGTCGAGGGCGGCCACTTCCGCTTCACCCTGCCGCGCGACCGCGCCGCCGCCTACCGCAGCATGGGCGCCGGGCTGGCCCGGGAGCGCCACGCTCGGGCCTTCGCGCTGATCCGCGAGAACGCCGCCGGGGTGACCTCGCCCGAGTCGCAGCTGGCCTTCCACGCCCACCGCGCCGGGATGCACCGTGAAGCCTTGGAGCTCGGCCTGCCGCGGGCCGAGCGGGCCCTGCGCCTCGGGGGCATCCGCCGGGCTTCGCGGGCCCTGGAGTTGCTGGAAGAGCACCGCGCGGCCTTGGCGGCGCCCCCGGGAGCGGCGGTCGAGTGCCGCCTCTTGGTAGCCCAGGCCCGGGTCGCCGGCCTCGAGGGGGATCACGGCCTCGAGGCCGAGCGGCTCAAGCGCGCCGGCGCCGTGGCCACCGCGGACGGCTCGCCCGGGCTGCGGGCCCGGGTCCACCTCGGCCTGGCGCACCACGCTCACTCCATGGGTTTCGACGGGGCGGCCCGGATCCACGCCGAGCGCGCCCGGGCGCTGCGGGGCAGCCGGGAGCCGGTCCAGGGCGACGCTCCCGCGGCCTCCGGGCCGCTCGGCTGAGCTCAGCGCGCCGGCTCGGCGAAGGGAGCGGGGACCTCTCCGCCGTGCTTGCGGAAGTAGCGGGCGAAGCGCCCGAGCCGGGCCCGCCGCTCGCCGGCCGTCAGCGGCCGGCCGAGCAGCCTGCAGTCCGCCAGGTCGATGACCCAGCAGCGCCGCTCGGCGGCTTGCCAGAGCAGGTTCGCGGGGTGCAGGTCGGGGGCCCACAGGCCGAGCTGGAACAGCTCTTCGAGCAGCGCCGCGGCCGCCGCCAGGGCCGCCGGCTGGTCGCGGCAGTCGAAGACCGTGGCCGCCGCGGGCACCTCCGCCGTGACCAGGTGCTGGCGCCAGAACAGACCCGACCGCTGAGCCAGCGCCAGGAGCACCTCGGGGGTGGCGACGCCGTGGCTGCGCAAGGTCTCGGACAGGGTCAGCTCCTCCTCCAGCCGGTCATAGCTGAGGAAGCGCCGCCCGAACAGGCCGCCGAGCAGGCCGCCGTGGGCGTTGCAGCGCCAGACCGCAGGCCGGCCGAGCAACTCGACGCGGCGGGCGTGGCCGCGGCCGGCGCCGAAGGCCTCGCCCGAGGCCGCGGCCAGCTCGGCCTCCCCTCGCCGCCGCCAGCGGTCGAGGTCCAGGCCTTCGAGCTCGCGCCGCCGCCACAGCCGGAAACCCGGCGCGCGCGACAGTTCGAAGGCGGCGGGAACCTGCATGCGTCCATAGCCTAGCGCTGCTAGCTTCCTGCCATGAAGCACGGCGCCGACACCCTCGGAGCGCCCCGGGAGCTCCCCCGGGACGCGCGGGTGCTGGCGCTGCGGCTGAGCGCGCTGGGCGACGTCGTCTTCGCCATGCCAGCGGTGACGGCGCTGCGGCAGCTCGTGCCGGACGGCCGGGTGGACTGGCTCACCGAGGACCGCCACGCCGCCCTGCTGCGCGGGTTCCCCGGGGTCGACGAGGTGCTCAGCTTCCCGCGCGCCGCCTGGGGTCGCCGGGGCGGCGGCCGGGCGATGCTTCGGCACCTGCGCGGCCTCCGGCAGCGCCGCTACGACTTGGTGCTCGATTTCCAGGGCAACCTCAAGAGTGCCCTCCAGCTCCTGGCGGCGCGCGCGCCGCGCAAGCTCGGCTTCGACCGGCCGGCGGCGCGGGAGGGCGCCCAGCGCTTCCTCAGCGAGCGGCTGCCGGACCCGGGCCGGGTCCACCGGGCAGAGCGGGACCTGCGCCTGGTCCGCCAGCTGGGCTACGGCGGGCCGGCCCCCGCCCCGGGGCCGTGGCGGCTGCCCCTGGACGAGGCGGCGCTGGCCGCCGCCGCCGGCGCCCCGAGCGACCGGCCGCGGGTCCTGCTGCACACCACGGTCACGAGCTACGGCCGCGACAAGGAGTGGCCCCGGGCGCGCTGGGTGGAGCTGGCGCGGCAGCTCGACCCGGCCGGCTACCAGGTCGAGCTGCTGTGGACCGCGGACCAGCGCGAAGCCATCGAGGACCTGGCGGCGGAGGCCGGCTGCGCCCGGCTCGCCCCGGCCACCCCGAGCCTGCACCACCTCATGGCGGTCACCGACGCCGCCGCCGGGCTGATCGGCACCGACAGCGGCCCGGTCCACCTGGCGGCCCTGCGCGGCACCCCGGTGGTCGCGCTCTATGGTCCGACCGATCCTCTGCGTTACGCCCCCCCCGGCCAGCGGGTAGAGGTGGTCTCGGTGCTGCCGCCGGGCGAGTGCCCGCCGGTGCGCGACCGCAGCTGCCGCTCACCGCTGATGGACGCGCTCGCCGCCGAGCCCGTCCTGGAGGCCGCCCTCCGCCTGCTGCCCCCGTCATGATCCGGCCCTTCCCCGCCCCGCTGTCGGCCCTCCCGGCCCTCCTCCTCCCCGCCTTCCTCCTTCCCGCGCTGTCGACCGGCCTGGCGGCCCAGGAGGACGCCGCGGCCGCTGGTCCCGAGGCGTCGGCGCGCCGTCATCGCTTCGAGGACCTGGCGCTGGAGATCGAGCTGCCCCCGCTCGCAGGCATGCGCGCCTCCCCGGTCCGCGGCGGCCAGCTGCGCGGCCGCTGGGGCGGCGAGCTCGACGGCCGGGAGTGGGTCATCAGCCTGGTCGAGCTGCCGCGGCAGGAGTGGGGCTTCACCGACCCGGCGGACGTCATCGACAACATCGCCTTCAACGCCCGCAAGGCGCCCGGAGGGGAGCACTTCGAATTCGACGAGCGCGGATTCTTGGAGGGGCCCTTCGGCGCCCTGGCCTACGGCGCCTTCGGGGCTTCTAGCGACTGGGAGGGCACCGAGCGGGTCCGCAGCCACTTCTACTTCGGCGCCCTCGTCGAGCAGCGCTCTTACTCGCTGCGGGTGCAGCTCGAGCCCAAGGCCGATGAGCAGGCGCGCGAGCGGGTGATGGCCTTCTTCCGCGACGGCGTCCGCTACACCGGGCCGACGGAGGATCCGGAGTGGACCGACGAGGAGGTCGAGGACCGCTGGCAGCGCGACGCGCCGGCCGAATTCCGCGGCAAGTTCAAGTTCTTCCGCACCGAGCACTACCTGATCCTGACCAACTCCTCGAGCGGCAAGCTCTTCGGCAAGAAGATGGAGGAGTGCTACGACCGGATCCAGGAGACCTACCCCTTCGAGGAGATCCCCGGCCGCAAGCTGATGCCGGTGTTCGTGTTCCGGACCAAGGACGAGTACGTCGACTACTACGCCAAGATCGCCGGCACCAGCAAGGAGTCGGCGGCGCGCTCCAAGGGCCACGCCTGGAAGGACTACTACGCCACCTACTACGACTCGCCCAACGACCCGGTGCACGTGCACGAAGCGACGCACCAGATCTTCTCCAACCGGCTCGGGCTGACCGGGGGCGGGTCCTGGTTCCAGGAGGGCGTGGCGGAGTACATGTCGACCAGCCACAACGAGCGCAAGGCCTTCGCCAAGGGCGCCGCCAAGCGGGGCGAGTACACGCCCTTCGCCGACTTCGTCGGCATCGCCAGCCTGCTCGGCTCGAGCGGCGGCGAGAAGAACATCAAGGGCGGCACGGTGGCGGGCGGCCACTACACCCAGGCGGCGAGCATCGTCGCCTTCCTGCGCGAGAGCAAGTGGGGCCGGGAGAAGTTCGCGGAGTACCTGCGGGCCGTCGGCAGCGCCAAGCGCGGCCGCGCCAGCGTCGACCGGGCGGTGCGCTCGGTCTATGGCGTCGGCCTGGAGGAGCTCGAGGCCGAGTGGGTCAAGTACTGGAAGAAGGCCCGCTAGCCGGCGGCGGCGCGGCCGTCACTCGGCGTGGCGGACCCGGAGCAGGCCGTCGCGGACGTAGACCCGGACCTCGAAGGGCGGCGCCAGCACGTCGGGGTCGAGCTGGACCCGCTCGCGGGTGCCGGGGCCGGTGAAGAGCAGCTGGGCGCCGTCGCGCTCGAGCCGCAGCCGGTGGCTGCCGGAGGCGGACTGGCCGAAGGCCTCCCCGCGCAGCGGCTGGCGGGCGACGTCGCCCTTGGGCTCGAGGTAGGCGGTGGCGCCGCCGTTGCGGCTGACCCGCACCCGCAGCCGCATGGTGCCGCCGCCCTCGATCAGGAGCCCGCCTTCGGGGCGGCCGCTGTCGCCGTAGCCGAGCTCCAGCTCGAGCGGGGCGGCGCCGTCCCAGACCGGCAGCAGCTGGAAGTCGGCGGTCTCCCCCGGATAGGCGGCGAGCAGGAAGCGGCCGTCGCCCCCCGCCGGGTCGAACTCCCGGCCGCGCTGGTTGCGGCTCCGGTAGTCGGCGAGCGGTGTCGCCCGCGCCAGGTAGTCGCGCACGGTCCAGCTCTGGACCCGCTGCCAGGGGCGCGGCCCCGGGTCGAGGGCCAGCGCCGCCTCCACCCAGTGGCGCCGGGCGTCGAGCAGGCCCTCGGCGGGGAGCTGGTCGAGCACCCGCTCCAGGTACTGGTTCGGCGACCGCAGCCGCAGCAGCGGGAAGGACACCGCCTGGGTGCTCCAGCGGTCCGGCGGCAGGACGCCGAGGGCCTCGGCCCAGCCCTCCTGGAACCAGACCGGCGCCGCTCGCAGCGCCGGCCGGTCGACGGCCAGCAGGTGGGCGGCCTCGTGGCGTAAGGTCTCGAGCCAGGTCCGGGGAGGCCCGTGGGCGACCAGCAGGGCGTCGGCGCGCGGCAGCGGCACCACCGCCACCCGCTTCGAGGAGATCGTCCGCGCCACCTCCGGCCGGCCCTCGAAGTCGATGCTCCGGAGCAGCTCGGCGGCCTCGGGCACGCTGGCCGTGACCCGCAGCCGCAGCGGCCGGTCCTCCGGCGCCGCCGGCCAGCGGCTGCGGGCGAGGAAGCTCTGGTGGAGGGCGTTCAGCTGCCGGGTCAGCTCCGGACGCCAGGCCTCGAGGGCGGCCGGGAGCTCCAGCTCCAACGGGTGCGTGGCCTCGACCCGCTCGACCGCGGCCGGAGGGGGGCTGACGCAGCCGGCCAGCAAGGCGACAATGAGCGCCGCTCCATGGCCGACGCCCCTCCCCTCCCGGCGCCTCTGCGCGGCGCCCTCTTCGACCTCGACGGCACCCTGGTCAACACCGAACCCCTGCACCACGAGAGCGCGGTGCGGGTGCTGGCGCGGCACGGCCACGACCTCCGCGCCGCCGACTTCAGCGGCTACATCGGCTGGGCCGAGCTGCCCTTCTGGGCGGAGCTGAAGCAGCGCTACCAGCTGCCGGGCTCGCCGGCCGAGCTGGCGGAGCAGCGCACCGCCGCCTATCTGGACCTTGTTCACGGCCGCAGCATAGAGCCGCTGCCCGGCGTCTCCGAACTGCTCGGCGAGCTCGGCCGCCGCGGCGTGCCCTGCGCCATCGCCAGCAGCTCGCCGCAGGCGCAGATCGAGGCCTCGCTGCGCGGCGCCGGCCTCGGGCAGCACTTCGCGCACCGGCTCTCCGGCCACGATGACGTCGCCAACGGCAAGCCGGCCCCGGACGTGTACCTGGCCGCCGCTGCGGCGGTCGGGGCGGCGGCCGAGCAGTGCCTGGCGGTCGAGGACTCGGCCACCGGCGCCGCGTCCGCGGTCGCCTCCGGCGCCTACACGGTGGTGATCCCCAACCTGGGCCAGCACGACCCCGGCCGCGACGGCGCCGACCTGCGCCTGGAGTCGGCGCGGCAGCTCTACGAGATGGTCGCCGCCCTGCCCGAGGCGGAGCCGGGGCCGAGCGGGGCCTAGCTCCCGCCGGGGAAGGCGGCCGCGACCGCCTGCTCGAAGCGGTCGAGGTAGGCGAAGCTCAGGCCGCGGGTCCACTCCGGGTCCAGGAGCAGCACGTCGCGCTCATTCTCGGCCGGGAGCAGCACCGTCTTGACTCCCATGCGCTTGGCCGCAAGCACCTTCTCGCGGATGCCGCCGACGGGCAGGATCTCGCCGGTCAGGGTCAGCTCGCCGGTCATCGCCAGGCGCGCCTTCATGCGCCGGCCGGTGAGGCGCGAGAGCATGGCGCAGGCGATGGCGGCGCCGGCCGAGGGGCCGTCCTTGGGCACCGCGCCGGCCGGGAAGTGCACGTGCAGGTCCTGCTTGGCGATCGCCGCCGCGTCGATGCCGAAGGCCTCGCGGCAGGACTTCAGGTAGCTGTGGGCGATGCGGCAGGACTCCGTCATGACGTCGCCCAGGCTGCCGGTGAAGCCGACCCGGCCCTGGCCGGCGAAGCTGGCGCACTCGATCTCGAGCACGTCGCCGCCGTAGGGCGTGTAGGCCAGCCCCAACGCCACCCCGACGCCGGGCCGCAGCCGCACCGGGTCGTCGTTGTAGCGCGGCGGCCCGAGGTACTTCTCGAGGTCGGCGGCCTTGATCTCGGGCCGGGGCCGCTTGCGCCGCGCCACCTCCAGGGTGCGCTTGCGGCACAGGGAGGCGATCTTCTTGTCGACCCCGCGCACGCCGGCCTCGCGGGTCCAGCCGTTGATCAGGGCCCGGATGGACGCCACCGGCAGCTTCAGCCGCTTGGGCTCCAGGCCGTGCTCCTCGAGCTGCCGCGGCAAGAGGTGGCGGCGGGCGATCTGGACCTTCTCGGCGGTGACGTAGCCGGGCAGGTCGATGATCTCCATGCGGTCGCGCAGCGGCCCCGGGATGCCCGGCAGGACGTTGGCGGTGGCGATGAACAGCACCCGCGACAGGTCGAAGGGGATGTCCAGGAAGTGGTCGAGGAAGGCGTGGTTCTGCGCCGGGTCGAGCACCTCCAAGAGCGCGCTGGCGGGGTCGCCGCGGAAGTCCTTGCCGATCTTGTCGACCTCGTCGAGCACGATCACCGGGTTGTTGGTGCCGGCGCGGCGCAGCATCTGCAGGATGCGGCCGGGCAGGGCGCCGACGTAGGTGCGGCGGTGGCCCTTGATCTCGGCCTCGTCGCGCATGCCGCCCAGGCTCATGCGCTCGAGCTTGCGGCCCATGCCCTCGGCGATGGCCATCGCGAGCGAGGTCTTGCCGACGCCGGGCGGGCCGGCGAAGCACAGGATGGCGCCGCTGTGGCCCGGCTTGACCTTGCGCACGCCGAGGAACTCCAGGATGCGCTCCTTGGCCTCCTTGAGTCCGTAGTGGTCGCGGTCGAGGATGCGCTGGGCGCGGTCGAGGTCGATCCGGTCCTCGCTGGCGACGCCCCAGGGCAGCTCGGTGAGCCACTCCAGGTAGTTGCGCACCACCGGGTACTCGGGCGACATCGACGGGATGGTGGCCAGCCGGTCGACCTCCGCGCGGACCTTGGCCGCGACCTCCTCGGGGTAGTCGCCCTCCTCCAGCCGGCCCAGGAAGAGCTCGCGGTCGGCCTCCTGCGGGTCCTGCTCCTCGCCCAGCTCGCGGCGGATGATCTTGATCTGCTCGCGCAGGAAGTACTGCTTCTGCTGCTCCTCGATGCGCTCGCGGATCTCGGCCTGGATACGGTCGCCCAGCTCCAGCGTGACCAGCTCCTTGGTCAGGGCCTCGTCCACCGCCTGCAGCCGGGCGCGGACGTCGAACTCGTCGAGGATCGCCTGCTTCTCGGCGCTCTCCTTGATCAGGTAGGCGGCGCTGAAGTCAGCCAGGTTGCCGGGCGGCTCCATGTTGGCCACCGCCAGCGAGAAGCCGTCGCCCAGGGCCGGCTGGTGGCCGGCGACCTGCTGCGCTAGCTTGAGCACGTTGCGCGCCAGGGCCTCGGTCTCCTGCTCGGGCGGGTAGACCTCCTCGGGGTAGCTGACCTGGGCCACCAGGGCCTTGCCCATGCGCACCCACTTGTCGACCACGAAGCGGCGCAGGCCGCGGCAGACGTAGTTGGAGTTGCCGTCCGGCAGCTTGATGCGCTTGTGGACCTGGGCCACCACGCCGGTGGCGGCGAAGTCCTGCTTCTTCCACGGCGCCATCGCCCCGGGCGCGTGCAGCAGGCCCACGAACTTGCCTTGCGCCACCGCCTTCTCCATGGTGGCGGTCTCGTCGCCGGCCTCGGCCATGACCGGCATGATCAGGCTCGGGAAGGGCACCGAGCGGTTCAGCGGGAAGACCACCAGGACCTTCGGCAGCTGCTCGCGGCGTACCGCGGGCAGGGCGCCGAGGTCGACGGCTTCGGCCTCGATCTCGATCGCTTCGCTGGCGTCGAAGACGATGGTCTCGGCGTCGGAGGAGCTTCCTTCGTCCATGTCAGGCAGGCAGTTCGATCAGACGGGCGGCCGCGAGGAGGGCGGCGCGGGCGGCGGCGGGTCAGGCGCCGAGGGGGGCGGATTCTCGCATGGCGCCATGGTGGCGAGGACCGGATCTCCCTCGGTCTTGGCGATCAGGGCGGCGCCGCAGCTGTCCGACCAGACGTTGACGGCGGTGCGCATCATGTCGAGCGGCCGGTCGATGGCGAGCAGCAGCAGGACGCCGTCGTCGGGCAGGCCGAGGGCCTTGAGGATGGTCGCCTTCAGCACCAGGCCGGCGCTGGGGATGCCGGCCGCGCCCACCGAGGCCAGCAGCGCCGTCACCACGACGAAGAACTGCATGCCCAGCGTCAGCTCGAAGACGGCGCTGTGGCTGGCGTAGTACTGGCTCAGGAAGATGACGCCGACGCACTCGTAGAGCGCCGTGCCGTCCATGTTGATGGTCGCGCCCAGCGGCAGCACGAAGGAGGTGATCTTGTTCGAGACCTTGCCGCGCTTCTCGCAGGACTCCATCGACACCGGCAGGGTCATCGACGAGCTGCTGGTGGTGAAGGCGGTCATCAGCGCCGGCGACATGGCCTTGAACCACTGCAGCGGGCTGATGCGGCCGGCGATCCACAGGAACAGCGGCAGCACCACCGCGGCGTGGAGCAGCAGGGTGCCGAAGACGATGGCCATGAAGAAGGCCAACGGCTTGAAGATCTCCAGGCCGGTCTCCCCCACCACCTTGGTGACCAGGGCGAAGACGCCGTAGGGCACCAGCTTCAGCACGCCCTCGGCGACGCGCATCATGACCTCGAATAGCGACTGGAACAGGTCCTTGACCCGCGGGCCGTGGGGCGCCGGCGTGCGGCCGATGAAGAAGCCGAAGATCAGCGCGAAGACGATGACCTGCAACATGTTGCCGTTGCTCGAGAAGGCCTCGAAGACGTTCGGCGGCACCATGTTCTGGATCACGTCGGTGAAGCTGCGGCCCTGCCCCGCCGCGAAGCTGTCCGGCACCTGCAGGCCGAGCTCGGCGCCGGTGCCGGGCTGGAACAGGTTGACCATCGTCAGGCCGCCGAAGATCGCCAGCAGCGAGGTGGTCATGTAGTAGGCCAGGGTCTTCAGCCCCAGCCGCCCGAACTCCTTGCCGCCGGAGATGGTGGTCACCCCGGAGACGATGCTGGTCAGGATCAGCGGCACGATCAGCATCTTCAGCAGCCGCATGAAGATGTCGGCCACCACCGCCAAGGGGTGGAGCCAGGCGGCGCGCTGGCACTCCGGGTCCATCTTCTGGACCGTCACCCCGGCGGCGCTGGTCTCGGTCAGCCAGACCGCCTCGGTGAGGAGCTGGAGCGCGACGCCGGCGACGACGCCCACCACCCCCCCCCGCCGTTTCTCCCCGTCCCGCTTCCCCGGGCCCTGTATACGGGCGGGGGGGGGGCCCCGGAGCCCCCGCCCCGCGGGAGCCGCCCACGGCTGGCGCCGGGGCGGGGCGGTCGGCGGCCGCTAGATCTCGACCCCGAAGTAGCCCTTGAGGGCGAAGCCGAACACCAGGGACACGACCACGAAGATCAGCATGATGGTGATCTCGCCGCCACCGAAGGGCCCGAGCGGCGCCGGCTTGTACTCCAGGTAGACGGTCTGGACGAAGCTGGAGGCCGGCAGGATGCCCTCGCCGAAGTAGAGGATCGGGTCCTTGGTCTGGAAGAACATGCCCCAAGGGCTGGCGGTCCGGACCGGCGTCAGCCGCCCGGTCTTCTCGCCGATCATCACCTTCTTGGTGATCTCCTCTCCGCCGTGGCGGTAGACGATGTCGAACTCCCCTTCGGCGTCCGCCGAGAGGCCGAAGTTGAGGAAGCGCTCGCCCTTGCCGCCGTTGACCCGGACGGGCGCGGCGGCGACGCTCCAGCCGGCGCCGTCCGGGACAACCAGCTCGACCGCGGCGGGGTCGACGTCGTCGTGGAGCTGGGCCACGACCACCCGCTCGTCGCCGACCTTGAGCGGGTCGAAGGCGTAGAGCGAGTTGAACTGGAACCAGATCGCCATGAAAGGCAGCGCCATGAACACCATCGGGACGATGTTCAGGCCCAGGTAGCCGACGTTCCAGCCCAGCGTGCCGCCCGTGCTCTTGAGCACCGCGCCCAGGTTGTCCTGGAACAGCCGGATGCCGAGCAGGTTGTACTTGCCCCGGTCCTTGAACATCGAGATGCCGCCCTGCCACGAGATGTGCGGGAAGGCCATGATGAACAGGACGCCGACCACGGCGCTGAGCAGCGTGACGACCCAGAACGGGCCCATCCAGCCCAGGGCCAGGTCCAGGCCGTCGAAGACGGCGTTCAGGACCCCGGGGGCGAAGACCATCAGCGCGGTCAGACCGGCGCAGAGGGCGACGACGAGAACGGTGCTCTTCATCGGCGAGTGAGGGTGGTTCGGGGCGCCGCCGCGGCGGCGCCGGGGATCAGCTGATGTAGCCCAAGCCGCGCAGCGACTCGGTGATGGCGTCGTCGGAAGTGCCGGCGCTCTCGATGCCCTTGAGCTCCTTCTCGAGCACGTGCTCGATGAACTCCTCGACCGAAGAGTAGCCGGCGACCTCGGCGCACTTCTTGCAGCGCTCGAGGATGTCCTTGTTGACCTTGATCTTGTTGCCTCCAAACATGGCGGTATCTCGTCTCTGGGGATCAGAACAGGGGTTTGCCGTCGATCTCCGCGGGGAGCTCGACGTCGAAGAGCTGGTAGAGCGTGGCGGTGATGTCCTCGAGGGCCGGGTCCTTGGACAGGACGTGCGGCCGGTTGGTGAGCAGCGTGCCGCGCACCACCTCGGGGTCCATCAGGTGGCTGCCGGACCAGCGGGAGTCGTTGTCGACCAGCACGCCCTCGCCGGTGACGGCGCCGGTGGCGCACTCGTCGGAGGCGCCGAAGCCGACGTCGAAGCCGAGCTGGATGTCCGGGGCCTCGTCCAGGCGCCCGCCGGTGAAGACCTCGGCGGCGGGCAGGACGCGGCGGAAGACCGGCTGCCCGCCGTCCTCCACCAGGCGCAGCTTGGCGGCGATCTCCTCGATCAGGGCGGGCGCGTCGGCCGCGGCAACGATGCCCTGCGGCTCGCGGTCGACTCGGTTGAGGATGACGCCGTTGAAGCCGATGCAGTAGGCCTTCGACTTCGACCAGTCGACGATGCTGTTCTCGCCGAGGATCGAGCCGGTGGCCTCGGCGCCGTCCTTGAGCACCAGATAGCCCTCCTGGACCAGCCAGTCGTTGACGTGCATCTTGCGCCGGAAGGGCGCGAAGCCGTGGTCGCTCATGACGATCAGCTCGGCCTCGGGCCAGGGCTCGAGGCGCGCCATGGCCTCGCCCAGCAGGGCGTCGACCTGGGCGTACACGCGCCTGATCTGGCTCTCGTACTCGGCCGCGTCCGGCTCCTGGTGCGGGTGCTCGGCGTCCTGGGTGTGCCACAGCATGTGGCAGCGCAGGTCGAGCGAGCCGACGTAGAAGAACAGCAGGCCGCCGGCGCCGGCGTACTCGTCGAAGGCGTAGTGCATCATGTCGCGGCGCTCGTCGAAGACGGTGTCGCTCTGCGAGATGAAGTCCTTGGTGCCGAGCAGGTCGCTCTTGTAGGCGATGTAGGCGTCGGGGAAGCCCTGGGTGTAGTACGGGCCGATGGCCTCGGCCAAGCCGAGCGCGGCCTCGTCCGGGGTGCTGACCGGCATCGCCGGGGCGAAGGGGTCGATCTGCACCGGCGAGGCGTAGACCTCCAGCGGCTCCCAGCTCTTGAAGTAGTAGCGCTGCCAGCCGGTGATCGCGACCAGGCCCGGGATCATGTCGAAGCTGACCGGCACCCAGCCGGTCCACTCGCCCAAGCCGGCCAGACCCCAGCCGTCGGCGAAGTGCTCGATGTCGCCGGTGTGAACGCCCAGCCTGGGCTGGTCGCCGCTCAGGTCGACGTAGAGCTTGACCGGCATCGAGGTGCTCTGGGCCTCGTGGGCCTCAGCGGTGAGCCTGGCGGCCTCGCCGACGTCGCCAGCCTCGCGGGCGGCCTCGGCGGCCGAAGTCAGCTCGTCGACGTTCACCAGGGTGTTGGGCGGCCCGGTGACGGTGGTCGAGATGACCTCGACGTTCTCCCGCAGCCCGCGGACCTCGACCTTCTCGATGCGGTAGAAGTCGGCGTCCTTCGGGCCCCGCTCCGGGTCGGCGCTCCACAGGAAGGCCTTGCCCGAGGAGGCGCCCGACAGGTCCGGCGTACCCATGTCCGGGAAGGTCACGGCCCCGGTCGGCTCGACCGGGAAGTTGGCCGGCATGCGGTAGACCATGGCAGGAACCCCGGCCTCGTCCAGGACCTCCCAGAAGGCGGGGGCGCCGGCCTCGTCGGCGTTGCGGTTCAGCTTGGTCTCGCCGCCGCTCAGCGGCAGCTTGTAGCCGAACATGTTCAGCACCATGCCCTCCGGCTCGGTGACCGACATCGAGTTCTCCACCCCGACGCCGTAGTCGTGGCGCCCGGCGTGGATGAAGTCGTAGAGGCCGTGCTTGCCCGGGTTGGTGCCGGTGATGAAGTTGGTCCAGGCGACCGGCGACTGCGGCGGCCAGGAGGTCTGGAGGTCGGACAGCTTGCCGCCGGCGACCAGCTTCTGGAAGTTGGGCAGCCGGCCCTCCTCGATGCCCTCGCGGATCATGTCCGGGTCGAGGCCGTCGATGCCGAAGACGACGACGCGCTTCTCCATCGGCGCCGGCTCGCCGCAGGCGGGCAGGAGCAGGGTGCTGGCCAGCAGCAACAGGGGCAGGGCTCGGATCACGACTGGACGGTCTCGGGCTCGGAGGCGGGCTCGAAGGTGGGCGAGGGGGTGGCCGGCTCGGTGCGCGGCCCGAACAGGGCCTGGCCCTGCATGTACTTCGGGACGTCGACGCCGAACAGCCGCAGCGCGGTCGGGGCGATGTCCATCAGCGAGGGCTCGTCGGTGTTGATCGGCTGGTCGCAGAAGAAGACCCCCGGCACCTCGCGCGGGTCGATGCAGTGGTCGCCCGACCAGCTCTTGATGTTGTCCGAGAACACCTCGGCCGGCGCCGAGCCGGTGGCGCAGTCCCACGAGTTGCGATAGCCGCGCTTGTAGCCCATGAACAGGTCCGGCGCCTCGAAGACGTAGGGGCCGGTGAAGATCTTGCCGGCGTCGAAGACCTCGCGGAAGATCTCCTCCCCGGTCTTGGGGTCGACCAGCTTGGAGAGCTTGGCGACGATCTCGGCCTTGAGGGCCTCGAGCTCGGCGCCCTCCTCGACGATGCCGTCCCGCTCCCGCGCCTTGCGGTTGATGAACAGGCCGGTCAGGCCGAGCGAGAAGGCCTTGGTCTTGGACCAGTCGACGTCCTGCAGCCAGTCCCGGCTGGTCGGCTTGCCGCTCTGCTCGTCGACCGGGGCGTCCGGCTTGAGCACCAGGTAGCCCTCGTCGCGCAGCCAGGCGTTCAGGTTGACGCCGCGCTGGAAGCTGCAGAAGCCGTGGTCGCTGATCACCATCATGCGGTCGCGCTTGGGGTTCAGCTTGGCGCGGGCGCGCCCGACCATGGCGTCGGCCTTCTGGTAGATCTCGAGGATCTTGCTCTGCCCCCACTCGGTGTCCTTGCCCTCGTTGGCCGGGTGGTCGGCCTCGAAGTAGCGGTAGAACATGTGGCTGACGCGGTCGGTGCCGTCGAAGACGCACACCACCGAGCCCTTGGGGGTCTTCTCCAGGGCGTCGAAGAGCTGCTTCTCGCGCTCCTCGAAGATCAGGCAGGCCTGGTCGAAGAAGGCCCGCTCGTCGATGACTCGCTCGTTCAGCGCCCAGGTGTCCTCGGCCAGGCCGAGGGTGCTGTAGGGGCCGTGCTTCTTGGCCAGATAGATCGAGTAGACCTTCGGGTGCGAGATCGGCATGGCCGGGTTGGCCGGGTCGATCTGCAGCGGCGTCATGTAGAGGCCGAAGGGCTCGGTGCCCATGACGTAGAGCCGGGCGATGCCGGTGACCTTGCCGATCACCGGGGCGGCGCTGAACTCGAAGGTGAGCCAGTCGGAGTACTCGCGGACGTTGAGCTCGAACTCGTGCTGGACGTCGTCCTTGGCGCCGATGGTGATCTTGACCCGCTCGCCCTCCTTCAGGACGTCGACCCGCATCGGGATGCGCATCACCGGGTTGCCCTCGACCATCGGGTTGGCCGGGCCGGTCACGGAGCAGCGGATGGTGTCGCCGTTGCGGCCGACCAGGTTGACCTCGCCGCCGGCCTCGGGGCCCGCCAGCGTGTCGTCGTTGGTCCAGAAGCTGAACGAGCCCTGGGTGCCCTTGAGGTCGGGCACGCACATGCCGCTCAGGCAGACGCCGTGGAACTCCTCCGGCGGGAAGGTGATCGGCACCCGGATGATGTTCGAGAAGATCTTCTTCTCGCCCAGGATCTTCCACCACGGCTTGCCGCGGCGCAGCAGCCGGATGCTGGGCTTGCCCAGCGGGATGCGGTACTTGCCGAGGTTGAGGGTCTTCTCGGAGCTCCGGATGTCGGTGCTCGACAAGATCGGCAGGTAGGTGCAGGGGTCGCGCGTGATGAAGTCGAAGATGTTGTGGCGCGACGGGTCGACCCCGGTGGTGAAGGAGCTCCAGGCCACCGGCGACATCGACGGGTAGGAGGTGGCCAGGGGCTTGAAGGTGCCCTCATCGGCCAGCTTCTTGAGGTTGGGCAGCTTGCCCTCCTCCATCCACCGGCCGGCCAGGCCTGGGTCCAGGCCGTCGAGGCCGATCACCACCAGGCGCTTGGTGTCGCCCTTGATCCGGCCAGCGCCGGTCAGCTGGCGCAGCAGCAGCTTGACCGGGAAGGCCAGCAGCACGCCCAGGGCCAGGGCCAGCGAGGACAGGATCACCAGGCCGCCGCCCAGGAAGGCGAAGCCGGCGCCGGGCCCGATGTAGGCCATGGCCGGCTCGGGCGCGAGCCACCAGACGGCGAGAGCCGCCAGCGGGAGTCGGAATTTTTGGATTCGGCTCATCGAGGAGGGGCACCAGCGGAACGAAGGGCCATTATCGTCATCGGCGCCCGGACGGGGAAACCTTTCCCCGCCCGGGCGCGTGACGGATCCGTGAAGATCAGGCCTGCGCGGCCTTCTCGACCGTGGCGATGTGGCCGTTCTCTTCCAGGTAGTTGAGAATCACCTGGACCGACTCCTCGGGGGTCTGGGTCTCGGAGTTGACGGTGATCTCAGCGTGCTCCGGGACCTCGTAGGGGTCGGAGATGCCGGTGAAGTTCTTGATCTCGCCGGAGAGCGCCTTGGCGTACAGGCCCTTGACGTCGCGGCGGGTCAGCTCCTCGATCGAGCACTCGGCATACACCTCGACGAACTTGTTCGACATGGCGCGGCACTGGCGGCGGATCTCGGCGTAGGGCGAGATGGCGGCGGTCATGGCGATGACGCCGTTGCGGGACAGCAGCTTGGCGACGTAGCCGATGCGGCGGATGTTGGTGTCGCGGTCCTCCTTCGAGAAGCCGAGGCCCTTCGAGAGGTTCTCGCGCACTTCATCGCCGTCGAGGATCTCGATCTTGCAGCCGCGCTTTCGCAGCTCGGGCTCGAGCATGCGGGAGAGGGTGGACTTGCCGGAGCCACTGAGGCCCGTGAACCAGAGGACGAATCCTTGGGTGTCGGTCATTGCTTCTTGAGTCTTGCAGGAATGTCTTGGGGGAGGATCAGCGGATCTTGCCCTCGAGGAAGGGGACCTCGAAGACCTTCTCGTGCATGATCGGACCGTGTCCGAAGTAACCGGCCTCACCGAACAGCTCGCCGTGGTCGGCGGTGACGATGATCCAGGTGTCCTTGGGCACCATGTCGTAGAGCCGCGGGAACACGACGTCGTTCAGGTACTTGACGGTGTCGATCTGCCGCGTGCGGCACTTCTCGATCATCTCCAAGTCCATGAAGTCCCCCGCCTCGTTGTCGCTGACCAGGACGCCGTCGTCGCCGATCTGCTTGTCGAGCTTGCGGAAGATGCCGTTGACGCCGGAGATGTGCGGCAGGTCGTTCTTGTCCTCGTCGGGCAGCCCGTAGGGGTAGTGGGTCTCGCCGACGTTGAGGAGGTAGAACTGGGGGGTCGAGCCCTTCATGCCCTTGGAGGGCCGCTTGTAGTGCGCCTCCATCTCGTCGAGCATGGCCAGCATGTCGTTGTGCTTGGCCATCAGCTTGAAGGTGTCGAAGTCCTTGTTCACTCCGGTGGCCGGGTTCAGCACCGGCAGCGAGACCATGGCGTTGGTCTCGTAGCCCTGCTTCTTCATGAAGGTCGGCAGCCAGAGGTGAGGGATCATGGCCTCGAAGCCCGCCTTGTCGACGCCGAGGCGCTCGGTGAACTTGTAGAGGTCGTGCTTGTAGTACTCCGAGGCGTAGACCTCGGGCGGGCTGGTGTGCGGCACCAGGCCGGTGAGCAGGTTGTAGTGCGAGGGCGCGGTCCAGCTGGCGTAGCTGTAACGACGCTCGACGTTCTCCAGGCCGCCGACCAGCTGGGCGATGTTGCCCGGCTCCGCGGCCATGAAAGAGTCATGCCGGCACGAGTCCAGCGTGATGACGATCAGGTGGTTCAGTTCGCGCTTCTTTCCGAAGATTCCGCCGAGCATCGTTACAACCTCGCTGCTGGGATCAGGCTTCGACCTTGTGGGCGTAGCTGGCGATCAGGATGTCGGCGACCTCGGGGCGCGTGAACTCTTCCGGGGGCCGCTGGCCGTTGGAGAGCATCTCGCGGACCTTGGTGCCGCTCAGGAAGATCTTGTCCTCGGGGCCGGCCGGGCTGGACTTGGTGGTGGCCATGCCGCCGGTCAGCTTGCTGTAGTAGGAGTGCTCGAAGCGAAGGGGGTTGATCTCCAGGTCGCCTTCGTTGAGGCCGTCGAAGATCTCCTGGGCGTCGTAGGTGCCGTAGTAGCTGCCGACGCCGGCGTGGTCGCGGCCGACGATGATGTGGGTGCAGCCGTAGTTCTGGCGGCAGACGGCGTGCAGGATCGCCTCGCGCGGGCCGCCGTAGCGCATCGCCTGCGGGTAGACGGCGAGCATGGTGCGGTCGAGCGGGTAGTACTTGTTGAGCAGCGCGTGGTAGCACTCCATCCGGGTGTCGGACGGGATGTCGTCGGCCTTGGTGTCACCGACCAGCGGGTGCACCATCAGGCCGTCGGTCTGCTCGAGGGCGACCTTGGTCAGGTACTCGTGGGCGCGGTGGATCGGGTTGCGCGTCTGGAAGACGGCGACGGTGTTCCAGCCCTTCTCGGCGAAGGCGGCGCGGGTCTGCGCCGGGGTCAGCCGGTAGTCGTTGTGCTTCTCGTAGGCCGGCAGGTTGGCGACCTGGATCGGACCGCCGATGTACTTCTCGCCGGTGGACTGCAGGTAGGCCCAGGCCGGGTGCTCGTCATCGCCCTGGAAGCACTTCTCGAGCTCCTTGCGCTTGTCCGGGGTCCAGCAGCCTTCGACGGTCATGACGCCGTAGACGGTGCCGTCCTCGCCCTTCAGGGCGACCTCGGTGCCGGCGGCGAACTCCTCGCCGTCCTTGTTGGCGAGCACGACCGGCAGCGGCCACAGGGTGCCGTCAGCCAGGCGCATGTTCTCGACCACGCCTTCGTAGTCGGCTTGGTTCATGAAGCCCTGGAGCGGGCTCATGGCGCCGACGGCAATCATTTCCAGATCGCTGCACTCGCGCGAGTTGAGAGTGATCGAAGGCAGGCCAGCGGCCTTCTCGAGCAGCGCGTCGCGCTCGGCGCCTTCCAGCAGACGATTCACCAGGGTTCCACCGTGGGGAGCGATCATGTTCTTGTCGGTCTTGAGTCGAAGGAGGTCGGGTTAGTCGAGGTATCCCAGGTTCCGGAGCTTCTGCTTCACGGCGTTGAGCTCGTCAGGGCTGAACTCCTCGCCACCGTTGGTCTCGACCTCCCCCATCAAGTCCCGGAGGACGAAGACGATGAAGTCGGTCGGCGAGGAGAAACCGGTGTTCTCGATGACCTGCTGGATCCGGCGGTACAGAGGCCGCGGGATCTTCACGGTGACACGGGTTTCTTTCAGCATTGCTTTCTCACCTGGCGATCAGGGAGTGAGATTATAGCCTGATCGGAGTGCGCCTGGAGTGCAATCTGGGCCAAACTTGAGTGCGATTGGAGTGTTCAGGGAGTGTAGGAACCCTAGACGGCTTCATCGGCCATTCCCTGCCCCCCCTGAAGGAACCTGGTCCTTTTTCCGGTCGACCGGCGAGGAATCTGGCCCCGCGCCGGATTTCCTGCCGCCGCGAGGGCGATGGCGGCGTCCTCTGGCATGCGATTGCGGCCGGCTTCCCGCTCGGGAAGAAGGTAGACTTCCCCCCCGTTCGAGCCGTAAACCCGCTCCAGAGCCATGAGAATCCAAGCGACCCTCCTCTCCCTCCTCCTGCTGCCTGCCCTGGCCTGCGGCGGCGGAGCCGACACCCCCAGCTTCGAAGACCCGCTGACGGCCCTCGAAGCCGCTGAGACCGCCCAGTCGAACGGCGACTCCGCGACCGCCGCGGCTGGCTTCCGCTACGCCGCCGACAACGGCGAAGGCAAGCTCAAGTACCAAGGCCTGATGGGCCTCGGCCAGGCCCTGGCCTCCAGCGAGCCTGCCGCGGCCGCCGAGGCCTTCGCCCGCGCCCAGAGCGAGTGCGCCGACCACTACGACATCCAAGGCGCGCAGAAGATGATCGACGCCTGGATCCGGGCCGGCAACCTCGACGAGGGCAACAAGCTGCTCGCCGCCGCCAGCGGCCAGTTCCCGGACCAGAAGGCCTCCCTGGTGAAGCAGGAGCAGGCCCTCGAGGCCCTCGCCTCGGGCGACGCCGAGTCCCTGGCCGACCTGGGTTACGTCGGCGACTGAGCCACCCCGCTCCGGGACGCCCCGGAACGCGGCAGGGCGCCGATCCTCTCGGACCGGCGCCCTCTCTCTTTGTCCCAAGGCGAGGGCGGGTGCGCCGCCCCGGAGCCCTACTGCGGCTCCAGCGGCTTGCTGTCGTAGTCGGCCGGCACCGCCACGCCCATCAGGTCGAGCACGGTCGGCCCCAGGTGGGTGGCGTCGTAGTGGTCGTCGCCCTCGGGCAGGGCCATCTTGCGGTTGGCGTAGAAGATGCCCTGGACGCTGTGGATGTCGACGCCGCAGTGGTCGCCCGACCACAGCTTCATGTTGTCCTTGACGAAGGGGGCGGGCGCCGCCTCCAGCTCGCCGTCGGCGTTCTCGACGTCGGTCAGGTCGATGCCGCCCGCGGTCACGCTCCAGGCCGCCCGGTAGCCGGGGTAGAAGTCCAGGGTCAGCTCGGCGGCGCCGAGCTTGGTCGAGCCGTTGTCGTCCTGCCAGTACTGGCCGCTGTAGAGCTCGTCGCGGCGGTAGACCTTCTTCACCACCTTCTGGCCGGTGTCGGGGTCGGTGGCGGCGTAGAGCTTCTCGGTGATCTCGTCGAGAAGGGCGTCGGCCTCGGCGTCCGAGACCAGGCCGCCCTTCTCCCGGCCCTCGCGCGCCAGGTAGATCTTGCCCAGGGCGATCGAGTAGGCCTGGGTCTCGTTCCAGTCGACGAAGCCGAGCATGTTCTTCTTGCTCTTCAGCTGCGAGGAGCTGAGGGCGACGCCCAGCGAGGACCGGTTGGCGATCGACAGGTAGCCCTCCTGCGCCAGCCAGTTGTTCAGGTTGACCTCGCGCCGGAAGCTGTCGAAGCCGTGGTCGGAGACGATCATCAGGGTGTCCCCGTCCTTCATCTTCGCCAGCACCTGGCCGACCAGGTCGTCCATGCGCCGGTAGATGGCCTTGTCCATCTCCTTCGCGGGCACCTGCTCGCCGAAGAAGTCGTAGACGATGTTGGCGCGGGCGTCGTCGTACTGCGGGTGCAGCGGGTCGATGTGCCGCATCAGCATGTGGCAGACCCGGTCGGGGCTGCCGAAGAAGTGGAACAGCACCTTCCAGTCGTCGCCGTCGAGGGCGTCCATGAGCATCTTGCGGCGCCACTCGTAGGTGAACTCGATGTCCTCGATGAAGGCCAGGTCGGTCAGCTCGGTGTCCTTGACGGCGTGGGTCTGGCAGGCCCAGCCCAGGGTCTCGAAGTCGCCGATGCGGCCGGCCAGCTCGCCGGCGAAGGTCGGCGGCCAGCAGATGCGGGTGCCGGGGACCGGCGCCTCGGGCGCGATCTGCAGCGGCGCCAGGTAGAGCTCGAGCTCGCCGTCGTCGACGCTCTCGACCCAGATCCGGGCGTTGGCGCGGGTCGACAGCCAGCGGTTCCAGGAGAAGTCGAGGTGGTACCAGTCGCTCCAGCTGCCCAGGGCGATGGTCTGGCTCTGGCCGCCGACGGCGACGGTGGCCTCGGCGGCGCCCTTCTGCCACTCCACGGTCAGCGGCAGCCAGGTGTTGACCTGGTCGAAGTCCTTGAGCTGGGCGTCGACCTCGGCGGTGCTGGCCTGGTTCTTGCGCAGCTCCATCTTCTGGGCGTTGAGGCGCTGGTAGAGGGTCTCGTTGCGCGGGCCGTAGACCTTGGAGCTGTAGCTGCCAGAGCCGTCGCCCTCGAGCCGCAGGTAGTAGCGGGAGGACATCACGCCTCTGCCGGCGGTCTTCTCGGGCGAGAAGGTCCGGTGCAGCCGGGGCCGCTCGGCGGCGGTGGAGTACAGCGCCCAGGAGTTCAGCTTGCCCTTGGCGTCCGGAGCGCCGAGGCCGGCGACCAGCTTGCCGTGCTCCATCTCCTTGGCCGGGTAGGACACGATCGTGCCCTGGCCGCGGAAGGGCACGCCGGCGCGGTCGAGCTCGTGCCACCACTCCTCCGCCTGCATCAGCGACTCGTAGTCGCTGAAGCCGTCCGGCGGGAAGGCGGACTGCAGGTCCAGGCCCAGGTAGACGCCGGCGCCGAGGGGCAGGACCAGGCCGACCAGGGCCACCGGCTTCATCTTGCGCAGCAGCAGGAACAGCACGATGCCGGCCGCGAGGCCGCCGCCCATGAACAGGTAGGGCATGTTGGCGCCCGCCAGCGGCAGGCCGGCGTCCGCCACCGCGACCTTGGTCGGGCTCTGGAAGCCGTTGCTCGGCTGCGGCCGGCCGGAGCGGTTCAGCTCGACCCGGACGAAGTCGAAGATGCCGTGCTTGCCGGGGTTCTTGCCGGTGTTCAGGGTCGCCCACGAGACCGGCGACTGGGCCGGGTTGCCGGGCATGAGCTCGGCGAAGGTGCCCTGCTCGCGCAGCTTGGAGAAGTTCGGCAGCAAGCCGGCGTCCATGAACTCCTCTGCCATGGCGGCGTCCATGCCGTCCATGCCGAGCACGATGACGCGGCCGGCCGGATCTTGGGGCGGAGCTTCGGGGGAGCCGCTAGCGGCGAGGAGGGGCCCGGCGAGCGCACCGAGCAGCACCAGAAGGACGAGGAACGGGCTGCGGGAGTGATGCATGGAACCGTAAAGTGTATTCATGCCGTCGAGGGGGACCAACCGAGGGAGCGGGAAGGCCGTGAGTCCGGCCCTCTACGCGCTAGCGGTGGTGCTGCTAGGCGCCCTTGGGCTGATCTTCTGGCAGCCCGAGCCCTCGCCTCCCGAGCCCGCCCCCGGCCCCGGCGGCGCCGCCGAAGCGAGCGCCCCCGAGACGGGGCCGCCCGGCGATGACGGCTACCGGGCCCCGGCGGCCTCCGCCGGCGACCCTGCGGCCGCCGAGCGCCGGGAGGAGACCCTGGACGCCCCGCCCTGGGCCACCGTGCTCGGCCAGCTGACCAAGCCGGCCTGGGCCACCTTCCCGGGCGACATGGTGCTCCGCCTCGAGCCCCAGGACGGCACCGACGGCGAGGAGCGCACCATCCTGCTCCAGCCCGGGCGGACCCGCTTCCGCTTCGACCAGGTGCCCTACGGCCACTGGCGCCTCGAGCTGCGCGCGGCCGGCTTCCGGCACGACCCGCAGCTCCTGAGCCTCAGTCCGGAGGATCCGGAGCGGCACTTCCTGGTGCCGCTGCAGCCGGACCGGGCGATCCGCGGCCGGGTCAGCGCCGCCGACGGCTCCCCGGCTGCCGGCGCCCTGATCAGCGCCACCCGGGTCGCCAAGCCAGGCCGCGCGGTGCTGCCGCTGACGGCCCGCAGCGACGCCCTCGGCGAGTTCGTGATCACCGGCGCCAGCCCGGGCAGCTACCGGGTCCAGCCGGGGCCGTCCCGCAGCCCGATCGGCGACCCGGTCCAGATCTACTTCGCCCCCGAGGCCCGCGAGGCCTTCGTCGAGCTCCAGCTGCCGCCCACGGGGGCGGCGGTGGTCCAGGTGACGAACACCAAGGACGGCGCGGCCCTGCAGGGGGTGCGCCTGACGGCCACCCTGGTCTCCCCCGGGCGGCGCGGCCACGTCGCCGCCGGCGCCTCCGACGCCGAAGGCCGCTGCAGCTTCCTCCACCTGCCGGTGGGCGAATACGCCATCCAGTCCGTGGCCGGCCGCTACCGCTCCGGCACCGTCCGCACGACCGTGCTCGAGGGCGGCCAGGCCGAGGTCGAGCTCCCGGTCATCGTCCGCTGAAGCCTTGAGCCGCGACCTCCTCCAGGGGCCCCCGGAGTCCCCGCTGCGCGAGGCCCTGCGCCTGTCCTGGCCGGCGACCCTGTCGCTGCTGCTGCACTCCGGCTACCGGGTCAACGACCAGTACTGGGTCCAATTCCTGGGCCCGGACGCCCAGGCTTCGCTAGGGATCACCGCCTTCATGCTGATCCTGAACTTCGCCTTCATCCAGCTGGTGCACAGCGGCACCCTGGCGCGGGTGGCCCAGCACACCGGGGCCGGCCGGCGCCAGGGGGTCGAGGACGCGCTGCGGGTGGCGTTGAAGGCGGGCATGGCCTGGGTCGGGCTGGTGGCGGTCGCCGGCTGGGCGACCAGCGGCTACTGGGTCGAGCTGCTCGGCGCCCAGGACCGGGTGGCGGACTGGTCCCGGACCTACCTGGAGCGGATCTACCTGTGCCTGCCGCTGATCGCGCTGAAGCCGATCTCGGACGGCATCTTCATCGGCCTCGGCAACACCATGGTGCCGATGCTGCTGTCGGCCCTGACGGTGGCCCTGAACTTCTTCCTCAACCCGCTGCTGATCTACGGCGCCGGCGGCTGGGAAGGCATGGGCATCGCCGGGGCGGCCTGGGCCACCGGCGCTTCGCGCGGGCTCGGCGGCATGCTCGGCCTGATCTTGCTGCGGCGGCTCTACGGCCTCGGCCCGCGGCTGCGCAAGCCGGTGCCCTGGGCGGAGGTGCGGCGGATCTTCGCCATCGGAGCGCCGATGGCGCTCTCGACCGGCGCCTACTCCCTGGCCTTCATCCTGGTCCTGAAGACCAGCGTCGAGCCCTTCGGCCGCAGCGTCCAGGCCGGGCTCGGGGCGGCCTTCAACGGCGTCGAGGCGCTGGCCTACTGCGGTCTCCTGGGGCCGGCGATCGCGGTCTCGGGCATGGTCGGCCGCCGGGTCGGGGCTGGCGACTACGCCGCGGCGCGCCAGGCGGTCCGGGTCTGCGGCGTGCTGTCGGTCGGCATCTCCCTGGTGTTCTCGGCCCTGTTCCTGCTGCTGCCGGAGCAGCTGGCGGCGGTGTTCTCGGAGGACCCGGAGGTCCGGCGCCAGGCGGCGCTCTACCTGATGGTGGCGGCCTGGTCCCAAGGGCCGACGGCGGTCAATTCGGTGCTCGACCAGGCCCTGGTGGGCATCGGCCGGACGGGAGCCATGGCGGCCATTTCGGCGACGGGGTACGCTTTGCGCATCCCCTTGGCCTACGTCCTGGCCCACCCGCTGGGCCTGGGACCGGCCGGCGTCTGGTGGTCGTTGAACGCCTCCAACTACCTCAAGCTCGGCGCCATCGTCCCTCTCTACCGCTGGCAGCTGCGACGGCTGGCCGCCAGCTGACCCTCCCCCCACCCGCCGGCCCGCCACCGGGTCCCCCGCCTCGATGTCCAAGCAAGCCCTGATCGACCCCAAGGACTACCCGCTCGACCAAGTCTGGATGGGTCCGGAAGACTTCGGCAAGTACAACCCCCAGCGGCACGAGTTCGCCCAGATCACGAACGTGCTGCACTACGACGCCGACGCCAACTTGCTGGTCGCCAGCCGGGTGCTGGGAGAGGAGGAGTGGTGGTGCCGCGGCCACATCCCGGGCCGGCCGCTGTTCCCGGGGGTGATGCAGGCCGAAGTCATGGCCCAGGCCTCCTCGGTGCACTGCCACCTCTACGGTAACCACGGCGACGAGGTCTTCCTCGGCTTCGCCGGCATCGAGGACACCCGCTTCCGCCAGACCATCGAACCCGGCGAGAAGCTGTGGGTGGCCGGCACCGTCGAGCGCGCCAACGTCCGGCGCGCCGCCTACCGCTGGCGCGGCCAGATCATCAAGGAGGACGGCACCGTCGCCAGCTCCGGCCTGATCATCGGCATGAGCTTCTGACGAGCCTGCCCCCCTAGTCGGCGGGCAGGATCTCCAGGACGTCGAGCTCGGCGCAAGCGCAGGGGGCACCGAGCAGCTCGCTGAGCGAGGGCTGGGTGCGGCCGTCCTCGCCGGAGATGGCCTCCTTGATGTAGGTCCCGTGGGCGGAGCGGATCTGGACCCGCCAGCGCTCGCCTTCGGCCTCGGCGCCGACCACCTCGATCCAGCGCTCGCGGTGCATGACGGCCCGCCGGTGGGCCACCCGCGACGGCGTCTCCTGCAGGATCTGGATCCGGCCCCGGCCCTGGAGCTCCTCCAGCCGGGCCGCCACCCGGGCGGGTTCCTGCGCCTCGGCGAACTCCACCAGGGCGGCGTACTCCTTGGCGCAGCGGGTCTCCTTGATCTCCACCACCCGCTTCCGGTTGCTGAAGCGCAGGTCGAAGATCTCGATCCGGCCCTCGGCCCGCCGGTTGACCTCGGCGGCCAGCTCCTCGAGGTCGATCATCGGCCGCTTGCACTTCAGGGCCTCGAAGACGAAGGGGCGGCCGTTGCCGAGCATGCGCACGTCCAGGTCCTCCCGGCCGGCGCCGTGGAATTTGTTCCGGCGGGCCTTCAGGCGCGGCATCGCCACCCGGGCGATCAGCTCCTGGACGGAATCCTTGGTCAGCTTGCCGTAGCCCTCGCAGCGCTCGCATCCGCGGCCCTTGCACTCCGGGCAGAAGAAGACGGTCTGGGGCAGGTCGCGGACGTGCTTCCGGTAGCGGCCCTCGAACAGGACCTTCACGGGTTCCGGGCTCTTCTCCATGCGTGGCTTCGCGGCGGTCGGGCGGGGCTAAGATGACGGCGTGTGGCCCACCGTCTTTCGGATCGAATTGTTCGGCAAGGAGTTCGCCCTGGGTTCCTTCGGGCTGCTCGTGGCCCTGGGATTCCTGATCGGCGTCGGTTTCGGGACGCGCCTCGCGCGGCGCTACGGCGAGGACCCGGAGCGGGACCCCTTGCTGCTCCCGGACATCGCCATGTGGGTCCTGATCGGGGTGATCGCCGGCGGCCGGCTGGCCTTCGTCCTGGTCAATCTCCCCTACTACCTGGAGAACCCGCTCGAGATCCCGATGATCTGGAGGGGCGGCCTGGTGATGTACGGCGGGCTCATTCTAGCCTTCACCCTCGGGGCCTGGAAGGCGCGCAAGCTGGGCCTGAACCTGTGGCACGCGGCTGACTGGGGCCTGACCGGCGGCTTCCTCGGCCAGGGCATCGGCCGGATCGGCTGCCTGCTGGTCGGCGACGACTTCGGCAAGCCCACCGACGTTCCCTGGGCGCTGCGGGTGCCCGACCCGCTGCCGGTGGACTCGCTGCTCCCGGCCGACATGATCGGCCAGACCATCCACCCGACCCAGATCTACATGTCGCTCAAGGCCTTCGCGCTGTTCGCGATCGGCATGTGGATGCTGCCCCGGCGCCGCTTCTCGGGCCAGGTCGCCTGCGTGCTGCTGGCCGGCTACGCCGTCTTGCGCTTCGTGGTCGAGATCTACCGCGGCGACGCCGCCGCCCGCGGCGGCGTCTTCAAGGCCGGCCTCAGCCCCGAGGAGGTCGGCCCGGCGCAGGCCGAGCTGCTGATCTCGACCTCCCAGATGATCGGCCTGGCGATGCTGCCGCTGGCGGTGCTGCTCTACCTCAGGCTGCGGAAGAAGTACCCGCTGACATGAGCCCGGCGGCCGCGGCCTGATGTTCCTGGCCGGCATCGACGAGGCCGGGTACGGCCCCCTGCTGGGTCCCCTGGTGGTCGGCTGGTCGCTGTTCCGCGCGCCCGTGCCCGACGTCGACCTGTGGCAGGCCTGCGCCGGCAGCGCCACCCGCAAGCCCACCAGCCGCCCGCGCCAGGAGCGCCGGCTGTGGGTGGACGACTCCAAGAAGGTCCACGCCGGCCGCTACGGCCGCAGCCGCCTCGAGCGCAGCGTCGCCGCCTTCCGCGCCCTGCTGGCCCCGGGCGCGCCGGAGCTGCTGGACTGGATCCTCGAGCCGCCCGCGCCCGCCAGCCGCGCCCTGCGCGAGCCGCCCTGGTTCCAGGCCGTCGACGGCCCGCTGACCCCCAGCGCCGATCCCGACCGCGCCCGCCTCGACGCCGGCCTGCTGCGCCGCGACCTCGACCACGCCGGCTGCTCCGCCGACGGCTTCGGCGCCCGCCCGGTGCCCGCCGCCGAGTGGAACCGCCTCACCGCCGAGCTCGGCAAGGGCGACGCCCTGTTCCAGATCGTCATGGAGGTCTTCCGCCACCTGATCCAGCACACCGGCGAGGCCCCGCTGCGCATCGAGTGCGACCGCCACGGCGCCCGCCGCCGCTACGCCGCCCCGCTCCGCCAGGCCCTCTCCCCCGACTCCATCGAGATCCACGCCGAGCAACCCTCCTGGTCCCTCTACACCCTGCACTTCGGCCCCAAACGGGTCGAGGTCCGCTTCTCCGAAGAGGCCGACGGCAAGCACTTCCCGGTCGCCCTGGCCTCCCTCGCCGCCAAGCTCACCCGGGAGCGCCTCATGGACCTCTGGAACGCCTGGTTCCAGCAGCGCCTCCCTGAGATCCGCCCCACCAAGGGCTACGCCCTCGACGCCAAGCGCTGGCTCGCCGAAGCCGCCCCGCACCTCCAAGCCCTCGACATCCCCGACCCCCTGCTCCGCCGCCGCCGCTAAAACGCCCCTCCCTCCCCAAACAGCCGGCCCCCACACCCCACGCCCCACACCCCACAGAGACACAACCCCGCACCCCACAAGAGCACAACCCCCTGCCCCCAAGGAGCTTTCCCCCGGCCGCTGGGGAAAGGGGTGCGGGCCTCGGTGACGGGGTCCCTCGACGTTTGGAGCCAAAATGGCGCCCAGCGGCGTCTTCGCCGCGTCCGGGCGCCATTTTGGCTCCAAACGTCGCGGGCCCCCGTCACCGAGGCCCCGCACCCCGATCCCTCAATCCTCAGTCTCCCCCTTCTTCCCCTGGAAGAACTGGAAGAACGGGTTCGTCGGGTCGAATTCCTCCCGCTGATCGCCCCGCGGGTCCTTGCCGGTGACGATCCTCTCCTCCTTGCGGCGGTCGTCGCGCTGACCGGGCCGGCCGCTGGGGCGCCGGCTCTTGGGCCGGGTGCTGCGGACGTGGGCCGGACGCGGCGGCTCGGGCGGCTCGTTGCGGCGGCCCTGCCCGCGGCCGGGCCCCTTGCCGCGACCCTTGCCGCGCTCCGGACGCTCGCCGGGCTCGCGCATCGACAAGCGGAAGCGCTGCTTCTCGAGGTCGATCGAGAGCACGCGGACCGTGACCTCCTGGCCCTCCTGGACCACCTCGGCCGGCTCCTTGACGAAGCGGTCCGCCAGCTCGGAGACGTGGACGAAGCCTTCGCGGCGGGCGCCGACGTCGACGAAGGCGCCGTGCTCGACCAGCTTGGTGACCTTGCCGGGCAGCTTGGCGCCGACCTCGAGGGCCTCCAAGCGGCCGCCCTGGGAGCGGCCCGGGGTGCGCCGCGGGCGGCGGCCGCCCTTCATCAAGCCGCGCCGGATCTGGTCGACGACCTTCGGTCCCCAGCCGCGCTCCTTGAGCACGGCCTCCCAATCCAGGGAACCGACCTTGGCCGGCTCCTTGAGCAGCTCGACCAAGTCGACGCCGGCGGCCTCGGCGGCCAGCCGCAGCGGGCGGTAGTAGACCGGGTGCAGAGGCCGGGCGTCGAGGGGTTCGGCGCCGGTGCGGGAGCGGAGGAAGCAGCAGGCGCCGCGCCACTCGCGCTCGGGCAGCCCCATGCGGTGCTGGAAGTCCTCCAGCGACATGAAGGGCGCCGTCGAGCGCTCGGCCTCGACCGCGCGGGCGTCGACGCCGGGCACCAGCCGCAGCTCGTCGTGGTTGCCGAGGTTGAGGTCGACGCCGCGGTTGGAGAGCATCGACTGCAAGAAGATCGACTCGAAGGCGTCGAGGCGCCGGGAGTTGATCTCGCCGCGGAAGGCGACGTAGGAGCGCACGATGTGCGGCGTGTGCAGGGCCATCGCCCGCGGGTGATGGCCGATGCGGGCGATCAGGGTCGCCTGGCGCTCGTCGTGGCTGAGGTGGGCCTCCTCGAGCCGCCGCGCGACCTCGCGCAGCAGGGTCTTGGCCACCGCGACCGGGACCAGCACGGTCCGGACCTTGCCCGCGGCGGCGGCGCGCACCGCGTCAACGACGGCGCCGCCGTGGCTGCGGGTCGGCGAGTCGGCCTGCAGGGCGATCAGGCCCGGCTTCTCCTCTCCGAGGAAGGCGGTCAGCTTCTCAGCCAGGTCCTCCGCCTTGGCGGAGACGCTGGTGCCGCGCAGGAAGTGGCCCTCCTTGTCGAGCAGGGCCAGGATGCACTTGCCGTTGCGCAGGGAGAAGACCCCCAGCACCGGGCCGTCGTGCTTGCCGCGGTCGAGGGCGTTCTCGATGTGCTCCCAGGACTGCTGCAGCGCCAGGCTCTCGGCGGCGCGCTTGAGCCGGGCCCGGGCCTCCTGGACCAGGCGCGGCAGCCGCTCGGCGGCGAAGAAGTCGGCGAAGAGCTTGAGGTAGGAGTCGCGCTCCTGGGGCGGCGCGTTCTTGACCTCGGCGTCGAAGACCCGGTCGAGCTCGGGGCGCGGCAGCTCGAAGTGGACCTTCAGCAGGTGGGCGTGCTCGGCCCGCCGCAGCGCCAGGTAGTTGCCGGCGGGGAAGGAGGACAGGGCCTGGCTCTTCTCGGCCTGGGACTGGAAGCGGCGCGCCTCCTGCTCCTTGCCCTCCGCGATCTCCACCCGGACCTCGGCCTTCTCGCGGAACAGCTTGCGCAGGCCGGCGGCCAGGCCGGCGTCACCGCGCAGACCGGCGAGGAATGCCTGGTGCTCCTCCTTCTCGGGCGCCTCGCCGCCGTCCGGCGCGGGGCTGGCATCGAGCTCGAGGTGGAGATCCTCGAGCTCGCCCTCGGAGCCGGCTCCGCGCACCGCCTCGACGAGCTCGGGCAACTCCTTGCCCTCTAGGTTGCGCAGGAAATTTGCCCGGCGGCGTTCCAGCGCGACTTCGACTTCGAGGTGTTCGATCAGGAGCTCGAAACCGAGCGGGTTGGGGAAGACCCCGGCGAGACCGGGATCTGCGAGGCGGAGCCAGGCCAGGGATTCCCCCTGGTCTAGGGCGTCACGCAAGCGGCGGTAGACCGGGACCTTGAGGCCCAGGACCCGCGCAACCCTCTGATCGTCCTGCTGCTTGGGCTTGGAGGACATGGCGGAGGATTCTAGCAGCCCCCCGCCATGTGGGCCCTGCGGCCGCAATTACTTGCTCTCTTCCTTGAGCAGCTTGTCGACCACGTACTGCGGCACCGGGCGGTAATTCAGGGGCTCCATCGAGAACATGCCCCGGCCCTGGGTCAGGCCGCGCAGACGCCCAGCGTAATTGAACATCTCGGCGATCGGGACCGCGCCGCGGACCTCGCGCAGGTCGCCCGTCACGGCGATCTCGTCGACCTCCACCCGGCGGGTGTTGAGGTCGCCGATCACGTCCCCGATGTACTCCTCGGGGACCTGCACCGAGAGCTTCATGTAGGGCTCCAGCATGGTGGTGTTGCCCGACACCGCCTGGCGGAAGGCGATCTGGCCGGCGGTCTGGAAGGCCAGCTCGCTGGAGTCCACCTCGTGGAACTTGCCGTAGTGCAGCGTCGCCTTGATGTTGACGAAGGGCCAGCCCATGCGGCCGCCGCCCTTCATCGACTCCTTCAGGCCGGCGTGGACCGCGGGGATGTACTGGCGCGGGATGACGCCGCCCTTGATCTCGTCGACGAACTCCAGCTCCTCGTCCTCGCCCGGCTCGAACTTGATGTTCACCACCGCGTACTGGCCGTGGCCGCCGGACTGCTTGACGTGCTTGCCCTCGATGTCGACCGGGGCGGTCATGGTCTGGCGGTAGGCGACCTTGGGGGCGCCGACGTTGATCGGCACGCCGTGGTCGCGGTCGATGCGGGTGGTGATGATCTCGAGGTGCAGCTCGCCCATGCCGGAGATCACCATCTCGTCGGTCTCGTCGTCGACCCAGGCGCGGAAGGACGGGTCCTCCTTGCACAGGTTGGTCAGGACGTCGCTGAGCTTGTCGCGGTCCTTGAGGGCCTTGGGCTCGACCGACATGCTGATGACCGCCTCGGGGAAGGTCATCGACTCCATCACGACCGGCTCGGCCGGGTCGCAGACGGTGTCGCCGGTGGTGGTGTTCTTCAGGCCGACCACGGCGCAGATGCCGCCCGCCTTCACCTCCTCGACCGCCTCGCGCTTCTCGGCGTGCATGTACATCAGCCGGCCGACGCGCTCCTTCTTGCGGGTGCGCGGGTTGAGCACCTGCGAACCCCGCACCAGGGTGCCGGAGTAGACCCGGACGAAGGTCAGGTCACCGTTGGGGTCGGCGATGGTCTTGAAGGCCAGGCCGGAGAAGGGCGCCTCGCTGTCGGCGGCGCGCACGATCTCCTTGTCCTCGTCCTTGGGGTCGAAGCCGACCACGGCGCCCTTGTCGAGCGGGGTCGGCAGGTAGTCGACGATGGCGTCCATCAGGAACATGACGCCCTTGTCGTGCAGCGCCGAGCCGCAGAAGACCGGCACGGCGTGGCCGAGCAGCACGCACTGGCGCACCGCCTCCTTGATCTCGGCCTCGCTGATCTCCTCGCCCTCGAGGAACTTCTCGACCAGGTCGTCGTCGACCTCGACCACCTTCTCGATCAGCTCCATGCGCCGCTTCTCGACCAGGTCGCGCGCCTCGGCCGGGATCTCCATGTCCTCGGTGGTGGTGCCCTGGGAGCCCTCGACGAAGCGGCGGGCGGTGCGGCTGATCAGGTCGACGATGCCGTGGAAGTCCTTCTCCTTGCCCAGCGGGACCTGCATCCGCACGGCGTTGGCGCCGAGGCGGTTGATGATGGTCTCGTAGGCCTTGTCGAAGTCGGCGCCGGTGCGGTCCAGCTTGTTGATGAAGCAGATCCGCGGCACGCCGTAGCGGTCAGCCTGGCGCCAGACCGTCTCGGACTGCGCCTCCACCCCGGCCACCCCGTCGAAGACGGCGACGGCGCCGTCCAGGACCCGCAGCGAGCGCTCGACCTCGACCGTGAAGTCGACGTGGCCGGGAGTGTCGATGAGGTTGATCTGGGTCCCGTTCCACTCGCACTGGGTGGCGGCGGAGGTGATCGTGATGCCGCGGGCGCGCTCGTCCTCCTGGTAGTCCATGGTGGCGGCGCCGTCGTGGACCTCTCCGATCTGGTGGGTGCGTCCGGTGATGAACAGCACCCGCTCCGTGACCGTGGTCTTGCCGGCATCGATGTGGGCCATGATGCCGATGTTGCGGATGGAGCGGAGGCGGGCCTCCTCCTTGGGATCCAGGGAGGGAGAGTTCGGGGTCTGGGTGTCTGCGGTCATCGCGAGCACGGTCTGGACGGGTAGCGCGGTCGGGTTCCGTGGGGGCCGTGGAGGTGCCGGGAACGGCATTTCGAGACTTCTCCGGGCCGAAGGAAGTCCTACAGTCTACCCGGCAGAATCGCCGCTGCCTACCACGATCCGCCATGGCACTCGCCCGCAGCAGGCCTCCCAAGGCCCTCCTTTTGCGTGTTCCCGCCTCCACCAGCAACCTGGGGCCGGGATTCGACGCCTTCGGCGTGGCCCTCAACCTGGCCCTCCGGGTCCGCTGGGAGCCGGCAGAGAAGCTGGAATTGAGCCGGCGCGGCGCCCTGGCCGAGTCGGTGCTCCCGGTCGGAAAAGACCCGGTCCTGCGCGGATTGCGCCGGGCGGCGATGCTGGTCGGCCACTCCGCTCCGGCCGGCAGGATCACCGTCGACGCCTCCTTCGCCCCCGGCCGCGGCCTCGGCGCCAGCGGCGCGGGCCTGGTCGCAGGGCTGCTGTTGGGCAACCGGCTGTGCGGCGGCGAACTCGAGGACGGCGCCTTGCTCGACGAGGCCATCCAGCTCGAAGGCCACCCCGAGAACGCCACCGCCTCGCTGCTGGGCGGCAGCCACTGGTCGCTGCAGGACGCCGACAAGCGCTGGCTGCACCTGCCGGTGAGCCTGCACAAGGACCTCCGCTTCCTGGTGGTCGTGCCCCCCTACCCGCTGGCCACCCAGCGCGCCCGCGAGGTCCTGCCGAGCTCGGTCGGCTTCGCCCGCGCCGCCGCCCAGGCCCGGCGGACCCCGGTCCTGCTCGAGGGCCTGCGCCAGCTCGACCCCCAGCTGATCCGCTGCGGCATCCGCGACGAGCTGCACGTCGACGCCCGGCTCAAGCAGCTCACCGGCGCCCGCTCGATGATGGACTTCGCCGACGCCGCCGGCGCCATCGCCACCACCCTGTCCGGGGCCGGCTCGGCGCTGCTGGTGCTCACCCGGCGCGGCCAAGTCCTGCAGCTCGAGCAGCGCCTGAAGAAGCGGGTCAAGCGGCTCTGGGGCGAGTCCGGCGACGTGCTGCGCGCCCAGGCCGAGTCGAAGGGACCGGCCTTCGCCTGAGCCGCGCCCCGGCCTCCGCGCCAGCCTCCGCGGCAGCCTAGGGACCCCGCCCTCAGGCGGCGCCGTGGCAGACCCGGTCGGCCTGCTTCTCCAAGGAGTCGAGGTCCGCGCCGTGGAGCCGGCCAGCGGCCTCCGCCAAGGAGGAGGGAGGCAGCACCAGGCGCCGGACCCCGGCGCCCACCAGCAGCTCGAGGACCTCGGGCCGCATCGCCAGCGCGCCGTAGACCGCGAGCTCGGTGTCGAGGGCGTCGGCGACAGCGGCGAGCTTGCGGATCGCCCGCAGCAGCACCATCGGCACCCCGGCGAGGCCGTCGGTGACCTCGGGGCGCGGGTGGTTGCGGTCGGCGGCGAGCAGGTACTGGGCCAGGGCGTCGAGGCCGATCAGGGCGAAGTCGGCCTGGCGCAGGATCTCGCGGCCGAGCAGGGCGGAGGCGGGGGTCTCGATCACCGCGCCCAGCCGCACCGGGTGGGAGACGTCGACCCCGGCCAGTCGCAGCTCCTCGCGCACCCCGTCGACAGTCTCGCGGAAGCGGCTCAGGTCGTCCGGTCCGTTGATGAAGGGGGCAGCGACGAAGACCTGCTTGCCCTCGCTACCGCGCAGGATCGCCCGCAGCTGGGTGCGCATGAATTCCGGCTGGGCGTAGAGCAGGCGGCAGCCGCGCATACCCAGCGCCGGGTTGGTCTCCGGGTCCGGGAAGATCTGCGGCAGGTCGACCGAGCTGTCCATGTCCGGCAGGCGGAAGACCACCCGGGCGGCGTTGTTCACCACCTGGCGGTAGAGGTTGACCAGCGGCGCCTCCTTGGGCGACCCCTGGCGCTGGATCACCGGCAGCTCGGTCCGGTAAAGGCCAACCTCCTCGATGCCCAGCCGGACCGCGGTCCGCTCCTCGCGCACGCTGGCGATGGCCGAAGACAGGTGGAGCTCGGTGCCGTCGGCCAGCACCGGCTGGTCGAGCACGGTCTGGTCCTCCTCCACCGCCCGGTTCATGGCGGCGTTCACCATGTCGGCGGTCGGCGCGTGCACCACCTGGCCGGCGTGGCCGTCGACCAGCACCTGGGCGCCGTCCTCGACCACCTCCCGCAGACCATCGACGCCGATCACGGCCGGAATGCCGGCGGCGTGGGTCAGGATGGCGCCGTGGCTGCCGAGCGAGCCGGCCTCGGCCACGATCGCCGCGACGCCGCTCTCCAGGGCTTCGGCGAGGTCGCTCAAGCTCAGCTCCCGCACCACCAGGACGCTGCCGCGGCGGTCCACCGAAGCCGCCGGGCCGCTCTCCTCGCCGCGGTCGCAGTGGCGCAGGTAGCGCAGCGCGACGTCGCGCATGTCGCTCATCTTGTTGCGCAGCGCCTCGGACTGGACCACCTGGAACAGCCGCTCGTAGACGTGGTAGACGCTCTTCACGGCGTCCTCGAGGGGCATCTTCTCGGTCGTGACCCGCTCGCGCACGTCCGCCTCGATGACCGGGTCCTCCAGCATCTTCAGGTGGGTGTCGAAGACCTGGCGCTGCTCGGCCGTGAACTGGTCGCCGAGGCTCTCCCGCTGGCGCATCAAGGACACCCGCGCGGCGCGGGCGACCGAGTCCAGCCGGCCCAGCTCGGCCTCGACCTGGTCGTCGTCGAGGCGGCCGTCGCTGATCTGCTCGAGCTTACTGAAGCTCAGGAAAGCGGGCCCGCAGGCCACCCCGGGGCTGGCCGCCTGGCCATTGAAGACGGACTGGCCGGGGGGGGTGCCGGTGCTCACGCTCATGGCCGAATCTTAGCGGCACCAGGCGAGCAGCTGCGCCACCAGCTTGCCGATGCCAGCGTCCACCGCGGCGATGCCGGGGCCGAGGATGTAGGCCGGGGTCGAGACCAGCCGCTGCTCTTCGTCGACGACGATGTCGTCGACGGCGCAGTCCACCATCTCGGCGCCGGCGGCGGCCGCCTCGAGCGCCGGCCCCTCCCCCGCCGGCCCCAGGGTCAGCCGCGGCCGGTGCTGGCCGAGGGCCAGGGCGACGATGGCCGGGGCGATGCAGATGGCGCCGATCGGACGCCGGGCGGCGTGCATGCTGCGGAGCAAGGCAGCGAGGTCGTCGCGGACCTGTCCAGCGGCGCCGTCCTCAGCGAAGCCGCACAGGTTGCGCGCGGCGCCGCTGCCGCCAGGCAGGACCAGGGCGTCGAGCTCCGAGGCCTCCACCTGCTCGAGCGGGATCACCTGGCCGCGGGCGATCCGCGCCGCCTCCCGGAGTTGATTGCGGGATTCTCCCGGGACGACCACGCCCTCGAAGTGCTCGCACACCGCCCACTGCGGGGCGTCCGGAGCCAGGCCGATCCAGTCCGCGCCCCCGCGCTCGAGATGGAGCAGGGTGAGCACCGCCTCCTGGACCTCCGAACCATCGAAACGGCCGCAGCCGCACAACACCACGCCGACCTTCACCATGGGGTTCATCATAGGCAGGGCGGCCCTACAATCCCCGTCCGTCGGGGAGTACCTCAGTCTGGTAGAGGCAAACCTTTGGGTGGTTTGTGTCGGGGGTTCGAATCCCCTCTCCCCGACCCCCCAACGAGAACGGGCGAGGCCTCTCAGCCTCGCCCGTAATGTTTGGAGCCAGAGACGGGATTTGAACCCGTGACCGCCGCTTTACGAAAGCGGTGCTCTACCCCTGAGCTACTCTGGCCGTCGACCAAAATCCTACCAGAGATCGGTCGCCCCCAACGCCCCCCAAGCGACACCACAGCCACCGCCGCTCAAGGGCCGCTGCTCAGCGGCGGAGCGAAGCTCCGTCCGCTGCAGCAGCGGCGCACAGGGCCGCGCCCCAAAGGGGCGCCGGCTCTGCGCCTACTCGGGCGTCGAGCCGAGGTAGCCCATGGCCCCAGCGCAAGCGCGGGCCAGGGCGGCGTCCCCTTCCCCCATGGCGGCCTTCAGGGTCGCCATGGCGCCGGCACCGGCGCCCGGGTCACGGCTGAGGATGCCCGCCAGGGCGTTGGCGCCCGCCGCGCGAGCACCGCTGCTGCGGCTGCCGTCGGCGATGACGCCGAGCAGCGCGGAGGCGGCGGAGCCGTCGCCGGCGTGGCCCAGGGCAGTCATGGCCGGAATGGCGACGCTGTCCTCGCGACCGAGGGCGCCGATCATGGCGTCGGACCCGGCGGCCGCGGCCATCGGGTTGCCGGCGGCCAGGAAGGCCATCGCCTCGGCGGCGGCGGTGGCCGCGGCCAGGTAGCTCTGGCGCTCGGCGTCGAGGTCGCCGAAGGCGGCGGTCACGGCCGCGGCGTCCACGGCCTCGACCACCTCAGCGCTGTCGACGTCGCCGGTGTCGCCGCTGTCGATGACCAGCATCGGGGTGTCGCCGTAACGCGCGTTGCGGCGCAGCAGCTTGACCAGGCGCCGGGCGTAGTAGTCCGGCAGCGGGTCGCCGATGACGAAGGCGTCCGCCGGCAGGCCGCGGGAGGCGTTGACCATGCCGCCGACGCCGTCGGCAGAGACCAGGGCGACGATGCCCATGGCGTCCAGGGCGCTACCGAGGCCGGCGGCGCGGTCGGCGTTGGCGTCGACGATGTGGACGACGCGCACGGCCTCGAGCTGCATGCCGGCGCCCAGCTGGGCGACGACCGCGGCGGAGGAGTCACCGGACATCGCCAGGGCCACCGCGGCGGCGTGGCGGACGTTCGGGGCGTCGCTGGCCAGGGCCGCGTGCAGGTTCACGGAGCCGCCGGCGGAGGGGCCGGTCAGCAGCTCGGCGAGCACCGCGGAGGCGTGGATGTCGTTCCGCTCCAGGGCCATGCCCAGGGCGCCGTCGAGGGCCGAGGGGCCCATCTGGAGGGCCGAGACCAGCTGGCCTTGGCGATCGTCTTCCATGTCGCCGAGGGCGCCCAGGACGGCGGCGTCGGCGGCGTGGGCCAGGGCCAAAGCGGCGCTCGCGTCCATGCCGAGCTCGGCGGCGCGGCGGAAGTGGTGGCGCGCCAGGACCAGCGGCACCCGGGCCGGGTGGACGTCGATCGCGATCAATTCGCTGCCGTCGACGTTCCAGAGCACGCCCTGGTTCTCCAGCTCGGTGATGCCCATGTGCGGGTCGCCGACGTAGCAGGCCCAGCCTTGCTTGGCGTGCAGGGCCGCGGCGTCGCCGCCGCCGTAGGCCGAGGCCAGGGCGCGGACGGTGCCGTCGTCGTCGTTGGCGGCCATGTCGGCCAGGCGGGCGTCGGCGCGGCCGTCACCGCTCTCGAGCAGCACCTGGACGCAGCCGCGGCGCACCTCGACGTTGGTCGAGTGCGAGGCGGCCAGCACCGGCAGCAGCGAATCCACGCCCATGCGGGAGAGGGCGTAGTAGGCGTTCAAGCGCACCTCTTCGCTGCCGTCCGCGAAGGCGGCGACCAGCGGCGGCGCGAAGAAGGGGCCGTGGACTTGGCCGCCTTCGAAGATGGCGCGGGAGCGCTCGGCGTAGCTGCCATTGAGCGCGGCCTGGGCCAGCTCGGCGGCGGCGGCGGCGTCGCGGCGCTTCTCCTCACGGGCGTCACGGGAGGCTTGCAGGACTTCGAGCGCGAAGGTCTCGAACTCGCCGCCTTCAGCCATGAGCTGGGCCAAGAAGTCTTGGCTCGAGGCGAGCATGCGGTAGGCGTCCGCGTACGACGGATCGAGCTGGACCACCTCGCGGAACTTGGCGAGGGCGGTCTCGTGATCGCCGGTGCGGAAGGCGTGCTTGCCTTCGAGGAACAGCACCTCCGGGTCCTGGCCTTGGGCCAGGAGGGTGGAAGCGGGGGCGAGGAGAAGAGTGGCAGCCAGGAGGAGGCTGCGGGCCGGGGTCCGGTGGGTCATTCGACTTCCCGTCTTAACCTGGGGTCGGGGGGGGGAACAGCGCTGTGGTCCGCGCCCTGCCCATAGTGGCCAGGCGTGCGGAAGCAACATGATAGGAACGGTCTAAGTCGGGTCAAGGACGGGAGGCGGGACCAGCCTCCCCAGGACCGCCGGGGCCGAGGCGCCGGTGGTGCCTGGCCAGGTCGCCGGCTCGCCGCAGCGGCAGGCGTCGGCCAGCAGTGCGAAGGCCACCGCCTCCCGGAGATCCGGGTCCCAGCCCAGCTCACGGTAGTCCAGGACTTCGGTCCCGGGGCCGAGCGATCGTCGCAAAGCCTTGACCAGAGCGAGATTCCGCGCGCCGCCCCCGCACAGGTAGAGCGGCCCCCCGGGCCAGCCGGAGCGCTCCAGACTGTCCCCGACCGCCCAAGCGGCCAGCGCGGCGGCGGTGGCGAGCAGGTCCTCCAGGGAGGCCTGGGCGGCGGCTCGGCGACCGGCCCGGGCCAAGGGTTCGCCGAACCGTTCCAGCCCGGTGCTGCGCGGGAGCGGTCGACGGAAGAAATCCATGCCCTGCCAAGCTCCGAGCAGCTCCGGCAGGACCGCGCCCGCCAGCGCCCGTCGGCCGTCGCGGTCGAAGGGTTCGCCAGCCTCGAGCCGCATCAGGGCGTCCAGCGGACCGTTCGCGGGCCCGCTGTCCCAGGCCCGGGGCGGCCCCTCCCCCTCGAGCAGGGTCAGGTTGGCGATGCCGCCGAGGTTCAGGATGGCGAGCCGCGGCGCCTCCCGGCGGTGCAGGGTCCAGTCCGCGAAGGGAGAGATCGGCGCGCCCTGGCCCCCGGCGGCGAGGTCGCTCCAGCGGAAGTCGGCCACCACCGGCGCCTGGCAGCGGGCCGCGACCAGGGCCGGGTCGCCGAGCTGCAGGGTCCCGCCTTCCGGCTCTCCGTCGTGGTGGAAGACGGTCTGGCCGTGGCAGCCCACGGCGTCCAGCCGAGCGCCCGCGAGCTCGCGCCGGTGCTCGGCGAGGAAGCCCGCCGCGGCTTCGCCGAAGGCCTCGCCGAGCCGGTAGTGCATCGACGCGACCTCGGCCAAACCCCACGGTTCTGGCCGGCGCAGCCGCTCCTGGAGCTCCGAGGCGAGCGGTGCCTCGGCGCCGCAGAGCAGCTCGGCGCGCCGCTCGGCGCCCTTACCCGTCACTCGGACTAGCGCCAGGTCGACGCCGTCAGCGGAGGTGCCGGAGCTGATCCCGAGCAGCAGCCGCGGCCCGGTCCCGTCGCCGGCCACCCTATTCCGGGACCGCGATCCGCGAGCCGATCTTCAGCACCGTGGCCTCGCCCATGCCGGCGTTGGCGGCCAGGATGCGGCGGTACTCGCTGCCGTCCTGGTAGTAGCGCTCGGCGATCGTCCACAGCGTGTCGCCGGCGGCGACGGTGTGGGTGCGAGTCCCGGCCGGGAAGGAGGCGTCCTGGGGGCGCTCCTGGCCGCGGACATGGGTCGGCAGGTTGATGGTCGAGCCCGCCTTGAGCCGCGTGGCGTCGATGCCCTCGTTGAGCAGCTCGATCTCCTTCACGTAGCGGGTCGAGCCCAGCTCCCGCAGGGCGATGTGGCCCAGGGTGTCGCCCTCGCGGACGACGTAGCTGCGGATGCCGACGTCCCAGTCCTCGTCGGGGGCCAGGCGGTGCACCACGGCCTTCTCCCGGACCGGTTCGGGCTGGACCTCCGGCTCCGGCGCCGGCGGGTCGTCCTCGGCCGCCGGAGTCCCCGGCTCGGACTCGGGCTCGGTCTTGGGCAGGATGGTCAGCGGCAAGCCACCGGGGGTCGAGCGGGTCCCGGACTCACCGGCGCGCTCGGGGTCGCCGGCGGCGCCGGCGCCCTCGTCCCCGGGCTTGCCGAGGCTGGTCCGGCGGGATCCGTCATGGGCATCCGACCAGACGCTGTTCTCCAACTCGGTGACGCCCCCGTCCTCCTCCTTGTTGTGGTCGAGGCCGCGGTAGACCACAACCACGAGGAGGATGCCAACGAGAGCCAAAGCGCCGGCGATGATCTGCTTTTCGAGTCTGCCCATGTGATCCCCTCTGCTGCGCTTCAATATATTGAGGTCAACTTCCAAACCAAACGAATTTCTAGTGGGCGAACATGTTGTGGTGGAGCATGCGCTTCGCACTACCAGCCAGACTTGATTCCCCGGGCCGGGCGACGCGCGGTCCCTCAACCCTCGCCGAGCCGCCGGCGCGCGCCGGCGCGCTCGCCGCGCTCGCGGTAGGGCGAGAAGATCCAGAGCCTGCGCCAGCGCAGCCCGCGCAGCACCGCTCGCGCCTCCTCGGGGCTGAGCTCCTCGGGCGCGTAGCGCGCCAGGTACTTGAGCGCCGCCTGGCGGTCGACCCAGCCGAGCAGGCGGCCGAGGAGCAGGCCGGTGACCGGCCCGAGGGCCAGCGAGGCGCCGAAATCGACCACCGACAGCTGGCCGGCCCCGTCCACGAGCAGGTTCTGCCGCTGACGGAGGTCGAGATGGAAGACCCGGCGCTGGTGGAGCTGCTCCAGGATGCGCCTCAGCTGGCCCGCGAGGCCGTGCGGATCGCCCTGGAAGGTCTCGCGGTCCAGCGGGCGACCCTCCAGCCAGGAGACAGCGAAGGCGTCGCGGTCGACCACGGCCTCGACCTGCGGAACCCCGGGGAGTCCTCGCAGCCGCTCCAGGGCCCGCCGCTCCCGGCGGAGCAGCCAGCGGGCCAGGAAGCGGCCGGCCGCGGGCAGCTCGACGCAATCGAAGACCGCCACCGGGCCGTCCGACCGCTCCACCCGCCAGACCGCTGGCTTCAGCCGCGAGCCTCGGCTGAGCAGGACGCGGTCGCGGGCACGGTAGTCCTCCCGGGGCCAGGCGGGCGGCCGTACTCCGCGCTCCGGCATCCTCAGTCGAGGACGCCGTGCAGCGGCGACCAGCTCGGGGCGGTCCAGACCAGGGCGAGGACCAGGCCCAGGACCAGGCCCCACGGCCACTCGTGGTTCTCCCCCACCAGCTTCCAGGAGAAGCTCCGCTCCTGGCCGCTGCGCCAAGGGCTCAGCCGGGGCAGGAAGTCGGGCACGTTGGCGGCGTGGCGGTCGATCTGCTCGTCGCCGAAGAGCTGGCGCAGGCGCCGGTACTCGCGCTGGAACTTCCGCGGCAGGTAGAAGAAGAAGAAGGCCACCGCCAGCACCAGGGCCAGGCCCCAGACCACCATCCCTTGCCGGCTCTCGGGGTTGCCGGCGGCGAGCGACACGCCGACCAGGGCGATGAAGCTGCCCAAGTAGGCCGGGTTGCGGGTGTGGGCGTAGGGCCCGGTGGTCACCATCAACTCGTTCTTCTCGAGGTGGCCGAAGGCCCAGACCCGGATCAGCCAAGCCAGCAGCACCAGGACGCAGCCGCCGAGGAAGGTCGCCGGCCGCGGGTCGGCCAGCGCCAGCACGGCCAGGGCGCTGAGGAAGACGGCGGCCTTTCGCCAGGTCGGTCGCTTGGAGGCAGTCATTCTTCGGAGGGGGACCGCTTGCACAGGAGCGGCCCTTCGGGGATGATTGTCCGTCCGCACGCGGACCAATCAACCATTCGCGATGCGAATCCTCTCTCTCTGCGCCCTGTTGCTCCTGTCGGCCTGCGCCGGCTCCACTCCCCGCCGCGCCGACGTCGACTCCGGTCCCGACGCCGCCGCCCTGCTGGAGGCGGAGCTCGCCTCCCAGGGGATCTACCCCGAGTACCGCCCGACCCGGGTGACCTTCAAGGACCACAAGTCCGGGGTCACCGTCGGCCTGCTCAACGAGTCCTCGACCGACAAGTCGAGCTACTACTCCACGGCCCGCTCCGACGCCGCCTACAAGGTCATCCCCGACCTGGACATGGGCGTGCTGATGAGGCAGCTGGACGAGTTCGGGATGTTCCAGGACGCCCTGCCCAGCCTAGCCCGGGTCCGCGGCGCCCGCATGACGGTCCAGGTGGACCGCGGCGGCCAGCCCTTCACCCTGGCCTACGTCAGCAAGGACAGCGCCGACCGGCGCCAGCAGGTGATGGACTGCTCGCTGGCGATCCAGGCGCTGTACAACAACCACAGCTCCTACCAGCAGATCGAGAACCCGCAGGGCGCCGAGATCTTCCGCGAGGGCCAGCAGCAGCCAGACGGAGCCGGCGGTTTCCGCGGCATCGGCGGGAACTGAGCCTTGGAGTCCGGCCAGGCCTTCGTCGTCGTTCCGGCACGCCGGGCGGCGACGCGGCTCCCGGACAAGCTGAGGCTCGACGAGAGCGGCCAGCCGCTGCTCGCCCACACCCTGCGGCGCTGCCTCGCGTCGCGCCGCGCCGACCGGGTGCTCGCCGCCGTCGACGGCGAGGAGCTCGCCGAGGTGGCGCGCGCGGCCGGCGCCGAGGCGGTGCTGACCGATCCAGAGCTGCCCTCCGGCAGCGACCGGGTCTGGGCCGCGGTGCAGCGATTCCCGGAGGCCGGCCGGATCGTCAACGTCCAGGGCGACGAGCCGGAGATGGACCCCGCCGCCATCGACCAGCTCTTCGACGCCCTCGCTGGCGGCGCCGAGGTCGCCACCTTGGCCGCGCCTTGGCCGGCCCAGACGCCGCACCAGGACGCCGCCGCGGTCAAGGCGGTGCGGGCCGAGGACGGCCGCGCGCTCTACTTCTCGCGCGCGCCGATCCCCCACCCACGAAATGCCGGCGGCGCGGTTCCGCTGCTGCACCTCGGCGTCTACGCTTACACGCGCGCGGCCCTCGCGGCCTTCGCCTCCTCCCCCCCCTCCCCCCTCGAAAGGACCGAAGGCTTGGAACAGCTGCGCTTCCTCGAACGGGGGACCCCGGTCCAGCTGCTCGAGTGGCCGCATGCCTTCCCTGGCATCGACACCCGGGCGGATTACGACGCGTTCCTCCAACGCCAGAAGCAAGGGACATGACCAAGTTCATCTTCGTCACCGGCGGCGTGGTGTCCTCCCTCGGGAAGGGCATCACCACCGCCGCCATCGCCGTTTTGCTCGAGAAGCGCGGCTTGCGGGTTTCGATCCAGAAGCTCGACCCGTACATCAACGTCGACCCCGGCACGATGTCCCCCTTCGAGCACGGCGAGGTCTACGTCACCGAGGACGGCGCCGAGACCGACCTCGACATGGGGCACTACGAGCGCTTCTCGCAGGCGCCGATCAACCGCTACAGCAACGCCACCACCGGCAGCATCTACTCCGAGGTGATCCGCAAGGAGCGCCGCGGCGCCTACCTGGGCAAGACCGTCCAGGTGATCCCGCACATCACCGACGAGATCCAGAGCGCCATCGAGCAGGGCGCCCAGCGCGGCACCGACGTCGCCATCATCGAGATCGGCGGCACCGCCGGCGACATCGAGTCGCTGCCCTTCCTCGAGGCCATCCGCCAGTTCGCCCTCAAGAAGGGCAAGGGCAACGCCTGCTTCGTCCACCTGACGCTGCTGCCGTACCTCAGCGCCTCGGGGGAGATGAAGACCAAGCCGACCCAGCAGTCGGTCGGCAAGATGCGCGAGATCGGCATCCAGCCCGACATCCTGGTGTGCCGCTGCGAGCGGCCGATGACCAAGGAGATGCGCGACAAGATCTCGCTCTTCTGCAACATCGCCCCCGCCGACGTCATCCAGGAGCAGGACGTCGAGACCACGATCTACGAGGTGCCGCTGGACCTGAAGCGCGAGGGCCTCGACGACTCGCTGGTGGAGCACCTCCAGCTCGGCGCCACCACCGCCGACGGCATGGAGGACTGGGAGGACCTGCGCGACCGCTTCGCCAACCCCGAGGGCGAGGTCGAGATCGCCGTGGTCGGCAAGTACATCGAGCTGCACGACGCCTACAAGTCGATCTACGAGGCGCTGGCCCACGGCGGCGCCAACCACCGCTACAAGGTGCGCTTCCGCAAGGTCGCCGCCGAGGAGGTCTTCGACCGCGGCCCCGAGCAGCTGCTCGAGGGCGTGCACGGCCTGCTGGTGCCGGGCGGCTTCGGCGAGCGCGGCCTCGAGGGCAAGATCCAGGCGGTGCGCTGGGCGCGCGAGAACGAGGTGCCCTGCTTCGGCATCTGCTTCGGCATGCAGGCCATGGTGATCGAGTACGCCCGCCACGTCGCCGGCATCGAGGGCGCCCACACCTCCGAGGTCGACCCGCGCTGCAAGGCGCCGGTCATCGACCTGATGCGCGAGCAGCGCGAGGTCGAGGACAAGGGCGGCACGATGCGGCTCGGCGCCTACCCCTGCCGGGTCATCGAGGGCACCCGCGCCGCCGCCATCTACGGCCGTGACATGGTGCTCGAGCGCCACCGCCACCGCTGGGAGTTCAACAACGACTACAAACGGGCGCTGGAGAAGGCCGGCCTCACCTGCGCCGGCGTCTACGAGGCCCGCGGCCTGGTCGAGATCGCCGAGCTCAGCGACCGCCCCTTCTACATCGGGGTCCAGTACCACCCCGAGTACAAGTCCAAGCCGCTGGCGCCGCACCCGCTGTTCGCCGCCTTCGTCGGCGCCGCCATCGACTGCTCCCGCGGGGCGGCCGGCGCCGCCCCCGCACCACAAGCGCAAGAAGCCGAAGCATGACCACCGAGACCCCCTCCACCGACTTCCGCATCTTCGTCCAGAAGATCGCCATGCAGGGCTTCTACGCCCTGGGCATGATCGAGGTCCCCGGCGCCCCCAAGCAAGAGGAGCCGAACTTCGAGATCGCCCAGGCCGTGATCGAGGACCTGGAGATGCTGCGCAAGGTCACCGAAGGCAACCTCAGCGAGGGCGAACGCCTGACCCTCGACAAGTACGCCGCCGACCTCAAGCTGGTCTTCGTCGAACAGACCGGCAACGAGACGCCGACGCCGAGCGCGGACTGAGCCGCGGCAGGCCGCGGCCTCAGGCCACGCCGGTGCGCAGGTGGCGGGCGAGCTTGCTCTTGAGCGCCTCCAAGCCGACCGGCTTGGACAGGTAGTCGTCCATGCCCGCGGCCACGCAGCGCTCGCGGTCGCCGATCATGGCGTTCGCGGTCATGGCGATGACCGGGACCCGGCACAGCGGCTCCGGTAGCTCGCGGATGGCCTCGGTGGCGCCGAAGCCGTCCAACACCGGCATCTGGCAGTCCATGAGCACCAGGTCGTAGCGGCCGCGCTGCAGCTCCTCGAGGGCCTCTTGGCCGTCGCGGGCCCAGGTGGCGTCCAGGCCGAGCTTGCCGAGGAAGCCGAGGGCCACGCGGGCGTTGACCTGGTTGTCCTCCACCAGCAGGACCCGGGCGCCGGCCCAGTCGACAGGCTCTGGCGCGCCCGCGGCCAGCCCCGCGGCGGCCGCGCGGCCCTGCCCCTGGCGGGCCGCATCCGCCGGAGCCTCGAGCACAGCCTCGGCCACGGCCTCGCGCACCCGGGTGGCCTTCACGGGCAGGCTCAGGCGCTGGCTGACCCCGAGCTCTTTGGCCAGGAGCAGCGCGTCGCTGTCGAGCGGCAAGCACAGCAGGAGGGGGCAGCCCTGGCCGCGGGCGCGGTCGAGCCAGCGCCGCAGCTCGGCCTCCTCCTGGGCCAGCGAGGCGATGATGACGTCGTCGGCTCGCTCCCCTCCCGGCGAGACGATCTCGGCGCCAGCCCTGCGGCAGGCCTCCTCCAGGGCTCTGGCAGTGGATTCCCGGGGTTCGAGGATCAGCACCCGGCGGCCGCGCAGCCGCTCCGGCATCTGGCGCGCCTCGGGGCAGGCGGGCAGCGGCACCTCGACGCGGAACTCGGTGCCGAAGCCGGGCGCGCTGCAGACCTCGATCCGACCGCCCATGGCCTCGATGATGCGCTTCGAGATCGGCAGCCCCAGGCCGGTGCCGCCGAACTTGCGCGTGGTGCTGACGTCGGCCTGCGAGAACTCCTCGAAGACCTGCGCCAGGCGGTCGGGCGGGATGCCGATGCCAGTGTCGCGCACGCTGACGCGCAGCCGGGCGCCCTGCGGCAGCCACTCCGCCGCCAGCTCCACCTCTCCGTCCTCGGTGAACTTGATGGCGTTGCCGGCCAGGTTCAGCATCACCTGGCGGAGCCGGGTCGGGTCCCCCACCAGGCGCGCCGGGGCGGCGCC
>CAYZXS010000032.1:0-2597 GCA_964482495.1 uncultured Planctomycetales bacterium
AGCCCTCGATGCCGATCGGGTTGATCATCGAGTCGGTGCCGCCGCCCATCATCCAGCGCCGGCGGCCGCTCGCGACCTCGCGGTAGGCCGAGCCGATGCTGTCGGCGCTGGCGGCGCAGGTCGAGATCGTGATCAGCGGCGGGTGGGTGAAGCCGTAGCGCGACGAGACCGTGTGCCCGACCAGGTCGCCGGGCATGTGCAGGAACCGCAAGCGCGGGGCCAGCTCCTCGGGCAGCTCGAAGCCCGGCTTGCGCATCGCCGCCAGGTCGGTGGGGGAGAAGATCTCCAGGCCGACGCCGAGGGCCAGGCGTCCGTCGCCCTTCGGCGCGCTGCCGCAGGCGTTGGCCTGCTCGAAGGCTTGCCGGGCCGACTCCAGGGCGAAGGTGGTCCGCCGGTCGTCGGCGACCAAGGGCCCGTCCCACTTCACCTCGGCGGCGATCGTGGTCGGCAGGTCGCCGGTCTCGAAGAGGGTGATCGGGCCGGCGCCGGAGCGCCCGGCGATCAGGCTCTCCTGGTAGGCCTGGGGGTCGTTGCCGTTGGGCATGACGGCCCCGATCCCGGTGATGACGACGCGGTGCTTCACTGCTTCACCTCCCAGGTGCTGCGGCCGTGGATGCCGTCGCGGGAGCGGAGGGTGTGGGTCAAGGTGCCGGCCGCGGCCTTGGCCACCGAGATCGGCAGCGAGGCCGGACCCCAGTAGGCGTCGGAGCAGGGGCCGGCGGGCTCGAAGACCTCCTCTTGCGGGAAGGATTGCTCGAGCGGGTCGTGGTTGTGGTAGTCGAGGCCGAAGTCGCACAGCTCGGCGCGGACCGCGGCGCCGCGGGCGGCCGCGCCCTCTTCGGTCTCGAGGACCAGGAAGCCGGCGCCGCTGCGGAGCTGCTCCTCGGGAACCGGCGGGCGGGTGCGCCGGAAGTGGAACTGGACCATCTCGTTGTCCTGGTCAGCGGTGGCGCCGACCACGGCGATCGAGCAGCGGCCCTCGCGCAGGGCGAGCAGCGCCTCCTCCATGGCCAGGTAGAACTGGCCGGGCTCGGAGAAGGTCACCAGGTAGGGGCCCTGGAGGTCGAAGCAGGCCGAGACGAAGAAGGCCGGCGAGTTGGTCAGGCTCCGGAAGGTCCACAGCGGGTTGAAGTTCAGGTAGCCCGACTTGGCGTGCAGCGGCCCGGAGAAGTCGCCGTTGTCGTCCAGCGAGCCCTCGAGCAGGCCGTCGAGCACGGATTCCTGCAGCGGCACGTGGCCGACGGTCACGAACAGGCCGGCCGCTTCACCGAGGTGGGTGCGCTCGCCTTCGGGCGCGGACAGGCCGGCGTCGTCGATCGCCTCCTTGGCGGCGAGGATGGCGAGCCGGTCCCAGACGCCCAGGAGCTTGCGCATCTTGGGGGTCCGCAGGTGCTCCCGGGGGTCGCCTTCCGTGTCCAGGTCGGCGGTCCCGGCGCCCGTGACGACGATTTTGGAGTCAGGGTGGACCATGTTTCGGAGGGGGAGGGTGGATTGTCCAATCAGCCGGGACGCTGCTACCATTTGTGGGTTGAGCGGCGCCCGGTGAAGCAGGAGAGCATACCGTCAAGCTCGGTATTCGTCTCCTCCCGCACCCCGCTTCGACCACCCCCAACATCCCTCCCGCAGAGACCGAGAGACCGTAGAGTTCTGACCGATGACTGACCCCCGCCCCCGGACCGAAATGGAGACCTTCGTCGGCAAAGTCTGGGCGGACGTCCTGGAGGTCGACCAGATCGAGCTCGATGACACCTTCGTCGACCTCGGCGGCGACTCGATGGACGCCCTCCAGGTGATCTCGGCGATCGAGAAGAAGCTGGGCATCAAGCTCAACCACGAGCGCCACTTCGTCTCCACCCTCGAGCAGGTCTCGGCCGAGCTCGAAGAGGCCGCCAAGGCCTGACGGGAGGGTCCGGACGAGGGCTCCGGCGGCGCGTCCGCCGGAGCCCTCGTCCTTGGTATCGGCCGCGCCGGGCCCGCCGCGGGGCGGGCGGCAGCCGCTCAGGCGGGGCAGAGGCCGCCGCAGACCGAGATCGCCTGGCCCGTGATGCCGCGGGCGGACGGCGTCGCCAGGAAGGCGACCAGGTGCGCCACCTCGGCGGACTCCAGGAAGCGCTTCTGCGGCACGTCCATCTTCAGCTTCATGCGCAGGGTCTTGGCGGGGATGCCGAGGTTCTCAGCCTGCTCCTCGATGCCGCTGGTGGCCATCTCGGTGTCGACCCAGCCGGGGCAGATGGCGTTCACCTGGATGCCCTTGGGGGCGAGCTCCAGGGCGATCGACTTGGTGAAGCCGATCAGGCCGAATTTCGAGGCGCAATAGGCGGCGGAGAGCGGCGCGCCGACCTTGCCCAGGATGGACGAGACGTTGATGATCTGGCCGCCAGAGGGGACGTGCGGCAGCGCGGCGCGGGTCACGTACATCGGCCCGTCCAGGTTGACGGCCATCAGGCGCCGCCAGTCCTCGTCCTTCATGTCGTCGATCGGCGTCCGGCCGGCCGTCCCGGCGTTGTTGACGACGAAGTCCAGGCTGCCGAAGGTCTCCGCCGCCTCGGCGACCACCTTGTCGACCTCCTCGCGGTCCGACACGTCGAGGTGCCAGG
>CAYZXS010000032.1:2697-29219 GCA_964482495.1 uncultured Planctomycetales bacterium
GCCTCGGCGACCACCTTGTCGACCTCCTCGCGGTCCGACACGTCGAGGTGCCAGGCCTTGGCCTGCCCGGGGTTGGCGGCCTCGATCTCCTGGAGGACGTCGAGGGAGCGAGCGGCCATGGCGACCTGGAAGCCGTCCTCCAGGAAACGGTCGACGACGGCGCGGCCGATTCCGCGGCTGGCGCCTGTGACAAAAACGGTCTGCTTGGACATGAGGGGATTATAGCGGGCCTTCCCGGGGCTTCGGGGCCCCGCCAGCGCCCGGATCCGGCTGATATACTCCCCCCTCGGCGCTCGCCGCAGATGGTCCGCGTTGGGGGCAGTTGGCCTCATCCCGCGACTAGGCCTTCCCCTCCCGACTTCATGAAGCAGCTGTTCTTCGGACCTCCCGACCTCCCCCGGTTCGGGATCCTGCACCTTCCGCCCTCGGGCGAGGTCGGGGACACCGGCGTGGTGATCGCGCCGCCTTTCGCCAACGAGTACTTCCGGAGCTACCGGTCTCTCAAGGTGCTGGCCGACCGGATCGCCAAGCTTGGCTATCCGGTGTTCCGCTTCGAGCTGACCGGGACCGGCGACGCCGGCGGGGACGACTTCGACATGAGCCTCGACCGGTGGCGTGAGGACCTCACGGCCGCCATGGAGCAGCTCGAGCAGGAGACCGGCGTCGGCCGCTTCCACCTGGTCGGCCGGCGCCTCGGCGCTGCCCTGTGCCTGGAGGTGGCCGATCGCCCCGAGGTGGACCGGGTGGTGCTCTGGGACCCGATCCGCACCGGCAAGGCCTACCTGGAGGAGATGAAGGAGGAGCACCGCGAGTTCGTGGGCATGTACCGGGGCGTGCACGGCTCCATCCGAGAGGCCGAGGGCTCCGACTTCGCCTTCGAGGCCCTGGGGCAGTGCTTCACCGAGGCCCTGGTCCAGGATTTCCAGGGCTGGGACCCGCTCGGCGAGCGCGACCTCTCCGCGGTCTCGGCGCTCCTCCTCGACACCACCGTGGACGGGGCGGGGAAGGCCTACGCCGATCAGCTCGAGGCCGCCGGCGCCTCGGTGGAGTACCAGACCCCCAGCGACCCCTCCGCCAAGGACCCGACCAACCCGATCCGGGTCTACCTGCCGAACAAGGTCCTCCGCGCCATCACCGACGGGCTGGCGCCCGTGGCGTCATGAGCGAAGCCGCCTTCACCTGCACGTCGGGCTTCTCCGAGGTCTACGGCATCGTCCACCGGGTCAGCGACATCCGCGAGGACGAGCCGGACACCTGCGTGATCATCCTGAATTCGGGGATGACCCACCGGGTCGGCCCGCACCGGCTCGGCGTCCGCCTGGCGCGGCGGTTGGTCGGGCGCGGCATCCCCGCCGCTCGCTTCGACCTCTCCGGCATCGGCAACACCGACACCCGCAAGGACGGCAAGTCGATCAAGGAGCAGTGGCTCAGCCAGTGCCGCGAGGTCATGCAGCTGCTCGAGGAGGACTTCGGCTACCGCCGCTTCGTCCTGCTCGGCCTGTGCGCCGGCGGCCAGGCCTCCTTCGGCTTCGCCGCGCGCGACGAGCGGGTGCTCGGCGCGATCCTGATTAACACCCGGGACTACGAGCTGGACGACTCCTGGGAGAAGTACGCCGGCCTCGAGCGCGACGCCCGCTTCTACCTCCGCGACGCCGCCTTCCGCGGTTACAGCTGGAAGCGCCTGCTGACCGGAAAGAGCTCCTTCCGCAAGATCGGCATGGCCTTGGCCTTCCGGGTCCGCGAGCTGTTCAAGCCCAGCAAGACGCTGGACGACGCCCAGGACTGGTTCGCCGGCATGATGAGCCGGATCCTGGATCGCGGCTCCTGCATGCTGTTCCTGTTCTCCAAGGGCGATCCCGGCTGGGACCAGCTGCGCCTGCTGCTCGGCCAGAAGGCCCTCGAGGGCCACTCCAACGCCCAGGTCGAGAACCAGGTCACGGTCCAGGTCATCCCCGACGCCGACCACACCTTCACCATGCGCCACAGCCAGGAGGAGGTGCTCGGGCGGATCGTGGACTGGATGGATGGCTTCGAGACCCGCCACGCCGCGGCCCAAGCGGTCGTCAACGAGGCGGCGGAGTCCGAGGCAGCGGCGGCGGCCTCTTCCTGAGCCGCGCCTCCCGCGGTGCGGCCTCGCTGGCGGCGCCCCGATCAGCCGAAGCGGGCGGTGTAGGCCTCCTCGTGGAAGCCGACCAGCCACTTCTTGCCGGTCCGGATCGCCGGCGCCCGCAGGTTGCCGCTCGGGCCGAGCACGGCCTTGGCGAAGTCCACCGGGTCCGGCGGCGCCTGCTTCAGGTCGAAGCTCAGGACCTTCTTGCCCTTGGCGACGACCACCTCGGTCGCGCCTTCGAAGACCTGCGGGAGGCTGTCGGCGCCGAAGCGCTCCTTGCTGGCGTTGACCGTCTCACGGACGGTCACGTCCCGGCCTTCGAGGAAGGCGTCGGAACGCTTGCAGCTGGTTCAGCCCTTGCGGTGGTAATACCAGTCGATTCGCTTGCTCATGGGGGCGCCCTCGCGGCGGCAGCCCAGCATAGGCCGCCGCGGGGACGGCTTCACCTGCGAATCGTCGGTCCGGGCAACGCCGGGGAGGGGCGCGGCGGCTACTCGACCAGGAGCCGGAGACCGCGGCTCAGCTCGGGCTGGCCGTTGGCGTCCTCGACCACGGCCACCAGGTCCAGGGTGCCGACGAAGGGCGGGAGCGGCGGCAGCTTGTGGCCGAAGAGCCGGGCTCCGGCGCGGCCGTCCGGGTCCAGGCGGCCGCGCAAGCCGGTCCAGGCGGGCGACTCGGGAGCCTGGAGGCAGGCGGCGGTCAAGGGGTCGAAGACCAGCGGCACCATCAGGCCGAGGAAGGGGGTCGGCGGGGAGGTTCCCGAGAGGCTCATCAGGATCTGGAACTGCCGGCCGTCGTGGTCGCTGTCCGAGTAGAGCCCGAGCGAGACCTCCCGGGGCTCGGAGAGGTCGAACCAGGCCGCGTCGCAGACCAGGCGCGGCTGGTCGGCGGCCACCGTGGCCAGCTCCAGGTGCGAGGGCCCGGTCGTGGTGCGCTGCAGGTCCACGGTGTAGGGTTCGAAGACCGGGACCGCGGTGAGGAAGGTGGGCAGGGCCTCGGGCGGCTGGTTGCGGCTGGTCATCGGCGGCCGGTGCCAGGCCAGGTTCTCGACCTGGAGCCGCAGCCGGTGGCCGGCGCGCAGGGTGTAGCCGTAGGCGCTGAGCGGGAACTCGAGCAGCACCGCGCCGCCGCTGTGCTGCCGCCGGGTCGTCGAGCCGCCGGTGATGTAGCGGCTGCCGCCGGCGGGGTCGAGGTCGAAGAGGGCGGCGTGCAGCTGGAAGGCGGAGTCCGGGCTCTCGGCGTAGAGGCGCACCACCGAATTGCCGAGCAGCAGGCGGTCCCGCGTCATCGGGTCGGTGTCGAAGTGGACCTCGCTCAGCGGCAGCGAGTGCTGCAGGGCCTCCGGCGACGGCAGCTCGGCGACGTAGTCGTCGATGGTGTAGGCGCCGGGGTTGAGGCTGGCGAGCCGGTCCTCGCCGTAGCTGGTGATCGGGGAGGAGCGGCGCAGCACGCCGCCGGCGTTCAGGTACCACCGCTCCCGCTGCGCCGGCGCGGGCGGCCAGGCCGGGAACTCCATGGCGTCCCACAGCGAGTCGGTGGCCCGGTGCTCCTCGACCGAGGACGGCACGATCGCCATCCGGACCTCGGGCTCGAGCTCGACGCCGTTGGGGTGGCCCTTCAGGAAGCGGTCGAACCAGAGGTCCTGCCGCCGCCGGCGCCGCTCGTCCTCGGCGCGGTTGAAGGGCGTGGCGTGGCCGCCGGTGGTCAGGTTGAGCAGCTTGGGCGCGCCCGGCGCCATGCTGCTCCAGGCCTCGAGCAGCGAGTTCGGCGGCCCGAACTTGTCGTCGTAGGAGAGGGAGGCCAGGATCGGGACGGCGCTGCTCTGGAGCAGGGTCGGCAGGTGCAGCTCGGGCCGGTCCATTCGGCTGCGGAGCCCCGCGAAGTCCTCGGCGAGCACGAAGGGCCGGGCGGCGGCGACGAAGGCCGGGTCGTTGTGCAGCCCCGGGTGGTTCTCGAACAGGTTGAAGGCGAACATCTCGGTCATGGCCTCGCCTTCCGGCAGGAGCCACTCCCAGAGGTCCGCGGAGAAGTCGTGCGCCACCACCGCCGAGATCGACGGGAAGGCCGCCGTCCGCCAGGGGTTCGCAGGCGGCGCCTTGCCCGAGTGGGCGGCGGCGGCCCAGGCCGAGTAGCCGCCCTGGGTGGGGCCGGTGACCGCAAGGCGGGTGAAGTCGATGGCGGTCGGGAACAGGGCCTCGGCCGCCTCCAAGAGCTCGAACAGGTCCAGGCGCTCGCGCAGGCCGAGCTCGCCGCGCCCGTACTGCATCGGGTCGTTCAGCTGCATCGACGGCCCCTGCCCCCGGAAGTCGAAGCTCAGGGCCGCGTAGCCCCGGGAGGCGGCGTGCCGGGCCAGGCTCTCGACCGCGCCCTTGTGGCCGCGGTTGCTGTGCACCCACAGGATCGTCGGCCAACCGCAGCTGCCCGGGGCGACCGCCGGCAGGTAGACGTCCATCAGGGTCTGGTAGCCGTCGCTGAAGAGCACGGCCTGGTTCCGGTGCACCACCACCTGGCCGTCCGTCGGCGGATCCGTGCAGGCCGCCTGCGCCGGGCAGGGGGCGGCGACGGCGAGGCCGAGCAGCAGGGCGGCGGCGAGACGGATCCCAGGGATGGGCATGGAGGGGGGGAAGGGCAGCGGAAGGAAGCCGGAAAGCACCAATTGTATCCCACTCAGGAAGGCCGGTAGCCGGACGTTGCCGCGCCGACCCGCCGTTTCCGATCCGTGACGCGCCGCCAGGCTGAGGGCTTCCAGGGGCTTGGCACCGGGTTTGCCAAAGATGGGGCACGGCCGTTCTTTCCTCACCACCAACCCCGAGACGCATGAGAAGCCTCTCCCTCTTGATCACCCTCGCCGTGGCGCTGGCCTTCCCGGCCGAGCTGGCCGCGCACGGCGGCACCTACCGCGGCCCCCAGGACATCGTCCCGCCGGGCGGCGGGGGCGTGGCCACCCCGACCCCGCCCGGCGCTCCGCCGCCGCCGAACCCGGGAACGCCGCCGCCCCCCGTGACCGGCACTCCGACCCCGCCCGGCGTCACGCCTCCGAACGTGCCTCCCATCCCTCAGCCGCCTCCCCGGCAGCCCGTCACCGACGGCGGCCCGATGGGCGACGACCTGACCCGCTGGGTCTACTGGTGGGAGTTCAACAAGGAGCCCTTCCTCAACCTCAAGGCCAAGGTCCACGGCGCTGGGGTCGGCACCGGGGTCAACCCGCTCACCGAAGGCCTCGGCGGCTACACCAGCCAGGTCCGGACCTTCAAGCCGACGGCGCATCAGATCGCCAACGAGGTGATCCCGGCGCTGCGGGAGGCGCTGGAGGAGTCGGATTCGATCGACATCCAGTCCTCCTGCCTGGTGGCGCTGGCGAAGGTCGGCACCGACCGCTCGGTGGTCGGCCTGATCCGGGAGCGCCTGCGGCACCCGCACCCGGAGGTCTCCGAGACCGCCGCGCTGTCGCTCGGCATCCTCCAGGACCCGGTGGTGCTGCCGGAGCTCGAGGACCTGGCCCTGGACACGGACGCCGGCCGCGCCCTCTGCGGGGCCGACTCCGGCGTCCGCCTCCGGACCCGCGTCTTCGCCGTCTACGGCCTGGGCCTGGTGGCGAACGCCAGCGGCGACCCTTCGCTGCGGACGCGCATCGCCGAGCGGCTCTGGGGCATCGCCGGCGGCGAGACCGGGGCGGTCCCCGATCTGCGGGTGGCGGCGATCATCAGCCTCGGGCTCACCCGGCTCGAGCAGCCGGAGTCGATGCTCGAGCGGCTGGCCGGCGTGCTGGCCGACGGCGGGCAGCACCGGCTGATCCGCGCCCATTGCCCGACGGCGATGGCGAAGCTGATCCAAGCCGGCGCCAGCCCCGGACAGGCCGATCGCTGGAGCCAGGCCCTGCTGGCCCTGGTCGCGCCGAGGAGCAAGGCCCCGAACGCGGTGCGGCAGTCGGTGGTGCAGGCGAGCGGCCTGCTCGCCCGGAGCTGCGGAGACCTCCAGCGCGTCGAGATCGGGAGGGCGCTGCGCCGGCTGGCCGATGACGGCGCCGACCTGCAGGAGCGGAACCTGACCGCGATCTCGCTGGCCTACCTCGGCGCGGCGCTGCCCGACGCCCACCCGCTGCGGGACTCCGTCCAGGACTTCCTGCTCCAGAAGGTGCTCAAGGGCAGCAGCAGCTACCGGCCGTGGGCCGGCCTGGCCCTCGGGGTCATGGCCCATCACCTCCAGGAAGCCGGAGCTTCGGGGCCGTCTTCGGTGGTCGGGGAGACCCTGCTGGGGCGCTTCCTGAAGGAGAAGGCGCCGTCGCGCAAGGCCGCCTACGCGGTCTCGCTCGGCCTGATGCGCTTCGGCCCCGCCAAGGGCCCGGTGGCCGAGGCGATGCGCCGCGGCAAGGACGGCGAGCTGCGCGGCTACTGCGCCATCTCGCTCGGTCTGCTCGGCGCCAGCGAGCACCGGGAGGCGATCCAGGAGGTGGTGCGCGAGAGCAGCCGCCGCCCGGAGGTGCTGCGCCAGGCCGCGGTCGGGCTCGGCCTGATGAACGACCACGAGGTGCTCGAGGTGCTGCTCGCCCGCCTGCAGCCCGAGGACGGCAAGCGGCCGGCGCTGTCGGTGCTCTCGTCAGTGGCCACCGCCATCGGCTTCATCGGCGACCACCGCTCGGTGACGCCGCTGGTCCGGGTGCTGCGCGACGACCGCAACTACACGCCGCTCGGGCGTGCCTTCGCCGCGGCGGCGCTGGGGCTGGTGGTGGACAAGCAGCTCCTGCCCTGGAACTCGAGCATCGCCGAGGACCTCAACTACCGCGCGGCAGTGGTGACCCTGGTGGACAATTCCCTGGGGTCCGGCGTGCTGGACATCCTCTGAGCGGCGCGCTCTGGTCCATCCGCGGGAGCGGGCTCCGGCCCGCTCCCGTCTCCCTTTCCGTCACCAGGTGACGACGGTGCGGACGTCGGTGATGGCCCCGAAGCGCGGCGGCCCGGCGGCGTAGCTGACCGCCGCCATGCGCAGGGGCGTGCCGGGCGGGATCGCGGGCGGGAAGGCCAGCGGGGGCGTGGTGCCGCCGCCGTCGGGCTGCAGGGTGCCGCGCAGGGCCGGGGCCCCGGCCGTGGCGAGGAAGAGGGGATCGGCCAGGAGACCCACGCTGCGGCCGTCGCCGAAGGGCAGCGCGAAGGAGCCCGGCGCCAGGGCCAGCGCCACCTGGAAGGACCAGCCGAACTCATCATGCGGGAATTGGAAGGCCTCGAAGGAGACGCTGCCGCCGGCGCTGAAGCTGCCTCGAGGCACCAGCGTCGCGGCGCGGAAGCCGGCCGCCCAGACGTGGTTCTGGCCCGCGGCGTCCTCCTCCAGCCAGACCGAATAGAGGTCGTCGTAGGGGCCGTCGCGGCGCATGCCGACGCGGTCGAGGTGATCGCCGGTGTCGACCACGAAGACCTGCTGAGGGTCGGGGGTGGCGGCGCGCGAGACCGCGGCGTAGATCTGGGAGCCGCCGTTCCACTGCACCGCGAAGGTGCCGCGGGCGGGGTCGCCGCGCAGCTGTGGCTGGCGGCCGTAGGTCGGGAACAGCAGCTGCTCGGTCCAGGTGACGGCGTCGTCGTCGGTCCAGGCCAGCCACGGCTGCTGGACGCTGCCGCCGCGGTCGTCGGCCCAGGCCACCACCAGGTGCCCCGGCGTGTACAGCAGGCGCGGTTCTTGAGGCTGGCAGGCGGGGGAGATCGAGCCGGCGACCCGCCGCGGATAGGGCAGCCAGTTGTCGCCGCCGTCGTTCGAGAGGTTGAGGGCGATCGAGCACAGGGCGCTGATCTCCTGCCAGACCACCGCCACCCGCTGGCCGTCTGCTTCCACTCGAATGCCAGTCGGGTCGGTCATGAGCCCGGGGGCGAGCCGCAGCGCCGTCGGCAGCCAGGTCGCGCCGAGGTCGTCGCTGCGTTGGTAGCGCGGCTCGAGGAAGCCGGGCAAGGCCATGTCGTCCTGCCAGACCAGGTGCAAGCTGCCGGCGTCGAAGCTCAGATCGAGCCCGGCGACGTCGCTGCCCAGCCGGAACAGGGTCGACGGCGGGAAGCTGAGGCCGCCGTCGTGGGAGAGGGCGAGGCGGACCTCTTCGCCGATGCCCGGCGCCGACACCGTCATCAGGACGGCCACCAGCTGACTGGGGCCGTCGGCGATCATGCGGAAGCGGTCTACCCGCGCGAAGCCGCCGCCGTGTCCGTCGTCCAGCCGCAGCGGCGGCGACCAGTTGGCGCCGCGGTCGGGGCTGAAGCTGAAGTAGAGGTCCGCGAGCCCGTTGCGCTGGTCGAGCCAGCAGGCGTAGGCGCGGCCGCCGGCGATCTGGAGGGAGCTCTCGGCGAGCTCCTTCGCGGCGCCGGTGGGGTCGGCGTCGAGCGCCACCGGCGCGCCGAAGCTGAGGCCGCCGTCACCCGATGGGGCGCACCAGACGTGCTGGGCGCCCGCGGCGCCGCTCACCCAGGCGGCCGCGGCGAAGCGGTCCTCGATCGCTGAGGCCACCGACTCGGCGCTGGCAGTGTGGCCCGCGTCCACGCGGACCGGCGGCCGGACATAGGGAGCCTGGGGGAGAGCGGCGGCAAGGAGCAGGGACGCGAGCATGGGTTCAGACCTCGGTCCAGTCTAAGCGAGAAGCGCCACCCCGTTGCCGGGGCGGCGCGGTGGGGCCGGGGCGGGCGGCTGAGCGCTCGCCCCGGGGAGGACGCCCCGCGATTACAGGATCACCTCGGCGAGGGGGTTGGTGAAGGTCAGGGCCTGGACGTCGAAGGCGTGCAGCCAGACGGAGGCGCCGGCGCCGAAGCCGGGGACCGGAGCCGACAGCGAGGCGTTGCCGCTCGCGTCCGCCGACATGTTGGGCAGGGTGGTGATCGGCGGGGTGAGCAGCAGGTCGCCGTAGGGCGTGGTCACGGGACCGGCGCCGAGGAGCGAGTAGCCGATCCGGATCAGGCCGTTGGGCGAGGCGTTCTGCACCTGGATGGTGCACACCGAGCCGGCGACCAGGTTGCTGATCGACAGCGTCGGGCCGACGGTGCCGTTGGTGGTCAGCAGGATGTCATCGATGCCGATGCCGTCCAGGTAGCCGTAGGGGAAGTTGTCGTCCTGGGCGAACAGCAGGTAGAACTGGCCGGCGGTGTTGGCGCCGAGGCTGTCGAGGACGACGCCGGGCACGGACTGCCAGGAGCTGAGTAGCGAGGTCCAGTCACCGTAGGCCATGTGCCAGGTGAGGCCGTCGTCGGAGACCCAGACGCCGTCCCAGGTGTCGGACTCTTCGCCGTGGTCGATGGCCATGAAGTCCAGGACCAGGCTGCTGGCGTTGCCGCCGTCGAGGCCGATGATCAGGCCGTTGCGGACGTCGTGGTAGTTGTTCGAGAGCGGGTCCAGGCCCATCTCGAGGCAGGCGGTGCCGGTGGCCGCGCCGTAGCCGGAGCCGCCGTCGATCTCGCAGTAGGCCTCGGCGTCGGCCAGGCCGGTCGCGGCGTCCAGGGCGTTGAGGGCGAAGTGGCTCGGGGTCACGCCGCCGTAGGTCTCGAAGCCGTCCGTGTAGGCGGCAGCGGCGACGAAGCTGGTCGGCATGTTGGGCCAGACCGGGGGCGGCGGGGGCGGACCGACGTCGTCGACCGTGACGTTGTCGAGCTCCCACTCGGAGGCGTAGTCGCCGGTGTAGCGGTACGAGACGTTGACGCCGTTGGTGCCGGCGTAGGCGGCGAGGTCGACGGAGAGCGTGGACCAGCCGTCGCCGGAGAGGTCGTCCAGCAGGTTGATGAAGGTCACGCCGTTGTCCAGGGACACGTCGACGTAGTGATGGTCCCGCCAGGAGGCGAAGGTGATGCCCTGGTCGCAATAGGCCCAGACGGCGGTGGCGCCGGTCAGGTCCATCGCCGGCGACATGATGTAGTTGTCGTTGTAGCCGGTGTGATCGTCGTGCCAGGCGTGGTCGCTGCCGAGCAGGACGCCGAGGCCGGCATATTCGATCTCCCAGCCGACGTTGTTGCCGTTGTTGCCTTCGACCCAGCCCGCGGGGGGCATGACACCGGTGCTGAAATCTTCAGTGAGGTAGACGGTTTGGGCCGTCAGTGCGCTCGAGAGGGCCCCCAGGGCCAGCGCGGGGAGGAGGATGCGGGGACGCATGATTGGCAGGGAGTGCTTGTGCTCGATGGAGGAGGTGTGCCACGCGGACCTGAGCGACGAGGGGGTGCGCAGCCAGGCCTACCGAGGGCTCGAGGAGGTGCAACGGACGGGGCATAATCCCGTCTCGATGCCTAAGTTTAGGGCATATTTCGTGCCTTTGCCTACAGGGAATTGCTAATGCCGCTAGAGCAGGCAGGGGATCGGGAGGGAGTAGGGCGCCGGAATCATCTCTTTCGGTCGGATTCAGAAGGAATTCGGTCGAGGGCTGCGAGGGAGGGCAACGCCCGCCTGGGGGCGCTGCATTCCCGGATCCTCCTCCCTTCCTTCCTTGTTAGGCTGGCGATGTCTGGGTTCTCCCTGTCGCCACCTGATTTGGGCAGGGGCCCGCACCCGACTCCGGAGTCCAAATGGTTTGCAGCCTCATGCTCTTGGCACTCACCGGCGGTCCGGCAACGGACCCCGGTGAGGACGTCGTCCCCCTGACCCACAAGCGCTACCGCGACTGGGCGATCGAGCTCCCGGCGGAGCGCTTCCTGCCCGTCGGCGACGCCATCCGCCTGGGGGACGGCCGCGCCCACGTCGCTGCCCTCGAGGGCACCCTGCTCCGGCTCGACCTGGACGGGGACGGGGCCACCGACGTCGCCCTGGAGGGCCCGGAGGCCTCCGCCATGCTGCGCGGCGCGGACGGCTTCCGCTACGCCGTGCGCCTCAAGCAGGGCGCCAACGGTTGGTCCTACGCCGCCGGCGGCGCCATGGTCGGCGAGGTCGACGGCCACCGGATCTCCCTGATCGACCAGGACGGCGACGGCGACTACTCCGAGGTCGGCGTGGACGCGGTCCTGGTCGGCCGCGGCAAGGTCGCGACCTGGCTGGGCGAGACCCTCAGCCTGGAGGACGGGCTGCACCGGCTCGAGGTCGACCCCACCGGCCGCGAGCTGAAGCTCGCGCCCTACGACGGCGCTGCCGGCCGCCTGAGCGTCGCCGACGGCTTCGACGGCGAGGGCAAGATCCTGTCCGCGGTGGTGCGCAGCCTCGACGGCCGCCACTGCTTCGACCTCGGCCGCTTCGAGGGTCCGGCGACGGTGCCGGCGGTCGCGTACCGGCTCGAGTCGGGCAAGATCGGCATGGCCACGATGGCCGTGACCGTCGGCCCCGGCGGCTCGCCGGTGGTCGAGGTCCCGGCCGGCGGCGCCCAGCTGCTGGAGTGGGGCGGCCCGGTGCGGGCCGAATTCGGCTTCCAGCGCCAGGGTGACCAGCTCGCCTTCTCGCCCGACCAGGTCTGGTACTTCGGCGAGGGCGGCGAGCAATACCTCAAGTGGTGGCCGGTGGGCAAGTCCCCCGTGTTCACCGTGACCGACAAGACGACCGAGCAGGAGGTAGCCAGGGCGATGTTCCCTGGCTCCTGCTGAGGTCAGGGCTTCGTTCCGGTCGCCGTGAGCGTGCCGGCTAGCATGAACATCGAGATCGCCATGTCCGAGCAGAACTGGGCCTTCGGAGAGATCCAGGGCGTCCCGCGTAACCCCGAGGAGGACGAGTTCTAGCTCCCGACGGCGCGCTTCGTCGTCTCCCCCTCGAGCCTGCCGGACTCCATCCCCGGCAGGCTCGTCTTCGCCTCGCCCCCGACCCTTGCTCCGCCGGATCCTCCCCCAAGTCCTGCTGATCGCCGCGCTCCCGGTCGCTGCCGCGCCCGGGCTCCCGGCGCAGGAAGGCGGCCGGGTGCCCGTGCGCGTCGTGGCGGGCCGGCTGCTGGTCGAGTGCGACCTGAGCACTCCCGCGCGCCGCATCCCCGCCAACCTGTTCCTGGACCTGGACACGCCCTGCGGCCTGCAGCTCCACAACAAGGCCGCCGACCCGCTCAAGACCGAGAGCGCGGACGGCCAGCCGACGCCGATCCGGATCCACTTCCCGGACTTCGGCATCACCGTGCCCAAGCGCGAGCACGGCGACGAGGACCTGCTCGACGACTTCACCAAGTACCACTCCCACGAGATGGGGGAGAACGCGGTCGTCGGCACCATCGGCGCCCAGGTGCTGCGCGACTACCACCTGGTCTTCGACCTGGCCCGGGGTTTCCTCGAGTTCGGGCCGGCGCGGGAGGCCGAGGGCGGCCAGCCGCCCCAGGTCGAGGGCAGCGTCACCCTGCCCGTGACCCTGCGCAATGACCTCGTCTGGCTCCCGGTCCGCCACGGCGGCCGCGGCGCCAAGGCGATGGCCCTGGGCGGCTCGCGCTTCGACAGCCTGATCGACGCCGACCTGGCCGACCGCATGGGCCACCCTGCCGGGGACGTCGGCTCCGTGCGCGCGGGCAGCTTCGACCTGGCGGAATTCGTCGCCTTCCGGCCCGAGGAGGTCATCCTCTCCCACCCGGACGGCGTCTTCGGCAGCTTCGGCCTCAACCTCTACTTGCACTTCGAGGTCGAGATCGACCGCGTCAATCGCTGGGTGCGGCTGACGCCGAGCGCGCCGCCGGCCTTCCCTCTGGACGACCTGGCCTACTTCCGCGCCATGGTCGACGAGGACCCGGAGGCGGTCGAGGCCTTCCTCGAGGACTTCCCCGGCGCCCGCCTGGCCCGGGAGGCCGCCGGCTTGCTGCTCGGCCTGCGCCTCGACGACGCCGCTCCCGAGGAGGAGGTGCGGCGGGCGCTGGCCTGGGCCGACGCCTCGATGACCGAGGACCTGCGCGCCACCGCGGCGCTGGACCGGATGAAGGAGCTGGCCGAGGACGGCTGGCCGGACTACGTGATCGCCGCCGGCGAGCTCGGCTTGGAGGCGGCGCGGGCCGACCGCTATCCGGACTCGGCGCACCAGATCCACTCCAAGCTGGGCGAGGTCCACCTCACGGCCGGCCGCGACCAGCAGGCGTGGAAGCACCTGCTCTCGGCCGCCTTCGGTCTGCCGGAGGACGGCATGATCAACCTCAACCTGGGGCGCTACTACGAAGGGCAGGGCCGCTGGCGCCGCGCCTTCTCGCGCTACGTCCAGGCGGCGATCGCGCCCGAGAGCGGGCCGCAAGCCATCGAGGGCCTGCAGCGGGTGCAGCCCGAGCTGGCGGACGAGGAGCCCTTCTCGGTCGACCTGATCGAGCGCATGATCGAGGGCAAGGTGCTCAACTTCGGCGCCGCGGCGCGCTACGAGCCCGACCCAGAGAGCGAGACCAACCGCGTCGTGCTGGTCGAGTTCTTCACCAACGGCCAGTTCGAGCGCTTCGCCCAGGCCGGCGCCCTGGCCAACGAGGGGCTGATCAGCCACTTCCGCGACGGCCACGCCGCCTTCCTCTCCTACCACGTCGAGGTGCCGGGGCTGGAGCCCTTGGTGACGCCCTACGGGCTCGAGATCGCCCAGCTCCGGCAGGTCTCGGAGCCGACCGTGCACCTCTTCAACGGCCGCCGCGCCGGCCCGGGCGCCGGACGCCTGCGCGACCGCGAGGGCATCTACCGGCGCCTGAAGTCGATCGCCTACGACGAGCTGGCCGACGCCAGCGACTGGGAACTGAGCATCGACTTCGAGCTGGTCGACGGCGTGCTGCGCGGCGGCGTCACCGCCGAGGGGCCGGAGCGCGGCGCGGAGGACCTGCGGCTGTGCGTGGTGCTGGCCGAGCGCGGCGTGCTCTTCCCGGGCAAGTCGCAGGTGGTGATCCACCGCATGCTCGCCCGGGCGCCGCTGACCGAGCGCGCCCGGGGCGTGCGCCTGGAGATGGAAGGCGGCGCCTTCGAGCACCGCTTCGAGCAGCCGCTGGCCGAGCTCGGGGCCGCCCAGGAGCAGTGGCTGCGCCAGGCCATGGCCGAGGGCCGCGGCCAGGCGGTGCTGATGTCGACCGACGTCGACCCGCGGCAGGTGACGGTCGTCGCCTACCTCCACAACCCCTGGACCGGCGAGGTCGTGCAGGCCGCCCAGCGGCACGCCGAGCAGGAGGAGCAGCAGTGAGCGCCGGCCGCTGGGAGCCGATGCGCCGGGAGCTCGGCTCACTCGCGGGCGCCGCCGAGCGCGGGCTGCGGCGGTCGGCGGGCCGGCGCGGCATGGCGCGGGCGCTGCGCGACCGCCTGAAGCTGGCGGCGTGGCTGCTGGGCCTCTACGCCGTCCTCCAAGGGACCGGCCGCCTGGCCGGGGTCGAGGCCCTGCGACTCCCTGTCTGGCCCTGGATCCTGGGCGCGGCCGCGCTCTACCTGGGCGCCGTCGGCGTCGACACCCTCCAGGCGCGCCGCGGCGCCGTCCGCCGCCGGCGGGCGCTGGGGGAGTGGGACCAGCAGCTGGGCCTGGAGGACCGGCTGACCGCGGCCGACGAATTCCTGACCCGCGACCGGCGCAGCCCCTTCATGGACGCCGCCGTCGCCGACGCCGAGACCCGCCTCGAAGAGGCCCGCCGGGCGGAGCTGCGCTTCTCCCGCGGCGGCGCCCAAGCGGGCCCGATGCCGGCCCTGCCCTTGGCGCTGTTGTTGCTGCTCCTCGGGGTCCTGCTGGGGGATTGGCAGCCGCCCGCCCGCTTCGAGCAGGACACCACCGCCGCCCTGCCGCCGAAGGGGGCGGCGGCGCCCGGCGCCGCCCCGGAGGCGGAGGCCCCTGCCGCCGAAGCGGGCCGCCCAGAGGCCTCGGAGGAGAAGCCGGCGAAGCGTCCCGGCGCGGAGGCCACCGCCGAGACCCACGCCAGCTCCGAGGCCGAGGAGCAGGACAGCCGCGAGACCGAGGGCGTCACCGGCAGCGGCCGGTCGTCCGCCGCCGAGTCCTCGACCGGCGCCGGCAGCGCCCAGGGCAGCCCATCGCAGCAGGGGCAGATCTCCAAGCCGGGCAAGAAGAAGACCGGGGCGGCGAAGAAGAAGGCGCCGAAGAAGGACCCGCCCAAGAGCGGCCAGAAGCCCAAGAAGAACGAGGAGCAGGAGTCCGGCTCGACCGCCGGCCGCGGCTCCTCGCGCGGCTCCAACCGGAACCCAGCCGCCTCCGACTGGTCGAGCAAGGACCACGTCAACACGCCCGACGACGACGACCTCGAGGAGGAGGACAACGTCGACGACGAAGAGGAGGACCAGGAGTCCCGCGGCGGCATGCAGCCGTCGCTGCGCGACCGCAAGCCGCCGGTCAGCCGCGACCTGAGCATCGGCTTCGGCAACCAGCCGAGCCCCGACGCCAAGGGCCGGGGCGGCCCGTCGCAGCCGAAGAAGTCGCGCGGCACCGCCAGCCTGGTGCTGGGCGTGCCCATCCCCGACCGCGTCAAAGGGCAGCCCAACCCGGGCAAGACCAAGATCACCCAGGAGCGGGTCCAGCCCCGCGCCGAGCCGGCGCCGCCGGTGACGGCGTCGGAGCGGGATCCCCGCCAGGGACCGGCCTCGGCGCTGCGGCGCCTTGAGTTGGACCCGTGGATGCGCAGCCTGGTGCGCGAGTACTTCCTGAAACTGCGCCAGAGCACCCGAGAACAGACATGAGCGATCCCGTGCAAGCGGCGGACGCGAGCGACACCGCCCGCGCCCAGGCCGAGAAGTTCCGCGACACCTACGAGCGCGTCCGCGCCCAGGTCTGCCGCGCCATGGTCGGCCAGCAGGACGTCGTCGAAGGTGTGCTGACCGCGCTGCTCGCCGGCGGCCACGTCCTGCTCGAAGGAGTCCCTGGGCTGGGTAAGACCCTGCTGGTGCGGACGCTGGGCAGCGCCGTCGACCTGCGCTTCTCGCGGGTGCAGTTCACGCCTGACATGATGCCGGCCGACATCCAGGGCACCCAGGTGCTGGTCGAGACCGAGGGCGGCGGCCACGAGCTGCGCTTCCAGGAGGGGCCGCTGGTCGCCAACCTGGTGCTCGCCGACGAGATCAACCGCGCCACGCCCAAGACCCAGTCGGCGCTGCTCGAGGCGATGCAGGAGCGGCAGATCTCGGTCGGCCGGCGCACGATCAAGCTCGACGAGCCCTTCTGCGTCATGGCGACCCAGAACCCGGTCGAGCAGGAGGGCACCTACCCGCTTCCCGAGGCGCAGCTCGACCGCTTCCTGATGAAGCTGGTCGTCGACTACCCCGAGGAGGCCGAGTACAAGACCATCCTCGAGCGCACCACGGGCACCGAGGAAGCCGAGCTCGAGGCGGTCTGCCACGGCCCCGAGATCCTGGAGCTGCGCGAGACCGTGCGCTCGGTCCCGGTGCCCGAGGCGGCCATGGACCACGCCGTGCGCCTGGTGATCGGCACCCAGCCGAACCGCGAGTGGTCGCCGGCGCTGGTGAACGAGAACGTCGCCCTCGGCTCGAGCCCGCGCGGCGCCCAGGCCCTGCTCCTGTGCGGAAAGGTCAAGGCGCTGCTCGCCGGCCGCTTCGCCGTCAGCTGCGACGACATCCGCGCCGTCGCGCCCGCTTGCCTGCGCCACCGGGTGATGATCAACTTCCACGGCATGGCCGAGGGCGTCACGCCCGACATGGTGGTGGCCGCGGTGCTCGACAAGGTCCAGCCGCACGCCTGATCGCGCCGGAAGCCTAGACCCGACCATGGCCTCGCCGGTCCAAGCCGAAGAGCTCTTCGACCCCGACTTCCTCGAGTCGCTGCAACACCTGCGGCTGGTGGCGAAGCGGGTGCCGCGGGGCGGGCGCTTCGCCGAGCAGCGCTCGAAGGCGCTCGGCACCGGCATCGAGTTCCAGGACTACCGGCCCTACTCGCCCGGCGACGAGCTGCGGGCGATCGACTGGAACCTCTACCGGCGGCTGGGCAAGGTCTTCCTGAGGTTGTTCGAGGAGCTCGAGGACCTGCCGGTCTACCTGCTGCCCGACGTCTCCACCAGCATGTGGCTGGAGGAGCCGCCGCGGGTGCGGGCGGCGCTGCGGGCCTCGATGGCCTTCGCCGCCATCGCCCTCGGCCAGCTCGACCGGGTCGGGGTCTTCCCCTTCGGGGCCGACCTCGAGGTGCTGGTGCGGCCGCGCTCGGGCTGGGGCAGCCTGCCGGGCTTCGCCCAGCGCATGGAGCGGCTTCAGCCCGCCGGCGCCACCGACATCGCCCGCTCGCTGCGCCGCTTCAACGGCATGCCGCTGCGCCAAGGCCTGGCGGTCGTGATCTCGGACTTCTTCGACCCGGCCGGCGCCGACGCCGTGGTCGAGGCCTTGAAGCGGGTGCGGCACCGGCTGCTCTTGGTGCAGGTGGTCCGGCCCGGCGACCGCGACCCGGCCATCGAGGGCGACCTGCGGCTGCGCGACTGCGAGAGCGGTGAGCGACAGGACGTGACCGTGACCGGCGCCGTGCTCGAGCGATACCGGGCCTCCTACGACCGCTTCCAGCAGACCTTGGCGGACTTCGCGCAGCGGCGCCAGGCCGGCCTGCTGCGGCTGGACGCCGACCAGGAGGTCGTGCCGCAGATCGCCGGCGTCTTCGAGGGCGGGAGGTACCAGGCGTGAGCTTCCCGTCGATCCCGTGGCCGGCGCTGCTGGCGGGCTGGGGCGCGATCGCCGCCGGCCTGTTCCTGCTGCAGCGGCTGCGGGTGCGCCACCGCGAGCTCGAGGTGGTGACGACGCTGTTCTGGCGCGAGGCGGTCGAGGACACCCGGGCGCGGGTCTTCGTCCGCAGCTTCCGCCACCCGTGGGCCTACCTGCTGTTCCTGGCCGTGGCCTCGCTGCTGTGGTTCGCGGCGAGCGGCCTGCGGCTCGAGCGCGACACCGGCGAGCAGCACGTGCTGGTGCTCGACGGCAGCGCCGGCGCTGGTTGGGCCGGCCGCTTCGAGGCCGCGCGCGAGCTGTTGCTGGAAGACGCCGCCGCCCTGCCCGCCGAGCGGCGCGAGGTCTGGTGGTGCGGCGCCTCGGCGCGGCTGCTGCTGCGCCGCGGCGAGCACGTCCGGTTGCTGGAGGAGCGGCTCGCGGGCCTGGCGCCGGAGGCGGCGCCGTCGCGGGCCGAAGCGCGGCTGCTGGCCTGGGCCGAGCGGGAGCCGGAGCAAGCCACCGAGCTGCGCTTCTACGGCGACGCGCCGCTGCGGCCGGAGTGGCTGGCGGCGCTGCCCGACCGCGCCGAGGTCGTGCGCCGGGCCGCCGAGGCGGCGCCGCGGGCCGGCAACCGCGGCTTCTTGTCCGCCGGCCTCGCCGAGGCGGCGTCGGGCCGGTGGGACCGGGTCGACCTGCGGCTGGAGCTGGCCGGCGACCCCGACGGCCTCGCCGTCAGCCTCGACGGGCAGCCGGCCCAGCTGCCCTTCCGGCGCCTGCCGGACGCCGCCGGTCCCGGCCGCGCGGTGCTGCGCTTCGACGAGCTGCCGGCGCGCGGCCAGCTGCTCCGCCTTGCCCTCCCGGGCGGCGACGGCCTGGCCGCCGACGACGCCGTCGAGCTGGTGCTTCCCGTCCGCCCGCCGATCCGGGCGCTGCTGTCGCCGACCCTGCCCGAAGGGCTGCGGGCGCTGGTCGCCAGCGACCCCGCGGTCCAGGTGGTCGAGGCCGACGCCGCGCTGGTCCTGCGGCGCGCCGGCGAGACCCTCGGCGCCGGCTTGCCGGCCCTGGAGCTGACCGGCGTCGCGCAGAGCGACTTCGCCTTCCTGGTCCGCGGCGCCGGCGCAGGCTCCGCCGACGCCTTCCTGAACCGGGTTTATCGCCGGCTCGGCTTCGCCGAGATCGACGCGCTCTCGCTGGCGAGCGGCTTGGAGCGCCCCGTCCGCCTCGGCGTCGAGACCGGCGCTCCGGCTCCCGCCGTGGTCGTCTGGGACGCGGTGATGGAGCCGCCGTCGAGCTTCCCGAGCAGCCGCTCCTACCCGCTGTTCGTCGCGCGGTGCCTGCGCTGGCTCGCCGGCGGCGACGAGCTGCTGCCGGTCGCCGCGGCGGGGGAGGGCCTGGAGTCCTGGGCCGCCGCCGCCCCGGTCGACGACCCGGCCTCCGCATCCCGCGCCGCCTGGGAGGCCGCCGACGGCCGCCGCCTGGAACCGGTCGGCGCCGCCTTCGTGCCGCCCGCCGCCGGGCTCTACCGCGGCGAGCGCGGCCGCCTCGCCGTCAGCCTGCTCGACGGCGCCGCCACCCTGCCGCTCCCTGCCGCCAGCCTCGCCGCCGCCGATCCGGGCGCCGAGGGCGCCGGCCTGCCGGCCTGGTCCTGGCTCGTCCTCCTCGCCCTGGCCCTGCTGCTCTTCGAGTGGCACGCCTTCCACCGCGGCCGCCTCCCCTGATCCCCGTGAGCTTCCTCGCGCCGAGCTTCCTGCTGCTGCTGATCGCGGCGCCGCTGCCCTGGCTGTGGCGCGGCGCCCGGCGGGAACCGGTCCACGCCCTGATGCGCAGCCTGTGCCTGGCGTGCCTGGCCCTGGCCCTGGCGCGGCCGGCCTTCGTCGCGGGCGACGGCGGCGAGCGCTACGTGTTCCTGCTCGACCGCTCCGCCAGCGTGACCGACCGGGACCGGCAGCGGGCCGAGGCCGCCTTCGAGGCGATGCGGGCCGAGCTCCCCGCCGGCGCCGACGCCGAGCTGGTCGAGTGGGGCGGCGGCGGAGCCTGGGCGGCCGACGGCTTCGGGCGTCGCCGCAGCCTCGACGCCGGCGCCGACGATCTGCGCGACGGCAGCCCGCTCGGCCGGGCGCTCGCCGCGGCCGCCGGGGCGATCCCGGACGGCGAGGTCGGCGCCGTGGTCCTGGCGAGCGACGGCCGCGCCGCGGCGCAGGACTGGGGCGAGGCCGCCGCCGAGCTGAGCGCCCGCGGCGTCCCGGTGCACGTCTTGCCGCTGGCGCCCGACCGCGAGGAGCTGCGCCTCGCGGGATTCGCCGCCGACGGGGAGCTTCGCCAGGGACACCCGGCGCGGCTGCGGGCGGTGGTCGCCGGCGGGCCGGGGCGGGTCCGGCTCAGCCTGCACCGGCGCGGCGAGGACCCGGTCCTGGCCGAGGTCCCCGAGCTCGCGGTCGACGGCCGCGCCGAAGCCGTCCTGGTCTTCGAGCCGGCCGAAGCCGGCTTCGTCGAGCTGGAGCTCCGGCTCGAGACCCTCCAGGGCAGCGACCGCCGACAGGAGGACAACGCCCTCGGCCGCAGCTTCGCGGTCCAGGATCCCTTCGAGGTGCTGTACCTCGGCGAGCGCAGCCTCGGCGGCGCCCAAGCCCTGGCGCGGCTGGTCGGCCCCGGCTTCCGCTTCACCGAGGCCGGTGGGCTCGGGCAGGCCGACCCCGACGACTACCCGCTGGTGCTGCTCGACGACCGCAGCGCCGCCAGCGTGCCGCGGGACTTCCAGCAGCGCCTGGCCGCCGCCGTGGCGCAGGGAGGCACCGGGCTGCTGATGAGCGGCGGCGCCGCCTTCGGCCCGGGCGGCTGGGCGGACACGCCGGTCGCCGACCTGCTCCCGGTCGAGCTGGTGCAGAAGGAGGAGAAGCGCGACCCGAGCACCACCCTGTGCGTGATCATCGACACCTCGGGCTCGATGGGCGGCAACCGGGTGCAGCTCGCAAAGGAGGTGGCGCGGCTGGCCATCCGACGCCTCTTGCCGCACGACAAGGTCGGCATCGTCGAGTTCTACGGCGCCAAGCGCTGGGCGGCGCCGATCCAGCCGGCCAGCAACCTGATCGAGCTCGAGCGGGCGCTGAACCGGCTCGATGCCGGCGGCGGCACCGTGATCCTGCCGGCGATCGAGGAGGCCTTCTACGGCATGCAGAACGTGCAGACGCGCTACAAGCACGTGCTGGTGCTGACCGACGGCGGGGTCGAGACCGGCCCCTTCGAGAGCATGCTGCGGCGGATGGCGGACAAGGGCATGAACGTCTCGACGGTGCTGATCGGGCCCGAGACCCACAGCGAGTTCCTGGTCAACCTGGCGAATTGGGGCAAGGGCCGCTTCTACAACGTGCCGAACCGCTTCAACCTGCCGGAGGTCATCCTGAAGCAGCCGGCCAGCGCCAAGCTGCCGAGCTACCGGCCGGGCAGCCACGCGGTGCGCGGGCGCGGCGGGCCGTCTTGGTGGGCGGGCGCCGACCCGGAGGGGCTCCCGGAGCTGGCAGGCTACGTCGAGACCCGCCCCCGCCCGGGGGCCGAGGTGCTGGTCGAGACCGTGAAGGGCGCCCACCCGGTGCTGGCGAGCTGGCGCCACGGCCTCGGCCGCGTCAGCGCGATGACCACCGAGCCCGCCGGCGCCGGCACCGAGAGCTGGCGCGGCTGGGACGGCTTCGGTCCGCTCATGGCCCAGCTCCTGGCGCGCACGGCCGACGACGGCGCCGCGCCCTTCCGCTGGAGCGTCACCCGTCAGGGCGCCGAGCTGCGGCTGCGCGCCGAACGACGCCGCGCCAGCGCGCACCTGCCCGCCGCCGAACTGCTCGGCCCCGACGGTGCGGCGCTCGCCGACGCCCTGACGCCGCGCTTCGAGGAGCGGGCCCCCGGGCGCTTCGAGGCCCGCCTGCCGTGGCCGGCGGCGCGCGAGCTGCGGGCGCTGGCGGGGGCCGCCGGGGCCGAGCTGCGCCACCGGCTGTGTTCGCCGGCGCGGGACGGCCTCGCCGCCGAGCTCCAAGTGGACCCTTGGCGGGAGCTGTCGCTGCCGGCCCTGGCCGCGGCCACCGGCGGCAGCCAGCTCTCGGGGCCGTCCGACGCGCTGGCGACCGGCGCCGGGCGTTCGCTGCGGTTGCGCGAGCTGGCCCCGGCGCTGCTCACGCTGGCGCTGCTGCTGTTCTTCGCCGACCTGGCCTGGCGCCGGCGGCCGTCCTACCGCGGAGGCGCGGCATGAATCTGAGCCCGATTCGCGCCTCGTCGCCGCTCGGGTCCGCTGGACCCGCGGTCGGCTTGGCGTTGGCGGCTCTGCTCAGCCTGGGCGGGCCGGTCCGCGCGGTCGACGCGCCCGCCTTGGTCCTCCAGGAGCCGCAGGCGCCGGCGGCCTCCCTCGACCCGGCGGTCGAAGCGGAGCTGGAGCGGGCGCTGGCGGTGATCGTCGACGACGGCGCCGACCCCTGGTCCGCGGTCGAGCCGCTGTGGCGGGCCGCCGCCGCCGACACCGGCGAGGCCCGGAGCTTGGTGGATGAGCTCGGCCGGCGCGCCGACGAGGGTGGCGTCGACGCCGAACAGGCCCGCGCCTTGCGCGAGCTCCGGGCGCTCTTGATGCGCCGGCGCGGCACCCTGGAGTTCGCGCTCGAGGCCGTCGACGCCCTGCTCGTCGAAGAGGAGGAGCCGCGCTGGCTGCTGGAACGCGCCCGGCTGCTGGACGCCACCGGCGACCGGGCCGGCGCCCTGGAGGCCTACCGCGCTGCCCTGCCCGGCTACGAGGGCGGCCCGCGCGAGGTCGAGCTGAGGCTGCGCATGGCGTTGCTGGACATGGCCGAGGACGAAGAGTCGGAGAGCGCCCTGGCCGACTTCGCCCGCCGGGAGGGGACCGAGGCCGCCCTCAGCAACCGCGCCGCGGTGGTGCTGGCCCTGCTCGGCCGGCCGGAGGACGCCATCGAGCTGTTCGTGGTCGACGGCGAGGGCACCAAGCGCTTCCGCCAGGAGATCCGGATCGCGGAGTGGGCGCTGCAGGCTGACGACGAGGCGCTGGCGCAGGATTGGGCCTGGAAGGCACGCGCGAGCGCCCAGCTCGACCGCGACCGCTACTACGCCCTGACCGTGTTGGTGCAGGCGCACCGCGCGGACGAGACCCTCGACGCCCTGCTCGAGCGCTTCGCCGACGAAGGCGAGCTGGACGGACCCTCGCGCGGGGTCTGGATCGCCCTGCTCCGGGAGACCGGCCGCTTCGACGAGGCCGCGGCGCTGTTCCGCCGCGACGCCGAGGCCAGCGGCTTCCCGGTCGAGGTGCGGCGGGAGCTGCTCGAGATGGACCGCGAGGCGGGCCGCGAGCAGGACATGGTGCGCAACTACCGCGAGCTGATCGCGAGCGACACCGACAGCGCCGTGTGGCCCGAGGGCCTGTCGCGCTACTACCTGGAGCGCGGCGAAGAGCAGGCCGCGCGCGCCGCCTGGGACACCTTCCTGGCCGCTAACCCCGCCGGCGTGACCCTACTCGCCGGCGCCGAGGCCCTGATGGGGCTGGGGCAGGACGACCTCGCCATCGCCTGCGCCGAGCGCTGCATCGAGGAGGGGCCGAGCCGCTTCGCCGCCTTCCTGTTCCTGTTCGACCTGCACCGCTTCCGCGGCGACCTGGCCGCCGCCGAGGCCGCGCTCGAGCGCATGGACGCCGCGGCCCCGCCCGAGGCGCCGGAGCGGATGCAGCTGGCCGAGTCCTTCGAGCGCATCGGCAACCTGCGGCGGGCGGTGGACGTGCTCGAGGCCCTGCGCGAGGCCCGCGGCGCCGCCGAGACCGGCGAGGACCTGGAGATGCGGCTGGCCTGGCTGCACTCGGAGGTCGGCGACGAGGAGGTCGCCCGCGAGCGCTGGCACGAGCTGTGGCTGCGCGTCGACTCGGTGCCGCGCCGGCGCTACGTCGAGGACCGGATGATGACCGTGGCCTCGCGGCTCGGGAAGCTGGCCGACCTGGCGATCGAGCTCGAGAGCAAGCTGATCGCGGGGACCGCCAACGACCGCGAGAGCGGGCTGCTGGTGCGGCTCTACACCAAGGTGGGGGATCCGGTCTCGGCCACCGAGGTGATCGAGGAGCACCTCAAGCACAGCGGCGGCTCCCAGGTCGAGGCGCTGCAGGAGAAGGCGCGCGTCTTCCTCGCCTGCACCGACTACCACAACTACGAGAAGACCGTCCGGCGGCTGATCCAGATCGACCCCGAGGGCGAGGGCGACTACCTGCGCCAGATCGCCATGAGCATGCTCGAGCGCGGCAAGCCGGATCAGGCGCGGGCAGTGCTGGCGCGGCTCGAGGAGCTCGGCGACGACAGCGACAGCGCCGAATTCGAGGCCGGCGTGCTGGCGCTGGCCGGCCTGCGCGAGGAGGCCATCCGCGCCTACCGCCGCGGCATCGCCGAGAGCCCGGACCGGATCGAGAGCTACCTGCTGATGGCCAACTTGATGCGCGAGCTGGGCGACCAAGCGCGCGCCATCGGCGTCTTCCAGCACTTGGCCGAGACCGCCGAGAAGGACGACCTGTTCACCATCGCCATCGACGGCCTGCTCAACATGGAGGCGCCGGCGCCGGTGCTGGAGTGGGCGCGCCGCATCACCCTCGAGCGGCTGGCGCGGCGGCACGACAAGATGTACCTCTACCAGCTGATCGCCGACCTGGCGGAGCAGACCGAGGACATGGAGTCGCGGCTGGCGGCCCTCGAGGGCTCGCTGCCGATCGCCGGCGACCGCCGGCCCTCGGTGGTGCGCGAGCTGATGGACCTGGCGCAGGGCGGCCGGTCGGGCTTCGGCGGCCGCAGCGCCCCGCGCCAGCCCGAGCGCCACCTCGACTACGGCCGGCGCCTGATCGGCCTCGGCCAGCTGGTACCGCCGCAGGTCTACCTCGACCTCGGCCAGGCCTTCCTCCAGGCCGGGGACGTCGACGACGCCGTCAAGACCTTCCGCCTGGCGCGCGACCTGCCCGACTTCGCCCAGTTCCAGCGCGACACCGCGGCGCTGTTCGAGCAGACCCGCTATCTGGAGCAGGCGCTGGACACCTACCGCAAGGTGCTGATCGGAGACGCCGGCAACATCTCGCTGCTGGTCAAGGTCGGGGAGCTGCGGGAGCAGCTGGGCTTGGACGACCAGGCCTGGCCGGTCTACCGCCGCGCCGTCGAGCTCTTGCTGGCGCGTCGCCCGCTCTTCTCGGGCAAGGAAGAGGAGGCCTCCGGCGACCCCTACGCCCGCTGGTTCGCGCGCAACGTCGACGACTTCGACCGCTACTTCGACCGGGCCCTGAAGGGGCTGCTGGTCAGCTCGGGCCCCGAGCAGGCGCGGCTCCTGATCGACGACCACGGCCGGCTCTACGCTGAGGAGCTGGCGCAGGCCGAGGCGCAGCAGCGGCTCGAGGAGGAGCCGCTGCCGCTGGCGCGCTACCCGCGGCTGCTGCGGCGGGCGGGCTTCCTGCGGCGGCTGGCGCTGGCCTTCGGCCTACCGGCGGTCGCGGCCGACTTCGACCTGCGGCTGCTCGCCGCCTTCCCGGACGACGACTCGCTGCTCGAGAGCCTGGTCCGGGAGCGGGCCGGCAACGGCCTGATCCACGAGGCGCGGCGCCTGATGGCGGCCAGCGGCCGCGACGAGGCGGCGCTGCGGCGGCTGCGCTTCCTGGTCGGCGAGGGCGTCGAGCCCAGCGCCACCGACCTGGTGCCGGTGGACGAGACCGTGCGCCTGCTGCTGCCGCTGCTCAGCGCCGGCCGCAGCGACGACGTCCGCGAGCTGCTGCGGCGCACCGACTACGGCGCGGCCAAGGAGGACGGCGCCGCGGGCATGGACTCGCTGTTCTCGGCCGCCCTGGTGCTCGACGACCCGGACCTGACCCTGTTCGTCGGCCGCCACTGGCTGCGGGTGCTGCTGACCGGGTCCGGCCGGGCCTCCTCCTGGCAGCTGCAGCCGGTGCTCGACCGCTGCACCCTGGCGCTGGAGGGGGACCACCTGCGCAGCCTCTACCAGTACTTCGTGCAGCTGGTGGTGGAGGAGCCGGAGCAGCGCGGCGAGAGCCTGCGGCTGCTCCCGGACCTGCAGGAGCGCGTCGGCGAGCCGCTGATGGAGCCGGAGCAGATCGCCGACTTGCTGACCGAGCACGGCGAGCGCCTGGCCTTCTGGATCGGACCGCTGCTGCAGCTGGTCCCGGCGGGGGAGCGGGCCTCGATCCTGTCCGGGGTCTGGCCGGTGATCGCGCCGACCTCGCGCCCGTGGTTCCTGATCAACCTGGTCCAGGAGCTGAAGGACCCGCCCGGCGAGGAGCTCGAGGCGCTGGTCCTGGAGTGGTTCGAGGAGGCCCTGCGCGACGCCGAGGACTACTTGGTCTATCAGCTCGACTCGCTGACCCAGGACGAGGTGCTCAAGCGCTGCCCCGGCACCGTGCTCCGGATGCTGGAGCTCTACCAGGAGGCCGAGCCCGGCAAGCTGGTCGCCAAGGTGCTGCGGGCCAAGGTCCTGAAGCGCATGGACCGGGCCGAGGAGGCCGCCGAGCTGGTCCTCGAGGCCTACTTCGACCCCAAGGTCGTCAAGCAGCAGGACGACGACACCTGGCGGATCCGGAGCCTGGCCGAGTCCGAGTTCTTCCCCGACATGCCGGAGCGCTTCTTCGCGCGCTTCGCTGCCCTCGACGAGGAGCAGGGGCCCGAGCTGGAGCGCACCGAGCTGCGCCTGAACCTGGCCCGACGCCTGGACGACAAGGAGCTGATGTTGGGCGAGTGCCGCGCCGCGGTGGATGCCCACCCGGAGGAGCTGGGCCTGCGCCACCGGCTGCGCTCGGCCCTGCTCCAGCTCGGCCGGAGCCGCGAGGCCGATGAGGTCTTCGCCGCCATGATCGCGGATAACCCGGAGGACCAGGACCTGGCGCGGAGCGAGCTCTCCCTGTGGCGGAGCCGCAAGCACGCCCTCAAGGC
>CAYZXS010000032.1:29319-42046 GCA_964482495.1 uncultured Planctomycetales bacterium
CGTGGTCTACTCCAGCTCCTCCCGGCGGCTGCAGCAGTGGCCGGAGGACGAGGTCGAGCCGACCGAGGAGCAGAAGGCCCTGGACGAGGCCGAAGCCGCCCGCCGGCGCCGCGGCGGGATGGAGGCCTACCGCGAGCAGGAGCCCGAGGCGCGCGAGCGGCGCAGCACCTGGGAGGTCCTGGCCGAACACGACTTCGGGGTCGCGGAGATGGAGCGGCAGCTGCGGCTGGCGGGCCCGGCGCAGCTCGAGGCGATGGAGGCGGTGCTGGACGGCCTGGCCCGGGCCCGGGTGCTCGAACACGGGCAAGAGCGGGCGGTGCGCGAGCTGCTCGACCGGGCGTTGGCGGGCGAGGCCTCGAAGGCCGAGCACCTCCAGCTGCTGGCGCTGCTCGAGGCCCACCCCGAGGCGGTCGGAGAAGAGGCGCGGCGGGTCCTGGACGACCTCGAGGGCAGCCTGCACCCGCGCGACGGCCGCCAGCTGCTGCGCCTGGCCCGGGTCATGGCCGCCACCGGCGAGCGCCAGCGCGCGCTCGACCTCTACCGCTGGTGCGCCACCCTGGCCTCGGCGTCGAACTACTTCAGCGGCCGCACTGACGACTACGGCACCCTGCCGGTCGCCCAGCTGGTGCGCGAGGTCAAGGAGACCCTCGACGGCGGCGAGGACCTGGTGGCGGTGGTCGAGGAGGTGCTGCGCTTCTCCTCGCCGGTGCGCTATCCCTGGGAGCGGGAGTCCTACCAGCGCTTGGTGCTCGACACTTGGAGCGGCATGCTCGACCCGGCCTCGGCCCTCGAGCACTGCCGGGAGATCTGCGCCGAGGCCGACTCCCGCGACCAGCCGCTGCGGCGCCAGGTCGCTCGGCAGGCCGCCCTGCTCTACGGCCAGAACGCCGAGTTCGAGCGCGCCATCGCCTGCCTCGAGGCCGCGGTCTGCTCCTTCCCGGCCGACGCCTTCGCCAGCGACCGCTACCGCTGGTACGGCTCGCCTGGCTGGGCGAGGCTGTCGACGGCGGAATTCCGGCTCTTCCTCCCGGCCGACCTCGCCGACTGGCGCGACCCCGCCGGCTGGTTCGAGGCCCTCGGCGACGCCCTGCTGGGCTGGATCGAGGACGGCCGCGTCGACCCCGGCCAGGGATGCCGCGCCGTCTCCCTGGTCGCGTGGCGGCTCCATCAGCGCGGGGAGCAGGAGGCGGCGAGGGCCTTCCTAGAGCGGCTCCACGGCATGAGCTTCGAGGACGTCGACGCCCGCCTCTGGCTCGCCGACGCCCTGCGCCGCTGCGGCGACGAGGGAGCCGCTCACGGCATCGAGGCCGACCTGCTCGCGGCGCAGCGCCTGAACCTGTGGCGGCTCCCGGACCTCGTGCGGAAGCAGCTGGAGCGGGAGGGTCCGGCAGCCGCGCTCGCCGCCGGGGAGCGCCTGCGAGAGCACACCCTGCACCCGGAGCTGTTGGTGTTGATGGTGGAGGCCGCAGCCGCCGCCGGGGACGAGCCGGCGCGGGTCCGGTGGCAGGAGCTCGCGGACCAGGCGGAGGCCGCGACGACGCGGGTGGATGCCTGGTACGAGGCCGAGAGGGCCGAGGCCGAGGCGCGCCGGGGCCAGACCGCGGCGATACGGATCATCCGCTGACCGCGCCTCGCTAGCGGGGACCGGCGCAGGCGACGGCGCCGGGGCCGTCGCCCGCCCTCAGCTGAGGAGCTTCTGGACCATCTCCAGGAGCTGCGCAGGCCGGAAGGGCTTCTCCAGCAGCGGATACTCCCGCGCGATGGCGGCCAGATCCACGGGGGAGTCGCGGATGAAGCCAGACATGAGCAGGACCCGCACCTCGGGGAAGTCCTGGCGCACCCGGTTGGCCAGCTCCGGGCCGCCGAGCCGGGGCATGACCACGTCGGTGACCAGGGCGTCGACCTCGCCGCCGCGCTTGGTCAGCAGCTCGAGCGCCTCCTCGCCGTCGTTGGCGGTGAGGACCTGGTAGCCGGCGTCGGTGAGCACCTGGTCGAGCAGGCGGCGGACCCCGCGCTCGTCCTCGACCAGCAGCACGGTTCCGCTGCCCTTGTGCTGGACCGCGGCCTCGGGGGCCGCCTCGGCGACCTCGATCTCCTCGGTCGAGAGCGGCAGCGTGACCTCGATCGCGGTGCCCTCGCCGATCCGGCTCTTGATCTCGATGGCGCCGCCGCTCTGGTGGACGATGCCGTGCACCGTGGCCAGCCCCAGGCCGGTGCCCTTGCCCAGCTCCTTGGTGGTGAAGAAGGGGTCGAAGGCGCGCTCGGCGACCGCGGCCGGCATGCCGCAGCCGGAGTCCTCGACCGAGAGCCGGGCCGCGGGCAGCGCGCGGCCGCCTTCGCCGAAGCGGGCCTCGCCGCTGCTGACCCGGATCCAGAGCTTGCCGCCGCTGGCCATGGCGTCGCGGGCGTTGGTGATCAGGTTCACCAGCACCTGCTCGAGCTGGGAGGGGTCGGCCTTCACCGGAACCGGGGTGGGGGAGAAGTCGGTGTGGAACTCGATGTGCTCCCCGACCAGCGGCTTGAGCAGGCTGAGCATGCCCTCGACCAGCTCGACCAGGTCGAGCGTGCGCGCGCGCAGCACCTGGAGGCGGCTGAAGGCGAGCATCTGCTGGGTCAGGCTGGTGGCCTTGACCGCGGCCCGCTCGATCTCGGCGATGTGCGACTGCAGCACCGGGTGGTCGCCGGCCTCTTCGCCGAGCATGGCCGAGTGGCCCTGGATGATGAGCAGCAGGTTGTTGAAGTCGTGGGCGATGCCGCCGGTGAGCTTGCCGATTGCCTCCAGCTTCTGGGCCTGGCGCAGCTCGGCCTCGAGCTTCTTGCGGGCGCCGATCTCCCGCCACACCACTTGGAGCAGGCGCAGCTCGCCGCGGTTGATCGCCAGCAACTGCACCTCGACTGGGAAGATCTCACCGTCGGCGCGCAGGTGGTCCCACTCGAAGGTGTGGCTGCCGCGCTCGAAGGCCAGGCGGATCATCTCGTTGGCCTTCTGGAAGGAATCCTGTCCGTCCGGCTGGCGCGGCGGGGAGAACTGGGCCGGGTGGGCCTCGAGCCGGTCCTCACCCTCGGCGTGGAAGCGGCGGATGAGGTCCTCCCGGTTCTCGAAGCGCAGCATGCGCGCGGTGGCCTCGTTGCAGTCGACGAAGCTCTCGCCCTCGATGATCAGGATGGCGTCCGGACTGCGCTCGAAGAAATCGTGGTAGAGGTCCGGTTCCCGGGCGGTGAGCCCCGCGAGGGAGGCCGGGTCGGGCTGGCGAGGAGCGGAGGCCACCGGGCCAGTCTAAACAGGGTGTTCCTACCCGGGAGCGCTTTCCGTGCGCTGCCGAACCAGGCGCGCGGAGTCGAACACTCCGGCCCCCTGGCCGCGCCCGCTGGTGTTGGAACGGCGCTTGCGTCTGCGGCAGGGAATCTCCTCGTGGGTCTCTCCGCACCGAATCATGTTCGATCGCGCCTCCTCCCGACCGTTTTCCGCCCTCCTCGCCGCCGCCGCAGTCCTCTGCGCCGCGTCCTGCTTCAACTCGACGCCGGCGGACGCCGCCAACTTGCCCGGGTCCGGCCGAGCCCGGCTCGAGCTCGAGACCGTCGAGTGGGGCCGGCTGGTGGACGTGCTGGACGAGGGCGGCCAGCTGGTCCAGCGCGACGCCCTGGTCCGGGACAGCTTGCAGGACGTGCCTGGCAGCTACCGCTTCGCCACCAACCCCGTCACCCAGGGTCAGACGCTCACCATCCACGCCGCTGCCGGCACCGCGGCCTTCGACATGCTGCTCAAGGCGGCCGAGAACGGCCGCCCGGCCATCGTCGCCAAGGGGCTGGACGGCTTGCCGCCCTTCTCCATGGTGCCGCGCAACGCCGCCATCCGGCTGCAGTTCTCGGAGCTGCTGGACCCGGACTCGGTGAACGCCCAGACCATTCGGATCCAGGTCGGCGACCCGCCCCAGAGCACGCTCAACGCCCGCTACGTGGTCCGCAACGGCGTCCAGGGGGGAGACGGCCAGCCGAAGGGCGTCGTCCTGCTCGACCCCGTGATCTCCAGCTACGAGGGCGCCCAGCACGGCCTGCCGCAGAACGGCCTCGGCTTCCCGCCCTCGCTGGACTCCGACGCGCCGAGCGCCGCGATCCGGATCCCGACCCGCGTGGACCCCGACGCCGGCCAATTCGAGGTGCTGATGAACCGCGGCCGGACCCGGGCCCTGCGGCCGACCAGCTCCGACCCGGTCGAGACCAGCTCCGGCGGCGACCCGGTGGTGGTCCGCGCCTTCCGCAGCGGCAACGCCGAGGACCCCTTCCGCGGCTTCCTGCTCGACAACACCAGCCCCGACCTGGTGGGCCAGTTCCGGGTCTCCGTGATGGCGATCAAGGAGCTCGGCACCCTGCGCACCCTGACCTACCAGATCGACTCGCCGGCCTGCCACGAGATCCCGCCGAAGGTCGGGGACGTCTTCGAACTCGGCGCCGGGCTGTTGGTGGTCACCAGCGTCGTCGACGCCAGCAACACCACCGCCTTCGTGGTCAACGGCGCCGTGCTGGAGGACCCGGCCTCCTTCCCGGCGGGCCTCCATGGCGGCGCGCCGATCGAGGGGCGCCTGACCAGCGCCTACCGCGCGGCCCAGGAGGCGCTGCAGCTCTGCTGGGTCCGCTTCTCACCCGAACCCGAGTACGGCGATCCGGCGCGCGGCATCGAGCCCTACTCCTCGGTGACGGTCAGCTTCAGCGAGGCGATCGACCCGCGCACCGTGAAGTCGCTCGACAGCTTCGTGGTCTGCAGCTACCTGGTCGACCCGCCCGAGCCCGCCGGGGGCGACCCCGAGGCCCAGGAGCTGTGGGCGGCGCGGCAGTACGACCCGGACAGCGAGACCGTCGCTGACTACATCGACCGCCAGCTGGGCTACCAGAGCACCGGCCTGGGCAGCGGCCGGATGAAGTTCGGGCCGGTTGGGCCCTCCGCCGACGGCCGCAGCTTCACCATGACGCCCAGCTCCGGCTTCAGCGACTCGCACCTGGACGGCGACGACCTGCGCTTCGCGGTTGCCCTGCGCGACGGGCCGGACGGCATCGTCGACCTGGCCGGCAACCCGCTCTCCTTCGGGCGCTTCGTCGCCGGCAACGACGGCCAGGGCGAGCTGGTCGCGCCCGGCAGCTACCAGCCGTGGCCGACCGACCGCTACTTCGCGCTGCGCTTCAACAGCATGGACGAGAACGGCGACGGCCAGGCGGAGTACGCCGGCCAGTACCGCTTCGAGCCGGGCCGGCTGATGGGCCGCGAGCTGCGCCGCTTCTCGCGCAACGCCGACGCCTCGAACCCCTACGTGGCCCAGCGGATCCAGTTCACCCAAGGGCTGATGGCCCCGCTCAACCCGCCCGGATCGGTGCTGATGACCTGCTGGCCGTACCACACGCTCGGCCTCGGCCTGAGCTCGCAGTCGGAGTTCAACCTCGACGTCGAGGGCCTGAGCTGGTCCCCGGCCAGCGGCGCCGTGATCAACGACAGCTTCGGCCGCTATTCGCTCGCCTTGTCCCACGCCGACCGCTTTCCGGACGACGTCATCGACCCGGTCACCGGCTTCCCCAAGTGGCCGAATTCCGGCCTCAAGCGCAACGCCGACTTCGAGCAGAATATCCTCGGCTTCCCCGAGCACGGCGAGACCGAGGTCTTCGACGGCCCGCTGACCACCTCGGCGACGCGGGTCTTCCCGTCCGCCGGCGGCTACAGCTACCACCCGTGGAACGACTTCGAGCGCACCTACACCTGGCGCGACACGACCATCCCGGGCGCGGCCTCGCTGGACGGCCCCGGCTACCTCGGGGGCAAGAACGGCAACGGCGTGCCCCCGGACACCGCGAGCTCGTTGAAGGTCTGGGGGCCGAACGAGGTGCCCTCGGTCGGCCTGCCGTTGCTGGCGCGCTTTCGCTGCTATCCGCGGGCGCTGGACTTCGGCGCCAACGGCTTCCAGGTCCAGCTCATGGTCGGCTCCAGCCCGCTGCCCGCCTTCCGGGTCTTCTCCGCCGGCGGCAAGGACGGCAGCGGCAGCTGGCACCAGGTGCTGCCGGACGACCGCAACACCGGCGGCCTCGACCCGCGCGGCGGCTACAACACCAACACCGGCACGCCGACCAACGGCTACGGCCCGGAGCTCTACTGGCAGCAGGTCGACTTCGTGGTCAAGGTGTCGCGGGTCCACACCCACTGGTTCCCCTTCGGCGGCGTGCCGGAGTACCTGAGCCAGCTCACCCTGGAGCCGGCGCCGGAGCTGCTGCCGGAAGGCACCGAGGTCGTGGTCGAGGTGCGCGCCGCCGAGCTCGTGGTCGACGACTGCGGCGGCGGCGGCCCGCTGGTGGACGCCAACGGCCTCGACGGCTACGGCGACCTCTCGGGCAGCGCCTGCGCCACCGTGTCGACGCCGACCGCCTGGACCACCGACTTCCAGTCGCTGCTGGCCCACCCGTCGGGGGTCGACTTCCGCTACTTCCAGCTCCGCTTCAGCTTCGTCTCGAACATCGAGCAGGAGCTGGAGCCTGAACTCGACGCCTTCGGCATGTCCTGGGACGTCGAGTAGGCTTGGGATCGCGCCGCCAGAACTGGCGTCTGGCGGCGCGGTTCGTTGCTCGAGCTCAGCCGATCGTCTGGGCCACGCCGTTGGTCAGGGTGCAGGAGGCGACGTCGAAGGCCTGGACCCAGACCATGACGCCGGTGGTCCCGGCCGGAACCTGGGCGCTGAGGCTGGCGTCGCCGTTGGCGTCGGCGGTCTGGCTGCCGGCCATGCGGATCGGCGCGGAGAGGTCGACCGAGAGCACGCCGCAGCCGCCCCCGGGCACCAGGGTCGGGCCGCCGCCGGTGACCGAGTAGCCGTACTGGACGCTGCCGAAGGCCGTGGCGCCGGAGACGTCGAGCGACGCCATCGCGCCGGCCACCAGGTTGTTGACCTGCAGGTAGGGGCCGCCGCCGCCGTAAGTGATCTCGAGGATCGGCGGGGCGGGGGAGGCGTCGCTGCCGTACCAGTAGACGTAGCTGTAGCGGCCGACGTTGCCGGCCTCGTTGCGCATCGCCAGGCTCAGGGTGTCGTCGGCGAGGTCCAAGAGCCAGTTGGCGGCGCCGGCGTCGAGGTCCCAGTCGTAGGGCACGAGGTCGTTGACCGGGAAGCTGCCGGAGTGGACCGGGGAGAGCACCTCGTTCAGGCCGGGGTGGGGGTCGGAGGTGTTCGAGCGCGCCCAGCCGTCGTTGGCGACCCGGTAGATCTGCACCTCGGGGTCGTTCGAGGGGTTGCCGAAGCCGTACTCGTGGTAAGTGGTCAGCTTGAGGGCGGTGATGTTCGATCCGTCCGGGATCGAGGACAGGTCGAACTTCATGAAGCCGTCGACGAAGCGGGAACTCCAGTAGGCCCGAAGCCGGTTGTCATTCCAGTTCGAGCCGTTGGTGTCGATGCAGTCGGTGTCGATGGCGGTGAGGGTGACCGTCGTCTGGGCCGCGAGGGGCGCGGCGAGGGCGAGGGCGGCGACGGTGAAGAGCAGAGAGCGCTTGATCACTAGGGGCTCCAGGGCAGAGGGAAAGGGATTCCCCGAGTCTAGACCAGGCGCGCGGATTCCGCCCTATTCGCCGAAGAGGGCCCAGCCGCGGGCTTCGCAAGCGCGGCGCAACAGCTCGAGCTGGCTCCGCCGCACCGCCTGTAGGGCGGCTCGGGCCAGCTCGCCGGGCACCGAGCGGCCGCCGACGGCGAGGAAGGCGGCCTGCGGCACCAGGGCGAGCCGGTAGCCCTCCTCGTCCGGGCTGAGGGCGGTCGCGGCCTCGAGGCGGACGATCACCGCGCCCGCGGGGGCCCGCGGTAGCTCGATGGCGAACCAATCGGCCGGGGCCGAGGTGGCCCTGCGCTCGGCGTAGCCGTCCTCGGGTTGGCTCTCGTCGATGACGTCCCCATGCCAAGCCAGGTCGAGCTGGCCGTAGCCGTCGTCCCGGGCGAGGTGCCAGGCCTCGAACTCCTGGGCGACGAGCTCCAGGGCGCGGGCGCGGTACTCCGGCGAGGCGGTGGTCCGGGCGACCTCGTCGACGACCGCTTGGGCGTCCGCGCGGCCGATGTCCTGGCCGTCGGCGAAGGCGACGGCGCCGCCGGCCAGGTGGTAGTCGATCCGCTGCGGCCCGGCGCAGGCGGCGAGCAGGAGGGCGAGTGGAGCGGCGAGGAGGAGGCGCGGGGGTCGGATCACGTCGAGGAGGGCGCGCCGTCCGGCGGCCGCTCCTGGCTACGGAGCTTGGCGGCGTGGCGCGCGGCTTCTTCGACGCCGCGTGCGAGCACGCTGCGGAGGCGGCCGTCCTCGAGCCGGAGCAGGGCGCTGATGGTGCAGCCGGCGGGGGTGGTGACCGCGTCCTTGAGCGCGGCGGGGTGCTGGCCGGTGTGCTGCACCATGCGGGCGGCGCCGAGCATGGTCTGGGAGGCCAGCTCGACCGCGGTGCCGCGCGGCAGGCCGGACATGACGCCGCCGTCGACCAGGGCCTCGAGCGCCAGGTAGAGGAAGGCGACGCCGCTGGCCGACAGTCCGGTGACGGCGTTGAGGTGCTCCTCGTCCAGGACGATGGCGCGGCCGACGGCCTCGAAGAGGCGCCGGACGTCCTCGGTCTGGGCGGCGCTGGCTGCATGGCCCGGGCTGAGCACGGTCATGCCGGCGCCGGCCTGGCAGGGGGTGTTGGGCATGGCGCGCAAGAGCGGCTGGCCGTCGGGCAGCACCGCCTCCAGGTCGGCCAGGGTGACGCCGGCGGCGATGCTGACGACGCAGGTCGCCGGCGCCAGGGCCGGAGCCAGCTCGGCGGCGACCTGGAGCACGTTCTTCGGCTTCAGGCACAGCACCACCAGGTCGGCACCGGCCGCGGCCGCGGCGTTGTCGGTCCCTGCCGGGACGCCGAACTGCTCCGCCACCGCCGCTGCGGTCTCGGGCCGCCGCGTTCCGGCCGCCAGCTCCCAGCCGCCGGCGTCCTTCAGGCCGGCCAGCAAGGTCCGGCCCATGACTCCCGCGCCGATGATCGTCGCCTTCATTCGTCTTCCTCCAGCGGCCAGCTCGGCCGTGGGCGCAGAATAGCTGCCGAGCCCTCGCACTTCCTCCTGGAGTGCTAGATTTGGACCGGCCGAATCGATCCCGCCGCCCTCCTCTTTCTCAACCCGATCCTCTGCAGACCATGCTCCTCTCTCTGCTCACGCTCGTCGCCGCCGCCCACCTCCCCGCGCCCGAGAGCGCCGCCCCGGCCGCGGTCCCCCAGGCCGCTCCCGCCCCGGTCAGCGCGCCGGTCAGCGCGCCCGGCGCAGCTCCGGCCAGCCCCGAGCTGTGGCTCGTCATCCCCGCCGAGGGCGGTCCGCTCGAGCCGGTGGTCATCCTGGGCACCGGCTTCGCCTTCCAGGGTTACCTGCCCTACTTCGACTTGGTGCCGTCGGTGCCGATCCGAGAGTTCTCCTGGACCTTCCCGATCGTCGGCGAGGTCTCGGTGATGGTGACCACGGTGCCGCCGGTGCTGCCGCCGGGCACCGTCGACCTCTACGTCAAGAAGGGCATCCTCGGCAACGAGAGCAACCGCCTGCCCTTCCTCGTGCTCTGACCGCGGGCGGCTCAGCCCTCGAAGCGCCAGGCCACCGGCAGCTCCCGCTCCAGCGGCGCGCTGCCGAGGGCCGCGCGCAGGAACTCGATCGGCATCGAATTCTGGCGCAGCACGGCGTCGTGGAAGGCCTTCTCGGTCCAATCGCCCTGCTCGACGAATTCGCGGTGCAGCGCCCGGAGCTGCAGGCCGCCGACCATGTAGGCGCACTGGTAGAGCGGGCCGTAGCCGCCCTGGATCGAGCGCCGGACCTCGGCGGTGGCGTTGCGGCGCTCGTGGCCGACCTGCTCGACCAGGAAGTCGATGCACTGCTCTGGCGACCAATTGCCGAGGTGGAAGTTGAGTGAGAAGAGGATGCGCGCGTTGCGGTGGGAGCGCCAGAAGAGCATGCCGAGGCGGTCCTCCGGCCCCTGGGCGAAGCCGAGCTCCCAGAGCCGCAGCTCCCAGTAGAGCGCCCAGCCTTCGAGGTAGAAGGGCGAGCCGAAGGGCCGCCGCTGCGGGTTCCAGCGCTGGCTCATGTAGCCCTGCAGGTGGTGGCCGGGGATCAGCTCGTGGTGCACGGTCGCCCGCGAGTAGTGCAGGTTGTTGCCGCGCATCGACATCAGCTTGTCGGCGTGGTCCATCTCGTCGGTCGGGTAGCTGATCGAGATCACCTCGCCGCCGGTGAAGTAGGGCGTGAACCTCTGGCGCGCGGCGGACATCATCTCCATGCGCCAGACCTCCTTGGCCAGCGGCGGGATGGTGAGCAGGTCGCGCTCCTCGAGGAAGGCGGTGGCCTCTTCGGCCAGCATCCGGATCGTGCGCGGCTGCCCGCCCGGTTCGGCGTGCAGGGTCTTGACGTACTCCTGGCCCTCGCGCCAGCCGGCGCCGGCCGGCAGCGCGCCGGCGGCGACCAGCTCGGCGGCGGCAGCCGCGCGCTGCTCCTGGCACCAGGCCAGCTCGCGCTCGGCGATGGCGATCAGCTCCTCCGGGGTGTAGGCGATGCGTTCGAAGGCCAGCTCGGCCAGCAGCGCCTCGCGGCCAATCGGGTCGCCGACGAGCTGGTGCGGGTCCTCGGGGTCGAGGCCGCCGAGCTCTCGCCGAAGGAAGCCGGCGTAGTCGCGCAGGGCCTGATCCAGCGCGGTCCAGGGCGCCTCGCACCACCAGGAGAATTCCGGGTGGTAGCCGGCGCCGTAGCGATACCAGCCGGCCAGGCCGCGGCGCAGCCCTTCGAGCCGCTCGGCGGCGCGGTTGGCCAGCGGGCCGCCCACCTCAGGCGGCTCCTCCGCCAGCGACGCCCGGGCGGCGGACACGGCCTCGGCCGCCGCGTCCAGCACCACCGCCGCCGCGCGCGGGTCCGCCTGCTCGCGGCGCACTCGGGCCTCCAGCAGCGCCACCAGCGGCGGGGCGAAGGGGAGGAGCGGGGCGACCTCGGCGTCCCGGGCGCGCTCGATCGCCACTCCGCGCAGCTCGTGCCCGACCTGGTTGCGCAGCAGCAGCCAGTCGATCTGGCCGGCCCGGTCCAGGTCCTCGAAGGCCACCGCGTCCAGCGCCCTGAGCCAGTCCCGGCGCAGCCGCTCCATCCGGGCATGGCGTCCGGAGGCCATCGGGAAGGACCACAGCCGCCCCAGGGCGCCGCGGTCCGCCTGGTACTGGGCGATGAGCTCGGCCAGGGACGCCCCCATCGCCGACGCGCCCTCCAGGTCCTTCGCGATCTCCCCTCCGGTCCCCTGAGCCGGCGCCGCGGCGCAGGCCCCGGTCAGCAGCAGCAAGGTCGCCATCGCAGCCGTGATCCTCGTCATGCCCCTCAGCCTAACGCGCGCCCGCCGGCGCGGTCGGCCAGGCCGCAGCGGCCAGGATTGGCAACCGGTCGGCCCGGCGTCACTATCCGCTCGGGATGCCTGTTGGAACCGCCGCCCCCTCCGCCCCCGGGGAGAGGCCGCGCCGCGGGGCGATGCTCCTCGGCCTGGTCCTGCTCGCCGCCGCCGCCCCCGTCCGGGCTCAAGCTCCCCTCCGCTTCAAGGGCACCATCCTCGACGTGCCCGACGCCGGCTCGCTGACCGGCCCGGCCGGCCGCTTCTGGTTCCCCGACTGGGGCTGGCCGACCGACGTCGACCGCGAGCACGACTGGTCGGTCGACCCGCGGACCTACGCCACCCGCGTGGTGGCGATCGGCGACCTCCTGGTCGGCGAGGTCGAGGCGCTGCGCCCGGGCGGGGACCGGCCGGTGCGGTCCCTCGTCTGGGACCGCGCCCTGCGGCCGAGCTGGTGGGGGGCCGAGGCCACCGTCCTGGCCGCCACCGAAGACGGCATGCTGCTGGTCAGCCTGCGCGGCGGCGAGGAGATCCACTTGATCGACGGCAAGCGCGACCAAGAGCTCGAGGTGCCGAAGCTGGAGTCGTGGAAGCCGCTCGTTGCTCGCTCGGGCGGCCTCTTCCTCGGCGTCGGCGACCGCCGCGGGGAGCCGGTCTTGGTGGTGCTCCGCCGCAAGCGCAGCAAGAAGGTCGAGGCCCGCCTGATCCCGTCTCGCCTGCGGCCGCGGGACGTGAACGAGACCGGCTGGGTGATCGGCGCCGACGGCGCCGACCCCGCGGTCCTCGGCCCGCTGCTCCGCGACGGCGCCCTGGTGGCCGAGGACCGGCTCGCCGAGCTAACCCCGCTGGAATGGCAGGGTCCGCCGCGGGCGCAGCTGGTTGCCTTCGCCGGCTCGGACATCGCCGGTCACGCCAAGGGCGCCAACGGCCGCAGCCGGGCGTGGGTGTGGCCCCTCGACCCGCGGGCCGCCACCGTCGGCGGAGCGGGCGAGGAGCTGCCGGCGCCGCACGGGGACGCGGTCGTCATCGACGCCAACGCCTCCGGCCTCATCCTCGGCCGCAGCGGCGGCCGGCCAATCCTCTGGAAGCGGCGCGGTGACCAATGGGAGGCCCACGACCTCCGCCGCCGCTTGCCCAAGAACGCCCCCTATCAGCTGCTCGACGTCACCGGGATCAACGACCGCGGCCACATCGCCGGCACCGCCCAGCTCAAGGGAGCCACCTCCGGCCAGACCTACCAGCGCGGCATCCGCCTCGTCCCCCGACGGGGGTAGCTCCCTCCTCTCCACTGGCCGCTCGGGTCGCCCAGGTCCCCCGCAAGGTGTGCCGAATCCACCCCTCGACATCGGGAACCAATTTGGCTCTCTGA
>CAYZXS010000033.1:0-41455 GCA_964482495.1 uncultured Planctomycetales bacterium
CGGCGGAAATGGAGGTACGACCTCGATTAACAATCAATGTCTGACCCCTATTTCGTAGAATCTCCCGCCATGCTGAAAGGGAAGACCGGTGTGATCTTCGGCGTGGCGAACCGCCACAGCCTCGCCTGGCACATCGCCGAGGCCGCCAAGCGCGAGGGCGCCGACCTGCTCTTCGGCGTCGCCAGCGAGCGCTTCCGGGAGAAGGTCGCCCCCTTGGCCGCCTCCCTCGACGGCGGCGAGCCGATCGTCTGCGACGTCTCCAGCGACCGCTCGATCGCCTCCTCCTTCAAGGTGCTGAAGGACCGGACCGACAAGATCGACTTCATGGTCCACGCCATCGCCTTCGCCCAGCGCAGCGACCTCGAGGGCCGCTTCACCGACACTGAGCGGGTCGGCTTCCACGTCGCCCAGGACATCTCGGCCTACTCGCTGGTGGCGATGGCCCGCGAGGCCGAACCGATGATGGCCGAGGGCGGCTCGATCCTGACCCTGACCTACATCGGCTCGCAGCGCGCGGTGCCGAACTACAACGTCATGGGGGTGGCCAAGGCCTCGCTCGAGGCCAGCGTTCGCTACCTCGCGTCGGAGCTCGGGCCGAGCGGCATCCGGGTCAACGCCCTCAGCGCCGGGCCGATCAAGACCCTCTCCGCGAGCGGCGTGAAGGGCTTGCGCGAGAAGCTGCACCGCCAGGAGGAGCTGACGCCGATGCGCCGCAGCATCACCGGCGAGGACGTCGGCAAGGCCGGCGTCTTCCTGCTCGGCGACTACGCCTCCGGCGTCACCGGCGAGGTGCTCTTCGTCGACAACGGCTACCACGCCGTCGCGACCTGGGGCTAGGGCCGTGGACGGGCCGCGCGTGCTTTGCGTGGCCGGCGACGACCCCGGCGCCGGCGCCGGCCTGCAGCGCGACCGCGAGATGGTCGAGCGCCTCGGCGGCCGCTTCACCGGCGTCGTCGCCGTGCGCACGGTGCAAGACCGGCGCGGTCTGCACGCCGCCACGCCCGAACCCGCGGCTCGGGTCACGGCCGCGCTCGAGCGGGCCTTCGCCGCCGGCGTCGACGCGGTGAAGACTGGCGCCCTCGGCGACGCCGCGGTGGTCGAGGCGGTCGCCACAGCGGTCGCCGCTCGCCCGGACCTGCCGCTCGTGGTCGATCCGGTGCGCGGCGCCTCCCGCACCGCCGTCGCCGGCGTCCGGCTGCTGGACGACGCCGGCTGGCGGGCCCTGCAGCGCAGCCTGCTGCCGCTGGCGGCGGTCGCCACCCCGAACCGCGCCGAGTACGGCGACGGGGCCGCCTTCGCCGCTTGCCCCGCCGTCCTGCTCACCGGCGGCGACGACGGCGGCGTAGAGGTGATCGACCGCCTCCTGCGCCCGGGCCTGCCGCCGCTCGAGCTGCGCCAGCCGCGGCTCCCGGGCGCCGAGGCCACCCACGGCACCGGCTGCGCCCTCAGCAGCGCCCTGGCCGTGGAGCTCGGCCGCGGCGCGCCGCTCGGCGCCGCCGTCCCCACGGCGATCCGAGCCGTGCGCGCCTGGCTCGGCGCCTCGGGACGCCCGACCTAGTAGTGCGGCAGCACGCCCAGGTCGCGGGAGACCTTCTCGACGTAGCGGTCGGTCATGCCCTGGACGAAGTCGCAGGCGGCCCGCTCCGGCCGGTCGGCGGTCTCGTGGTAGCGGGCCGGGATCGCGTCCGGCTTCCTCAGCAAGGCCTCGAACAGGTGGTCGAGCAGGTCGGTGGCGCGGCGGATGTGCCAGTTGACCTCCTCCCGGAAGTACATGTGCTCGTACAGGTACTCGTGCAGCTGGGCCACCATGCTGCGGAACTCCTCGGAGTGGCCGACCAGGCGCCGCGGCGCCGTCTGCGCCTCCCGCGCCGTCGCCGGCGCGAACTCCGCCAGCCGCCGCTCGGTCTCGGCGCGGATGTCCTCGATCGCCAGGCCGAGCAGCTCGTTGACGGCGCGGCGCCACAGCAGGTAGCCCTCCTGACTGCCCGGGTGCCGGCCGCGGGCGACCTCGAGGCAGCGCTCCCAGAGCGGCAGATCGCGGGCCATCTGCTCGGGGTCGAGGATGCCCTCGCGCAGGCCGTCGTCGACGTCGTGGTAGTGGTAGGCGGTGGAGTCGGCCAGGTCGACCAGCTGGGCCTCGAGCAGCGGGAAGCGCAGCCGCTCGCCGGTGGCGCCGTCGGTCAACTCCTCGTGTTTCTTCAAGCTGTCCTTGCACTCGACGGTCAGGTTCAGGCCGCGGTACTCGGGGCTGCGGCGCTCGAGCACGTCGACCACGCGCAAGGACTGGCGGTTGTGGCTGAAGCCGCCGCAGTCAGCCATCCGGGCGTCGAGCATCTTCTCGCCGGCGTGGCCGTAGGGCGGGTGGCCCAGGTCGTGGGCCAGGGCGATGGCCTCGCACAGCGGCTCGTTCAGGCCGATCGCAGAGGCCAGGGAGCGGCTCACCTGCACCACCTCCAGGGAGTGGGTCAGCCGGGTCCGCTGGTTGTCGCCGACGTGGTTGATGAAGACCTGGGTCTTGTACATCAGCCGCCGGAAACCGGAGCTGTGGATGACCCGGTCCCGGTCCCGCTCGAAGCGGGTTCGCCAGTCGTCGGGCAGCTCCTCCCAGGCCCGGCCGCCGGAGTCGGCCGACTTCATGGCCGCCGGATGCAGCGCCGTGCGCTCGAGAGCCTCCTTTTCGAGCCGGTTCATGGCCGAGGGAGGATACTGCCGCGCCAGTCCATGGATTGACCCCTGGGGTGCCGAAACCTAAGATTTTGGGCCTTCTGGGGGCATTCCACCCTCCAGTTCCGGACCGTGATCGTCCTCCTGAACCGAACCCTCGAGGCCGCCGAGCGCCAGGCTTCGAACCGCCGCCTGGAGGCTTGGGCCTCCCGACATGGCGCCTCTCTCCGTGGCTCTGGCCCGGGGTGGGGGCATTGCCTCGAGGTCGAGCTACCGGCCGGCGCCGAGGAGGAGGCTTGCGCCTCCGAATTGCGCCGAATGACCGGAATCGAGGCCGTCCTGACCGCTTCCCGGCCCACCCACCGGGTCGCCGCCGCGGGTCGCGAACCGCTCCAGGTGCGCGTCGGCGAGGCCTGCTTCGGCGGCGACTGGGCCGCCGCGGTCGCCGGTCCCTGCGCCGTCGAGGACCACGACTCCCTGCTGGCGCTCGCCCATCAACTGCGAGCCGCCGGCGCCACGGCGCTCCGCGGCGGCGCGTTCAAGCCCCGGACCTCCCCCTACAGTTTCCAGGGGCTCGGCCCGGCCGGGCTCGAGATCCTGCGGGCGGTCTCGGACCAGACCGGGCTGGCCGTGGTCACCGAGGTCCTCGACACCCGCGACGTCGCGCAGGTCGCCGCGGCCGCCGACGTGCTCCAGATCGGCTCGCGGAACATGATGAACTACGCCCTGCTCCGGGAAGCCGGGGCGGCCGGGCTGCCGGTGCTGCTGAAGCGCGGCATGAGCGCCACCCTGGGCGAGTTCCTGCTCGCCGCAGAGTACCTCGCGGACGCCGGATGTGACCACATCCTCCTTTGTGAAAGGGGTTTGCGCCACTTCGACCCGGCCGTCCGCAATCTCCTCGATTTGTCCGCGGTGCCGGCGCTGAAGCGCGAGACCCACCTCCCCGTGATCGTCGATCCGAGCCACGGCACCGGCTCCGCCACCCTGGTCCCGGCCATGCTCGCCGCCGCCGCCGCGTCCGGCGCGGACGGCTTCCTGGTCGAGGTCCACCCCGACCCCCGACACTCGGTCTCCGACGCCTCCCAGGCCCTCTCCCCGGAGCTCTTCGCCAGCGCCATCGACCGCGCTGGCAAGGTGCTGGAGGCCTGCGGCCGCCACCTGGCCCGGCCGGCGTCGCAGCCCCAATCCGTCTGAATCCCCCCTCCCTCATGACTCGAACCCCCGTTCTCGCTGGTAATTGGAAGATGCACCTGACCAAGCGCAAGGCTTCGGCCTTGGCGCGGGACGTCGCCGCCCGTCAGGGCGAGGCCGAGCACCGGCGCTGCGTCGTCTTCCCGGCCTTCGTCCATCTGGATCATGTCCGCCGCAACCTGAAGGGCAGCAATGTCGTCCTGGGAGCCCAAAATTGCTGGGGCAAGAAGGAAGGCGCTTTCACGGGCGAGATCAGCCCCTACATGCTGCGTGACATGGGCGTGCAGGTGGTGCTGCTCGGCCACTCCGAGCGCCGCCACGTCATGGGCGAGACCGACGCCCTGATCACCGACAAGCTCAAGGTCGCGCTGCGGGCCAAGCTCGAGGTCATGCTGTGCATCGGCGAGACCCTCGAGGAGCGCGAGGCGGGCCGCACCTTCGAGGTGCTCCGGCGCCAGCTCAAGGTCCTGAAGAACGTCAAGGACGCCCAGGTGCCGCGGGTCAGCGTCGCCTACGAACCGGTCTGGGCGATCGGCACCGGCCTGACCGCCTCCCCGGCCCAGGCCCAAGAAGCCCACGCCGAGGCACGATCCACGATCGCGGGTATCCTGGGGGACTTGGCTGCCGCCACCATGCCCATTCTGTACGGGGGCAGCGTCAAGCCCGCCAACGCCGCCGAGCTGCTCTCGCAGCCCGACGTCGACGGCGCCCTGGTCGGCGGCGCGTCGCTGACCATCGACCAGTTCGGCCCGATTCTGGACGCTGCTCCGGTCGTCTGAGGAAACATGCTCGAATTCCTGCTCTACGCCATCTTCTTCTCTTCGGCGGTGCTCCTGATCCTGGTGATCCTGCTCCAGGAATCGAAGGGGGGCGGTCTGTCCGAAGCCTTCGGTGGCGCCGGCGCTGAGACCTTCGGCCCGCGCGCCGGGGGCATCAGCAAGTTCACCTTCGGCTTGTTCGGGGTCTGGATCCTGGCCGCCCTGGCCCTGCACTGGACCGCGGATCCGGCCGACGCCAACTCGGTCATGGACGACCCCGTTCCGGGCGCTGGCGTCGAGAACACGCCCGCCGGCGAGCCTGGCGCCGAGCCTGGCGCTGGCCCCGCTCCCGCCGCCCCGCCCACCGGCGATCAGCCGGGGAACTAGGGTGGCCTTGACCGCCGGCCACCCCGTGGAAGCCCGCCTGCTCCAGGACCTCCGCGCGAGCGAGGCCCTGCTCGAGGGCCACTTCCTGCTCTCCTCGGGCCGCCACGCCGGCCGCTACGTGCAGTGCGCCAAGCTGCTCCAGCACCCGGAGCGGGCCGCCGCCGCCTGCGCCGACCTGGCCGCCGCGGTGCGCGAGCGCCTGGGCCAGGACCGGCCCTACGACCTGGTGGTCGGCCCGGCGATGGGTGCGGTGACGCTCGGCTACGAGCTCGCCCGGGCGCTGGGCGTGCGCGGGGTCTTCGCCGAGCGGGTCCCGGAGGGCGGCTTCGCCCTGCGGCGCGGCTTCGCCGTCGAACCCGGGGAGCGGGTGCTGGTGGCGGAGGACGTGGTCACGACCGGCAAGAGCGTCAAGGAGGTCCTCTCCATGCTCCAGGGCTTGGGCGTGACCGAGATGGCGGTGGCCTCGCTGGTCAACCGCTCCGGCGGCGACAACCCCTTCGGCGAGACGCCCTACTTCCGCCTCGCCGACCTCGAGGTCCCCTCCTGGGAGGCCGCCGACTGTCCGCTGTGCGCCGACCCCGAGGCCGGCCCCGCGATCAAGCCCGGCAGCCGCCCCGGGCTGTCCTAGGAGCCGCCCATGGCCACCGGCCGGAACGCACCGCTGCGCAGCATGACGGGCTACGGCCGCGGCAGCGCCAACAACCCCGTCTCCTCGGCCGAGGTCGAGCTCCGGGCGGTCAACGGTCGCTCCCTGAGCGTGAAGCTGCGCCTGCCGGCCGAGCGCATGGAGCTCGAGCCGCGGGTCGAGGCCTTGATCCGCTCGACCCTGGAGCGCGGCTCGATCCAGGGCCAGGTCCGGGTCAAGCTGCTGGAGGGCCGGGCCAGCACCATCGACCGGGCGGCCCTGCGCCGCTACCTCGCCGACTGGCGCGCCGCCGAGCGCGACATCGGCCTGGAGGGCCGCGACCCCTCCCTCTCCGAGCTGCTGTCCCTGCCCGGGGCGGTGCAGCAGACCAGCGAGCCGGCCCGGACCAGCAACGCCGTGCGCCGGGCGGTGCTCGAGGCCGCCGGTCTGGCCCTGAACGCGCTCGACGAAGCCCGCGCCAAGGAGGGCGAGAAGCTGGCCCGCGAGCTGCGCGGCCTGTGCGACAAGCTCGAGAAGGCGCTCAATCGGGTCGAGAAGCGCCTGCCTGCTGCGCAGGAGGAGACCGCCGCCCGGCTCAAGGAGCGGGTCCAGGCGGCTTGGGCCGCGGCCGAGGTCACCGAGCCCATGGACTTGACCCGGGAGCTAGTGGTGCTGGCCGAGCGCGCCGACGTCCGCGAGGAGGTCGCGCGGCTCAAGATCCACTTGGAGCGGCTGCGCGCCCTGCTCGAGAAGGGGGGCGCCTGCGGCCGGGAGCTGGAATTCCTGATCCAGGAGTGCCACCGCGAGATCACCACCCTCGGCAACAAGTCGAGCGACAGCAAGCTGTCGGAGCAGGTGGTGGCGATGAAGCTGCTGGCCTCGCAGCTCAAGGAGCAGGTCGCGAATGTCGAGTGAGCGCGGCCGCCTGGTGGTGATCTCGGGGCCGACCGCCTCGGGCAAGTCCACCCTGTGGCGGCGCCTGGTGGAGCTGCCGCGGGTCGCCTTCTCGGTCTCGGCGACCACTCGGGCCCCGCGCGAGGGCGAGGTCGACGGCCGCGACTACCACTTCCTGGACGAGCAGGACTTCCGGCGCCGGATCGACGCCGGCGAATTCCTCGAGCACGCCGAGGTCCACGGCCGCCGCTACGGCACCCTGCGGGCTGAGGTCGAGCGGGCCCTGGACGCCGGCGACGACCTGCTGCTCGAGATCGACGTCCAGGGCGCCCGGCAGCTCCGCGGCTGCGGCCTGCCGCAGGTGTCGCTGTTCGTGATGCCGCCCTCGGAGGACGTGCTCCGCCGGCGGCTGCGCGGCCGCGGCACCGAGAGCGAGGAGCAGATGGAGCGCCGGCTGGCCATCATCCACGAGGAGATGAAGCAGGCCGAGGACTACGACCACGTGGTGGTCAACGACGACTTCGAACGGATGCTGGCCGAGGTCCTGGACCTGCTCGGCCTGGAGGCGGCGGCGTGAGCACGATCCTGGTGGGTGTTTCGGGTTCGGCGGCCTGCTTCAAGGCGGTCGCGGTCTGCTCCGAGCTGGCCAAGCGCGGCCACCGGGTGCACGCCGTGCTGACCCCCGCGGCGGCCCGGCTGGTCCAGCCGCTGCAGTTCTCCTGCGTCACCGGACACCCGGCGCTGAGCGACGAGTGGCAGCCGCAGGACCCGGCCGGCATGGACCACATCGCCCTGGCGCGCGACGCCGACCTGCTCCTGGTGGGGCCGGCCACCGCCGACCGCATCGGCCTGCTGGCCCAGGGGCTGGCGCCGGACCTGCTCGGCTCGCTGGCGCTGGCCTTCGAGCAGGACAAGCCGCGGCTGGTGGTGCCGGCGATGAACCCCGAGATGTGGCGTCACCCGGCGGTGGTGCGCAACGCTCTCCAGCTCGAGAACGACGGCTGGCGCCAGATCGGCCCGGCCGAGGGCCTGACCGCCTGCGGCGAGGAGGGGCCCGGCCGCATGGTCGAGCCGGCCGAGGTCGTGGAAGCGGTCCTGGGCGCCCTGGAGGCCTGAGCCTCGTGCGCCTCCTGGTCACCGCCGGCCCGACCCGCGAGGACCTGGACCCGGTCCGCTACCTGAGCAACCGCTCCAGCGGCCGCATGGGCTACGCCCTGGCGGCGGCGCTGCGGCGGCTGGGCCATGAGGTGGTGCTGGTGAGCGGTCCGGTCGAGCTGCCGGCGCCGAAGGGCGTCGAGCGGGTGCCGGTCTGGAGCGCCCGCGACATGCTGGCCGCCTGCCGCGAGCGCTGGCCGGAGATGGACGGCCTGGCGGCGGTGGCGGCGGTGGCCGACTACCGCCCGGCGCGGCGCGCCCGGGGCAAGATGAAGCGGGCGGCGGGTGAGGGCCGGAGCATCGAGCTCGTGCCCAACCCGGACATCGTCCGCAGCCTGGCCCGTCGCAAGGGGGAGCGGAAGGTGCTCGGATTCGCGCTGGAGAGCTCCCGCGGCCGCCGCCACGCGCTCGCCAAGCTGCGCGACAAGAACCTGGACTGGATCGCGCTCAACGGCCCCGAGGCCCAGGGCGCCTCCTCCTCCAGCCTGCTGTTGCTTGGCGGCGACGGCAGCGAACGACCGCTCGGCCCGGCCCCCAAGGCCGCCCTCGGCCGGGAGCTGGCCGCCGCCACCTTCGGCCGCGCCTGAGGGCTCCCGCGCGGGCCCGCGCTACGGGCATAAAGCGCAAGTGTGATTGGATTTAGGGCGCAGGGAATAATTTTTCTCAGGGCACGGTCTGCACCTTCCTATACCCCCAGGATGAGCTAATCATGGAAGAGTTGACCGGGCGCGATCCCGCTGCCCGAAACCCGCCACGAACTCCCTGGAGGGCTGCCATGGCCGCCACCTCGTCCACCCCGCTGATGCGGACCGCTCGCTTCCTCGCCTCGATCCAGATGGCGATGGCCCTGATCCTGGCCTGCGCCATCGCGATGATCTACGGCACGATCATCGAGAGCCGGCTCGGCGCCGAGACCGCCCAGGCCCTGGTCTACCGGACCTGGTGGTTCTGGGGCATCGAGATCCTGATCGGCTTGAACCTGCTGCTGGCGGTCGTGCTCCGGCTGCCTCTGAAGCGCCACCAGTACTCCTTCGCGGTCGTCCACGCCGGCTTCATCCTGATGCTGGCCGGCGCCCTGACGACGTCGATGGCCGGCTACGAGGGCATGCTGACGGTCTACGAGGGCGCGGAGTCGAACGTGCTCGTCCTCCGCGAGCGGCAGCTGGTGGTCGAATCGGGCGAGCAGAGCGAGGTCTACGACCTGCCCGTCGGCCCGGCCCTGAACGGCCGGCGCATGCGCCAGGCCGGCGACGGCCTGCCCGGGGTGCGGGTCCTCGAGTACCTGCCCCGCGGGATTCCCGAGATGGGCTTGCAGCCGGCCGCCCCGGGCGGCGAGCCCGGCCTCAGCTACTCGATCGTGGCCTACCACGGGCCGGACGACAACCACAACCACGGCCCCGAGCTGCAGGATTGGATGATGGCCGGCAATGAGCTGGACTCCCTGCGCGACCACCGGGTCTTCAAGGCCGAGCTGCTGCGCTTCGACGACCCGGACGCCTTCGCCGCCCGCGCGGCCGCCGCGCCGGTCGCTGGCGGCGGCTACCGGGTCACCATCGACCCCGGCTCCGGCAAGGACAGGGTGTTCATCGACCTCCCGGCCCAGCTGGACCAGGCCGTGGACCTGGGAGACGGCCTGACCGCCACCGTCTCCGCCTTCGCCGAGCACTCGGTCGTCGCCGGTGGCACGATCCAGGACAACCCCGGCGGCCGCCTGAACCCGGCCGCGAGCGTCGTCGTGAGCAAGGACGGGGTCGAGGAGGTCCACACCGTCTACAGCAAGCACCCGGACTTCACCTCGAAGAAGGGCGGCGGCGAGGTCGCGCTGGTGACGCGGGTCGGGCTCCAGGAGCCGGCCGCAGGCGGGCTGGACCCCGCCTTCCGCTTCCTCGTCGACCCGCAGGGCGCGCTGCTGGTCCAAGAGGAGGGGCCGGACGGCCGCGCCGCGGCGGTGCCCGTGGTGGTCGGTCGCTCCATGCCGATCCAGGGCATGGCCTACGCGCTGGTCGTCGACCAGTACCTGCCGTCCGCGCGCCAGGGCATGAACGTCCAGCGGATGCCCTCCACGGGCGACCGCGGCCTGCGCATGGTCCTGCTGGAGCTGGACCAGGGGGGCCAGTACGAGACCGCCTGGCTGCGGCTGGGCGAGCGCCGTCCGGTCACCTTCGCCGGGCAGTCCGTGACGCTGGGCTACATCGAGAAGAAGCTGAACCTGCCCTTCAAGGTCGCCCTCCACGACTTCCAGCTGGAGAACCACCCGGGCAGCCGCCGGGCCGCCGAGTACGCCAGCGAGGTGACGATCAGCTCGCTCGCCGGCGAAGAGGAGCCGCTCACGACCAGGATCTCGATGAACCGGACCCTGGACTACATGGGCTACCGGTTGTTCCAGAGCAGTTACGACGATCGCAACGAGGTCGAGGGCACTGTCCTGAGCATCAACAACGACCCGGGCTCGGGCATCGTCTACTGGTCCTACTTCATCCTGATCTTCGGCATCGGCTGGTACGTCTTGGGCGACGGCCGGAAGAAGCGCAACGGCAAGAAGAACGGCGCCGGCGAGGCACCCTCCGTGCCCCCGGCGGCGGCCACCACCTCGAACCCCGACCAAGCCGGCGCTCCCCGAGGCGCCGAGAGCCTGGAAACCGTGTCATGAACAGCCTCCTCTCCCGCTTCCTCCTCGGCCTCGCGACCGTCCTGTGCCTCGCCAGCCCGCTGGCCGCGCAGTATCAGGCAGGCCAGGTCCCGGTCGAACAGACCGCCGGCTGGGCCATCGTCGAGAGCGGCCGGATGAAGCCCCTCGACAGCTTCGCCCGCGACCTGATCGTCAAGATCAGCGGCAAGCGGCTGGAGATGTCGGACGGCGTCACTCCGCTGGAGCTGGTCTGGGGCTTCCACTTCTCGCCCGAGGACTTCTCCGACCGCCCCTACATCCGGGTCGACAACGACGACCTGAAGGTACTGATGGGGCTGGACAAGTCGGAGCGGCGCTTCAGCTTCAACACCCTGGCGGCCTCCGAGGTCCTCAACACCCAGGCCAACAACGGCTTCGCCAAGGACAGGGAGGACCAGCAGACCACCCCCGTCGAGCGCGACGCGATGCGGGTCTGGAACAAGCTCGGCCTGCTGAGCCAGGTCCGCAGCGGCTCGCTCCTGGCGCTGGTGCCGATCGAAGGGGAGGACGGGGGCTGGACCCCGGTCAACGCCCTCACCAGCCTTCCCGACGGCGCCCCCGGAAAGAGCCTCGAGCCGCTCTTCCGCGACATGCGGGTGGCCTTCTTGGGCGGTGACAGCGCCGCCTTCGGCGCCGCCGCGGCCACCCTGGGGACCAATCTGCGCCAGCTCGGCCCGGACCTCTACCCGGCCCAGTCCAAGATGGACCTGGAGCTGAAGTACAACCGCTGGGACACCTTCGGCAAGGCCGCCTGGCTGTTCCTGATCGGCTTCCTGCTCATCCTGGCCTTCGCCCGGGCCGAGAAGCGCACCGGCTACTTCGTCGGCATGGGCTTCGTGGGCCTGGGCTTCGTCGGCCAGACCCTGGGCATCGGCATGCGCTGGGCGATCGCCGGCCGGGCGCCGGTGTCGGACATGTACGAGTCCCTGGTCTTCATGGGCTGGGGGGTGATCGCGATCGGCCTGGTGCTGGAGCTGATCTACCGCCGCGGCTACTTCGGCATGGCCACCAGCATCCTTGGCTTCCTGGCCCTGGCCTTCGCCCGCTGGCTGCCCCCGACGGTGATGGACAGCTCGATCAGCCCGCTGATGCCGGTGCTGCGCAACACCTCGTGGCTGTCGATCCACGTCATGACCATCATGCTGTCCTACTCGGCCTTCGCGCTGGCGATGGGCATGGGGCATATCGTGATGTTCAAGCAGCTCTACCAGCCTGGCCGGACCAATCAGCTCCGGACCCTCTCCGCCCTGCTCAACAAGACCATCCAGGTCGGGGTGTTCTTCCTGGCCGCCGGCATCGCCTTCGGGGCGATCTGGGCCAACGAGAGCTGGGGCCGCTACTGGGGCTGGGACCCGAAGGAGACCTGGTCGGCGATCACCTTCTTCGTCTACCTGGCCGTGATCCACGCCCGCTACGCCGGCTGGATCCACCAGTACGGGCTGGCGGTCTGCAGCGTCGTCTCCTTCATGTTCGTGCTCTTCACCTACTACGGCGTCAACTTCGTGCTCGGCGCCGGCCTGCACGCGTACGGCCGCGGATCGGGCGGCATGTGGTACGTCGGCGGCTACCTGGCGCTGGAGCTGGCCATTATCCTGGCCGGCTGGTTCAGCTACCAGGCGGCGATCCGGAGCGGGAAGATCGTCAAGCCGACCGACGACTAGGGCTCCCTGGGCCCCACCGGTAGGGTCCAGAAGCGGGGCGGCGCCACAATCGGCGCCGCCCTTTGGTCTTCCGGATGGAACGCGGGACCTCCTCCGACTAGGATTCCGGGGAGGGAACGTGGCCAAGAGGAAGACCAAGAGACGGAAGAAGGGCGGCGCCGGCCGCGCGGCGGCGCAGCAGGCCGGCTTCGTGAACGAGGGCCTGCGCGCGGTGCTCGGCTGGCTGGGCACCCTAGTCATGGCCTGCGGGGCGCTGGCGGTCTGGGCCGGGCGGCGCGGCTGGCAAGCCTTGCACGGCGAGCGGGCCCGGCGGCCGCTGGGCATGGTCATGGCGGCCGTCTCGGTGTTTGTCTTCGTGGCCCTGATCGACTTCGAGTCCGGCCTGCCCGAGCGCAACGTCTGCGGCAGCCTGGGCCACCTGCTCGCCGACCTGCTGCTCTACTGGATGGGGGCCGGCGCCTTCCTCCTGGCCGGCTTCGGGGTCTTCTGGGGCGCCGCGCGCATGCTGCGCGAGGGGCCGAGCTCGGCCGCGGTGAAGCTGGTGGGGGTGCTGGTGCTGAGCCTGACCGCCGCGGTCATCGCCGGCGGCGTGGAGCCGGAGCCGCGCGCCTCGGCGGCCTTCCCGGGCGGCCCCGGCGGCTGGGTGGGCCACGCCTTCTACCCGCCGCTGCTCTCCGCCCTCGGCGGCTTCGGCGTCGCGGTGCTCCTGACCCTGCTGACGGTGGTCTCGACCCTGCTGGCGACCGAGTGGGCCTTCGTGCCGTTGATCCAGGAGCTGATGCGCAAGGGCCGCGAGGGCCTGGTGCAGCAGGAGCTGCCGCTGAAGGCGACCAAGAAGGGGCCGCGCGACCTCTTCGACGAGGCGGAGCAGAACAAGGTCAAGGCGGCCCGCGGACTCGCCCGGGTCTGGCAGGGCCTGCGCGGCCTGGTGAGCCCGTACCACGTCGGCGGCGCCCCGGTGGAGGCCGCCGACCCGGCCGCGGTCGCCGAGGCCACGGCCCCGGTCGCGCCGGCGCGCCCGACCTCGATCCCGATGCGCTCCTCGGTGCCGCTGCTCGAGGATCCCGCCGCCGCCGAGGAGGCGGAGGCGGAACGGCCGGCGCCCGTCGCCGCCCGGGCGGAGGCCAAGGCCGCCGCCAAGCCGCGCAAGCCCGCCGCGGTGCCGGCCGGCGGCGGCGGAGACGACGGCTTCAGCCTCCCCGGGATCTCCGAGGGGCCCGACCTCAGCTCCGGCCCGATCACGGATCCGGAGGAGGAGGCGGCCCCGCCGCCGCGCAAGAAGCAGCGCCAGCCGACCCTCGGCTCGCTGCCGCCGATGTCGATCCTGACCTCCGGCCAGAAGCGCGACCGGGCTGAGATGCAGGCCGAGATCGACGAGCTCGGCCGCCGCCTGCAGGCCACCTTCGACTCCTTCGGCCTCGACGCCGCCGTGGTCGGCGCCGAGCGCGGCCCGACCCTGACTCTGTTCGAGGTCAAGCTGGCCGAGGGCGTCAGCGTCAAGAAGCTGAAGAACCAGCGCGACGACCTGGCGGTGGCGCTGGGCGCGCACGGCGTGCGGATCGTCTACCCGCTGCCGGGCAGGACTACGGTCGGCATCGAGGTGCCGAACATCCAGCGCGAGAACGTGTTCCTCAAGGACGTCTTCGAGGAGGCCAAGACGCACGGCGTCAAGCTGCCGATGGTGATCGGCCGCGACACCCTCGGCAAGGCGGTGGTCGAGGACCTGACCAAGATGCCGCACATGCTGGTGGCCGGCACCACCGGCTCCGGCAAGTCGGTGTGCCTGAACAGCATCCTGATGACGATGCTGCTGACGCGCGGTCCGGAGCAGCTGCGCTTCGTGCTGATCGACCCGAAGCAGGTCGAGATGCAGCTCTACCAGGACATCCCGCACCTGGCCTGCCCGGTGGTCACCGACATGAAGCGGGCGCCCTTCGTGCTCGAGTGGGCGCTGCGGCAGATGGAGGACCGCCTGCACCAGTTCAAGATGGCCGGGGTGCGCAACGTCACCGACTACAACGAGCTCGGCGCGGCCGAGCTGAAGAAGCGCATCGGCGAGGAGAGCTACGACCCCGAGGAGTTCCCTGAGAAGCTGCCCTACGTCGTGCTGGTGATCGACGAGCTGGCTGACATGATGCTGGTGTCGGCCAAGGAGGTCGAGATCGCCATCTCCCGCCTGGCTGCCAAGGCGCGCGCCGCCGGCATCCACCTGCTGGTGGCCACCCAGCGCCCCAGCACCGACGTCGTCACCGGCCTGATCAAGATGAACCTGCCGGTGCGCATCGCCTTCAAGGTGACCAGCTCGGTCGACAGCCGCGTGATCCTGGACGACAGCGGCGCCGACCTGCTGCTCGGCAACGGCGACTTCCTCTACCGGCCGCCGGGGGCCGCCGGCATGACCCGCGGCCAGGGCGCCTTCGTCTCCGAGAAGGAGGTGCGCGAGGCCTGCGACCACCTGCGCGCCCACGGCAAGCCCGAGTTCATCGAGGATCTGGTGCAGATGAAGGGCGCCGCCGGTGGCGACGGCGAGGTCGACGACCCGCTCTACGACGACGCCGTGCGCATCATCCTGCAGAGCGGCCGCGGCTCGGCCTCGCTGCTGCAGCGGGCGCTCTCGATCGGCTACACCCGCGCCAGCCGCCTGATCGACATCATGTCGGAGCAGGGCGTGCTCGGGCCCTTCATCGGCTCCAAGGCGCGCGAGGTGCTGCTCACGGTCGAGGAGTGGGAGGCCCAGAGGGAGCAGACTCCCTGAGCACGCGGTCCAGCTCGAAGGTGCTGATCGGCTTGCTGATGTAGTCGTCCATCCCGGCCTGCAGGCAGCGCTCGCGGTCGCCGACCATGGCGTTCGCCGTCATGGCGACGATGCGCTGGCGGCCGCCTCCCCGGCGCTCCCGCTCCCGGATCCGCCGCGTGGCCTCGAGGCCGTCCATCACCGGCATCTGCACGTCCATCAGCACCAGGTCGCGGGGGCCCTGCTCGAGCTGCTCCAGGGCCTCGGCGCCGTGGCTGGCGACGGCGACGCGGTGCCCGAGCTTCTCGAGCAGGCGCGTGGCGACCTTCTGGTTCACGAGGTTGTCCTCGACCAGCAGGATGTCGAGCCCGCCCCCCGCCGGCTCCTCCTCGGAGGTGGCGCCGGGGACGGGGTCGTCCGGCGCGGCCGCGCGCGGCAGCTCCTCCTCGGGCACCACCAGCAGCTCCTGGATCGCGTCGAACAGCGCCGACGGGGTCGAGGGGCAGGGGATCGAGGCCAGGCCCTGCCGGAGGCAGGCGGCGGTGTCGAGAGGGCCGGCGCTGGGGTCCACCAGCATCAGGAGCTTGGGCGGAAGCAGGCCGCGCTCCTGGAGCCGCTCGACCACGGCTAGGCCCTGGTGATCGTCGAGGCTGCTGGAGAGGAGCAGGAGCTGCACCGGGTTCGTGGTCCGGGCGGCGCGCTCGAGGGCGGCGGTGAGCTCCTCTCCGGTGCTGACGCCGACCGCCTTCAGGCCCCAGGTCTGCAGGAGGTCCGCGGCGGCCTGCTCGTGGCAGGTGTTCTCGGAGGCCACGAGGGCGGGGATGCCACGCATCCAGGGCAGGACTTGCCGCTCGATGCCGGCGCTCTCCCGTTCGACCTCCATCGGCAGTTCGAAGGAGAAGCGGCTGCCCGCGCCGAGCTCGCTCTCCACCTCCAGCTCGCCGCCCATCAGCTGCGCCAGCCGCGAGGAGATCGCCAGGCCGAGCCCGGTGCCACCGAAGCGCCGGGTGGTGGAGCCGTCCTCTTGGGTGAAGGCGTCGAAGACCAGCCCCAGCTTCTCGGGCGCGATGCCGATGCCGGTATCGGTCACGGAGAAGCGGACCCTGGCCGGGCTCGTCTCCGCGCCCGAGCGCTCGACGGACAGCCTCAACTTGCCGTGCTCGGTGAACTTGATGGCGTTGCCGACCAAGTTGACCAGGATCTGGTTCAGCCGGAGCGGGTCGCCGCGGATCTGCTCCGGCACCGTCGGATCGACGTGGAACTCGAAGCGCAGCCCGGCGTGGCGCGCGCGCATGCCCATCGGCTGCAGCACCGTCCGGAGCGACTCCCTCAAGTCGAAGGAGGTCTCCTCGAAGTCCATGCGGCCGGCCTCGATCTTCGACAGGTCGAGGATGTCGTTCAGGATCCGCAGCAGCGACTCCGCCGAGGAGTGCGCCATGCGCACGTACTCCTCCTGCTCCGGCTGCAGGTCGGTCCCCAGCGTCAGCTGGGTCATCCCGATGATGCCGTTCATCGGGGTGCGGATCTCGTGGCTCATGTTGGCGAGGAACTCGCTCTTGGCGCGGTTCGACTCCTCGGCGGCGAACATGGCCTTCTGGAGCTGCGCAGCGTCCTCCTGCATCTTGCCCACCAGGCTGCGCGCCACGCGCATCGCCTGGGCGGACCGGCGGCGCCAGGTGTGGGCCGGCCGCGCCACGTTGGCGATGTAGAGCCCGAACAGGTAGGTCATCAGCGCCTTGAAGAGCCCGACCTCCCACACGACGGGCGCGGCACCCCACAGGTCCGCCACCGCCAGCAGGCCCAGGTAGCCGAGGACGCCAGCGTGGATCAAGGCCAGCACCCGCTTGTGGTGGATGTGGACCTGGTCGGCCGCCCGGACCATCAGCACCGTGAACATCCAGCTGTGCTCGAAGCCGGTGAAGGCGATGGTGCCGATGAAGGGGATCAGGTCCGTGGCCATCACCACCGCGCTCAGGTCCACCCGGCCGGTCTTGCCGTACCAGCGGCGCAAGGCGAGGGTGGTGACTCCGATGTAGAGGTAGGCGCCGGTGGTCCCGGCCGCGTACAGCCCCCAGTGGACCCCGCCGATGCGCACGAGCTCGTGGATGAGCACGACCGCCGCCAGCATCCCGAAGCCGATCAGCCGCAGCCGCGGGATCACGACCGCGTTCACGTGCCAGGCGCGGCGCTCCTTCTTGGTGCGCGCGACCGCCGGGTCCACGTCGACGCCGAGCTGCGCGATGTCCTCCTTCAGGAGGATGTCCGGACCCTGCGGATGCAGCGGATCGTCGTGGTGGAGACCGATCGGATCGGGCATGGTGAATGAGCCTGGTCCGGGACGGACCAAGCCGGGATGACAACGATCTATCGGCGGATTCGCGGCGGGCCTTGGGTGGTGGCGCCGCTCGGATCGCCAGACAGGGGATAGAATCCTTCCTCGGGTCCGCGCCCCGCACTCCTGGTGGCACTGTTCGGACGCCGTAAGTCAATGTCAAATAACGACATCAGCGTCTCGCTCGTGCACCTGGGCTGCGCCCGGAACCTGATCGACTCCGAGAACATCCTCGGCCGGTTGGGGTCCGAGGGCTTCCGCTTGACGGGAGTGGTGGAGGAGTCCGACGTCGCCGTGCTCAACACCTGCTCCTTCATCGGGCCCGCCCGGGACGAGTCGGAGGCGGCGATCGAGGACCTGCTCGAGCGCAAGCGGCGCGGGCAGCTCCGCGGCGTCGTGGTGGCGGGCTGCCTGCCGGAGAAGTTCCGGCCCGAGGTCGAGCAGCGTTACCCGGAGATCGACGCCATCCTCGGCCTGAGCGACTACTCCAACGTCGCCCGGGTGGTCGAGTCGGTGCTCAAGGGCCGCAAGGTGCGGCCGGGGGACGGCGGGCGGCCGGTCACGGGCCAGCAGCTCGAGACCATCCGCCTGCTCCAGACCCCGCGCTCCTACGCCTACTTGCGGCCGAGCCACGGCTGCGACCACGACTGCGCCTTCTGCATCATCCCGGCGATCCGCGGTCGCCAGCGCAGCAAGCTGGTCGAGGCGGTGGTGGCCGAGGCCGAGGTCCTGCTGGCGCAGGGAGTGAAGGAGGTCGTGATGGTGGCCGAGGACAGCACCGGTTACGGAGCCGACCTCGGCCCCGGCGGCCCGCGGCTGCCCGAGCTGGTCGAGGCCCTGGCGGCCGTGGACGGCCTGCGCTGGCTGCGGCTGATGTACGCCTACCCCAACGCCTTCCCGTGGCGCCTGGCCGAGCTGATGCGGGAGCGCGACAACGTGCTGCCCTACCTCGACATCCCGGTCCAGCACGTCTCCACCGCGGTGCTCAAGCGGATGCGGCGCGGCGGCACCAGCGACAGCGTGCGGCGGCTGCTCGGCCGCTTGCGCGAGGAGGTGCCCGGCGTCGCGCTGCGGACCACCGTGCTGGTCGGGCACCCCGGCGAGACCGAGCAGGACTTCCTCGAGCTGCTCGACTTCCTCGAGGAGTTCCGCTTCGACCGCCTCGGCGCCTTCTCCTTCTCGCCCGAGGCCGGGACTGCGGCTGGGGAGGACGAGGACCGCTGCGACGCCGAGGAGGCGCAGGAGCGGCTGGCGGCGGTCATGGAGCTGCAGGCCGGCATCCACGCCGAGCTGCAGCAGCGCCAGGTCGGGGAGCAGCTCGACTGCCTCATCGACGGCCGCGAGGGCGCCTGGGCCGTGGGGCGCGGCGTCGCCGACGCTCCTGAGGTCGACGGCCTGATCCGGGTGCCGGACGCCGCCGGCCGCCTGGCCGTCGGCGACCTGTTGACGGTGCGGATTCGCTCGGCGGAAGGCTACGATCTGGAGGCCGAGGCGCTGGCCTCGGCGCCCTGAGGATGAGCGCCCGCCAACTCCCCAACATCCTGACCTTCAGCCGGCTGCTGCTGGCGGTGGTGGCGTTCTGGTTCCTCCACCAGCTGTCGCACTCCGCCGGCGACCCGGAGGCCATCCGGCACAACAGCTTCGTCGCCTTCTGGTTCTACCTGGTGGCGGTGGCGACGGACTTCCTCGACGGCCGCATCGCCCGCCGTTACGGATGGGTCACGGCGGTCGGCCGCGTGGCCGACCCGGTGGTGGACAAGGTGCTGACCCTCGGCGGCTTCATCTTCCTGGTCGCGGCGCCCTTCCTGGTGAACGCGGAGCCCTTCGGCGACCGGGCGGAGACCTACGGCGAGTTGGTGCCTGCCTGGGCCGCGGTGCTGATCCTGGCGCGGGAGTTCCTGGTCACGGCGCTGCGCGGCCTGGTCGAGAGCCGCGGCATGGAGTTCCCGGCCGAGATGGCCGGCAAGTGGAAGATGACCTTCCAGTCGATCTACGTGCTGATCATCCTCGGCGCGGTCGGCGGCGTGCCCGAGGCCATCTGGCTCGATTTCCTCTCCCTCTTGTGGGAACCCCCGGTCGTGCTCGGCCTATTCTGGATCGTGATCTTCATGACGGTTTACTCTGGCGTGACTTATGTGGCGCGCGCGGCCCGGCTGCTGCGCGGGCAGGGATCGTGAACGAGCTGCCTCCCCTGGAGCGCCTGCACGAGCTGCTCGACGAGCTCGATCGCGCCGAAGACACGGTGCGGGCCGAGGCCGCCGAGCTGCTGCGCGGCTGGGCCGACGCCCAGGTCTGCGCCGCGCCGTTGAGCAAGGGCGAGCTGCCCGGGCGCTTCGGCATGATCGGTGGCTCCTCGGCCATGCAGGAGGTCTTCGGCGTGCTCGCCAAGATCGTCCGCACCGAGGTCACCGTGCTCGTGCTCGGCGAGAGCGGCACCGGCAAGGAGCTGGTCGCGCGGGCGCTGCACCAGCACGGCCCGCGCCGCAAGGGGCCCTTCCTGGCCGTGAACTGCGCCGCGATCTCGCCCCAGCTGCTCGAGTCCGAGCTCTTCGGCCACGTCAAGGGCGCCTTCACCGGCGCCCACAAGGCGCGCAAGGGCTACGCCGAGTCGGCCGACGACGGCACGCTGTTCCTCGATGAGATCGGAGAGATGTCCTTCGACCTCCAAGCCAAGCTGCTGCGCTTCCTGCAGGACGGCGAGGTCCGGCCGGTCGGCGGCAACGTCGTCAAAAAGGTCGACGTGCGGGTGGTCGCCGCCACCAACCGCGACCTGCTGAACCGGGTCCGCGAAGGCGCCTTCCGCGAGGACCTCTATTACCGGCTGGCCGTGATCGCCGTCGAGATGCCGCCGCTGCGCGACCGCAAGGAAGACCTGCCGCATCTCGCCCGCTTCCTCCTGGCGCGCAACGCCCAAGAGGGTCTGCCCAGCGCCGAGATCGAAGACGAGGCCCTGGCCAAGCTCCAGCAGAACGACTGGCCCGGGAACATCCGCGAGCTCCAAAACGAGCTCACCCGCGCCGCCGCCTTCGCCAAAGGCGGCCAGATAACGGGGTCAGACATCGATTGATATTCGATGTCGGACCTCGATTTTCACGCCACGCGATTCCCGGGGTAACCCTCGAGGGCGAACCGCGTCTGCCTGGGCATGGCGCGATTGCTGCGATTCGAGCAACCCGGTGAGGTCTTCCACCTGATCAGCCGCTGCGCCCGGGACCGCTGGATCCTCGAGCAGGGCGACCCGGACCGGTCGGCCTTTCGGCGGGCGTTGGAGATCGCCCAGGAGCGCTCCGACACCGAGGTCCTGGCCTTCGCGGCGATGGCCAATCACCTGCACCTCGTGGTCCTCGCCGGGGCGACGCCGCTGGGCAGCTTCATGAGGCGTTTCCTCGGGGCGCTGGCCTGGCGCGTGAACCGGAGCGTGGAGGGGTCGGGCGCCTTCGTCGGCGGCCGCTACAAGGCGCTGATCGTGGAGAAGGAGGAGTACCTCTGCCGCCTGATCGCCTACGTCCACGCGAACCCCCTCCGGGCCGGCGTCGCCGACACCATCTGGGACGGCCGCCGGACCTCGGCGCAGGCCTACCGAGGCGGGCGCGAGCCGGCGGTCCTGCCGTGGCGGGCGGCGGAGCTCCTCGGCACCTCGGTGGCCGGGCTGGTTCAGGAGATGGAGCTCCTGGCGCCGGAGGTCCAGGCGCGAGACCCGGTCCTCTCCATGGACGCCGATCCCGAGCTGGAGCGCCAGCGGCAGGCCATCGAAAGGGAGAGGGGGACCGCCGTCGCCCGGACCGGCCCCGGGCTCGGGGGCGACGCCTTCTGGGCCAGGATCCTGGATCGGAACGCCGGGTTCACGGAGACCATCCAGGCCGCTGGCGGCCTCCGGGCAGCCATCCAATCCGCTCCCGCCCCCGACCCCGAGCTGGATGCCCTGCTGGACGCCTTGCTCGAGGAGGCCGGCTGCCCGGCGTGGACGCCGCCGAGCCGGGGCCGCCCGCCGCGGCAGCTCAGGATGGCCCGATGGTTGGCCGCCAACCTAGCCGAGGAGCTGACCGGCTGCGCCGTCCGGGAGCTGGCGCCGCGGGTCCGGCTCAGCGCCGCGGCGGTTCAGCGGGATCAGGGCCGCCCCGGGCCAGAAGGAGCGGGGCGGGCGAAGGAGAGGATCCTCCGCCGTTGGAGGCATCGCCGGTCAGAAGTCGAGGTACGACCTCGAATAACAATCGATGTCTGACCCCTATCCGGGGAGGAGGAAGCGGAGCAGGACGGGGGTGGCGAGGAAGAGGGCGGCGCAGAGGGCGATGAGCAGGCAGAGGTCGAAGAGGACGCGGCGGTCCCAGCGGCGGCGCTGGCGGTAGAGGTCCTCGATCTCGGCCCGGCTACGGAATTGGCCCTTCCAGGGGAAGCGGCCCTGGTGGCCTTCCTCCTCGGCGCGGGGGCGCAGCTCCTCGAGGATCTCCTCGAGGCGCAGGGCCCGGTAGCGGTCCAGCAGCTCTTGCTTGCGGTCGATCTCCTCGCGGATCGCGCTCATCCCAGGAAGAAGGGGTAGGAGGTCAGGAGGAAGAGCACGACGACGACGCTGACGACGCCGGCGGCCACGCCCAGGCCGAGGAACAGCAGACCGCGCAGCAGGGCGCCGAAGGGGCCCTCGCTCCAGGCCCGCGGCGCCCGCGGTAGCACGCCCCGCTCCACCGCCTCGGCGTGGAGCTGGTCGAAGGCGGCCGCGCGCAGCTCGCGATCCAGGCGGCGGCGCAGCTCGGCAGGGATCTCAGCGACCTCTACCACGGCGCGGCCTCCCGCCAGCGGCCGACCCGCTCGTAGGTCACCACCACCAGCGCGGACAGCAGCAGGCCCAAGAACAGCGCGATCGCCAGGTTCAGGCCCAGGTGGGGGAAGTAGGGCTCGATCGGCTCCTGCGCCCGCTCGACCAGCTCGATGTAGGCCGGGTCACCCTCCAAGGCCAGCCGCGTCTCCGCTTGCTGGAGCTGCAGGGTCTCGATCAAAGACCTCTGCCGGGCGATCTCGTCGTCGAAGCCGCGCAGGCCAGCCTGGAAGGCGGGCAGGCGCTGCCACTCTTCCATGGCCTCGTCCAGCTGGGTCTCGCGGGCTTGGCGCTGCACGGAGAGGTTGGCGCTCTCGATCTGCAGGTTCACCAGCCGCTGCTCGTACTCCTGCCGGAGCGGATCAGCGGCGAAGCTGCGCGAGCTCTCGAGCACGTCCTCCTCGGCGTCGAGCTGGCTCTGGATCTGGTCGATCCGCTGCTGCTGCGCCTTCACGCGCGGGAAGTCGGGCGTCTGCTTCACCAGCATCGCCGCCAGCGCGGCCTCGGCCTGGCCGAGCTCACCGCGCAGCTGCGCCAGCCGAGGGTTCAGCCCCTCGGTCCGGGTGCTGGGGATGAAGTCCGGGCGGGCGTCCCGCTGGGCGGTGATCTCACGCTCCTCGTCGCCGAGGGTGTCGGCGCGGACGGCGAGCTTGCTCAGCTCCTCCCGCAGGGTCTGGATCCGGGCGCTCGCGGCCTGCAGCTCCGCCTGGTAGTCGACCGAGCCGGAGGCGCCCAGGTAGGCCAGGCGGGCCTGCTCGGCCTCGGCGAGCGCGGCCTGCGATTCGGCGACCGAGGCCTCGAGCAGGGTCTTGCGGTTGCCGAGGTCGCGCCGCGTCACCCGCTGCAGCTCGTCCTGGAGCAGCTCGAAGTACTTGTTGGCCACCTCGGCGGCGCGGCGCGGGTCGGCGTCCCAGGCCGTCACCACGACCAGGTTGGTGGAGTCGATCTGGAAGTCGACCTCGTCCTCGAGGTCGGCGGCGGTCAGGCCCTCGATCTCGTTCGCCACCCGGACCCGCATCTCGGCGGTCTTCAGCACCCCGAGCAGCGAGGCCTGCCGCTCCGAGTTGCCGGTCGGCAGCTTGGGCCCGGCCGGGAGTTGGGAGACCTCGGCGCTGAGGCTGAAGCTCTCTGCCTGGGTCGGCTCGAAGCCGCGCGCCTGGCTGCGGTAGACCGGGTCCATCTGCCCCGTGAACCACCAGGCTGCGGCCAGGGCGCCAGCGCACACCAGCAGGACCACCGGGAAGCGCTGGAGGAAAAGCGGGAACGGGCCGTTCTGCCGGGTCACGGAAATGCGGCGCCACCAGGATCGAAGGCGGCGGGACGCCGGCCATTGTGGCCTCTCCGGGCGCCCGAGACCATCCTTTGAGGTCCTCCGCCCCGCCCGACGGGGGTCATCCTCGCCGCTGCCGCGGGCCGTCGGCGACGACGCGCTCCGCCAGAGCCTGGAAGCCGTCCCGGAAGGCCTGCTCGGAATAGCCGGCGGTGGTGGCCCGGATCCGGTCCGGGTCCAGCTCGAGCCGGTCCAGCCGGGCGATGGCCTCGACCACGGCGTCGGCGCTCTGCTCCGGGAAGAGGCAGCCGCTCAGGCCTTCCTGGACCGTCTCGGCCGGGCCGCCCCGGCCGAAGGCCAGCACCGGCCGACCCGCGGCCATGGCCTCGACCGGGGCGATGCCGAAGTCCTCCTCGGAGGGGAACAAGAAGGCGCGGCAGCCGGCCACCAGCTCGACCAGCTCCTCGTCGGAGACGAAGCCGACGAACTCCACCGTCGGCCCCGCCGCCGCCCGCAGCCGCTCCAGCTCGGGGCCGCGGCCCGCCACCTTCAGCGGCAAGCCGAGCCGGGTGCAGGCCTCGACGGCGATGTCGACCCGCTTGTAGGACTCGAGCCGCAGCGCGGTCAGGAAGTAGTCGCCGGCATCGGTCCGCCGCCCAGCCTCGAGGAAGGGCTCCAAGCGCACCGGCGGGTAGAGCACCTCGGCCTCTCGCCGGTAATGCTTGCGCACCAGCTCGGCGATGTACTTCGAGCAAGCGACGTAGAGGTCCGGCGCGTCGGCGTGGCGCTGGTCCCAGCGCCGGATCCGCTTCACCAGCGCCCGCAGCAGCGGCCGGACCGGGCGCGGATAGCTGGCGAGGAAGACGTCCTGGCGCTCGTACCCGAACATCATCGGCCGGTAGATGTAGCAAAGGTGCGGCACGCCCGCAGGCGCCCGCAAGCTCTTCATCCACGACACTGAGCTGGTCACGAGCAAATCCAGTTCCGGGTCCAGCTTGCCGGAGAGCCGGTCGACCATGCCCGGGAACAGCGCCAGCGGCCAGCGGTAGTAGCGCGGCGGCACCAGGCCCTGGAGCCAGCTGGAGCGGACCTCCCACCCTTCGGTCATCGGCCCGCGCTCGTCGAGCAGGGTGTGCACCGGCGCCTCGGGCCAGACCAGGTGCAGCTGCTCCAGCACCTTCTCGGCGCCGCCGTGACGGATGAAGTCGTGGGCGATGGCGACCTTCATCGTCGCCTCACGAGCCGTCTGCCTGCGTTGGCTCGGCCTTCCGCTGGCCGCTGGCGCGCCAGCCGGCGACGCGGCCCTGCCAGGAGGGCAGCAGGCCCCGCAGGCCGTGCAGGTGGCGGTTGCGCCAGAACAGGCGCAGCACCGCGCCGCCCACCGCCCAGGCCAAGCCGGGGCAGGAGAAGTTGCCGACCGCGAAGGCGTAAGCCATGTGCAGCCAGCCGGCCGGGCCGCGCCCCCAGTGCTTCAGCAGCACGTAGGTCTCGTTGGCGGCATTGTTGTGCAGGGTCTCGCGGCTGATCCGCGGCGTGTTGCCGACCCGGGGCGCCTCGTGGTGGTCGGCCTCGACCTCGGGGTCGAAGAGCAGGCGGAAGCCCTGGCGGGTGATGCCGATGCAGGCGTCCATCTCGAAGCGATAGCAGTCGCCGAGCAGCCGCTCGTCGAAGCCGCCGCACTGGCGCAGGGCGTCGACGCGCAGGCTCATGTTGGCGCCGCGGAAGTGGTCCACCCGGAGCAGGCGGTCGGTGTGCCGCGTGCTCTGGTCCAGGATCAAGCCCGGGAACAGCACCCGGTTCCGGTACCGGGCCCGCTTCAGCTGCGGCTCCTCGTTGACGACGTCGATCGCCGGTCCGGCGACGCCGCCGACGCGCTCCTCGCGCTCGTAGTGCCGGGCCAGGTTGGCGAGCCAGAACGGCCGGGCGACGGCGTCGTCGTCGAGGAAGCAGGCCACCTCGCCCTTGGCGGCTGCCAGCAGCGCGTTCTCGGCGGGCACGATCCCTGGGCGCGAGACCACCACCTTGACCACCTTCATCTCCGGGTGGGAGCGGATGAAGTCGTCGACCGTCTTGACCCCCTCCGGGTCCTCTTGCAGCCGCAGGCCGACCAGGACCTCGTCCGGCTTGCGCGTCTGCACCGCCAGCGCCTCGAGATTGCGGCGGAGCATTCCCGGGCGGCGGAAGGTCGGCACGAAGACGGAGAATTTCATCGGCGGCGGCGGCGGTCCTCGAGCGCCAGACGGTACACCTCCGCGTGCTTTTCCGCACTCCGCGCCCAGGTGAAGGCGGCCGCGCGGCGCTCGCCCCGCTCGACCAGGTCCTCCCGCTCGGGGCCCGGCACCGCCGCCCGCCGCAGGCCGTCGGCGATCGACTCGGCGTCATCGGGGTCGACCAGCACCGCCGCGCCGCCGGCCACTTCGGGGAGGGAGCAGGCCTCCGCGGCGACCACGGGTGCCCCGCAGGCCATCGCCTCGATGACCGGGATGCCGAAGCCCTCCAGCTTGGAGACTAGCGCGAAGGCGGCGCAGGCGCCGTAAAGCCGCGGCACGTCCTCGTGCTCGACGAAGCCGGTCCGGACCACGCCGGCGTCGTCGCCGCGAGCGGTGATGCGCTGCCACATCTCGTCGAAGAGCCAGCCGGGGCCGCCGGCCAGGACCAGCGGCGCCTCGAAGCCGCCGCGGCGCAGCAGCTGGTAGGCGGCGCACAGCTGCTCGATGTTCTTGTTCGGCTGCAGCGTGCCGAGGTACAGCAGGAAGCCCGGTTCGAGCCCGAGGCGCCGGCGCAGCTGCTCGGCCTCGGCTCCCGGGTCCGCCGGCGGCCGGAACTCCGGCCCGATGCCGTGATGGATCGGGTGGACCTTCTCCGGGTCGGCGCCGATCCGCTCGACCAGGTCCTGTTTGGTGAAGCCGGAGACCGTGATGACCCGGTCGGCGCGGCGCACCGACACCGGCACCGTCGCGGTCAGCTCGTCGATCCAGGCCTGGGGCAAGCCCTCGGGGGCGCGCAGGAAGGCCAGGTCGTGCACCGTGACCACCCGCGCGGCGCGCCGCGTCGGCGGCACCCGGTCGTAGGGGCCGTGGAAGAGGTCGTGGTCTCCCGCCAGCCGCTCCACCGGCCAGCCCAGGGCCCGGGTCAGCTTCGGATGCCACCGAGAGAGCACGTGGTCCTCCACGCCGGTGAGCCGGATGGCCTCGCGCATGCGCTCGCGGTGGTGGCCGCGGAAGAAGTGGAAGAACAAGCTCAGGCGCCAGTCCTCCGGCAGCGCCGCCGGCAGGTGGCGCAGCAGCTCCAGGCTGTAGCGGTAGGCCCCGCCCTTGGTATAGCTCTGAAGGGCGAGCGGCGTCGCTTCGACCAGGATCTTCATCGGGGCAATTCCAGGGTCCGGCGATAGGCCGCGAGGGTCTCGCGGGCGCACCGTGACCATGAGAAATCATCGGCTCGTCGCCGGCCCGCCTGCCGCATTTCCTGGCGGAGCTGGGCGTCCTGCTCCAGTTCGAGCAGCAGCTCGGCCAGCCCCTCGGCGTCGTCGGGGTGGAAGTGACGGGCGGCGCCGCCGGCCACCTCGGGCAAGGAGCCGCGGTCCGAGCACAGGACCGGGGTGCCGGCGGCCATGGCCTCGACCACCGGCATGCCGAAGCCCTCGAAGCGCGACGGCAGCACTAGGGCCCGGGCGCTCGCGACCAGCCCCGGCAGCTCGGCGTCGGCGACGAAGCCCAGGAACCGGACCCTGTCGCGGAGCTCCGGCCGGCTGTCCACGGCCCGCCGCACCAGCTCGTTCTCCCAGCCGGCCCGGCCGGCGATGTCCAAGCTGGCTCGCAGGCCGCGCTCGGCCGCCAGCCCGAGGGCCTCGAGCAGCAGGCCGAGGTTCTTCTTCGGTTCCACCGAGCCCAGGAAGAGGAAGCGCGCGGCTTCCCCGGCCTCGGCACCCTCGCCGCCGGCGGCCTCGCCGAGGCGCCGGAAGCGCTCGTCCACCCCGAGGTGGACCACCGCGGTGCGGCCTGGCGAGACGCCGTAGGCGTCGACCAAGTCGTCGCGGGTGAAGGCGCTGTCGCAGATCCAGAAGGCCGCCTGGCTCCGCGCCCGCTCCATGCCTCGCAGCAGCCGGTCACTCCAGCCGGGCGCCAGATACTGCGGGTGGTGGTGGAACATCAGGTCGTGGCAGGTGACCACCAGCCGGCCCCGGCCGGGCAGGGACCAGCACGGTTCCGGCGCGTGGATGAGATCGTGCGGGCCGGCGAACCACTCCGCTCGGCAGCCCCGCCGCCCCAGGGCCTGGATCCAGCGAGGATCCGCCCACCAGTGACGGAGCACGGCGCCGCGCCGGCGGTAGGCCTCCATCGCCGCGACCCGTCGCGGATTCAGGAAGGCGCTGAGGAGCAGGAATTGGTCCTCCGCGCCGGCCTCGTCGAGCAGGGCCGGGACCAGCTGGCGCCAATAGGACTGGACCCCGCCCAGGTCGCGGCTCCGCGCGAGCTCACTGGCTTCGAGGAGCACCCTCATGCCCCGGCCTCCCGGTAGGCGGCCTCCACGGCGTCCCCGTGCGCCTGAGGGTCGCAATGCTCGCGGACCCAGGCGCGCATGGCCGCGCCGCGCTTTGCCAGCGCGTCAGGGGCATGGATCAGTTCCTGGAGGGTCCGGGCGAGGGCGGCGGGGTCCTCCGGAGCGAAGGTCCAGCCCCGGCGGGGGGGATCCAGGAGCTCAGGAGAGCCTCCGGAGCCAGCGGCGATCCCGGGCCTGCCCCGGGCGCCGGCCTCGAGCAGGAGCAGAGAGGAATTCTCGGGCACCCGGGACGGCAGGGCGACCGCGCTCGCGCGGCGGTAGGCGGCCTCCATGCCGTCGGCGTCGAGCTGGCCGAGGAAGCGGACCCGCTCCTCGAGCCCCCGCTCCCGGACCTGGGTCCTCAAGGGCTCCTCCTGGTCGCCCTGTCCGGCGATCTCCAGCAGGATGTCCGGCGGGCCTTGGGCTAGGGCGTCGATCAACAAGTCCACGCCCTTGGATCGGTAGAGGGTGCCCGCGAAGAGCAGTCGGATCGGCGGCGCGGCTGCGGGCGGAGCGTCGGCCGGCTGGATCGGCAGCCGGAGCAGCTGGGCGGTGCCCGCCGGGAAGGGGATGCCGTCGCGCAGCGCCGCGCTGGGGCAGAGGAAGCGGTCCACGGCGGCGAAGACCCTCCGGCGGGCCCGGAGCAGGGAGCGTCGGTCGAGCCAGCGGCGGAGCGGGCCGGTCAGCCCGGACCGGTCCAGCCCCCAAGGGTTGGGGTCCAGCAGGGTGAAGTCGTGGACCGTCATCACGACGGGGCAGGGCGCGCGCTCCAGGACCGGGAACACGGTGGAGCGGAAGACGCCCCAGTTCTGGACGTGGATGAGGTCCGGGCGCTGTTCGGCGATCCAGGATTCCAGGGACCGGGCGAGCGGTGCGTGATGGTGATGGAAGTCCCGACGTCGGCGGAGGGCGGAATCTGGCCAGGAATAGGCGAAGAAACGCTCGTGCTCAGCGATGCCGCCGCCAGCTTCTTCGAGCGAGTAGAGGCAGCTAGAACTGCCTCGGCGCGCCAATTCCGCCACCAATTGCCGCAAATAGGCGGTCGCGCCGCCAGGAATGCCGGGCGAATCATGCAAGTGGAGGACTTTCCGGGCGGCTGCCACGCGGGCCACAGCTTGCCCGTTCGGACGAGAGAGATCCAGGCCGCGGCAATTTCCGGCCAAATCGCCATAACTCTTTTAATTATGGAGTCCTACGGATATTCCGCAGCCATCTGCCGTGGTGCCGCGTTCTTGAGATTCCCTTAGAAACGGGCCGAGAAACGCGGTTCTGCGCTTCTTCTTTAGAAAGTCCCTTTTGGGGCGCCGGAAGCGCTGAATTCGGGAAAACGGTCTGACTGGCTGCCGATCCCTTTGCAAAGGACTTCGGTCCCCTCGGTTCGAGTTCCATCGAAAAGATGGTTGCCCGGATCCGAGGCTACGGCACAATGTTCCGCCAATTTTGCCCGGGCCTTCCCGGCTTGGCGGATTGGAACCTCAGTACCCGCCAATTCCCGGGAGGAGCCGGGAAGCGCGGGCTTCACAGCCCGCAGTTGCGGGTCCACCCCACGACCCCCCAACGGGGGTTCCCTAGGAGGACATTCGGAGATGAAGGTGCGCTTGCTTCCCTTGGCGGCTGTCGCCGCCGTTGCCATGGGTGCTCAGGGCTTTGCCCAGTCCCAAGGTGATGACCTCGATCGGGCTCTCGCCGATCTCAACTCGTCGGTCGCGGCTCCGCTGCCGGGCTCTGTCGATGCCCCGCAGTCGAGTAGCCTGAGCTTCTCTGGCTCGGCCCGTGCCCGAAACACTTGGCTCAACCCGGCCGGCATGGCGGGCAACCAAAAGGCCCTCGATGTTCGCATTGTGCTGAACATGGGCTTCGAGGTGACCCAGGACAGCCGCGCCTTCCTGAGCATCAACGGTGCTGAGGGCTGGGGCACGGTCAACGCCCACGCCCCGACCCAGACCAACCAGCCGGGTCCCAACAACCCGACGAGCGGCGCCGACACCGGTAGCCTCGAGCAGGCTTGGTTCCAGGCCGACAACCTCATCGGCGACGGCGGCACTGCCACCATCGGCCGCAAGTTCTTCACCGTCGGTTCTGGCCGCCTGGTCGGCACCGATGAGTGGGATCAGACCCCGCACGCCTACTCGGGCATGTGGTACAACAACGGCGCCGATGACTGGAACATCAACCTGTTCATGATCCAGGACATCGTCTTCGGCCACGCTGACGGCGGCCAGGGCAACGGTGACATCGATCTGTTCGGCTTCTCCTTCGACTACCACCTGAAGGACCTGCCGGGCGTCGGCGACATCAACATGACTCCGTACATCCTTCGGATGTCGGACCGCAACACCCTGACCGCGGCCAACTACAAGAACTGGTACGGCGCCATCCTGAACGGCACCCTGCCGTTCGCGGGCATGGAGTACGACGCCGAGCTGGTGTGGGCGCGTGACAACGCCATGGACACCACCGACAAGGCCTGGGCCATCGACCTGAGCCTGGACCTGGAGCAGCTGATCGGCGAGATGCCGGAGAGCCTCTCCCCGACCCTGGAACTGGGTATGGCCTCGGCGGATGACCCGATCGCCATCAACCCCTCCTACCACAACACTGCCGGCATCTACGACCTCATGGGTCGCGGCGGCATCTGGGGTGGTAACGCTGACACCTGGCAGGCCCACCTCGGCATCGAGCCGATGGAAGGCTGGGATGGTCGCATCGGCTACATCCACTTCGACGAGAACAACAACTCTGGCCTCGACGGCTACGAGCTGGACGTCGAAGTCGGTCACGAGCTGAGCGGCAACGTTCAGGCCTGGCTCGGTTGGGCCATGGTCGACCAGAACCGGAACAGCTCCAAGGACTACGTGGTCTACGGAATGCTGGGTCTGCCCTTCTAAGGGTCTAGCAAGTTCGCGCTTCGGCCGGGGTCGCCTTCGGGTGGCCCCGGCTCTTTTCGTGTCCGGCGGCCGCCTTCCATGAGGCCATCGGCGGGCCTAAGGTCCCTGACCATGCCCGCCCTCGTCCAGCCGCTGTTCGACGGGCCGCTGGACGTCGTCGGCGACGTCCACGGCCACTACGCCGCGCTGCTCCACCTCATCGAGGAGCTCGGCTACGAGCCAGACGGCCGCCACCCCGAGGGTCGTCGGCTGGTCTACGTCGGCGACCTGGTCGACCGCGGCGAGGACAGCCCGGCGGTCTTCCGCCTGGTCCGGCGCCAGGTCGAGGCAGGGCGCGCCCAGATGGTGCTCGGCAACCACGAGCTGAACCTGCTCCTGGGCAAGAAGCGGCGCGGCAATGAGTGGTTCCGCGGCCTGGAGCAGTGGCGCCGCACTGGCCGGCTGCTGCCGCAGCAGATCGCGAGCGCCGCCCTCCGCGCCGAGATGCTGGACTTCCTGGGCCGCATCCCGCTGGCCCTGGAGCGGCCGGATCTGCGGGTGGTCCACGCCTGCTGGGACGACCGCTCGATCGACCTGGCCTCCCGCCGCCGCGACGTCGTCGCCTTCTTCCACGACTGCCGCCTGGCCCTTCGGGACGAGCTGCTCAGCGAGCCGGACCACCTGCGCCGAGGCCTCAGCCACCAGAACGGCAACCCGGTCTCGGTCCTCACCTCCGGCCTCGAAGCCCCCGTCACCGGCGAGCCCTTCTGGGCCGGCGGCAAGATCCGCCACACCGAGCGCGAACCCTGGTGGCGCCACTACCGCCACCGCACCGCCGTGGTCTTCGGCCACTACTGGCGCTCTCCGCTGCCCTACCGGCCCCTCAAGCCCGTCCCCGGCCCCTTCGGCCGCGGCGGCGGCCGCAGCCCCTACGCCCCGCTGGGCCCGCGCCAGAACGCCTGGTGCATCGACTACAGCACCGGCTACCAGATGGAGGAGATGCAGCGCGAACCCTGGAAGCGCCACCCCGACTCCCGCCTCGCCGCCCTCCGCTGGCCCGAGCGCCAGGTCCTCGCCACTCCCTCGGCCTGAGCACCGACGCTGGCTCAGCCAGGCTGCGTGGCTCGCTCAGCCAGCCATGCCGCGACCACCCACTCCCTCCCCCGGGCTCGATCGCTGCAGTTCCCCTGTCCTCGATGAGGTCGTGGGGCAAAGCCGAGGCCTGAGGGCCGGCGGGACGCGAACGCGGCACCCCTTCTTCGGCGTCGTGAGAGCGCTTCGCTCGGTCAGAGCCGAAGGAGGGGTGCCGCGTTCGCGTCCCGCCGGCCCTCAGGCCTCGGCGTTACCCCCAAACACGACCTTACCGTCGACCCACAACTCGTCGAGGTCGTAGAACTCCCGAGCCTCTTCGGTCAGGACGTGCACCACGACCTCACCGAAGTCGATCAGCATCCAGGAGGAGCGGTGGTCTCCCTCGACCCGTCCCTTGGAGAGCTCGCGCTCCTTGGCGACGGCGTTCAGGGTCTCGGCCATGCCGCGCGTCTGACGCGGGGTCTGGGTCGTCACGATGACGAAGTAATCCGTGATGAAGAGGAGGTCCGCGACCTCGATGACGCGGACCTCTTCTCCCTTGAGCTCCTCAGCCGCGTGAGCCAGCTGCAGGGCCAGCTCACGGGCGCTCTCGGAGGGCCGGACGGCGGAGGAGCTCGTCTTGGCCACGGATCAGCCGGCGAAGAACGGCAGCAGCAGCAGGCTGACCACCGACATCAGCTTGATGAGGATGTTCAGGGACGGGCCCGAAGTGTCCTTGAAGGGGTCGCCGACGGTGTCGCCGACCACCGCGGCCTTGTGGGGCTCGGAGCCCTTGCCGCCGTGGTGACCCTTCTCGATGTACTTCTTGGCGTTGTCCCAGGCGCCGCCGGCGTTGGCCATGAAGATCGCCATCATCACGCCGCCCGCCAGCGAGCCGGCGAGCATGCCGCCGAGCATCTGCAGGTCGTACATGCCGATCACGATCGGCGCGGCGATCGCGAGCAGGCCGGGAAGGATCATCTCCTTCAAGGAGCCCTTGGTGGAGATGGCCACGCAGGAGGCGTAGTCCGGCTTGGCGGTGCCCTCGAGGATGCCGGGGATCTCCTTGAACTGGCGACGGACCTCGGCGATCATCGAGAAGGCCGCGCGGCCCACGGCCTGCATGGTCATGGCGCCGAACAGGAAGGGCAGCATGCCGCCGATGAACAGGCCGATGACGACCATCGGCTCGGTGATGTCGAGGCTGAAGGACTCGCCCCGCTCGGAGAAGATCGTGGTGGCGGTGGTGCCGAAGGCCGAGAAGAAGGCCAGGGCGGTGAGCGCCGCCGAGCCGATCGCGAAGCCCTTGCCGATGGCGGCGGTGGTGTTGCCGACCGCGTCCAGGGCGTCGGTGCGCTCGCGGACCTCCGAGGGCAGCTCGGCCATCTCGGCCATGCCGCCGGCGTTGTCGGCTACCGGGCCGTAGGCGTCGACGCCCAGCGAGATGCCCAGCGTGGACAGCATGCCGACCGCGGCCAGCGAGATGCCGTAGATGCCGCCGAACTGGTAGGCGACGCCGATGACGACGGCGATGACGATGATCGGCAGCGCGGTCGACTTCATGCCGACGCCCAGGCCGCCGATGATGTTGGTCGCCGCGCCGGTCTCGGACTGCTCCGAGATCGACTGCACCGGCTTGTACTCGAAGGCGGTGTAGTACTCAGTGATCTTGCCGATCACCACGCCCGAGGCCAGGCCGGCGGCGATGGCCCAGAACAGGCCCATGCCGGTGAAGGTGCGCTCGCCGACGACGATGTCGTCGATGCCGTTGGTGAGGTACCAGGCGTAGGCGACGAGGGCCACCGAGGCGATCAGCAGGCCGCGGAACAGCGCCGAGTGGATCTTCTCCTCGTCGTTGGTGCGGACGAAGAAGGTGCCGATGATCGAGGCGATGATGCCGCCCGCGGCGAGCTGCAGCGGCAGCGTGACCAGCGGTCCGGCGGCCTCGACGCCGCTGAAGACCATGGCGGCGGCGATGGTCATGGTGGCGATGATCGAGCCGACGTAGGACTCGAACAGGTCGGCCCCCATGCCCGCGACGTCGCCGACGTTGTCACCGACGTTGTCGGCGATGGTGGCGGGGTTGCGCGGGTCGTCCTCGGGGATGCCCGCCTCGACCTTGCCCACCAGGTCGGCGCCGACGTCGGCCGCCTTGGTGTAGATGCCGCCGCCGACACGAGCGAACAGCGCGATCGAGCTGGCGCCGAAGCTGAAGCCGAGCACGTTCTGCAGGGCGCTGGCGTCGGTGCCGTAGAGGTTGGTGAAGACCGTGATGCCCAGCACGCCCAGGCCGACCACGGTCATGCCCATCACGGTGCCGCTGGAGAAGGCCACGGTCAGCGCGCCCGACAGGCCGCTGCGCGCGGCCTCGGTGGTCCTCACCGCGGCGCGGGTGGCGGTGTGCATGCCGATCCAGCCGGCGAGCGCCGAGGCGAAGGCGCCGGCCAGGAAGGCCACCACGGTGTTCAGGCCGCCGCCTTGGTCACCCGGGAGGAGGAACAGGGCGCCGGCGACGATCACCACGAAGACCGCGAGGATCTTGTACTCGGTGACCAGGAAGGCCTTGGCGCCGTCCTGAATGGCCTTGGCGAGCTCCTGCATCCGGTCGTTGCCGGGCGAGGCGCTCATCACCTTGCGTTGGAACAGGAAGGCGGCGACGAGGGCGATTGCCGCGCCGATCCAGGGGAGGTATTGGTCCATCAGAAGTCGGTCTCGGGTGAGGCTGGCGCGTTCTCGAACGGGTGGCGCCGGAAATTTTGGCCGAGCATTCTACCCGCTCGACCCGGAATCGTCAGGCTTGCTTCTGCCCTCCTCCGGTCCCCCGGGGGGGGCCTCGGGAGGCGCTTTGCGGCCGGCTGGCCGCCGCCGCTGGGCCCGCAGGTGGAGCAGGGACCGCAGCCGGTTGCGGCGCTTCCAGCCGGATCGCCAGAGCAGGAAGGCCAGGATCGCCCCGCCGAGGATGATCAGCGGGATCTCCCAGGCGCGGAGCAAGGCGGTGGCCTGCTCGAGGTTCTCGGCGAAGTACCAGCCGAAGGCCACCGAGATCGGCACGGTCAGGAAGGCCCCGAGAGAGTCCAGGAGCAGGAACTTCCAGTAGCGCATGCCCAGATTGCCCGCCACGAGGTAGGCGACCATCCGGAAGCCGGGCAGGAAGCGGGCCAGGAAGACGGCCTTGGTGCCCTCCCGGGTGAAGCGCCGGTTGAAGCGCGCCCGCTGCTTCTGGCCGAGGTGCCTGCGGAGGATGGGCCAGCTGTAAACCTTTTCCCCAGCAGTCTTTCCGAGAAAAAAGATGATGGAGTCGCCGGCCAGGATGCCGGCCCAGCACCAGGCCACGGCGGCGTAGTAGCCGACCCCGCCCTGGGCCACGAAGTAGCCGCTGCCCAGGATCACGAGCTCCTCGGACCAGGGCGGCAGGCCCAGGCCGCAGAGCAGCAGCAGGCCGAAGGCGGCGGGCCCCGGGAACTGCTCGAGGAGGCTCAGGATCGAATCCAAGAGCCAGGATTCTAGAGGCCGAGCAGCCGCAATCGCTCCAGGATCGCCGCTTTCCGCTCGGCCGGGGCCGATCGCAGCCACTCCTGGTAGGCCGCGGGATCGGCCTCCAGTCCGGGGCCGCCGCCGGCGAGCAGCTCGGGCATCCGGCTGGCCTCCAGCGCCACGGCCGAGCCGCCCAGGGGCAGCAGCCGCCGGGCCACCAGGTACTCGTGGAGCCGGACGCCATTGGCGGGGTCCGGCAGCCAGTACAGGCTCCTCGCCAGCCGCCGGCGGGCCTCCTGGGCCATCGCCAGGGAGGATTCCGGCCCCAGGCCGCGGCCAGGGGCCGTGGCGTCGATGCCCAGCCGGTGCAGGGCGAACAGGAAGGGCTCGGGATTGCCGCTGAGGCGCCCGAAGGCCTCGGATCGATCCAGGAGCGCGCGCACGTCTTGCCGAGCGCTGGCGTCTTCGACCTGCCGCGCCTGCCACCAGGCTCGGGTCGCCCGCAGGGCGTCGGCGCCCGGGGGGAGCGGGCCGCCCGGACGCGGGAACAAGGGCAGGGCCAGGAGGACGGCCAGCAGGGGTGCCGCGAGGCGTCTCATCGTTCTCGTCGCCGGCTCCTGCGGCCGCGCCGGGTCAGGAACAAGGCCAGGGCGCCGAGCAACAGCCACAGCGCCACGGCCCAGAGGGGGCTCTGGCCATACCGGAAGCCGGCGTCCGGCCCCGTGGCCAGCAGGCCCTCCACCGGCGGGAGGAGGTCGGCGACCGCGACCAAGGCCCGCGCCAGCCACCCGGCGGGGGAGGAGTCCAGCGTCGGCGCCGCCGGCGGCGTCCAGGCCGCCAGACCGCCGAAGCCCAGGGCGCCGAGGCCGGCGAGGCCCGCGCGGACGCCGGCGCGCCCGAGCAGGAGGGCGAGCGCGAACAGCGGCAAGGAGAACAGGAGCTGGCCGAGCAGCAGCCACGGAGTGGCTCCCAGCCCCGGCCGCGGCACCACGAGGCGCAGCCACTCCGGGTTCAGCCGGGCGCCCGGCAGGCGGAGCAGCACCAATTCGTCTTCGCTGGCCTCCTGCTCGTCGAGCTGCCAGTGGAGGAGCCGGCCGGCCTCGAGCGGCTCGACCCGGCCCCGGGCGCTGGTGAGGACCAGATCCGGGGGCGGCGGCTCCAGCCACTCGAGCAGGATCTCGATCCGGCCCTCCGGCGGGCAGGGCGCCGGCAGCTGCAGGCGCCACTCGTCGGGGCTGAGCCTCAACTCGATGGCACGGGCCGAGGAGCCCTGGTCCTTCGCCGGCTGCAGGCCTGGGGTCAGCGCGGGCAGCCAGGCCAGGGCCAGGAGCAGCGCCGCGAGCAGGCCGACCGCCCCGAGCTCGGCGCTGGGCAGGCGCCAGCCGCCCGGGTCGCGCAGGCGCTCCTCCATGTCCCAGCCTTCCCGGCGGCGGCGCTCGGCGAGCCAGGCGACCCGGAAGACCAGCGCCGCCGGCAGGGCGGAGACCAGCGCCAGGTACTCGCCCAGCGATCCGGAGCCGAGGGCGGCGTCGGCCGCGGCGCCGGCGGCGAGCAGGATCCAGGCGATGGCGGCCGGTCCGCCCCACCGACCCAGCAGCTCCCGCAGCGCGGCGCGGATCAGGCGGCTCATGACGCCGGCTCCACCAGGCGCAGCAGCTCGGGCGCCAGCTGCTCGCAGCCGGTGCCGGGCGGCGCCAGGATCAAGGCGGCCGGCCGGTCCTGCTCCAGGAGCCGGCGCAGGGCGTCCATGCCGGGCGGGTCGAGGGCGGTCTGCGGCTCGTCCAGGACCAGCAGCTCGGGCTCCCCGAGCCAGGCGCGAGCCAGGTTCAGGCGCTGCCGCCAGCCCCGCGACAGCTCGCCGATCGGCCGCCGGCCTTCCTCCAGCATGCCGAAGCCGCGCAAGGCTCGTTCGGCCTGCGCCAGGGCCGGGCCGGGCCCGCCCGCCAGCTCGGCCAGCTCCGCGAGGTAGCCCAGCGGCGCGTGGCGCTCGGGGAAGCGCGGCTCCTGAGGCGCGTAGCCGACCCGGTCCGGCCGGCGCAGCTTGCCGGCTGCCGGCGCCAGGAGTCCGGCGGCGGCGAGGGCCAGGCTGCTCTTGCCGCTGCCGTTGGCGCCCAGCACCAGGCCCGCCTGTCCGGCGCCGAGGGCCAGGTCGAGGCCCCGGCAGACCTCGCGCCGGCCGCGGCGCAGGGTCAGCGCCTCGGCCGCGAGGATCGGGTCTTCCGCCATGTCCACGGGCCTCAGGATACGGGCCGCCTGCTGCGGAGCGCCCAGCAGACCTCGCGGTGGCGATAGGATGCTCGCCGAAGATGAAGCTGCGGCACCGCGAGACCGGGATCGAGACCGAAATCGCCGCCGGCCTGGAGGTCGGCCGGCTGGCCGGCTGCGGCCTGGTCGTCGACGACGGCAGCGTCTCGCGCCACCACGCCCGCGTCGAGCAGCGCGGCGGCGAGTGGTGGCTGGTCGACCTCGGCTCCTCCAACGGCAGCAAGCGGAACGGTCGCAAGGAGGCCGAGTTTCCGCTCCGCAACGGCGACCTGGTGACCATCGGGGCCGTGGCCTTCGACGTCGTCGGCGCGCCGGCCGCGGCGCCGGCCGAGGCCGTGCCCGGTCCGCCCGATCCGTCATCGGGCGCGGCGTCCGCAACGGTCGCGCCGTCTTCCTCGTCCCCGACCGCCGCACCCCGCGGCGCGACCCTGCTCGAGGAGGAGCCCGACGACCTCGGCCTGGCCCAGGCGGTCCAGGAGACGGCCGCCGAGCGCGCCCGGATCCACGCCGAGCTCCGGTCCAAGCGGCGCGCCAGCGGCTTCGGCGATCTCGGCCAGCTCCCGCTGCGGATGCAGCTGCTGGTGGCCCTGATCGGCATCGCCTTCCTGGTCGGCGTGGTCTACGGGGTGCGCTGGCTCGGCGAGTCGATGTAGCTCCGTAGCCGGTGGTCGAGTTCGGCCGCGGCGCGGTCCCAGCTCAGCTCCGCGGCGCGGTCCCGGCCGGCCTCGACCGCCCGGCCGCGGGCCGGCGGGCCGGCGTCCAGGCAGTCCTGGAGCGCCGCGGCCAGCGCCGCCGCGTCCCCGACTGGGTAGAACCAAGCGGCGTCACCGGCGACCTCGCGGTGGACCGGGAGGTCGCTGGCCACGACCGGGCAGCCGGCGGCCAAGGCCTCGCCCAGCGGCAGGTCGAAGCCCTCGAAGCGGGAGGGCCGGACCGCCGCCGCGGCGCCGGCCAGCAGCCCGGCCATCTCCTCGTCGCTGACCTCCCGGCAGGCCACGCCCGGCGGCAGCCGCCGGCCAGTCCGGCCAGTGAGCAGGAGCGCGGGAGCGCCGCCGGGCCGGGCCGCGGCCAGCCTGGCGTAGGCTTCGAGCAAGGTGTCCAGCCCCTTGTGGCGGCCCCAGGGGCCTGCGGCCAGGAGGAGAGGAGGGGCGGTGCCGGCGTCCGGCGCGGTCGCCGCCGGCAGGTGGTCGCAGCCGTTCCGGACCCGCCAGGCCCGGCAGCTCGGCGACAGCGCGGCGAGCCGCTGCGCGCTCCACTCCGACACCGCCATGACCGCCTCGGCGCTGCGCAGGGCCGGCGGGATGGCGCGCCGCATCCACCAGCGGCGGCCGGCGGGCAGCAGCTCCGGGGCGTCCCAGGCCCGGGTGTCGTGCACGGTCAGCAGGAAGGGCAGGCCGGGGGGAGCTGGCGGCGTCTCGGTCAGGAGGAGCCGGCAGCCCAGCTCCTGGAAGGGGCCGGGCAAGCACCGCCGGACCGCCGCCTGGCGCAGCGGGCCCGGGAGCTGGGGAACGGGCAGCGCCACCGTCTCGACGCCGGGCAGGTCGGCGAAGGCCGGGGCGGCGGTCTGGTTCAGGAAGAGCACCGGCCGCCATCCGCGCCGCGCCAAGGCCGGCAGCAGGCAGCGGCTGCGCCGGGCGGAGCCGCTCATGGCGGCGCCGTAGCTGCAGCCGTCGACCGCGATCCGGAACGGCGCTTCAGGGGGGGCGGTCATCGCCGCGAGCCTCCGTCCTCGAGGAGCCGGGGCCAGAGCTGGAGCAGTTCCCGCGCCGGGAGGTCCTCGGGGAAGGCGGCGGCGCGGGCGCGGCCGGCGGCCACGATCGCGCTCCGCCGCGGCCCGGTCGCCCGGACCATGGCCTCGGCGATCGCCTGCGGGTCTTGGAAGTCCACCAGCAAGGCGGCGTCACCGCCGACCTCGGGCAGCGAGGAGGCGCGGTGGGCGATCACCGGGGCGCCGGCGGCCATGCCCTCGAGCACCGGGAGGCCGAAGCCCTCCGATTCGCTCGGCACCAGCAGCGCCGCGGCGCCGGCGTAGAGGGCCGCCAGGTCCTCCTCGGTCACGTAACCAGGGGCGTGGCAGCGGCCGGTGAGCTCCAGCCGCTGGGCCAGGGCCAGCGCCTCTTCCAGTCGGGCGTTGCGCGGCCCGGCGAGCACCAGGCGCGCCGGGCTGGCGGTCCGGTCCAGGTAGGCGCGGAAGGCGCGCACCGCGTGCGGCAGGCCCTTCCGCTTCAAGGCCCGGCCGACGGTCAGGAAGTAGGGCGGGCCGGCGGGGATCCCCAGCCGCTGCTCCAGGCCGGCGCGGTTCTCCCGCGCCGCCGCCAGCCGCGCGTCCACACCGTGCGGCACCGCCACCGTGCGCGGCTCGGCGGCCGGGTGCAGCGCCAGGAAGTTGAGCCGGGTGCGGCGGCTGACGCAGACCACCAGGTCGGCCGCCTTGGCGACCAGGTAGGCCAGGACCCGCCGGCGGCTGACCGCCCCCTCGTCCGTCACGCCCTTGGTCTCGAGCCACGACAGCTCGTGCATGGTGGCGACCTTCGGCCGGTCCAGCAGCAGCGGGATCGCCTGCACCGGCGAGTGCCAGAGGTCGATGCCCTCGCGGTGGGCGAAGGCCGGCACCAGCCGCTCGCGCCACATCAGCCGCGGCTTGCCGCCGGCGAGCTCGACGAAGCGGAAGCGCGGATCCTCGAGCTCCGGGAGCAGCGCGGGCCGCCGCGGCGCCACCATCAGGAATTCGTGGTCGGCGTCGCTGCCCCGCAGGCCCCGAAGGAGCTGCAGCAGCGCCTTCTCGACGCCGGTCGCGGGCGCCTGTTCGAGCACGGAGACGTCGATCGCGATCCGCACGCGGCGGCCCTCCGATCAGCCGGCCGGGGCGCCGGCGCGCTCGGCGTGCAGCGCCGCGGTCTCCTGGTAGACCCGCCAGGTCCGCGCCGCCGCCTCCTCCCAGGTGAAGCCGCGGGCCCTCCGCTCGAGCACCGCGGCCGCCTGGCGTCGCCAGGCGTGCTCCTCGAGGATGCGGCGGATGCCCTCCTCGACCGAGCCGGTGTCGCGCGCCTGCACCCGCATGCCGGCGTTGCCGGCCACCCAGGCGGGCGCCGTCTGGTCGGCGACCACGACCGGCTTGCCGCAGGCCATGGCCTCGAGCACTGGCAGGCCGAAGCCCTCGTGGATCGACACGTAGACCAAGGCGATGCAGCCCTGGTAGACCTTCACCAGCTCGTCGTCGCTGGTGTTCTTCATCCAGCGGATGCGTCCGCGGTGGCGCGAGCGCTCGAGCCGCTGCAGGAACTCCTCGTGCTCCCAGCCCTCCTTGCCGACGATCACCCAGTCCGGCGCGGCGTCGCGGTCCCAGAGGTTCTCGAGGGCCTGCAAGATGCGCGGATAGTTCTTGCGCGGCTCGATGGTGCCGACCGTGAGCAGGTAGTCGCCGTCTCCGGGCACGTGGCCCTCGGCGGGCCGGAAGCGCGGGCTGACGCCGTTCGGGATCACGCGCACGGTCTCGGGGTCGGCGCCCATCAGTTCGGCGTCGCGCAGGCCGGGCTCGCTGACGACGATGATCCGGTCGGCCTGGGCGATCGCGCGCCGGACGCGGTCGAGCAGCACCGAAGTGTTCCATCCGTGGAACAGCGGGTCGACGGCGAAGGCGGCGTCGTGCAGCGTCATCACCGTGCCGGCCGACTTCACCGTCGGGTAGACGTAGTCGGTCCAGTGGAAGACGTCGACCTTGGCCGGCCAGCGCCCGGCGTCGAAGCCCGGCACCTTGTTCAGGTAGGCCATGCCGCGCGCCGGCAGGAAGCCGCGGTGCATGCGAAAGCGGTCCTCGCGGAAGCCGGTGGTGGCGACGCGGCCGCCGCGCCAGGTGGGGGCGAAGAACTCGAGGAAGGGGCCGTCCTCGAGCTCGCAGAGCTCTCGGGCGAGTTCGCGGCCGTAGCGCGCGATGCCGGCGTGCCCGAAGAGGGCTGGGCGGATGTCGAAGCCGACTTTGATCATGGGGGTGTAGGGTAGTGTTGCTATTTCCGCGCCACCGGCGAAATCGGCCGGCCGCGCAGCGGCGATCTCCTCCGCGGCTTTGACCGAGCGAAGCGCTCTCACGCCG
>CAYZXS010000034.1:0-39650 GCA_964482495.1 uncultured Planctomycetales bacterium
CGGCCTCGCCGCACTGCTCCTCGGTCATGCCGTCGGCGATCCGCTGCCTCACCAGCGCAGTCGTCTCCTCGAGCATGCGCAGGGTCTCCCGCAGGTCGGCCATGGTCGACTGCGGCCCGTGGCCGGGGATGATCTTGATGTCCTCGGGCAGCAGCTCGACCAGGGCCCGCGTATTGGCGACGAAGCCCTCGACGTCGCCGCCGCTGTCCAGGTCGATGTAAGGGAAGCGGCCGGAGAAGAAGTGGTCGCCGAGGTGCGCCACCCCGGAGCCCTTGAACCAGACGATCGAGTCGCCGTCGGTGTGCCCCGCCGCCAGCGCCCGGACCTCGATCTCCTCGCCGTTGAAGTGCAGCGTGACGCGGTCGTCGTAGGTCAGCACCGGCAGCGCCTCCTTCGGCGACGCGGGGGTGCGCTGGTTCCCGACCAGCAGCCGCTCGCGCACCTTGTCGTGGGCCAGGATCGTCGCCGCGGACCCGAACTCGAGGTTGCCGCCGGTGTGGTCGCCGTGCCAGTGGGTGTTGATCAGGAAGCGCGGCGCCCCGGCGCCGATGGCCTCCATCTCCTTCCGGATCGCCGGCGCGAAGCGAGCGAACTGGTCGTCGATCATCAGCACCCCGTCCTCCCCCACCGAGACGCCGATGTTGCCCGCCATGCCCGAGTCGAGCATGTGCACGGTGCCGGCGACGGCGGTGGTGGTGAACTCCGGGTCCTGCGGCTCGAGGGCGGCGGCGGCGAGCCCGGCGCCCAGGGCGAGGAAGGCGGTGACGGCGATTCCCTTCATGCCCCGAGGTTAGCGCGCCGCGGCCGCCTTGGGTCGACGACGCTACCCTCGGCGGCGCCGATGCCCGCGCCCGCCCTCGACCGCGCCTCCCACCTCGCCTCCGCCGCCGGCCGCGGCGCCCCCTGGGACCTGCTGGTCATCGGCGGCGGCGCCACTGGCGCCGGAGTCGCGCTCGACGCCGCGGCGCGCGGCCACTCCGTCCTCCTGCTCGAGGGCGCCGACTTCGGCTCCGGCACCTCCAGCCGCAGCACCAAGCTGGTGCACGGGGGCGTCCGCTACCTCCAGCAGGGCAACGTCTCCCTGGTCGTCGAAGCGCTGCACGAGCGCGGACGGCTGCGCCGCAACGCGCCGCACTTGGTGCGCGAGCTGGCCTTCGTCGTGCCCAACTACGAGTGGTGGGAGGCGCCGTGGTACGGCATCGGCCTCAAGGTCTACGACCTCCTCGCCGGCCGCTACGGCTTCGGCTCGTCGAAGATCCTGTCGCGCGAGGACGTGCTCGAGTCCATCCCCACCCTCGAGCGCGACGGCCTGCGCGGCGGCGTGCGCTACCACGACGGTCAATTCGACGACGCGCGGCTGCTCGCGAACCTCGTCCAGACCGCGGCCGATCAAGGCGCCACCGTCCTCAACCACGCGCCGGTGGTGCGGTTGCTCAAGGGCGCCGACGGCCTGGTCTCCGGCGCCGTCTTCCGCGACCTCGAAGGCGGCGGCGAGCACGAGATCGCCGCCCGCGCCGTCATCAACGCCACCGGCCCCTTCGTCGACGGCGTGCGCCGCCTGGACGAGCCGGCGGCCGAGCCGCTGATCGCGCCCAGCCAGGGCGTGCACCTGGTGCTCGAGCGCGGCTTCCTTCCCGGCGACACCGCGATCATGGTGCCGCGAACGCGCGACAAGCGGGTGATGTTCGCCATCCCGTGGCGCGGCCGCACCCTGCTCGGCACCACCGACACCGCGATCGACGAAGCCACCCTCGAGCCGCGGGCGCAGGCCGAAGAGGTCGACTTCCTGCTCGAGACCGCCGCCGACTACCTGACCCGCGACCCCACGCGCGACGACGTCCTGGCGCTCTTCACCGGCATCCGGCCCCTGGTGCGCGCCGGCGGCGGCAGCACCGCGGCGCTGTCGCGCGACCACACCGTGCTGACCTCCGACTCGGGCCTGATCACGGTCTGCGGCGGCAAGTGGACCACCTACCGCAAGATGGCCGAGGACGTGGTCGAGGTCGCCGCCGCCGTCGGCGGCCTCGAGGAGCGCCCCTGCTCCACGCGCGAGCTGCGCATCCGCGGCTGGCGCCAGCCGCAGCCAGACGACCCGCCGCTGACCGATTCGAACCCGCTGCCGGAGTACGGGGCCGACGAGCCGGCGCTGCGCTCCCTGGCCGAGGTGGATCCGACCTTGCTCGAGCGCCTGCACCCGGAATTGCCGGTGCTCGGCGCGCAGATCGTCTGGGCCGCCCGCCACGAGATGGCGCGCACCGTCGAGGACGCGCTGTCTCGCCGCACTCGCGCCCTGCTGCTGAACGCTCGGGCGGCGACCGCGATCGCGCCGCGGGTGGCCGAGCTGCTGGCGGCGGAGCTCGGCCGCGACGCCGGCTGGCAGAAGCGGCAGGCCGCCTCCTTCGCCGAGTTGGCCCAGAGCTACCTTGCCTGACCTCCGCGCCGCCGCCCCTCCATGAGACCTCCCGTCCCTGGCTCCGACCCGTCGACCGCGCCGCTGCTCGAGGAAGCCGGCGCCGCCGCCCTGCTCGCGGATCGTTGGCAGCTCCGGGGGGAGCTCCAGCGGTTGCCGAGCTACCAGGACCTGAACTACCGCGTCCGCTCGGCCGACGGCACCTGGGTCCTGAAGGTCGCCAACGCCGCCGAGGACCGCGCGCAGCTCGAGCTCCAGCAGCGGGCCTTGACCGCCCTGGCCCGAGAGCTGCCTGGAGTGGCGCCGGCGCCCCGAGCCGCCGACGGCGAGGACATCGTCGAGGTCCAGGGGGAGGGCGGGGCCGTCCACCTGGCGCGGCTGTTGTCCTTCCTGCCTGGCGACACCCTCGCGCGAGCCGGCCACGCCGGCCCGACCACCTGGCGCAGCCTCGGCCGGCTGCTGGCGCGAGTGGATCGGACCCTCGCCGAGGTCCTCCCCGCCGAGGCCGCCGGCACCGAGGCGGCCCTGCATGAGGCCGCCGACCGCCCCTTCCACTGGGACCTGGCGCAAGCCGAGTGGACCCACGCCGCCTCCGCCGAGATCCAGGATCCGGCGCGGCGCCGGCTGCTCGAGCGCGCCCTGCTCCAATTCCGCGGCCAAGTGACGCGCATGCTGGGCCGGCTGCCGCGCGCCCTGATCCACCACGACGCCAACGACCACAACCTGCTGGTCGACGACCGCGGCGAGGTCACCGGCCTGATCGACTTCGGCGACATGATCCGCACCGCGCGGGTCTTCGAGCTCGCGGTCGCCGGCGCCTACCTGGCCATGGAGCAGGTAGACCCGGTCGCTGTCCTGTCCGAGCTGGCCGGCGCCTACCACGAGACCGAAGCGCTCTCCGGCGACGAGATCTCGGTGCTGCTGCCCGCGACGGCCATGCGCCTGGCGGTCTCGGTGCTGATGTCCACGCGCCGCGCCCGGCTCGATCCCGGCAACGACTACATCCTCGTCTCCCAGGCGCCGGCCTGGCGGCTGCTGGAGGAGCTCGACGGCGTCTCCCCCGCCGCCGCCGAGGACCGGGTCCGCGAGGCCTGCGGCCTGAACCCGCGCCACGAGGCCGGCCTGGACCCGGCCGAGGTCCTGGACCGCCGGCGTCGCCACACCGGACCCTCGCTGTCGCTCTCCTACCGCCAGCCGCTCGCGGTCGTGCGCGGACGCGGCTGCTGGCTGTTCGACAAGAGCGGGCGAGCCTACCTGGACGGGGTCAACAACGTCTGCCACGTCGGCCACTGCCACCCGCGCGTGGTGGCAGCGGCGCAGGAACAGATCGCCCGCCTCAACACCAACACCCGCTACCTGCACGACCACCTGGCGCGCTACGGCGAGCGGCTGGCGGCGATGTTCCCGGACCCGCTCGAGGTCGTCTACCTGGTCAATTCCGGAAGCGAGGCCAACGAGCTGGCGCTTCGCCTGGCGCGGGCCGCGACCGGCCGCCGCGGGGTGGTCGCGGTCGAGCACGGCTACCACGGAAACACCGGCGCGCTGATCGACCTGTCGAGCTACAAGCACGCCGGCCCCGGCGGCCGCGGCGCGCCGGACTGGGTGGCGACGGTGCCGTGCCCGGACCCGTACCGCGGCCGCTACCGCAGCGGCGAGGGCGGCGGCGAGGGCGGCGGCGAGCCTGGCGGTGGCGGAGGGGCGACAGCCGTCGCTGCCAGCTACGCCGCGCACGTCGACGAGGCCGCCGCCGCCCTGGCCGGGCGCGGCCTGCCGCCGGCCGCCTTCCTCGCCGAGCCGTTGATCGGCTGCGGCGGCCAGATCGTGCCGCCGGCCGGCTGGCTGGTGGACTGCTTCGCCCGCGCCCGCGCCGCCGGCGCGCTGTGCATCGCCGACGAGGTCCAGATCGGCTTCGGCCGGGTCGGCAGCCACTGGTGGGGCTTCGAGGCCCAGGGCGCGCTGCCGGACATCGTCACCCTCGGCAAGCCGATCGGCAACGGCCACCCGATGGCGGCGGTGGTCACGACCCGCGCGATCGCCGAGGCCTTCGACCCCGGCATGGAGTACTTCAACACCTTCGGCGGCAACCCAGTGTCCTGCGCGATCGGCCTGGCGGTGCTCGACGTGCTCGAGGAGGAAGGGCTGCGCGACCAGGCCGCCGCCACCGGCCAGCTGCTCCTCGACGGCTTCCGCGAGCTCGCGGAGCGCCACCCGGTGCTCGGCGACGTCCGCGGCCAGGGGCTCTATCTCGGCGTGGAATTCGTCAGGGACCGCGACCGACGCGAGCCCGCCCCGGAGGAGCTCGCCGCCCTGCTCGAGGCCGCCCGCGCCGACGGCCTGCTGCTCAGCGCCGACGGCCCCGACCACAACGTGCTCAAGCTCAAGCCGCCGCTGGTCTTCGGCGAGGCCGAGGCGCGCCTGCTGCTCGCGGTGGTCGAGCGGCAACTGACGACCGCCTGCGACGGCACCCCGGCCTCCTGATGGTCAGGCCGCGCCGCCCCGTTCAGATCTTCACCACCCGAAAGGGCACCGCGGGCAGGATGCCGAGCTTGCGGGTTCGGCTCCGGACCCGCTCGCCGTCCTTCTCGGTGTAGCGGTCGGCCCACACCTCGACGATCAGGTTGCCGGCGAGCCCCTTCGGCGTCGCCTTGCGGTCCGCGCGCAGCGTGAAGGCCAGGCCGCCCTTGACCAGCTCGAGCTTCTCCACCGTGATGCCCTCCGGCGGCGACTGCAGCACCAGCCGGATGTCCTCCGGCAGCGCCTTCACCCGCCCGCGCAGCTTGACCTTGACCTTGCCGCCGAGCGGGATGCGCCACGGCTCCTCCTTGGCCAGCTCCAGCGGCGTGCGCATGCCGCCCGCCTTGACCACGCTCGCCAGCAGCTCCTCGACCGGCACCAGGTGGCGCCACAAGAAGGCCTGCATCATGTCCTCGGCCGGCACCGCCCGGCGCTCGACCCGGCGGCCGCGGATCCGGGCGCGGCCGACCAGCTCGAGCGGCACCGGCTGCAGGGTCTCCTCGGCCGGCGCTCGCAGGGTCATGCGCGCCGAGTCCTGGCCGGCCTGGATGATGCCGCCGCTCAGGGTGAAGCCCTCGGGCGGGTCGACCAGGGCGACCTCGACCTCGCCGTCGAAGCCGTCCTTGCGCACCGCGTGCACCGTGCACACCGCCGAGCCGCCGGCCTCGACGTTGATCGCCGAGGGCACCACGCGCAGCTCGAAGTCGGGCTGCGGCGGGCCGATCCGCAGGCGGTAGCCGAAGGCCTCGCCGCCCTGGCCTTGGGTGTCGCCGAGCCACAGGTAGTAGCTGCCGCGCTTGCGCAGCTTGTAGCGGAAGGTCGAGTCGGCGTGGTGCGTGATCAACCCCGAGGCCGGGTCCTCGTGGTCGTCGTTGACCGCGAGCTGGTTGCCGGAGGCGTCGGTCAGCCGGATCAGGGAGTCGAGCGGCGAACCGAGCCTGCGCGCCACGACCTCGACCACCAGGCGGTCGCCGCTCTTGCCCTCGAAGCGGAACAGGTCGAGGTCGCCGGGCTCGCCGATGCGGCCGTTGACGATCACCGGCAGCTCCAGAGGCTGGGCGTCGTCGACGCGGCTGTTCGGCTCCCGCTCCTCAGCCTCGGGCAGCTCGCTGAGGGCGAAGGGCAGCGGGTTGGTCAGCCCCTCCCCCGCCGCCACCGCCACCGGCTGCTGCCCGGGCTCCTCGCGCAGCCGGTCGAGCACCACCCAGTCGGTCGGCAGGTTCCAGCCGCCGACCCGCAGCGCCGCCCGCGCCCCGGCCTGGGCGCCGAGCGGATACAGGCTGGTCAAGTACGGGATCTCGCCCAAGGTCAGCCGGTAGACGAAGTCCTCGCGGCCGCGGTAGATCGAGTCGCGGATCTCGACCACGTACTCGCCGTTGCGCGGGATCTCGAAGGCCAGCACCGGGTCGGGGTGGAAGCGGAAGTCGTCGACGAAGCTGAGCTCGCGGCCCTGGGCGTCGTAGAGCGCCAGGGTGGCCTGGAACCAGCCGGGCACGGCGTCGGCCAGGTATGGGATCAGTTCGCGCGCTTGGGCGACGACCACCAGCCGCGTGCCCTCGAGGGCGTGGAAGCGGAAGCGGTCGACGTCGCCGGGCATGACCTGGCCGTTGATCACCACCGGCAGCCAGCTCATGGTGCCGCGGTCGGCCTCGCGGTCGTTGGGCTCCTCCTCCTGGTACTCGGTCAGGGTCCCGACCTCGAAGCGCATCGGGTTCGAGCTGCCGCGCGGCGTGATCAGCCGCAGCTCGCGCGGCCCGGGCGGCGCGTCCTCGTCGACCATCAGGCGCAGCACCACGGTCTCGCCGATCTGCGGGTTCGGCTGCTTGCGCGGATCGAAGTAGCGCCGCTGCAGCTCGGCCAGCTCCTCGCGGTCGAGCAGCTCCAGGTCGGTCACCCCCGGCAGCGGCGGGATCTCGATCCCCTCCTTCTCGGCCTCGGTCTGCTCGAGCGCGGTGGTCTCGTCCGGCTTGCGCTGCCGCAGCTGGCGGATCTTCTGGCGCAGGGCGTTGCGCTGCTGGTTGTTGAGCGGCCGGTAGTGGCCGACGATCGCCGCCCGCACGCCCTCGCCGGTGAAGCGCGCGGTCTCGACCTGACGCAGGAATTGCCCGCCGACCCAGACATCGACGCTGGCGCCGCGCTCGGCGCCCGCCGGGTAGAGGTAGCCGATGTGCGGCTCGCCCTGCTGCGCCAGGCACAGCAGCGCCGCCGCGAACAGGCTGCTGGCGATCACAGCAGCTCCTTCAGGCGGCCGTAGCCGAGCGCCCCTTCCTCGGCGGTGGGCATCACCCGGACGTCCAGCCCCTGCGGGTGCGGCAACGGCGCCGCCGGGTCGATGCCGAGTTGCTCGTAGATCGCCGCGATCAGGTCGTTGGGGTGCACCGGCCGCTCGGCGACCCGCTCGGCGCGCTCGTCCGACTCCCCGACGACGACGCCGCCTTCGAAGCCGCCGCCAGCGATCAGGGTCGAGAAGACGTGGCCGTGGTGGCCGCGGCCCCCGTTCCACGGCGGGTCCCAGGACACCTTGGGCGTGCGGCCGAATTCACCGCCGCACCAGACGATGGTCTGGTCGAGCAGGCCGCTGCCGGCGAGGTCACCGATCAGCGCCGCCAGGCCGCGGTCGAGCTCGGGCAGGCGCCGGCGCATGGCCTGGAAGTGTTGCTTGTGGGTGTCCCAGCCCTGCGAGTTGATCGTGACGTAGGGCACGCCGCTCTCGACCAGCCGCCGCGCCGCCAGGCAGGACTGGCCGAAGGTGTTGCGGCCGTAACGCTCGCGTATCTCGTCGCTCTCCAGGCCGAGGTCGAAGACCTTGCGGGCGTCGCCCAGGATCAGCTCGTAGGCCTGGTCCTCGCACTCGCGCAGCGCCTTGATCTTCGGGTGGTCGGGCAAGGCCTTGGCCAGGCCGTCGAGCTCGCGCAGCAGCTCGCGCCGGGCGACCTGGCGCTCGTCGGAGACGCCCTCGACGACGATGCCCTCGACCGCGAACTGGGCTGCGGCCGGGTTGCCGCCGGTGGCGAAGGGCTTGTAGGCCGAGCCGAGGAAGCCGGCCTCGGAAAAGCGGCCCTGCGGCCGCGTCAGCACCACGTAGGGCGGGATCAGGCCCTCGTAGCCGGCGTCGTAGCCGCGGAACTTCGACACCACGGCACCGACGTTGGGGTAGGCCACGCCCTCGGCCGAGCCGCGGCCGGTCTGCACGAGATAGGAGGCGGTCTCGTGGCCGTTGACCCCGTGGGTCATGCTGCGGATCAGCGAGAAGTGCTGGGCCTGCTTGCCGAGCTCGGGCATCAGCTCGCCCAGGCGCATGCCGGGCACGCTGGTCTTGGCGGTGCCGGTGAGCGGTCCGGTGTAGTCATTGCCGGCCTCCGGCTTGGGATCGAAGCTGTCGATATGCGACGGCCCGCCCCACAACCAGATCTGGATCACCGCCTTGGCCTGCCCGGCGCGCGACCGGCCGGCGGGAGCGCCGGGGAAGGCGCCAGCGGCCAAGCCGCGGGGCAGCATCAGGCCGGCGGCGGCGCCGAGGCCGCCGCGGAGCACGGCGCGCCGGCTCGGGTGGGTTCGCTTGTCCTGGGATGCCATGTTCAATGCCGGTAGAGGAATTCGCTGCTGTTGATCAGCGCCCAGATCAGGTCGAGCGCGGCCTGCTGGGAGTTGGCGACGCCGGAAGCGGCGTAGTCGGTGATCACCTGGCGCTCCGCGGCGGTCGGGAAGCGCGACAGGAAGGTCAGGTAGAGCTCGTCCACCAGCTGCTCCGGCTCCTTGGCGCGCCGGCTGAGCGCGCGCATGCCGCCGCCGCGCCGGAATTTGTTCCAGACGTGGGTGGAGTTGAGCAGGTGCAGGCGCTGGGCTGAGGTCGGCGCCCGCCCGCGCTCGGAGTCGAGGCCGGTGTCCCGCGGCGGCCGGCCGAACATCTCGAGGAAGGGGCTGGTGATGCTGCCGTCGGGCAGCTGCTTGGCCTTGGCGTCCGGCGGGATGAAGGTGAAGGGCTCGGGGATGGCGCTGGTGTAGGTCTCCGAGGTACCGGTGATCTGATTGAGAGCGTCGATCAGGACCTCGGCCTCGAGCGGGCGGATGCTGTAGCAAGCGAACTGGGCCGCGGCCTCTGGATGGCGGGCCGGGTCGAGGTCCGCGGCCGGCACCGACGAGCGCTGGTAGGTCGCCGAGTTCAGGATGATCCGCAGCAGGTGCTTGCGGTCCCAGCCCGAGGCGGCGTACTCGGCCGCCAGGAAGTCGAGCAGCGCCGGGTTGGCCGGCGGGTTGTCGTCGCGGAAGTCGTCGAGCTCGTGGACCACGCCGCGGCCGAGCAGCCAGGCCCAGGCGCGGTTGGCGGCGACCCGGCCGAACCAAGGGTTGTGGGCGGTGATCAGCCAGTCGGCGAAGCTCTCGCGCGGGTCGACGGCGGCGTCGAGCGCCAGGGTGGTGCCGTCTGGCATCAGCGCCGAGGCCGGCGATGCCGAGGCGAAGTCGAAGTGGACGATCTCCTCCTTCCACTCGCGCGTCGGCTTGAAGCCGATCCGCGAGAAGCAGGCGGCGAGGCCGGCGCGGCGCTCCTCCGGCCAGGCCGCGGAGCGCGAGCCGAGGAAGGTCAGGGCCACGACTTGGGCCAGCGCCTCGGGCTCCTTGCCCTGCACCGCGCGGTAGAAGTTGACCGCCGGGCGCCGGAAGCAGCTGCCGCTGGCGGTGAGCAGCTCGCGCGCGAACTGGTCGAAGGGAAGCTCGTCCTCGATGCTGTCGCGGATCCAGCGGTGGTAGGCCTGGGCGCCGTTCGGCCACAGGTTGATCGGGAACTCGGCCTTGACCCGCAGCGTGTCGCACCACTTGAGCGCCCAGAAGTCGGCGAATTCCGGGCTGGCGAGCAGCTCGTCGATCAAGCGGCCGCGCTTGCCGGGGCGGTCCTCGGCCAGGAAACGCCGGGCCAGCCGCGCCGGCGGCAGATTGCCGGTGAGGTCGAGGTAGACCCGGCGCAGGAAGACCGCGTCGCCGCCGTCAGCGGCCGGCGCGATGCCGAGGGCGTCGAGCTGCTCCTGGACCAGGGCGTCGACGCGGTCCGCGGCAGCTTCCACGGGAAGCTGCGGAGGGGCCGCGAGGGCGAGCAGACAGAGCGGGTGCAGGAAAGCGTTCACGCGCAGCCCAGGGCGGGTCGAGCCCTGGAACCGCGAGGAAGGGGCGGGCGTTCCTCTCCATCTAGGAGAAACCTTGGCAGCCTCGGCGTCAAGCGGCGGCCGACCAGAGGGCGGAGAGGCCACAGAGAGCGCCGTCGCTCAGGCCCGGATCATGACCAGCAGCATCTTGAAGGGCGCGAGCGCCTTCAGCGCGTGCGGCTCACCTGCCGGCAGGCGCAGGAGCTGGCCGGCGCCGAGGCGGTGCGGCGCGCCGGCGATGCGAAGCTCGGCTTCGCCCTCCAGGCCCAGGACCAGGGCGTCGTAGGGCGCGGTGTGTTCGCTGAGACCCTCTCCCTGGTCGAAGGCGAAGGCGGTGACCGTGCCTGCCTCCTTCTTCACCAAGGTGCGGCTGACCACCGCGCCGGGAGCGACGGCGGCCAGCTCGGCGGCGAGATGCACACCGTCGGGCAGAGGCTGATCCGAAGAGGGGGATGCCATGACCGGGGCGATTGTCGGCCCGCGCGCCGGCGGCGGGAAGCCTGCCGGGCGGGCTAAGCTCCGGGGGCCACCCTGGCCCAGCCCACCCGACATGTCCCGCCACGGCTTCGACCCGACCACCATTGGCGACCCGATCGCCACCCGCACCGAGTGGAAGCCGGCCGCGAGCGGCGGCAGCAATTTCGGCACCCACCGCCTGCGGGCGACCGGCACGGATCGGATGGAGTTCCGCGCCAGCGGCGGCGCCAAGCTCTTCGCCCTGGTCTTCGTCTTCGCCGGCGTGGTCGGCGGCGGCTTGTTCACCACCATCGGCCTCCTGGAGGACCCGGGCCTCGCCTATTTCGGCCTGCCGATCGGACTGCTCTTCACCGGGGTCGGCACCTGGTTGCTGCGGCGCATGACCACCCCCCGGGTCTTCGACGCCGGCCGCGGCTACTACTGGCGCAGCCGCCAGGATCCGCAGGCGCTCGCCCCCAGCGAGCTCGATCAGCGCTGCTCGCTCGATGAGATCCACGCCGTCCAGCTGCTCGCCGAGCACTGCAGCAGCTCCAACGGCGGCGGCTACTTCAGCTACGAGCTGAACCTGGTGCTGAAGGACGCAAGCCGCCGCAACGTCATCGACCACGGCCACCTCGGTGACATCCGCCGGGACGCGAGCGCGCTGGCGGCTTTCCTGGGCGTGCCGGTCTGGGACGCGACGGGCTGAGCCGCCGAAGCCTCAGCCCTTCTTCTCGATCTTCGCCCAGCCGTCGCGCAAGGCGACGGTGCGGTTGAAGACCAGCGCGCCGGGCTGCGAGTCCGCGCTGTCGAGGCAGAAGAAGCCGCTGCGCTCGAACTGCACCCGCTCGCCGACCGCCAGCTCGGCCAGGCTGGGCTCGAGCTTGGCCTGCACCGTGACCAGGCTGTCGGGGTTGAGGGCCTCGAGGAAGTCGCCCTCCTCCTCCGGATCGTGCAGCCGGAACAGGTGGTCGTAGAGCCGGACCTCGGCGTCGACCGCGTGCTCGGCGCTGACCCAGTGGATGATGCCCTTGACCTTGCGACCGCCGCCGCCGCGCGACTCGGGGTCGTAGCTGCACTTCAGCTCGATGACCTCGCCGCTCTCGTCCTTCACCACCTCCTCGCAGGTGACGTTGAAGGCGTAGCGCAGGCGCACCTCCTTGCCCGGCGCCAGGCGGAAGAACTTCTTCGGCGGCTCCTCGCGGAAGTCGTCGCGGTCGATCCAGGCGGTGCCGCTGAAGGGCACCTCCCGCGTGCCCATCTCGGGCTTGCCGGGGTGATTGGGAGCCTCGACCATCACCGTCTCGCCCTCGGGCCAATTGGTGATCGTCAGCTTGAGCGGCTTCAGCACCGCCAGCCGGCGCGGCGTGAACTCGTTGAGCTCGTCGCGCAGAGTGGACTCGAGCAGCGCCACCTCGATCGTGCCGCCGGTCTTGGTGATGCCGGTCTTGGCCATGAAGCTGCGGATCGCCGTCGGCGTGTAGCCGCGGCGGCGGAAGCCGCTCAGGGTCGGCATGCGCGGGTCGTCCCAGCCGCTGACGCGCCCCTCCTCCACCAGCCGCAGCAGCTTGCGCTTGCTCATGACGGTGTAGCTGAGGTTGAAGCGCGCGAATTCGATCTGCCGCGGCGTGTGCGGCACCGGAAGGTTTTGGACCAGCCAGTCGTAGAGCGGCCGGTGGTTCTCGAACTCCAGCGAGCACAGCGAGTGCGTGATGCCCTCGATGGCGTCCGACTGGCCGTGGGCGAAGTCGTACATCGGGTAGATGCACCACTGGTCGCCGGCGTGCGGGTGCGGCTGGTGCAGGATCCGGTAGATCACCGGGTCGCGCATGTTGAGGTTGGCCGCGGCCATGTCGATCTTGGCCCGCAGCACCATGGCGCCGTCGGGGAATTCGCCGGCCTTCATGCGCCGGAACAAGTCCAGGCTCTCCTCGGCCGGCCGCTCGCGGTGCGGGCTGTCGGTGCCCGGTTCGGTCAGGCTGCCGCGCTGCTCGCGCAGGGCCTCGGGCGGCTGCTCGTCGACGTAGGCCTTGCCGTGCTGGATCAGGTGCTCGGCCCACTCATAGAGGGTGTCGAAGTAGTCCGAGGCGTAGTACTGGTGCTCGCCCCAGTCGAAGCCCAGCCACTTCAGGTCGCGGACGATGGCGTCGACGTAGCGCGCCTCCTCCTTGGCCGGGTTGGTGTCGTCGAAGCGCAGGTGGCAGCGGCCCTGGTGCTCCTCGGCCAGGCCGAAGTTGAGGCAGATCGCCCGCGCGTGGCCGATGTGCAGATAGCCGTTCGGCTCCGGGGGGAAGCGCGTGACGATGGCGTCGTGCTTCCCCGAGGCCAGGTCCTCGGCGACGATGGTGCGGATGAAGTCCTTGGGCGCTTCCGTGGTGCTCATGACGGGGGTTCGGCGCGCGGCCGACCCGTCAGGGTAGGTGCGGTCCAGGAGGGCGGCAACCGGGGCTCAGGGGACCACGACGACCGAGCGCGCCGCCGAGCTGAGGCGCCCGACCAGGCCCCACGCGCGCCGGTCGAAGGTCATCGCCGCCCAGGTGATCCTCCGCCCGAGCAGGGGGCTCATGGCGGGCTGAGGGAGGAGGTGCGCGGTCGCCGTCCCGTCCGCCGCCAGACGGCCGCGGTTGCCGCGCAGGTTCGGCGGCTGCCAGGCGGAGCTCATCCAATTCAAGAGGCGGTCCCGCGACAACGGCAACTCGATCCCGGCCACCGTTGAGGGGCCGGTCCCGTGGAGGGAGGCGAGGAGTGCGTATCGCTGATCCGCTTCCGACAGAGGGAAGCTGAGGACGATCTTGGTCGGCTGTCCGGCGGAGAGGGAGAACTCCTCGTCCCCGATGACGAGGAAGGGGTCCAGCCGGTGGACCTCCACCGCACCACGCCCATAGGTGCTAGTACCAAAATACCCCGCGGGGGAGCCGACCACCCATTCCGGCAGACCGTCGCCGTCCAGATCATCGAGTTCGGCGATCGACCATCCCTGGAAGGAGTAGAGCCCTGCAGTCTTGCGTGAGATCAGGGCACCGGTCGCGCCGGAGACCACGCCGTGCCCGCCGCTGATCCCTGCCCCTCCCATGGCGTGGGAGATTCCGACGAGAATATCGTCGACCCCGTCCCCGTCCAGATCACCTGCGGGAGCCAGGGAGGACCCGAAGCGTTCTCCAGAGTTCAACCCCTCCGCTTCCCAGAGCGTGCGTCCGGTCCGGCCGGAAAGAGCGAAGACGCCGCCCGGCCCGACCTGCCAAATCGACCCGAAGGCATGCGGATCGCTGATCAGGTAGTCGTTCGTGCCGTCGCCGTCCAGGTCAGACGCGGCGGACACAGCCACTCCGAGCCCCGAAACCGGCCAGAGCGGCGGCCATTGCTCGCGGAGGACGGTCCCGGTCCGCCCGGAGAGGACGGCAAGCCCTCCGGAATACGCAGTCCCGAAGAAGCTGACCGCCTTGCCGACTAGGACATCCACGGTGCCATCCCCGTCCTGGTCCGCCACGGCGGCGATGCAGCGGTGGGCGTTACCCACCCCAGGGCGGTTCAGCGGCGGCACGCTCACCCAGAGCTGCTCGTAGGTTCTCCCTGAATAGGCCTGGACCGTGCCCACCCGGCCCGGGGAAGTCTCGTGGAAAGGAGCAGCGACGAGAAAGTCCCGGACCCCGTCGCCGTCCAGATCCCCGGCGCCGGCCACGCTGCTGCCGAACTGCCACTGATCTCCGCCCTCCAGCCGGGCCAAGACCGCTCCCGTCCCGCCGGAATAGAGGGAGACCGAACCGGCCTTGCGCTGCCAACCTGCCGGAGCCAGTGGCGCACCAACGAGGTACTCTCGCACCCCATCCCCATCGAGGTCGTCGAGGACGGCAACGGTCGTTCCGAACTCCTCTCCGGCGCGATGGCCGGACGCCCTCCGGATCAAGGCGCCGTCCGCACCGGAGCGGATCTCCACGGCCCCGACTTCCGGGTCGGCGTTACCGTCGGACCACGGGGCGCCGACCAGCAGATCGCGCACCCCGTCCCCGTTGAGGTCGTCCAGAGTCGCCATGCTGGCCCCGAAGCCATCGTGGCGATCCCCCTCGACCCGGTACATGAGACGCCAGGCCCCTCCCGGAGTCTGGCTGGGGAGAGGAGCGGGAAGGAGGAGCGTGGTGAGGAGGGCGAAGAGAGAGGAATAGTTGGGGGTGATCGGCATTACAGCTGCCGTCGGTGGCTGCAAAACTCATGCCGCCCGATCCAGGCCCAAGAGCCTCCTTGCTGGGCGATCGCGCACTCCACCCTCAGTTCGACACGATGATCGGCACCATCACCGCCACCATCACCGCCGCCTGGACCGCCTGCACCGCCTCGCGGGTGGCCTTGCCGACGACCTCGCCCTCGCCGATCTGCTTGATGCGCTTCTTGGCGCCCCGCAGCGCCTTCTTGTCGAAGTTGGGGCGCAGCAGGCCGGTGGCGTCGGCCAGGGTGGTCAGGACCACCGTGCGCGGGTCGAGGTCGTCCTTGCGGCTGAAGATGGCGTCGTCCAGCCGCGCCAGGATCGCGCGCTCGGGCACCGGGTTCCGCTCGGGGTAGAGCTTGCGCCGAAAAAGGCCCAGGATCCGGTCCTCGTCCTCGCGCAGCACGCCCTTGCGGCACAGCGAGCGCGCCACCCGGTGGCGGAGCTGCTTGGTGTTGCCGAAGCGCGACACCCAAGCCTGCGGGCCGGCGCGGCGATTGGCGTCGGAGACCCGGCGCAGGCACTCGTCGAGCAGCTCGTCGCCGGTCGGCTTGCGGCTCCGGACCTGCACCATCGGCTTGCGGCCCTCGTGGACGTGCAGGCGCTCGGTCAGCATCAGCTCGGACAGGATCGCTCCGCCGAGGGCCTGGGCGAGCATGGCGCCGGAAGAGACCGTGCCCTGCTCATCACGCAGGGCCAGCAGCAGGACTTCTTCGGGCAGGGTGAGCGGGAGGGAGGTCGAGGGGCTCATGGTCCTAGGTATGCGTGAGGCCGCAGAATAACGCAGGATCCTCATCGGGCGACAGGCGCCCCCTCCCCGGGATCAGGAGCCGCCCGGCCAGTCCGTCCGCTCGCCCTCGGGAGACCGGTGAGAGAGCGGCACGATCGGCCGGACGCCCTGCCACTGGTTCACCCCGACCTCCTGGCCGTCGGAGTCCCGCAAGAAGAGCGAGTTGTGCCCCGAAGCCGAGCGGAGGTGGGCGGCGCCCCCCTCCCCGCTCGGACTCGGCGAGGAGAGCCACAAGCGCGCCTCGGGGGTCCCCTCCAGCTTCGTGGCCATCAAGCTCGCCCTGGCGCCGGTCTTCTCGTGGCCGAGCACCAACGCGGCGCCCTCCACGCTGGGGCCGAGCCGAGCGACCACGTCGCCGGCCCGGTCGAGGATCTCGACCGAGCGGGCGCGCAGGGTCTCGCACTCGATCACCTCCGCGCCGGCCGCCGGCGGAGCCGCCTCGTCCTGGAAGGACATGGCCGCCACGGCGAGAGCGCCGAGCAGGAAGCTCGGGAGATCCAGGGAGAGAGATCGCTTCATCAGCTGGGGCCTCTGTCGAGGTCGGGACGGGAGGGTGATTCGCGCGGATTCAATTCACCACCGGTGCGCCGGCGAAGCAGCGGTCCGACGGCAGGTCCGGGTCGGTGTAGGCCGCGATCACCCATGAGCCGGGCGAGGTCTGGAGGACACCATCCCAGCGCGCGGCAGGCCCGCCAGCGACGGGGAAGCCGGGCTGCAGCTCGAAGACACCGGTATCCGGGCCAGTCTCGACCAGGACCGCGCGCTCGCGGTCGCCGCTGGCCCAGTCCGCCAGGTAGAGCTCGGCGGTCTCGACCGCCGTCGGCGACCGGTTCTCGTCGTCCTCGTCCACCCGCAGGCCCACCGGCGTGCCGGCGCCGAGGCTGATCGCGCCGACCGTGATCTCGGCGGCGTAGACGGTGTCGCGCATCGCCTGGACCCAGTTCGTGCCGATCTGGCGTAGCCGCTGCTCGTCGCGCGAGGAGGGCGTGTCGTACTCCGGCGTGTGAAGCAGCCAGCCCTTCCAGGCGTGCAGCTCGACCCGCGCCATGCCGGCCTGGCCGCCGTTCTCATACCACTGGAAGACGCCCGGATCGTGCAGGGTGTAGCGGGCGGTGTCCTTGACCGCCTCGAGGTACTCAGCGTGGCTCACCGAGGCCGGGGCGCCGCCGTCGTCGTAGCGAAAGCCGCCGTCGACGCCGCTCCACCAGCCGTGGTGGTCGCCGCCGACGCGCACCGTCTCCGGGAAGGGCAGCGAGGCCAGGTCGCTCTGGATCAGGTAGGTCTCGGGCTGCTGCCAAGCCGCCGGCCCGGTGGCCGACCAATTACGGTTCAGGTCGTAGCCGTTGGCGTTGTAGCGCTGGTCGGACTCGACGCCGTCAGGGTTGACCATCGGGTAGAAGACGAAGCGCACCTGCTCGGTGACCTTCGGGTCCGGCACCCAGCCGTTGCGGCCGAGCAGGTAGTCGAGCATGCCTTCGAAGACGTAGCTCGATCCCCACTCGTTTCCGTGCTGGCGGACGAGCGCCACCACGGTCCGCTTCCACGGCGCCGGCATCGGCGCCGTCCGGTCGTCGAAGACCACCTTGACGATCTCGCGCCCCTGCGCCGAGCTGCCGAGGATCTGGATCGACAGCCGCGGGTCCGCCGGCAGGCCGGTCAGGTAGCTCGAGAGCTGGGCGAAGGAGTAGCCGGTCGCCCGCGCCCCGCCGCGGCCGGGCGGCAGCAGCTCGATCACCTCGCGAGGGCGGCGCAGGCTGAAGTCCAGCGCCCAGGCCGGCGCCCGCGGCGGCTCCAGCGCCGTCCAGGCGCCGGGGCCGTCCCAGACCCGGGCGGTGAAGCCGTCGACCGCTGCCGGGAACCGCAGCACCAGCCGCTCCCCCACCTCACCGCGCAGCTCCAGGACCGGCGGGTCGGCGACGGGGTCGGTCAGGAGTCGGAGCGCGAATCGGCCCGGCCCGGATTCGACGGCGACGAAGCTGGCCCCGGACTCGCTGAGATCCTCGACCCGCGCGGTGGAAGGCGCAGAGGAATCTGCCGGAGACTGGGGCGGGACCTGCGGCGCCGCCGGATGCGGCGCGGCCGCGAGCAGGGTCACGAGGACGGAGGCCGGCATGCCTCCATCCTAGACCCAAATCCGCCCCGAGGCGGCCGCTAAGGCGTCACCGTCAGCACCGCCGCGTTGGTGGCGTTGCTCGGGACCGTGCCCTCCATCGACAACACCGACCACCAGAAGCTGAGGCCGACCCAGGCGGCCAGCTCGTTGGGCACGGTGATGATCAGCGACGCCGCGTCGCCGTTGCCGTCCAGGTAGCCGCTGAAGTTCTGCATCGACGGCTCGTAGTCCATCCGCGCCAGCTTCTCGGTCAGCAGGTCGTAGGTCAGCGGGATGCTGACGCCGCCGTAGAGGATGCCCGGGTCGGTTCCGGTCATCGAGCCCAGCATCCGGAAGTGGTGACCGGCCATGCCGTCGTGGAAGTTGATGGTCATGATGATGGTGTCGCCGGCCGCGGCCGAGATGGTGCCCGAGGACAGGGTCAGCGTGCCCGGCACGCGGTCGTCCAGCGGATCGGTGGCGTCGGTCTCGCCGAGGTTCTGGCGGCCGTTGAGGTTGGCGTCCTCGGCGCCGTCGCCGATGCCGCCGCCGTCGCTGTCGGGGTCGAGCGGGTCGGTGGTGCTGGCGGGGTGCATGTCCGGCTGGAAGATGGCCGGGTCGGTGCCGAGGATGCCGAGGCCGGGGTCGCCGGGCAGGCCGTTGCGGACGCCGAGCTCGGTGCCGTCCTGCAGCAGGTCGGCGTCGCTGTCGAGGAGCAGCGGGTCGGTGCCGGTCCAGGCGGCGTTCAAGCTCGACTCGCGCCAGTCCGACAGGCCGTCGTCGTCGCTGTCCTGGTCGTGGTCGTCGGTGCCGGCGGCCGCCTCGTGCAGGTCGGCGAGCAGGTCGCCGTCGGTGTCGGCCAGGGACAGCCAGGCCTCGACCGCGCCGGCGCCGCCGCCCGCGGCCCCGGGGGCGCCCCAGGCTCCGAACAGGATGTCGCTCAGGCCGTCGCCGTTCAGGTCGCCGGCGGAGGCCACGGCGTCGCCCATGCGGTCGCCGGCGCTGCCGTGGAAGAAGTGCAGCACCGAGGCGTCGGCGCCGGAGAGGGCGAAGACGCCGCCGGCGTTGGGGTTGGACAGGAAGTCGAAGCGGCCGCTGCCGACCAAGAAGTCGGGGATGGCGTCGCCGTCGCAGTCGCCGAGGCCGGCCACGGCGCGGCCGAGCTCGTCGCCGGCGGCGGGGCCGTCGACCTGGAACAGCAGCGCGCCGGTGGCGCCGGACCAGACCAGGGCCGAACCGGCCTCGATCAAGCCCGCGGGGTCGGCGCCGGGGGCGCCGGCCATCAGGTCGGGGGTGCCGTCGCCGTCGATGTCCCCGGCCGCGGCCACCGCCATGCCGAGGTGGTCAGCACCGAAGGCGCCGTCGAAGCGCAGCAGCTCGCTGCCGTCGGCGCCGGAGTAGACGAACACCGAGCCGGCCGAGGTGCCGCTGGCGGGGCTGGCCAGGGGCGCCCCGACCATCAGGTCGGCGGCGCCGTCGCCGTTCAGGTCGCCTACGCCTGCGACGCAGCGCCCGAACCATTCACCCGCGGTGGATCCGTCGAAGCGGTAGAGCAGCGCCCCGTCGGCGCCAGAATGCACGAAGGCCGAGCCGGCGGAGGCCAGGCCGTTGGGATCGGCGGCGCGGGCGCCGATCAGCAGGTCGGGGGTGCCGTCCTGGTCGACGTCGCCGGCCCCGGCGACGCAGTAGCCGTAGAGGTCGCCGCCCGCCAGCCCCTCGAGGCGGAGCAGCAGCGAGCCGTCGGCGCCCGAGCGCAGGTCGACGGCGCCGGCGTCGACGCGGCCGGCGGGGTCGGCGTAGGGCGAGGCGATCAGGAGGTCGGGGGTGCCGTCGCCGTCGACGTCGCCGACGCCGGCCAGAGCCTGGCCGAGGTAGTCCCCCGCCGCGGCGCCGTCGAACTGGAGCAGCAGGCTGCCGTCCTGCCCGGAGCTGACGAAGGCGGAGCCGGCGCGGAGCAGGCCGCCCGGGCTCTGGAGGTGTCCGCCGTAGAGCAGGTCGGGGGTGCCGTCGCCGTCGACGTCGCCGGCCGAGGCCGCGGCCCAGCCGAGCTGGCCGTCGAGCACGCCACCCTCGAAGCGGTGCGCCTGTTCGGCGATCGGGCCGAACCCCTGGGCGGAGAGGAGAGAGGCAGGCAGGAGGGCGGCCAGGACGGCCGCGATGGGCAGGAGGGGAGGGTTCAGGGGCATGAGCCAGGGGCGGAGCATCGCCATCGGGAGCATAAAGCGACCCAACACCTATATATACCAGGTATTTTAAAGATCGCCGTTATAGTTCTCCGCTCCCTCGCCGGCCACCGGAGTCCCATGCGGCTGGCCCAGAATTTGGGGAAACCTGAGGCCGCTGGCCCGTCTAAGAACCGCCCTCACGCCACCGGCGTGCCCCGGGATCCCCCGCCCGACCCCCATCCATCCCCACCGTCCCAGCCAACGAGCATGCTCTCCATCCTCCTCCTTCCCGCGCTCCTCGTCCCCCAAGCCGGCTCCGACCCCGAGGGCTTCCACGCCCACGTCGGCGCCAACGGCGTCGAGGCCTTCCTGGTCGATCAACCCGACGCGGCCTCCAGCCACGCCTCGCGGCTGAATCACGACCTCGCCTCCAAGGACGGCGTCGTGCCGCCGCCGACGGCCGGCTACCAGTTCACCAGCACCGTGCTGGTCGAGACCGCCGACCTCGGCGACCTGGGCGAGCTCGCCCGCAGCGTCAACGCCGAAGCCACCGTCGCCCCGCTGGGCTTCCTCGACGGCTTCGCCACCGTCTCGACCGGCAGCGTCCGGGAGGCGATCGCCATGAGCAACGCCCTCGAGGCGGTCTACGGCGCCGGCATGGCCTACGTCGACGTCGACGCCCCGAAGGAGCTGCGGCTGCCGAACGACCCCTTCTTCAGCCAGCAGTGGCACCTGCGCAACACCTCGAACCCGATCGCGGACATCAACGCCGAGCCGGCCTGGAACAACGGCTTCACCGGCACCGGCATGACCATCGGCATCACCGAGTGGGGCGTCGAGAACAGCCACTCCGACCTGACCAACCACCACAGCGCCGCCAGCCAGAACGCCGGCACCTCGAGCCACGGCACCGCCTGCGCCGGCGTCGCCGCCGCCAAGGGCAACAACAACATCATGGGCGTGGGCCTGGCCTACGACGCCCAGTGGTCCGAGCAGCTGGTCGGCTCCTCCTCGCAGACCGCCAGCGCCTTCCAGTACCGCAACGACCTGAACGACGTCAAGAGCAACAGCTGGGGCCCGGCCGACAACGGCCGGCTGCACTACGTCAGCTCGACCGAGCTCAACGCGCTGGCCAGCTCGTGCCAGAACGGCCGCGGCGGCCTCGGCGAGGTCTTCACCTGGGCGGCCGGCAACGGCGGCACCGGCGACCGGGTCGAGTACGACCCCTACGCCTCCAGCCGCTACACCATCGCCGTGGGCGCCATCGGCGACCAGGACAAGCGCGCCTCCTACAACGAGCACGGCTCCTCGATGACGGTCGTCTGCCAGTCCAACGGCAACAACCGCGGCATCGCCACGACCACCTCCGGCAACGGCTGGACCACCAGCTTCGGCGGCACCTCCTCCGCGAGCCCGCTGGGCGCCGGCGCGGTCGCCCTGGTGCTCGATGCCAACCCCAACCTGACCTGGCGCGACGTCCAGCACGTGCTCATCCACTCGGCCCGCAAGTGCGACCCGAACAACACCATGTGGCTGACCAACGGCGCCGGCCACGACGTCAACTACAACTTCGGCTTCGGCGCGGTCGAGATCAACGACGCCACCCAGCTGGCCCAGACCTGGACCAACGTCAGCCCCGAGCAGAGCTGGACCTCCGGCACCGTGAGCGTGAACCAGTCGATCCCGGACAACAACACCGCCGGCATCGACCAGATCGTCAACGTGCCCGCCGGCTTCTACTGCGAGGCGGTCGAGGTCAAGCTCAACATCAGCCACAACTACGTCGGCGACATCCGGGTCGAGCTGACCTCGCCCAGCGGCCACGTCTCGGCGCTGACCCGCGTCCGCAGCGACTCGCAGAACAACTTCAACAACTACGTCCTGACGACCCTGCGCAACTGGGACGAGCTGGCCACCGGCGACTGGAAGGTCCACGTCTCCGACCGCCAGTCCGGCACCACCGGCACCTGGAGCAACTTCGAGCTGCGCCTGTACGGCAACGACGGCAGCCACCTCGGCGGCGGCAGCAACTTCACGCTGTCGAGCACCACGCTCGCCTCCGGCGCTTCGGCCACCATGTCGGTCGTGAACGGCACCCCGAGCTCGCCGGCCTACCTGGCCTACTCCACCGCCGGCCTCGGCTCCTTCACCGTCGGCGCCCTGGGCGTGACCCTCGGCATCGCCAGCCCGACCCAGGCCGGCACCGCCATCACCCTCGACGGCAGCGGCGCCGGTTCCTGGACCGTGCCGGTCCCGGCGGGCGCCTCCGGCGTGCACGTCTGGATGCAGGCCTGCCAGAGCGGCCTGGTGTCCAACATCATCGACAGCGTGGTCCTCTGACCCCGCCGCCGGGCGGCCCGCGCCGCCCACCCCCTTCTCCGGCGCCTGCCGTCACCGCGACGGCAGGCGCCGGATCCGTACCGCGCGAACCGCGGCGGCGGTCTGGAAGCTGGCGACGCCCAGCGGACCGCCCGCGGCGATCTCGGCGCGCAGCTCCAGGCGCCGGCCGGCGACCTCCAGGTCGTAGAGCGGCTGGCCGTCCAGCCACACCACGACCCGGCCGCCGCTCACCCGGACCCGCGCCGCGTACGGCCGGCCCTGCTCGAAGCGCAGGTAGCGGGTGGTCTCGTTGGCCGAGGCGTCCGCGCCGTCGAGGCAGGACAGCCCGACCAGGGAGCCGCCCCAGCCGCCCAGGATCAGGCTGAGCGCGCCTTCGCTCACCGGGAAGCTCAGGCCGCAGAAGAAGTCGGTGCCGCCGAGCCGCGCCGCGACCACCTCGAGCTCGTAGTCATCGACCGGCAGCGGCGCGCCGTCCGGGAGCAGGGGCGCCGCCCAGCGGACGCCGGTCAAGCCCAGGCCGTAGCCGAAGCGCAAGCCGTCCGCCTCCGCGACCACCTCGGCCTCGCCGCCGAAGGGCACCGCCTCCCAGCCGGCGAAGCCAAGCTCGGAAGACCGTTCTGCGCCCAGCAGCTCGATCCAGGGACCGGGCGGCGGCGCCGGCGCGGAAGGCGTCTGCTCCGGCGGAGTGGCGCATCCGCCGACGAAGGCGGAGGCCAGGGCCAGGGCCAGGGCCGCCGGGCACCAGGAGCCATTCATGCCTGGATCCTGGCGCCGATGGCGGCCCCGGACAAGAAAGAACTGGGGGGCCACCCCGCTGGGGGGCGGCCCCGCGGCGGCTCAGCCGATCACCTCGGCGAGCACGTTGCTCATCTGCAGGCTCTCGCCATCCATGGCCTGGATCCAGACCGGCCGGCCGGAGACGCGGCCGGGCACGAAGGCGGTCTGCATGGCGTCGCCGTTGGCGTCGGCCGGGCAGGGCGGGATCGGCCGCACCGGCGGGCTGAGCATCGCCGTGCCCCAGGTGGTGGAGGTCGGGCCGGGTCCGGTCATGCTGTAGGCCAGGTAGACGGCGCCGTGCGGCGTGCAGCCGCTGATGGTGAAGGACACCGGCTGGCCCGGCAGCAGCGGGCTGCTGCTCAGCGACGGCCGCGGCTCGAGGTACTTGCGCACCAGGTAGGCCTCGACGGCCTCGCGATCCGCCTGGGTGACCGGCTGCGAGTAGAACAGGGTCTCGGCGACCTGGCCGACCAAGAAGTCCTGCAGGTTGTAGCGGGCGCCCAAGGTCACGCCGCGCAGGTTCTGGAGCGCCGCCGTCCCGGTGCCTTGCAGCGCGCCGTTGAGGAAGTGCTCCTGGAAGCCGTTGCCGAAGTACAGCGTGTGGACCTGGAACATCTCGTAGCCGACGTCGCTGCTGAGCACGGTCTCGACGCCGGTGAAGAGCTGCCAGCGGCCTGGGTGGAAGTTCGGCTGTCCGGTGAGGAAGGAGTTGCGGCCGAAGCTGTTGGCGCTGTCCAGGAGGTAGCAGGCGTCCTGACCGGGATCGACCCGCGCCACGAGGAAGATGGTGCGCTCCTCGGTCATGGTGCCGAACTCGGTGGACTCGTTGCCCCAGATGGCGTCATCGCCGTCGAAGGAGAGCGCCGGCCAGGCGTTGGCGGCCTCGGCCAGCCACAGCGGCTGCTCGTCGGTCCCCGGCGGCGTCTGGCGCAGGTGGTGGCCGGACACGGACCGGTCGTCCCAGCTCAGGACCGGGTCGCCGTTCGCCGTCGGCAGGCCGCTGTTGACCCCGACCCCGGCGTCGAACCAGGCGTACAGCCAGGGGTAAGCCGGGTCCGGCTCACCGTTGGCCAGGACGATCTGGGCAGGCGCCGCAGCGGACAGCGCGAAGCAAGACAGGAATAGCGCGATCGAACGATACATGGTTCCCCCAGGGCCGCGGCGCAGTCGACGCCGCCAACCACGACCCCCTTAGTCGTGGGGTCGTGGGCGGAAACGGATTCGCCGAGGTCAGCCGTCGAGCAGCTCGAGGGCTTCCAATCGCAGCCGGCCCTCGGCACCGGCGCGGACCAGCTCCACGCCGCCGCCGGCCGGGCGGACCGCGTCGAGGTCGACGCTCGAGAGCTCCACGCCGTTCAGCCAGAGGCGGAGCCGGCTGCCGCCCGGCGCCGCTTCGGTCTCGAGGACCAGCTCGAAGGCGGTGCCGGCCGGGACCAGGTCGGCGCGCTGCGGCGCCCCCGGCAAGCTGCCGAGGCGGTCCTCCCCCGCCGGCCCGGCCAGCACCACCGGCGTGACGCCTCCGTCCGCGTCGATCAAGCGGAGCGCGGCCTGGCAATCGCCTTCGACCCGGCCGCGCAGCCGCAGCCGGAAGGCGTCGGTTTCGATCGCGGGCGCCTGGATCCTGGCTCCGGCGGCGGTGTCCTGCCAGGCGTCGAGGGCCTCCTGCTCGAGCAGCGGCCGGCCCTCGCCGACCTCGGGGTCGAGGGGCCGAATCCGGACGTCGCCGATGCAGGCGAGCCCGGCCTGGCCCTGGAAGCGCAGCGGGCCGCGCGCCACTTCTCCGGCGGCGCCGCCGCCGGTAGGCCCGCCGGCCTCGGCGGCGCCGAGCACGGTGACGCCGTCGATGGCCACCGACTCGAAGCGGGCGTCGCGGGTCTTGCGGCCGTCGCCGTCGAAGCGCGGCGCGAAGAAGCGGCCGGTGACCTGGTGCCACTGGCCGGCGCCCCGATAGGCGTCGCGCGCCCGCGGGCCCTTCACCCCGACGACGCCGGCGCACTGCCCCGGGTCGTCGACCAGCTGCAGCTCGTAGCGGTCCTGGAAGTAGAGGCCGCTGTCACCGCCCTCGGGCAGCAGGAAGCGGAAGCTGAACTCGCAGTCGCCGAACTCCTGCCTGGAGACGAAGTCGCCGCTGGCCTGGTCGTTGACCAGGGCGCCGTTGCCCTCCGAGGTCAGCAACCGGCGCCGGTCGGCAGGGTCGAGCTTGGCGTCGGCCAGCCGCCAGCCGTTGGCTTGCCAGCGGTCGAAGGGGTCGCCCCAGGTCAGGTGCAGCCAGCCTTCGGAGCCGGTGGCCTTGGGCGCCGGCGGCTCGACCCGCTTGGCGACCCGGGCGGCGCTCGGTCCTGCGCCCGGCATCCGGCGGATGGTGTAGTGGAAGCTGTCGCGGAGCAGCTCCTCCCCGTCGGCGGAGCGCATCCCCGGCAAGCTCAGGCGGACCACGCGGCCGACCTCGAGGCCGGTCAGCTCCACGCGCAGGGTGCGCTGGTCGGCGAGCAGGGCGACGTCCCCCACCTCCAGCGCCTGGAAGCGCTGCTGCGGCGAGCCGTAGTCCCACCACCAGTTGTAGTCGTAGAGCTCGGCTTCGATGCCGGTCGCGGCGACCATCGCCGAGGGCGCGAGCTCCTTGGTGAACTCGATCTCGAAGCCGTCCGGGCGCAGCGACACCCGCTCCATGTCGAAGGGCGTCTCGCCGTTCCAGCGCAGCCGCGCCAGGCCGTGACCAGGGGCGCGGCCGCCCCAGCCGCGGTTGGTCATGCCGCACATCAGGGTGCGGCCGTCGGGCGCGAAGGCGACCCGGACCACCGAACCGATCTCGTCGCGGAAGCGGAAGGCGGCGCCCTGGTAGACGCCCTCGACCTCCTCCATCTGCACCCGCAGCACCAGGCCGTTGGTCAGCTCGGCGACGAACATCTGACCGCCGAAGGGGCCGAAGCGGCCGCCGGTGGCGTCCTCGACCAGGTTGCCGGTGGAGCGCGACCAGGCGTAGGGCAGCCAGACGGCGGCGTCGGTGCGCTCCCGCGTCGGAGGCTCGGTGCTGGACGGGATCCGGCCGCTGGCCAGGAACTCCTCGGTCCAACGCAGCGAGGCCGGGTGGCCGAAGAAGTCGCCCTGCTGGACGTGGAAGATGGGCGAGCTGGCCATCCAGTCGCCTTGGTTGTCCGTGGAGAAGAGCTCGCCGCTGGAGCTCAATCCGAGCCCGCAGGGGCTGCGGACGCCGCTCGCGACCGGCGAGACCTCGCCGTCGGGCGAGACCTTCAGGATCCAGCCCCGATGGCGGGCCTTGGACATGCCATGCCACCACTCCGGGCTCCAGAAGCCGAGGTTGAGCGAGACGTAGAAGTTGCCGTCGGCGTCCACGGGCAGCCCGAAGGCGAACTCGTGGTAGTTGCCGCTCATGCCCCAGTCCTGGGTGATCGTGCGCACCTCGTCGCAGACGCGGTCGCCGTCGTGGTCGATCAGCTCGGACAACTCGCCGCGCTGCAGCAGGTAGATCCGGCCGTCGACGACGTTCAGGCCCAGGCCCTCGTGCAAGCCCTCGGCGAAGATCGACCACTGGGCGTCGGCCGGGTCCTCGGCGAGGGCGTTCGCGACCCACCAGACGCGGCCGCGCCGAGTGCTGACGAGGACGTCGCTGTCGTCGAGGAAGGCGATGCCGCCGACCTCGACCACCTCCCCCTCCGGCGGCGTGTAGTACTCGACGGCGTAGGGGTGGGGATCCTGCGGCGCCAGCGCCAGCAGCAGGGAGAGCGCGATCATCCTTCCAGCTCCGCGATCAGGGCGTCCCGGGTCTCTGCGTTCCAGCTCGAGGGCAGCAAGGTCGTGAGCTCGACCCGGGAGCGCCCGGGGTGGAGCTGGACCTGGGTGGCCTCCGGCTGCTTCAGCAGCACCTGCAGGCCGCGGTCGGCGGCAACGCCGATCACCACCGGCCGCTCTTCGTCGCCGCCCAGCACCCAGTACCGGACGGGGCCGGTCTTGCCCTCGGCGAGCAACAGCTGGGAGTCCTGGCCGATCAGGCGCAGGCGCAGGTCGGCGCTGGCGTCGATCTCGAGGATCCGCCGGTAGCCTGCCGTGAGAGAGGTGCTGGCCGGCTCGCCGCGCTCCCGCACCGCCGCCAGCTCGGCGCCGCTCGCGTCGTGCACGGTGTAATCCAGCCAGGCGCGGCCCTCCTCGATCCGAGTGCCGCGCAGACGGGAGGACAACGGCTGGCCGGATTCGCTGGCGAAGGTCGCCGCCGGGTCGCCGCCGTCGACCAGGTGCATCGGCTTGCCGAGCGGCTCGAGCGGCGTGCCGCCGCGGCCACCCCAGTCGCTGCGGCGGACGAAGGCGCCTTGCCGCACCGCAAGAAGACGGATGTCGTCGGCGCGGTACTGCCAGCTCAAGCCGTCGGTGCCGCCGAGCAGCAGGCCGCGCGGGTGCTCCGGCAGCCCCTCCGCCAGCGCCGGCAGGTGGCCGCGCACGACCTGCGGCCGGTCGCCGACCACCAGCACCGCCGCCTCATCGAGTTCGATCGGCGGCTCGGGCAGCAAGGTGATGAGGTGCTCGACGACGTCGCGGCGCTCCTGTTCGGTGAGCGTCTCACCGAAGCCCGGCATCGGCGTGCCGCCGATGCCGCTCGAGACGGTACGGAACAGCGCCTCGCGGGTGTTGCCGAAGGAGAAGCCGCCGGCGCGGAAGTCGCGGGCCGGGCGGTCGAGCTTGACCGGGCCCTGGCCGTCGCCGGTCTCGCCGTGGCAGGGCGCGCAGGCGGCGGCGTAGACCTCGGCGCCGGTGCGCGGCGGCGCGGCGGGTTCGTCGGGACCTCCGCAGGCGGCCAGGAACAGGCCGAGCGGGGCCAGTCGCAGGGGGTGGCGGGACATGGCGGGGACATCCTACGGCAGGGTTAGAGTGTCGACTGCGCGGGGCGCCCGCGCGCCGGGAACATGTTCTTCCTCTTCGAAGAGCGACGGAACTGGGTGAGGACGACCACCCACACCACGATCCGGGACCGCGACCCGGGCTTCGAGCAGTGGGCGGCCCGCTCTGACGGCGCCGTCGCCACTCGGCTCGGCGTCTGGTTGTGCGAATGGCGCGGCACGGACGCCTACCCGTTGTCCTACCTCGGGTCCGTCCGGCTCGAGACCTGCGAACGCCGCGACGTCTGCGCTGCCCGCCTCGTCAGCCGGGTCCGGCCCGAGCTGCCGCCCCGGACGCGGCGCCCTCTGGAGCGGCTGCTCCGCCGCCAGCTCTATCGCTTCTCCGGGCAAGCAGGACAGGCTCCGGTCGAGACGCCTCAGCGCAGCAGGTAGGGATCCGCGGGCGTCACGGCGGGGTCGGCGACCTTCCAGGTGATGCGGTTGTGCCGTCGCCGCCGCTCGAAGTCCGCCGGCGTGCGGGGCGGGGTCTGGAGGTCGAGGATCAGCAGCTCCAGGCAGGCACGCTGCTGGGCGTCGGCGCCGGGCAGTGCCTGATGAAGCGCGGGCATCACCGCCGGGCCGAGGCGGTAGAGCGCGGGCATGGCGAGGATGGCGTCGCTGCGGTCATGGTTGTGGCGCAGGTGCGGAAGCAACACCGGCGCGATCTCGTGGGTCCAGGCGCTGCGGCCGGCCTCGCCGAGCAGGACGGCGGCGAAGAAGGCGCGCTGACCCCGGCGGCGGTCGCGCAAGGCGCTGATGAGGTGTTCCTCGGCGTCGACGACGTGGGGCTGGAGGAACTCGTAGGCGCTGCGCACCGGGTAGCTGGCCCACCACAGGGCGGCGCCGTCGAGCTGATCGACCGCGGCCGCCAGCACCCGGTCGACCTCGGCCCGCGGCCAGATCCAAAGGCCCTGCTCCCGGTGCCAGCGCCCGAGGTGCGCCATGAGCAGAGAGGCCGCCATGTCCCGCTGTTGCCGGTCGGCAGAATCGAGGGCCGCGAGCAAGGCGCGGGCCATCGGCCCGCCGGCGCCGAGCGCGAACTGCTGGTCCAGCCGGCCGGGGATCACCTCGCGGGCGCCGTTGGCGTTCCAGCGCACGCCGTCGTCTGCGAGCTGCGCCACCAGGTCCTCGGCGTCCATGGCCCGGCAGCGCTCGGGCCAGGAGGCGCGGGACTGGGCGGCGGCCGGGGCGGCGCTGAGGAGCAGCAGCACCAGCAGGACCGAGAGGGACGTGCGCGGAATAGGCGAGCAGCGGAGCACCGCCCCGTTCTATCCGCTGGCGGCGGCCGCTTCCAGGAACGGCCGCAGATCCTCCACCAGGGTCGGCTCGCCGTAGGCCCGCTTGCCCGAGAAGTGGATCTCGCGGGCGCCGGTCCGCGCCACGACCTGGGCCAGGTTGCCGGCCCGGACCCCGCCGCCCGGCATGACGACGATGCGCTCCCCCGCCTGCGCGACCAGCTCCCGGAGCGCCGGGATGCCCGCCACGACCTCCGGCTGGCCGCCTGAGGTCAAGACCCGGGAGAAGCCCAGCTCGATCAGCAGCTCCAGCGCCGCGGCGCGGTCGGGTACCTCGTCGAAGGCGCGGTGGAAGACCAGGTCCATGCCCTCGGCGGCGCGCACCAGCCGCTCCAGCGCCGCGAGATCCAGCGCTCCGCCGGCGCGCAGCGCGCCGAAGACCGCGGCGGCCGCGCCACCGTCGCGCAGCCGCGGCGCGTCCTGCTCCATCCGCCGGAGCTCGGCCTCGTCGTAGACGAAGCCGCCGCCGCGTGGGCGCAGCATCGCCGCGACCGGCAGGCCGGCGCTGGAGAGGGTCTCGGCGAGCTCGGCCGGCGCCGGCGTCACGCCCCCCACCGAGAGGTCGCCGCAGAGCTCGACCCGATCGGCCCCGGCGGCGGCCGCCGCTCGGGCGTCGGCCGCCGACTCGATGCAGACTTCGGTGAGGACGCGGCCGGCCAAGCTCAGCTCCAGGAGAAGGTCTCCAGGTGCCGCCGCAGGTGGCCGGCGGTCGGAAAGCTCTTCGCCAGCAGGTCGCGGCGCATGCCGCGGATGATGCCCTTGGCCTCCGGCGGCAGCTTGGCGTAGGCCTTGGCCCCGCCCAGGCAGTCCCGGAACATCCGCACCAGGTCGACCACGTCCTCGCGGATGTTGAAGCGGGTGGCCTTCCCCTGGTCGAAGAGGTCCACCAGCTTCAGGTCGAAGCCGATGCCCCGGCGCTGTACCAGCACGTTCTCGGAGTGCAGGTCGCCGTGGTACTCGCGCAGCTCGTGGATCCGCTCCACCCCTCCCGCCAGGCCGTGCAGCAAGTGCAGCGCCTCGAAGACCGGCAGCCGCCGCCCCCGCTGCTTGCGGATGAACTGCTCGAGCAGCTCGCCCTCGACGAATTCGCTGATCAGGACCGAGATCTGGTGCCCGCGCCAGCGGTGGGTCTCGGAGTGGTGGTAGGTGATGATCAGCGGGCAGCCGCGCAGCCGCTCCAGCTTCTGGGCGTAGTAGCGCAGCGCCCGGTCGCCGCGGTTGCGCTGCGGGAAGAACAGCTTGGCCGCCCGCGAAGCCCCGGTCCGGCGCTCCACGACCTTGTAGACCTCGCCCTCCCAGCCGCCGCCCAGCCGGCCCTCGACGACGTACTTGCCGCCGATCACCCGCCCGGGGGCGAGCTCGAAATGCTGGATGCGGGGGGGACCGGAGGGCATGGATTGCCGATCAAAATAGGGCTTCGCGGCGCCATCTCGCAGCCTTGGCACGCAGATTGCCAAGATGCGGCGACGGACACCACGCCATGACCCTTCGCGCCCGCCTGCTCCTCTTCTTCGCCGGCCTGGTCGGCCTGCTCGGCCTGGCCGAGTGGTGGCTGGTCGCCTCCCTCACCGAGCGGCTGCACGAGGAGCGACGGCAGGACGCCCTGGAGGTCAGTGAGGCCATCTTCCATAGCCTGGGGCTGGCCACCGAGCTGCCCGACACCGGGATCCTGACCTTCGAGGCCGGGATCGGGCCGGTGGCGGTCGGCGGCCGCCTGAGCACCCAGGTCGTCTTGGGCGAGGGCGAGCTCCCCCCCCAAGAGCTGTTGGCGCAGATCGAGGCCGGCGGCCCAGTGGCCCTCGATGGTTGGGAGGAGATGCCCGAGCCGGCGCGCGCCAGCTTCGAGGCCATGCTGCGCCACCTGGCCGAGAGCCCGCCCCCCTTCCTGGCCGGGCCGCCGCCGGAGTTGGTGGCCAGTGCGTCCGTGGTCCACGACGGCTTCCCGGCCGAGGCCCTGCCGGAGGGGATGACGCCGGAGGAGAGCGTCCTGATCACGGTGTTCTCCCCCACCGCCATCGACGACGCCGGGCACCCGGTGAGCTACGACCTGGCGGTGCCGTTGCCGGGCGAAGGGCCCGACCTGCGGCTGCAGGCCTTCCGCTCACGGCTGCTGCTCGGCACCGGCGGCGTGCTGCTGTTGGGCTTGGCCGTCGCGGCCTTCGGCGCCCACCGCATTGGCGTGCCGCTGCGCGACCTGGCGCGGACAGCGCGGCAGGTCGAGGGCGGTCGCTTCGGCGCCACGGTGCCGCCCGGCGGCGGCGGCGGCGAGGTCGGCGAGGTGGTCGGCGCCTTCAATTCGATGTCGCTGCGGCTGGCAGAGCTGCAGGAGGAGACCGATCGCCTGCGGGAGCAGGCCCACCTGACCGAGCTGGGCGAGCTCGCCCGCGGCCTGGCCCACGCCATGCGCAACCCGCTGAACGTGCTCGGGCTGGCGGCCCAGCGGCTAGCGGCGGAGCAGGACGGCCCGGAGCGGCGGGCGGAGCTGGCCGAGTCGGTGCAGGCGCAGGTGCGGCGGGTGGATCACGCCCTGCGCAGCTTCCTGGCCCTGTCGAGCGGGGGCCGCGGCCCGGCGGAGGAGGTCCGGCTGCTGGAGCTCTGCCGCGACGTCGCCCTGGAGCTGGTGCAGAGCGCCGAGGAGGGTCCGGCGGTCAAGGTCGAACCCCCGGCGGCTCCCGTGCCGCTGCGCGGCGCGCCGGCCGAGGTCCGAGCGCTGGTCCACGTGCTGGTCGTGAACGCCGCCGAGGCCTCGGAGCCCGGCGCCGAGGTCCTTGTTCGGCTGGAGCCGCTGGACGGCTCCGGCTGCCGGGTGGAGGTCCTCGACCGCGGCTGCGGCTTGGCGCCGGAGCTGCGCCAGGAGCTCTTCACCCCCCACTTCACCACCAAGGAGCACGGCGCCGGACTGGGGCTCTATCTGGCCCACCGCATCGCCACGAGCCGTTATCGCGGCGACCTGCGGCTCGAGGACCGCGAGGGCGGCGGCTGCCGGGCGGTGCTGGAGCTGCGCTCGCCGGAGGAGGACGACCGTGCCTGAACCCGCGTCGATCCTCCTGGTCGAGGACGAGGCGCCCCAGCGCGAGCTGGTGGCGGAGCTGCTACGCGGGGCCGGCTATCGGGTGACCGCCGCGGCCTCCGGCGAGGAGGGCCTGGAGCGGCTCGGTGACGTCCCCACCGACCTGGTGCTGTGCGACTGGAAGCTGCCCGGCATCGACGGCATGGAGGTCTTCCGGCGCCTGCGCGAGCAGCGGCCGGAGGTGGCCTTCGTCATGGTCTCCGCCTACGGCACGATCGCGCGGGCGGTCGAAGCGGTGCGGGCCGGCGCGGACGACTACCTGGCCAAGCCCTTCGAACGCGACACCCTGCTGCTGGCGGTCGAGCGGGGCCTGCGGGCGCGGCGGCTGGAGGACGAGAACCGGCGCCTGAGTCGCGAGCTGGGCGAACGCGACCGGCTCGTCGATCTGGTCGGCCGGGCGCCGGGCATGCAGCGGGTCTACGGCACGCTGGAGAAGATCGCCGAGACCGAGGTGACGGTGCTGATCAGCGGCGAGAGCGGCACCGGCAAGGAGCTGGCGGCGCGGGCGCTGCACACCCTGTCGGCGCGGCGGGCGGCGCCCTTCGTGGCGGTGAACTGCGCCACCGTGCCCGAGGGCTTGGCCGAGGCCGCCTTCTTCGGCGCGCGCAAGGGGGCCTACACCGGCGCCGACCGCGACCGCGAGGGTTACTTCCAGGCGGCGCGCGGCGGCACCTTGTTCCTCGATGAGGTCGGCGAGCTGCCGCTGAGCCTGCAGGCCAAGCTGCTGCGAGCGCTGCAAGAGCGGCGGGTGACGCCAGTGGGCGAGGTCGAGGAGGAGGTGGTGGACGTCCGGCTGCTGGCAGCCACCAATCGGGATCTGGAGGAGGAGGCCCGCGCCGGCCGCTTCCGCGAGGACCTCTACTATCGACTGGCGGTGGTGCCCGTGACCATGCCGCCGCTGCGCGAGCGTAGGCAGGACCTGCCGCAGCTGATCGAGCACCTGACCGAGGGCGTGATCCGGCGCCACGGCTGCGCCCGGCCGGAGTTCCCAGCGGCGGTGACGCGGCGCTTGCTCGACCATCCCTGGCCGGGCAATGTGCGCGAGCTCGCGCACGCCCTCGAGCGGCTGGTGCTGCTAGCAGAGGACGGGCGCGTGAGCGCCGATGCCCTGCCGGAGGAGCCCGCCGGCGGCGGCGCCGGGAGCTTCGTGCTCGGCGCCGAGGGGCTCGACTGGGAGCGGCACGAGGCCGAGGTCCTGCGCCAGGCCCTGGAGCTGGTCAGGGGCAACCGGACCCGGGCGGCGAAGCTGCTCGGCATGCCCTACAAGGCCTTCCTCTACCGCATCGAGAAGCACGGCATCACGGGCGCGGGCGGCGGCGGCTGAGTCCCGCTTCCAGGAGCGCTTTCCCCAAATGAGGAGATCGCCCGCGCGCGAGCGGGGCGGGCGGGGAGAAATCCGGGGAGAAAAGCAGGAAGGAGCCTGACACCTCCCTGGCACGGCCTTTGCATCTTCTGGCGATCATGAAGCGCAACCTGCTCCCCTTGATCCTCGCCGCCGCCGCCGCGCCTGCCGCGGCCCAGGAAGCGACCCTGAAGACCGGCGATCCGGCCCCCGCCCTCGACGTCGAACATTGGCTGAAGGGCGAAGCCGTGACCGCCTTCGAACCAGGCCAGTGTTATGTGGTCGAGTTCTGGGCCACCTGGTGCCCGCCATGCAAGGCCAGCATGCCGCACCTGAGCGAGCTGCAGGAGGAGTACGGCGACCAGCTGGTGGTCATCGGCCTCAGCGACGAGCCGCTCGAGGTCGCCAAGAGCTTCCTCGACCAGCCCGAGTGGGCGGCCAAGACCCGCTACACGCTCGGCACCGACCCCGACCGCTCGGTCTACGCCGACTACATGGACGCCGCCAAGCAGCGCGGCATCCCGACCTCCTTCCTGGTGAACGGCGAGGGCAAGATCGTCTGGATCGGCCACCCGTCCGCCATGGACCGGCCGCTGCGGAAGATGCTCGGCGTCGAGGCCAGCGGGGCTGAGGCCGCCGGCGAGACGGCGGAGATGGACGCCGCCTTCCAAGCCATGCTGGACCAGGAATGGGAGTCCACCGCGGCTGCGGAAGCTTGGCTGGACAAGGCCGGCGCGGCGCTGCGGGCTGAGGACCAGCGCTTCTCCTTCACCCAGAGCACCACCGTGAAGGGCGGCTCGCCGGACGGTGAGATGATCGAGCTGCCGTTGACCCGCACCGGGACGGTCGAGCGCGCCGGCGCCCTCGGCACCCGCGTCGACTCGGTCAACCGCATGGACATCCCGATGATGCCGGAGCCGATGGAGCAGACCGGCGTCGTGGTGCTGCGCGACGGCCTCTGGCTGGTCGAGAAGGAGCCGATGATGCCGATGGAGCCGACCGAGCTGAAGAGCATGACGGTGGCGGAAGGCGAGGAGTTGGAGGCGGAAGGGGCCGGCATGCCGACGCCCCCGAGCGTCGCGCCCTTCTTCGATCCCCACCCGGTCCACGCCGACCCCGCCGCCACCTTCGAACGCCTGCGCGGCCTGTGCGCGCTCGACGTCGCGGAGGAGACCGAGAGCCAGGTGGTGCTCGCCGGCGAGGCCTCGCCGATCCTGAACCTGGGAGACCCGGAGGGCGACGGGCCCGTGACGACCACCCTGCGCCTGGTCATCGACCGCGCCACCGGCCGGCCGGTGGAGCTGGTGATCGGCGACCCCGAGGAGCCCGAGTTCCGGATGAGCTTCTCCGACTTCGCCGCCCTGGACGCGCCGGACCCGGCCCGCTTCGACCTCAACCCGGACGGCGAAGTGCTGCCCAACTTGGCCGAGGCCATCCGCGACGAGATCGAGATGATGCGCTCGATGGCGGGCGGCGGCGGCGGCTTCGAGGAGGACGAGTTCTAGGGCGCAGAGCCCTGCTCGCCCCTGCCCATCGGGAGACGGAAATGCGCCGACGGCCACCACGGCCGCCGGCGCGGTTTCATCTGGCCGGGATCAACCGACGCAATAGAGTCCGTTCGACAGGGCCACCAGCGCCGCGGGCGTGGCGGGCCCGGTAGTCTCCGCCGCTTGGACGTAGGCGACCGCCACCGCCGCCGGGACCGAGGCCGTCAGGCTGCCGGAGGCGAAGTTCATCGCGAAGGGCATGCCGGGATAGAAGCTGGTGCTGACCACCAGCTCCCCCGCCGGGAGCAGGATGTTCCCAGAGGCCGGCGACGCCACGAGGTAGAGGGCGCTGCCGCCGCCGATCCCGCCGTGGCCGGTCGCGGTGAAGGTCACGTTCGTGCCCGGAAGGAAGTCGCTGCAGCTCAGGCCGAGGCTGTTGTTGGCGTGGCCGTAAGCGAAGGCGTTCACCGGCCCGGCGAGCATCTTCATGCTGAAGCTGGCCCAAGGCACCCCGCCAAACCAGTAGCAGCCGGTCCAGGCGGCGGTCGGGTCCTCCCAATAGAACATGTTCTCGTTGCCCGAGTTCAGGAAGCCGCCGCTGCCGGTGCAGCCGGCGACCGGGGTGGCGCAGGGCAGGTCGAGGATCGGGCCCATGTTGTTCATGCCGGCGAGTCCCGGGTTCGAGCCGAAGGCCCAGCCGAAGGAGCGGTCGGCCACGGCGCCTTCGTTGGTCCGGAACTGGCTGGCGAGGTCGGTGGAGCACTCGAAGCCGCCCTCGAGGTCGATGCCGACGCCCCAGCAGGTCAGGTTACCGGTGCTCGACAGCGGAAGGCCGCTGATGATGTAGTCGCAAGTCGCCGCCGGCGGCGCGGTGCAGGGCACGTAGTCGTCGTAGAAGGTGATCCGGACCGACTCGGAGTTCAGCGTCGGCGAGAGGTTGGTGCTGCAGTAGGCGAAGTCGAAGCCGTTGACCTGGTCGATCGACAGCGAGTTGCCGTCCGGCAGCTTGCCCTCGTCGATCCAGAGCTGGTCGGCGGCCGAGGTCGAGCTGTTGCCGACCGTGCTGTAGTAGTTTCCGGGCGTGGTGCAGTTGTAGAGCACCCGGGACCCGGCGCGGCTGGCGCCGGAGTGCCAGACCCCCTCGGCGAAGGAGAAGGTGCCGAAGTACTTCACCGGCACTCCCTCCTTGGAGTGGACCTGCGCGGTGTTCTGGGCGGCGAGGCCGGCGGTCAAGAGGACCGCTGCGGCGCTCGCGAGATAGGCTCTCGTGATCGTCATGGGAATTTCCTAGGAACAGTGTCGTAGGGGGATGGAGCCGTTCCGCAACCCGCGGGGGAGAGACCGGCCTGGTGCCGGCTCCGTTCGCCCGGCGGCGGCCGGACGGAGAGGGGTGGGTCAGTTCACGCCGTAAGGTCCGTTTGAGAAGGCGACCAGCGCCCCGGAGCTCGAATGGGCGGGATCGGGGCTACCGGGGAAGAAGCCCCGGCTCACCACCAGCTCACCGGCCAGGTGAAGTTGCTCAGAGAGCGCGAGACGACCGGGTAGGTGGAGTTCCCCGCCGTGAAACCAGCGGGGATGAAGGAGTTGGATTGGCCGGGGAAGAAGCCCAGGCTGCTCAGGAAGGAGAAGAAATGGTAGAGGAAGGCGGTGGAGCATCCGGACACGGGGGGGCCCGGAGCGCACCGGGCGGGGTCAGGAAGGAGCGAAGCCTTCGCGGACCGCGCGGTAGCCTTCGAGGCTGCCGACGTCGTACCAGGGGCCGGTGATCGGTGCCGCGTAGACCTCCGTCTGGTCGCAGAGCCAGGCGAGGAAGTGGCCGGGGGCGTCGGGATTGCCGCCGGCCGCCAAGTAGTCCGACACCCGAAGCGGGAGATCGGCGGGCAAAAAGTAGAGGCCGATCGCCGAGCGGCCGCCGCGCGGGTCCTCGGGCTTCTCGCGGAAGGCCGTCACCCGCCCGTCCTCGCCGACGGCGACGTCGCTGTAGGTGCGCGGCGGCACCGGCGGCGGCGTCTCGCGCACCAGGAGCAGCGGCGCGTCGTGCTCGCGGAACTGCTCGGCGAATGGGCGCAGGGCGAAGCCGAGCAGGTTGTCGGCGGCGCCGACCAGGTAGCCGCCGGGGCTCCCTTCGGGGAAGGCGTGCTCCATGGCCAGCGCCAGGTCGGCGACCGCCCCGCGCAGCTCGTGGTCTTCGCGAGCGCCGTTGGCGACCACGTGCAGCGGCACCGGGCACTCGACGGTCTCGGACCAGGCGTGGAAGTCGCTCTCGAAGCGGGCGTTGACGACCACCGCGACCTCGTCGACCCCGGCGGCCAAAGCCTGGCGCAGGAGCCGGGTCAGCAGCGCCTCGCCGCCGACCTCGAGCAGCGGCTTGGCGCGCTCCCGGGTCAGCGGGTACATGCGGGTGGCGAAGCCGGCGGCCAGGAAGACCGCCTTCACGCCGGAACCTCCGCGTCGACCCAATCCCCCGCCGCCGACCAGGCCTCGCCCGGCCGCGGCCGGCCGGCGAGCCGCGGCTCGAGGCAGTCGAAGCCCTCCGCCCGGTAGGCGGCCTCGATCGCGGCCAGGTCCTCGGTCCCGTCCAGCACCACCAGCGCCGCCCCCCCGGAGCCGCAGAACTTGGTCGCGGCGCCGTGTTCGCGGCCGATGGCGATCAAGCGCCGGTCGCGGGCGCCGATCGGGAATACCGCCGCTCGGAGGTCGAAGTTGTCGCTGACGCAGGCCTTCAGCTCGCCGTAGTCGCCGGTCTCCAGGGCGGCCAAGGCCCGCTGCGCCAGCGGCCGGAAGCCGGCCAGGGCGTTGCGCACCGCGGCGTCCCCCGCCTGCCAGCGGTCCCAGACCTCGTCGTGCACCGCGCCCGAGGGCCGGCCCGGGGCAGGGTCCCAGGCCACCCGCAGCGGCGGCAGCAGGGCCGGGTCGAGGACCTCGACCGCCTCGGGCGCGAAGGGGCGGGCGAAGTCCATCCAGATCAGGCCGCCGTGGGCCTGGATCAGCCGGTCCATCGGTCCGGAGCGGATCCCGAGCAGCTCGTTCTCGGCCTTCCAGGCCAGCTCCGCCAGCCGGCCGGGGGGGAGCGAGTAGCCGTAGAAGGCGGCGAAGGCCCGCAGCGCCGCCAGGACGATCGCGCTCGACCCCGACAAGCCTGCCTGCCGCGGGACGTCGCAGCGGAAGCGCGCCCGGCAGGGCGGCAGTTCCGGGTCGGCCAGCGCCCGCCACGCGGCGTCGATCAGGGGCGACGGGAAGCGGCACTCCCCCGCCGGCGCCAGCTCGACCTCGGCGCCGAAGTCCTCGAAGGCGAAGCCGATGCCGCAGCCGCCATAGAGGTCGGAGGGGTTGCCGATCAAGCCGGCGCGGGCGTGGGCGTGGGCGCGGACCAGGGCCATCGCAGCCCCTAGACTACCCCGGCCATGGCCGCCTCCGACTCCATCCGCATCGGCCTGCTCGGCTCCGGCTTCCTCGCCAAGACTCGGGCCCGCTGCTACCGCAAGGTCGCCGGCGGGCGGGCCGAGCTGGCGGCGGTGGCCTCCTCCGACCCGGACAAGGCGATGGCCTTCGCCGCCGAGCACGGGGTCTCCCAGGTCGAGTCCGACGCCTACGCCCTGCTGGCCCGCGAGGACCTCGACCTGATCGACCTGTGCCTGCCCAACCACCTGCACAAGCGCTTCGCGGTCGCCGCAGCCGAGGCCGGCAAGCACGTGGTCTGCACCAAGCCCCTGACCGCCTTCTCGGGACACGACTGCGACAGCGTCGCCGAGGCCCGGCGCATCGCCAAGACCGACCCCGGGCGCATGCTCGAGCTGGCCCTCGGCGACGGTCGGGCGATGGTCGCCGCCGCCGAGCAGGCCGGCGTCAAGCTGATGTACGGCGAGAACTGGGTCTACGCACCTTCGGTGGTGAAGGCGCGCGAGCTCGCGGCGGCCTCCGGCGGCGTGCTCCTGGAGATGCGCGGCTGGGAGGCGCACTCCGGTTCGCACGCGGAGTACGCCAAGCTCTGGGAGCACGCCGGTGGCGGCGCCTTACTGCGCCTCGGCGCCCACCCGATCGGCGCCATGCTGCAGCTGAAGCGCGAGGAAGGCGAGCGGCTGCGAGGCATCCCGACCCGGGCGACGGCCGTGACCGCCGAGGTCGCCGACCTGACCCGCGCCGCCGGCCTGGCCCCCGAGCGCACCGCGATCGCCACCGGCTGGCAGGGGGTCGAGAATTGGGGCACGGTGACGATCGCCTTCAGCGACGGCACCCGCGCCACCGCCTTCGGCAGCGACGTCCACCTCGGCGGGATGCAGAGCCGGCTGGAGCTGATGGGCTCCAACTTCCGGGTCAACTGCAACCTGTCCCCGAACGACCTGGTCGAGGCCTACGCCCCCGACCAGGCCGCCTTCGAGGGCGTCTACCTGCAGGAGAAGCTCGGCACCGCCGGCGGCTGGAGCACGCCGATGCCCGACGAGGACTGGAGCTCCGGCCAACTCGCGATGTGCGAGGCCTTCGTCCAGGACCTGCTCGGCGACAGCGCCCCGCTCTCCGACGGCGCGCTCGGTCTGGACGTGATCGAGGTCGTCTACGCCGCCTACGTGTCCGCCTCCGAAGGACGGCGGGTGGCGCTGGGCGGAAGCTGACTGAACGAATTCCGTCATCGATCGCCCCAATGTCTTTGATTCCAATCAAAGAACCACAGAAAAAGCCTTCCACACCA
>CAYZXS010000035.1:0-38448 GCA_964482495.1 uncultured Planctomycetales bacterium
TGGCGTCGCGCTGGCCCGCTGCGCGCGTCCTTTGCGCCTGCGGCGCAAAGGACGACGCGGCGCAAGGGCCTGCGCGACGCCACCCCGCGACCCCTCGCGCTGGGGCGCCTGACTGCGATCAGGGGGGTGGCGGAGCGTGGGGTCTTTGGTTGGGGAGTTGGTGGTTAGCTGGGGCTGCGGCGCCTGAGGTCGTAGGTGGTCCAGGTGAGATGGTGTTCGGGGTTCCTCCCTTGACGGACGTTGTAGGCTTGCCAGCCATCGGCGCCGAGGAGGTCGAGGACGGTGATGACGCCGTTGGAGGGGTCGAAGTCGGTCGGAGTGGCCTTGCCGAGGCCTTTGAGGAATGCTGCCCAGAGGGCTCGCAATTCCTGGGGCGTTTGGGCGTCGAGTTCGGCGACTTGGACCGCTTGGCTGCCGGACCGGAAGGTCAGCCTGCCCCAGAGGGAGCCGGTGTGAACTTCGGTGAAGGTGGCGTACTGCCAGGCTTGAAGGCAGCTGGGCGGCGGGGAGGTGGGCCCTGGATGGCTGAAGAGGGAGGGGCCGAAGAGCTGGATGGGGATGAGAGCCAGGAGGAAGGTGAGGAAAGCGGTTCGGGTGGTTCGAAACATGCAGGCCATGCTATTGCTGGATCGCGAGGGCATGGGGCTGCGCGGAGGTGGCCTGTCACGGGTGCCGCCACCGGGGCGATGTTGGATCGTGGGAGGACGGGGTGGGCGCCCGGGCGCGGGTCGGCTCGCGGCCTAGGGGAAGAAGGCGAGGCCCATGAGGAAGACTGAGACGATGAACAGGCTCTCGGGGGTGTCTGAGGTGAAGCGGAGCTCGGTGGTCCCGTCTTGCGGTAGCCCGACCTCGACTTCCACGCCGAGTGCGGCGTTCCGCCATTCGCCTGCGAGCTTCTCGGCGCCGTCTGGCTTCGACGAGGAGTAGAGGACCGTCATGGTGAGATCTGCGGCGTCGAACCAGAGGGTGAAGCCGGCGGCCCCGTCATCGACGTGGGAGGCGCTCTTTCCGTATGGGGAGGAGCGGGCGCCGGGGAGCGGGGAGGAAGCGTCACCCTCGGCGTCCTCGGGGTCGTAACGCCTCAGGATCCACAGCGGGGCCTCCGGTGGGACGGCCTGCCGATGGGCGTTCCTCCAGAGAGCTGGGGCGGTGTTCGTTTCGGATCGCTGGGATCGCGCGACGAGACGGACGGCCTCCGCTTCTCCGACGGCCCAGAGCAGGAACGTGTCTACGGCGAAGGCGAAGAGGGACGGTGCGTGGGGTTCCGCCGTGAAGGAGACCCGCAGAGCCCGTGTGCCCGAGAGCTCGACCCACTCAGCCGGTGGAGGGTCCGGCTCGCCCGTCATGTCGGCGAATCGGACCTTCAGCGCGAGCGGAGCGGAATCCAGATCGAGCGGTGCCTGGAATTTGATCACACCGGACCGGACGGCGTCGTTGGCCTCCGCTCCCTCGGGCTGGTGGAAGTCGCGCAGGGCTGTGACGCAGAAATCCACCTCGGCTCCATCGGGAAACCACGGAGCGCTCTCGAAGCCGAGCGGCGTCGTCGACATCCACAACGGCAATAACCGAGCATAGGAGAAGGCGGTCTCCGGGGAATCGTCCGTCTCCAACTGCGTTTGGAGCTCGAGCAGCCGCGCCGCATCCATGATCTCGGGGCGGCGAGCGACAAGGATCACTTCGGTCTCAGCTGGCAACCAGGAGAGAGCGCGCTCCAGATCGCTGGGCTTCGCAGCGATCTCGTTCTCTGGCGGCGCCTGGCAGGTCGAGGAGGCAGCAGCGAGGATCGAACCGAGCAGGAAGACCAGGGCAGGAGAAGCGCGCATGGGAAACACCGAGACCAGCGCAGATGCTATCGGCCACTCGCGCCCCAGGCCACCGCGTCCCCTCGACCACGCCACCGCCATCGGAACGCTCACGACGCGAACGGGCCTCCTCCGTCGCTCGGACAGCCTGGGCCCCCAGGTCAAGGTGTGATCGATACCGTGGCGGACGCGGTGCTGATCTGGGCGGCGGCGACGGTGCTGTGGCCAGCGATGGCGGCGGTGTGGAGGCTCTGGCCGATGAGGTGTGTGAGGGCGTTGGCGGGGAAGGCGGCGTAGGCGGCGGCGGCCCCGGCGGGGTTGAGGCGGCCGGTCATGGACCGGTGGTGAGGGAGCATGCGGTAGTCTCCGCCGAGGGTGCGCAGGAAGAGGCCGTCCATCTGGAGGGGGACGAGGGTGGAGCCGACGGCTGTCTCGCCGAGCCGGCGCGAGAGCAGCACCCGGTAGGTCCATGAGCCGGTGTGCGCAGGGAGGGCGAGGTGCAGGCTGAGCACTGCGCCGTGGGCTGCGGAGATCTCGGTCGGGGCGGCGCGGAGGTAGGGGTCGAAAGCGCGGAGGCTGGCGACTCCGGCGTCGTGCCCAGCTCCCTGTCTGGGCGCGCCGATCAGGATCTCTGCCCGCCGGTCACCGTCCAGGTCACCTGGGCTCGCGAGCGAGACGCCGAGCTGGGCCTCGGGTCCGAGGGTGGTGAAGCTGTGGAGCCAAGCGCCGTCCGCTCCGCTGTGGAGCTGGACGGCGCCGTCTACGCCGGCGAACACGCTCCGGTAGGGCGCGCCGATCACCAAGTCGGCGCGGCCGTCAACGTCCAGGTCCCCGACCGCGCAGAGCGAGTGGCCGAAGCGCTCTTGTGCTTGCTGCCCGTCGATCGAGTACAGCGCGAGGCCGGTCGCGAGCGAGACCACCTGGACCCGGCCGCTCACGGACATCAGGCCGTTCCGGGCGGTCGGCTGACCGACGGCGACCTCGTCGATGCCGTCGCCGTCCAGGTCGTCTAGCCGGCAGAGCGAGTAGCCGAAGGCGCCGTAGGCCACGTCGCCGTCGATCTGCCGCAGCAGGCCCCCGGTCCCACCGCTGTAGACGCGGACCGAGCCTGCGCCAGGGCCGAAAGTGTGCGCGTCCGGAGCGCCGACCAGCAGCTCCCCCCGGCCGTCTCCGTCGAGGTCCTGGATCGAAGCCAACGAGGTCCCCAACCGCTCCTCGGCGAGGGTCCCCGTCACCTCCCAAAGCAAGGCGCCCGAGACGCCCGAGACCGCTCGGACGTGGCCGGTGTCCTGGAGGCTGTAGCCCGGGCAGCCGAGGACCAGGTCGCTCCGGGCGTCGCCATCGAGGTCACCGCCGTCGGCGATCGCGCGCCCGAAGTCGGCGTCCTTCCGGTGCCCGACGATGCGGCGGAGGAGCCTGCCGTCCGCGCCGGAGTAGAGGTAGACCGCCCCCGCCCGCGACCTCGACCCCGGGTCGAAGAGCGGGGCGCCGGCGGCGATCTCCGGGACGCCGTCTCCGTCGACGTCCCCCAGGCCTGCCACCGCCGCTCCGAAGAAGTCGCCGTTCGATTCGCCGACGAAGCGATGAAGCAATCGGCCGTCCGCTCCCGACCGGACCTGGACCTCCCCCGGCCCGTTCCACGACGCCCCCCAACCTCCGCCCGGCGCCCCCACCAGAAGCTCCGGCAAGCCGTCGCCGTCGAGGTCCGCCACCGCCCCCACCGCCCTCCCGACCTGATCCCCCTCTCCGCCCAGGAACCGGCCAGCCTCGGTCCACACCCCACCCGATCCCTGGCTCCAGAGACCAGACCCGCACGAGCAGGAAACCAACAGAACAAGCACACATCGCGAATACACCATCCGACATCTCCCGCGTCAGGGTCATTCCCTCCGCTGTTCGCGCAGACACTCGAAGGTCAGATCTGACGGTTCATTTCTTGTTCCCATGGCCGTCAATACGCTGTGGTCGTCGTGGGTGACGGGGTCGCGGGGTGGCGTCGCGCTGGCCCGCTGCGCGCGTCCTTTGCGCCTGCGGCGCAAAGGACGGCGCGGCGCAAGGGCCTGCGCGACGCCACCCCGCGACCCCTTGCGCTGGGGCGCCTGACTGGGACTTCGGGAAGGGGCACCATGATGCGGATACGAGAGGGCTGGTGACGGTCTAGGGGCTCCTTCAGCGCTGTTGCGAGCCCTGCTCGGCACATGGGCATGGCTGGGGCACTTGGGGAGAGGGCCTGGGGCAACGGCGCAGGTCCGGGTGCCGGTTCATGTGCCGGGTATGCCGCCGGCGAATCCCGACCCACTCACCCCCTCCCCACCTACCCCGGCCCAGGCGGCTCCCCCCAGTGCAACTTCGAGCGCAGCCGGGCGAAGAAGTTGGACTCGGGGTCGGTGACCAGGTGGAAGCGGCGCTTGCTGGGGCCGACCTTGATCAGGTCCCCGGGCTCGAGGCGGGCCTCGAGGTGGCCGTCGGCGGTGAAGCCGGAGGTGCTGTGGACCTTGAGGTAGGCGGAGCGCTGGCCGGGTAGGACCACGGGGCGCTGGTTGAGGCTGTGGGGCGCGATCGGGGTCACGACCCAGGCGTCGAGGCGCGGGCTCAGGACCGGGCCGCCGGCGGACATGCTGTAGGCGGTGGAGCCGGTGGCAGTGGAGACGATCACGCCGTCGCCGCGGTAGGTGCAGACCGGCCGGCGGTCGACGGTGAGGTCGATCTCGACCATGCTGGCGCCCCAGGAGCGCTGGACCACCACCTCGTTCAGGATGTGGGTGTCGAGCAGGACGGTGCCGCCGCGGCGCACCGTGGCCTGCATCATGGCGTGGCCCTCGCAGCGGCCCTCGCCGGCCAGGACCTGGTCCAGGACCTCGAAGGTGCGCTCGGGCGGGACCGCGGCCAGGAAGCCGATGCGGCCGAAGTTAACCCCGAGCACCGGCACGTTGCGGGTGCCGAGGCGGTGGCTGGTGGCGAGCATGGCGCCGTCGCCGCCGAGCACCACCACCAGGTCCGGGCGGGTCTCGATCGGCTCGAAGCTGCGCGCCAGCTCGACGCCGATCAGCTCGACGCGGCCCTCGAGGTGGCTGGCGATGGCGTTGGCCTCGTCGCTGAGGCCCTTGTCCGGGTCCCCGAGCACCAGCAGCCGCGGCTTGCGGGAGCTGGGCAGGTGGATGCGGTCGCTCCAGCAGATCTTGCGGCCGCGCTTGCCGTTGGCGGATCTTCCGGGCATGGCCTACTCCTACGGCGCCGGATGGGGCGCGGCCGGCTGGTCGCGGGCGGCGGCGGCCTCCTGGCGCCAGGCGTCGGCCAGGGCGTCGACCGACAGGCCGCACTCGGCCAGCTGCTCGCCGCGGGTGGTGGCGTGGGCGATGAAGCGGTCCGGGGCCCCGCAGCGGCGCAGGCGCGGCGGCGACGGCAGGTCCAGGTCGGCCAGGGCCTCGGCCACGGCCGAGCCGAAGCCGCCGGACAGCGAGTGCTCCTCTACGGTCGCGATCCAGGCGTGGCGCCGGCCGAGGTCGGCGATCACGCCGAGGTCGAGCGGCTTGCAGAAGCGGGCGTCCCAGACCTCGAGCTCGACGCCCTCGGCGGCCAGCTCGTCTGCCGCCGCCAGCGCCTGCTCGACCATCGCGCCCAGCGCGAGCACGGCGCCGTCGCCGCCCTCGCGCAAGCGCTCGGCGGTGCCGGGCTCCAGCTCGGGGCGCAGCTCGGCGCTGCCGCCCAGCTCGAGCAGGGCGTTGCCGCGCGGCCAGCGCAGGGCCCAGGGGCCGCCGCGGGCCAGGGCCTCGCCCATCATCCGCTTCTGGTCGACGGCGTCCCGCGGCGACGCCAGGGTCATGCCCGGTAGCACCCGCAGGTAGCTCAAGTCGTACAGGCCCATGTGGGTCGGGCCGTCCTGACCGACCAGGCCGCCGCGGTCGAGGCACAGCAGCACGTCCTCGCGCTGCAGGGCGACCTCCTGGAAGACCTGGTCGTAGCCTCGCTGGAGGAAGGTGCTGTAGATCGCCGCCACCGGCTTGCGGCCCGAGGTCGCCATGCCGCCCGCCAGAGCGACCGCGTGCTGTTCGGTGATGCCGGTGTCGTAGAAGCGGTCCGGGTAGCGGGCGGCGAAGTCAGCCAGGCCGGTGCCGCTGGGCATGCCGGCGGTGATCGCCACCACCCGGGAGTCTCCCTCGGCGAGCTCGCAGACGGCCTCCGAGAAGATCCCGGTCCAGCTCTGCCGCGGCCGGTCGTCGGGCGGCTCCGCCTTGGCGGCGGCGGCCGGCGGCCGCGCCACGCCCTCGGCCTCGGCCGACGGCGGCAGCTTGGTGATCGGCGCCGGCGAGACGCCGTGGGCGCGCTCGGCGTCCTCGGCGGCGGGCGCGAAGCCGCGGCCCTTCTCGGTCAGGAAGTGGACCAGGGTCACGCCCTCGAGCCGCTTGATGCGCTGGAAGGCGTCGACGCAGCCGGGCAGGTCGTGGCCATCGAGCGGGCCGACGTAGTTGACGCCCAGCTCCTCGAAGACGTGGCCCGGGATCATGACGTGGCGGAAGACCTCCCCCACCTCCTCGAGCTTGCTGCCCAGCCACGGGATGCGGTGCGCCAGCTCGCTGAGCCGCTCGTAGGTGGTCTGCAAGGTGCGCGAGCTGCGGATGCGCGACAGGTAGCGCGCCAGCGCCCCGACCGACTTGGCGATCGACCACTCATTGTCGTTCAACACCACCAGCAGCTTCGGCCGCCGCTCGCCGGCGTGGTTCAGGCCCTCGAAGCTGTTGCCGGCGCCGAGCCCGGCGTCGCCCACCAGCGCCACGGCCCAGGGGTCGTCCTCGCCCGCCGGAGCCGAGCCGCGCAGGCCCTCGGCGACGCCGGTGGCGAAGGAGATGGCGGTGCCGGCGTGGCCGGCGGTGAGCACGTCGTACTCCGACTCGGTGCGGCTGCAGAAGCCGGACATGCCGCCGGTCTGGCGCAGGGTGTCGAACTGGCCGTAGCGGCCGGTCAGCATCTTGTGCGGGTAGCACTGGTGGCTGACGTCGAAGACCATGCGGTCGCGGCGGAAGTCGAAGACGCTGTGCAGCGCCACCATCAACTCGACCACGCCGAGGTTGCTGCCGAGGTGGCCGCCGGTGCGGCGGACCTTCTCGATCAGGGCGGCGCGCATCTGGGCGCACAGCTCCTCGAGCTCCTCGGCGCTGCGCCCGCGCAGGTCCTGGGGGGATTCGAGTTCGGACAGGAGCAGCGGTTTCATCGGCATCGGCGGAGCAGGAAGTCCGGGAGGTCGGCGAGCAGGTCGCGGTGGCGCTGGACCGGGAGGCCGGCCAGGGCGGCGCCGGCCCGCTCCCCTAGATCATGGGCTGCGGCGGCGGCCTGTTCCAGCCCGAGGGCCGAGACCAGGGTCGCCTTGCCGCAGGCGGCGTCCTTGCCGGCGGTCTTGCCCAGCTCGGCGGTGGTCCGGGTGGCGTCGAGCAGGTCGTCGGTGGCTTGGAACAGCAGGCCGACGGCCTCGGCGTAGGCGCGCCAGGAGGCGGGGTCGGCGCCGGCGGCGCGGGCGCCGAGCTGGAAGGCCACCGCCAGCAGGGCCGCGGTCTTGCCGGCGTGGATCGCGGCCACCGCGGCGGCGTCGGTGTCCCCGGCGCGGCCCTCGGCCTCGAGGTCCAGCTGCTGGCCGCCGACCATGCCGGCGGGCCCGGCGGCGCGGGCCAGCAGGCGCGCCTGGTCGCGGGCCAGGGCGGCGTCCTCCTGCTCGGCCAGGAGTTCGAAGGCCAGGCCGAGCAGGGCGTCTCCGGCGAGCACCGCGGTGGCCTCGCCGAAGGCCACGTGCACGGTCGGCTGGCCGCGGCGCAGCACGTCGTCGTCCATGCACGGCAGGTCGTCGTGGACCAGCGAGTAGGCGTGGATCATCTCGCAGGCGACGGCCGCCGGCAGCGCCGCCTCGGCCTCCCCGCCGTGGGCTTCGCAGGCGAGCAGGGCGAGCGCCGGCCGGACCCGCTTGCCGCCCGAGAGCAGGGCGTGGGACACGGCCCGCGCCAGCTCCGGCGGCCCCTCGGCGAGGCTGGTCCGGGCGCAGGCGCGCTCCAGGGCGTCTTCGACCCGGCCGCGGCTGCCGTCCAGCCAGGCGGCGAAGGGGCTACTCGCCGGCTTCGAGGCCACCGTCATCCTCTCCCCCTTCCAGCTGCTCCAAGCTGTCCCGGAGCACCTCGGTGAGCTGCTCCACCTTCAGCTCGGCGGCGGACAGCGAGGCCTGCAGGCCCTGGAGCAGGGTCACGCCCTCGCCGTAGCGCTCGACCCCCTCCTCCAGGGACAGCTCCCCGCCCTCCAGGCGGTCGACCAGCTCCTCGAGGCGGGCGAGGCGCTCCTCGAAGGGAGGCTCGGCGGCGGCGGCTTTCTTCTTGGCGGGGCTCATGGGCGGGCCAGACGGGCGGAAGCGCTCATTCTCGCCCATCGGCGGCCGCGAGGCCACCCGAATCGGCGTCGCCCTCGTGGCCCTCGACCCGGGCGTCGAGGGCGCCCTCGGCGAGCTGGACCCGGATGGCGGCGCCGAGAGGAGCGTCCGCAGCCCGGCGCAGGAAGCCGGGCAGGCCCGGGCGCTCCACCAGAGCGTAGCCGCGCTGCAGCAGGGCGGTCGGGGAGCCGGCCTCGAGGCGCGCGCCGAGCCCGGCCAAGCGCTGGCGCTCCAGCCCGGCGCGGACCGCCGGGGAGCGGCCCGCCAGCGACCGGCCGGCGCGCTCCAGGCGCAGCCGCAGGCGCTCGACCCGCCGCTCGCCGGCGAGCACCAGCTCGGCGTGGAGCTGACCGAGCCGGTCCCGGAGCCGGTCCACCCGCCGCGACGGCCGCTGCTCCCGCAGCAGCAGGCGCAGTTCGCGCAGCTGCCGGGCGCGGTGCTCGAGCTCCCCGGCGGCGGCGCCCTCCAAGCCGGCGGCCAGGCCCGCGACCCGCTGGCGCGCGTCCAGCCAGCCCTGGCACAGATCGACCGCGGCGGCGGTCGGGGTCTTGGCGCGCTCGTCGGCCGCGAAGTCACACAGCGTGAAGTCGCTCTCGTGGCCGACGGCGTTCATCACCGGCACCGGGCAGTCGGCCACTGCCCGGACCACCGCCTCCTCGTTGAAGGCCCACAGGTCCTCCAGCGAGCCGCCGCCGCGAGCCAGGAGCACCAGGTCCGGCCGGGCACGCGAGGCCTCGGCGAGGGCCTCGACCAGGTCCGGCACGGCGGCCGCGCCCTGCACCCGCGCCGGCCGCAGCCAGACCGTGAGGGGCGCGGCGCGCTCCTCGAGGGTGCGCAGGACGTCCGCCGCGGCGGCGGATGGATGCGCCGTGATCAGCGCCACCGTGCGCGGCCGGCGCGGCAGCGGCCGCTTGCGCGCGGCGTCGAACAAGCCTTGCTCGCGCAGCCGCTGCTTCAAGGCCTCGAAGCGGCGCGCCAGGTCCCCGGCGCCGGCGTCCTCGACCTGGTCGAGGATGAAGGAGAGGTTGCCGCGCTTGGGCCAAATGTCGAAGCGGCCGTGGGCCAGCACCTTCTGCCCCTCGGCCAGCTCGCAGCGCAGCGCCCGGCGGGCGACCCCGGCCCACATCTTGACGTCCAGCTGGGCGTCCTCGTCGCGGACCTTGAAGTAGTAGTGACCAGAGCCGCGGTAAGGCCCGCGGTACTCGAAGACCTCGCCCTCGATCCACAGGCCGCCGAGCTCCTCGAGGGCGTCCTGGGCCGCGGCGATGGCTTCGTGAACGGTCAGCGCCTGGCGCGGCTCGCCCGCCGCCGGGGCCATCAGGAAAGCTCCGTCAGGGGCACCACGGAGCCGCGCCAGTCCTGGAGCGGCTGGCGCGGCAGGAAGACGCGGAAGCGGTCCTCATAGAACGGGCGCCGCACCCCGGCCTCGTGGATGGCGCCGTTCTGGAGCAGCAGCTCGACCTCGCCGGTGGCGTGGATGCGCACCTCCAAGCTGTCGGCTTCGAGCGTGCGGACCAGGCGCCCGGCGCCGTCGTAGCGCTGCAGCTGGACCAGCTTGAGGGCGACGCCGTCGAGCCCGCCGAGCTCGGCCAGCCGGTAGTAGCCGGTGGGCTGGCGCGCCGAGAGCAGGCCGTCGAGGGCGCCGCGGACCCGCTCCAGCTCCGCCGGGTCACGGCGAGCGGCCGCCGCCAAGGCCGGGAAGTGCTCGAGCCAGGGCCGCGGGTCGACGCCGGCGAACTCCACGCGCATGCCTTCCTCCGGCAGAGGCGCGCGCACGCCGGCCTGGCTGCGGCTGCCGCCCGTGAGCTCGACCACCAGCAGCCCGGTCATCTGGTGCAGGCTGAAGCGGGCCTGCTCGGCCTGGACGATGGTGTCGATCAGGCCGTCGGTGCCCCACTCGATCAGGGTCACGTCGTCGATCACCGCTTCGTCTGGCCGCCGCTGGCCATGGTCGAACTGGAAGCGGCCGAAGCCGGAGACGGCGAGGAGGCCATTGAGGGCGCCGAGCCAGGGGTCACGTTCGCCGAGCAGCGGCAGGCCGGCTTCGCCGGCATCGCCGGCGTCGGGGCCGGCCGGGGCTGCCTGCGCTCCGGATTCGGCGTCGCCGCCGCCGTCGGCCGCTGGCGGTCGCAGGGCGCCGAGCTCCCCGAGCGCGCGCAGGGTGTCCTGCTCGCGTTCGAGCAGCCGCTCCGAGAGCTCGGCGTAGAGACGCCGGTATTCGGTCTCCTGCTCGCGGGAGCTCTCGAGCTGCTGGATCAGGGCCTCCACCGTGGCGGCGTCGACGGCGCTCTCCGGAGCCTGCACCGTCACCGGCGCCGGCTGCACGATGATCTCGGGCCGCCCCTCACGCATCGCCGCCTGGAGCTGCTCCGCCCCCGGCTGCTTGGCGACCATCCAGCCGAGCACGCCGATCGCCGCCACGAGCAGCGCGGCGGCGCCGGCGACGATCGGCAGCAGCAGGCGCTGGCGCCGGCGTCGCTCCTCTTCGACCGCTTCGATCCGATCGAGCAGGCTCTCCTGGACCTCCGCCAGGTGATGGAAAGCCCGGTTCAGGGCCTGGACGTCGCGGACCCGGAGCATCGATCCGCCGCCTTCGCCGCCGCGCGGCGCGAGCGGGGCGCCGGCGTCATCAGGGGGCAGCAGCTCAGCCATCGCCCCCGACCTCGGGCTGCTCGTCCTCAGGAGTGACCGGCGGATGTCCCGGCGGCAAACCGGCGGTCTCGGCGCCGGCTTCGGGCTCGACCGGGTCGGCGGAGCGCGGCGGGGCCGGGTCGAGGTACTCCTGGCGTTGCTTGCCGGTCCAGCTGCGGCGCTGGAGTTCGAGGCGCTGGCCGTCCCGGGTCCAGACCATCAGCGCCTGGTCCGGACTGGGGCCGGCGCCGGCGGGGCCGCGCAGGAGGAAGCTGCGCCGCCCGGCGGCTTCGAGGTCCTCGTAGGCGCCGCTCTCTCCGAGCACCAGCCACAGGCTGCGGGCCCGCGGAGACAGGCCCTCCGGCGGCGCCCCCAGGCCGCGGTAGCGCGCGCCGTCGGCCGCCTCGAGCTCGCCGCTGCCGGCGAGGGCGGTGCGATCGCCCATCAAGTGCAGCCGCATCAGGCCGTCGCCGTCGAGGCCCAGCTCCCGCCGCAGCAACCGCTCCTCGCTCCAGCCGGTCAGGCTCCCGAGCGCCTCCTCGTGCAGCGGCTCGGCGGCCACCCGCAGGCCGTCCTCCCGGTCGGCGGTCCAGGCCACCAGGACCTGGAGCTCGATCGGTTCGGAGCCGCGCGCGGGCTCCTCGCCGCAGGAGGCGAGCAGCAAGCACGGCAGCAGCAGAGCCCGGAGGATCACAGGTCCTTCCAATACGCCTTCTTGTTGCCGACGTTGTTCCACCACTTGGTCCACTCCAAGGGGTCGCGGAAGGACTGGCCGGTCAGCGCCGACAGCGCCCGGATCATCGGGTCGCGGACGGTGCGGTAGATGCGCCGGGCGGTGTCGTCCTCGCCGCTCGAGGCGGCGTTCTGGTACGACTCGAGCCGCTTCACCAAGATCTTGGCCGACTCCTGGCGCACCTTCGTCGGCGCGTCGGCGAACTTGATCAGCGCCTCGCCGGCGGCGGCGATCACCAGCTCGTCCTTGTAGTCGAGCAGGTCCACCAGCTCCTTCCACTGGTCCCAGTCCCGGGTCGAGCCGACCTGCTTGACCACGTGGGCCCGGAACTCGACGTCCTTGTTGAAGCGCTTGTCGTCGAAGGCGTCCCACAGCTTGTCGGCGCCCTGGGGGCCCATGTAGCCGAGCACCACCGCGGCGGTGCGCCACAGCTCGAGGTTCTCGGGCGGCCGCAGGGCCTTGCGCGTCTTGGCCGAGAAGGCCAGCCAGACGGCGTTGACCAGCGACTTCTGGTCCTTGGCCAGCGCCTTGTCCTCCTTCGCCAGGGCCTTCTTGTCACCGTCGCCGATGTCCAGCGACTCGGCGATCTCCTCGCGCCGCTGCTGGATGCCCTTGTAGTGCTGGAGCAGGCCGTCGAGGTGGGCGATGGCCTCGGGGACGCGGCCCTTGGACTTCACCACCTCCTCGTAGGCGTCGATCTTCGAGGCGGTGTCCTCCTGCACCGAGACGGACTGCGGCGCGGCGAGCAGGAAGACGCTGAGGAGCAGGGGCTGGAACATCATGGCCTCCGGGTTGGGACGTTGCGGGCGAGAGATCGCTTCCTCCCAAGATACGCGCGGCGCACCGAGGGGAGGAACGGACCCTCCTGGCCCGGCAGCTCGGGGCGCAGGCCGAGGACGGCCCGGACCGGAATAAGCCCGATGACGGCGTTGGTGACGTAGACCTCGTCCGCCCGGCGCAGGTCCTCCTGGCTCACCACGCCCTCCTCCACCGGGATCCCCGCCTCCCGGCAGCCGTCGAGCACCGCCTGGCGCGTGACGCCCGCCAGCAGCCCCTGGTCGAGCCCGGGCGTGCGCAGGACGCCGTGGCATGCGACGAACAAGTTGGCGCTGGTGCACTCCGCCAGGTCGCCCGCGAGGTTCAGGAGCAGCGCCTCCCAGGCGCCGGCGCGGACCGCCTCGCGGCGGGCGTGCTGCTCCCGGGCGCGGGAGGAGGTCTTGGCGGCGACCAGCGGGTCGGCCGGGTCGCGCCGGACGGCGGCCAGGGCGAGCACCACATCGTCGGGCGGCGGCGACAGCGGACCGGCGCTCCACATCCGGAACAGCTCCTCGCCGACGCCGCGGAAGACCGAGTGCCGGACGCGCCAGGAGCCCACCGCCAGCAGCGGCCGGAAGGCGTCGAAGCCATCCTGCAGCCCGCGGTCCTCGAGCTCGAAGCCGATCAGCCGGGCGCTGCGCCGCAGGCGCTGGTCGTGCTGGTCGAGGAAGGGCGTCGGGTGGCCGTCCTCGACCACGAAGGTCTCGAAGACGCCTTCGCCGCGGAGCAGGCCGAGCAGGCTGGCCGGCACCGCCGGCGCCAGCGGGTCGAGGGCCACGCCGTCGATCATCAGCAGCGTCATCTCCCGGCCGGGGATGGCGGCGCTCACGCCGGCCTCCCGGCTGCCGGGGCGCAGGCCGCTCGTAGGTAGCGCGCTTTCCAAAGGGTCTCCTCCCATTCGCGTTGCGGATCCGAGTCCCAGACGATGCCGGCGCCGACCCGCGCCGACAAGCACCCATCGGCGACCACGGCGCTCCGGATCAGCACCGACAGGTCGCCGCGGGGTTCTCCCGGCTCCCAGGCCAGGAAGCTGCCGCAGTAAGGGCCGCGCCCCTCGCGCTCGAGCTCGGCGATCGCCTGCAGCGCCCGCACCTTGGGCGCTCCCGTGACCGAGGCCGGCGGGAAGGTGGCCGCGAGCAGCGCCGCGACCCCGCGCTCCGGCCGCCACGCGGCGCGCACCGTCGCCACGCGGTGGTGCACGGTCGGCAGCGGCTCGATCTCCCCCGCCGAGAGCACCCGGACGCTGCCCGGCTCGGCCAGGCGGCCGAGGTCGTTCCGCGCCATGTCGACGATCATGGTCAGCTCCGCTCGCTCCTTGACCGAGGCGTCGAGGGCGGCCGCGGCCCGGCGGTCCTCCTCGGGGTCGGCGACCCGCGGCGCCGTTCCCTTGATCGGCCGGGACTCGAGCTGGTCGCCGCGCACCCGCAGGAAGCGCTCCGGCGACCAGGAGAGCAGGGCGCGGCCCTCGGCGTCCTCCCAGTAGGCGCTCATGGAGGTCGGCTGGGCCCGGCGCAGCACCCGGTAGAGCCGCCGCGGGTCGGCCGGCGCCGGGCCCTCCAGGCGGTGGGAGAGGTTGGCCTGGTAGAGCTCGCCGCCGCCGATCCAGCCGCGCAGCTGGCGGACGCCGCGTCGGAACGCGGCGCCGTCCTCGAGCGGGCGGGGCAGGTCCGGGAGCGCCGGACCGGCGGCGGGTTCGTCGGGCGCGGCCAGCAGGCGCTGGAAGTCGGCCTCCAGCCGCCGCCGCTCCGCCGCCGCTCCGCCGCCCTCCGGCTCGGCCCACAGCAGCCGCAAGCCGCCGTCGGGGGCCCAGGCGACCGCCTGGCGGTAACGGCCGAGGTGGAAGTCGGGCAGGCCGTGCGGCGCCGGCGGCGACCACGGGAAGGGCTCCCAGGCGTGGCCGCACTCGAAGCCGAGGTAGCCCAGCCAACCGCCCGCCAGCGGCGGCTCCGGATCGTCGCGCAGCCAGCGTTCGCCGGCGCAGGCACGCTCCAGGAGCCGGCCCGGGTCGGGACCGCCCAGCGCGCCGCGGGACGAGGCAGCGCCAGCATCGGTCCTCGGCTGCAGGACGCCGCCGAGCTGCTGGTCCGGTCCCCAGGCGAGCAGGCACCAGCCGCGGCCGTCGGAGCTGTCCAGCAGCACCGGCTGGCAGCCCTCAGGCAGCGCCGCGAGCATCCGGCCGGGCGAGGGCCCGGCGGCCAGCTGCTGCAGCGTGCGGACGCGGAAGGTGGTCATCGGACCCTATTATGACGGCGATGGACGCCCAGAATCCGGCGCCGCCGCCGGCCTGGCAGAAGGCCCGGCGCGACTTCCTCCGCCACCTCCGCGAGGTGCGCCAGGTCAGCCCGCACACCCTGCGGGCCTACGAGCTGGACCTGGACCGCTTCCTGGTCCACCTGGCGCGGGCACGGGCGGCGCGCGAGCTGCGGGCGCTGCGCCCGGCGGTGGTCCGGCTGCACCTCGGCGCGCTCTCCTCGGAGGGCCTCGGCGCCTCCACCATCGCTCGCCACCTGTCGGCGCTGCGCAGCTTCTTCCGCTGGCTCGAAGAGACCGGCCGCATCGAAGCCAATCCGGCGGCCGCCCTGCGCGCCCCGCGGCGGCCGCGCAAGCTGCCGCGCTTCCTCGAGGAGCACGAGGTGGACGCCCTGCTGGCGGCGCCGCACCCCGACGAGGACAGCGAAGGCAAGCGCGACCGGGCCCTGCTCGAGGTGCTCTACTCGACCGGATGCCGGGCCTCGGAGCTGGTGGGCCTCGACGAGAGCCACCTCGACCTCGGCCGCGGCCTGGTGCTGCTGCGCGGCAAGGGCCGCAAGGAGCGCTTCGGCATGCTCGGCCGGCCCGCCATCGAGGCCTTGAGGGACTACCTCAACGCCAAGTCGATCCGCGGCCTGGACCGCCAGGCGCTGTTCCTCAACCACCGCGGCGGCCGGCTCACGGACCGCTCGCTGCGCCGCGTCCTGCTGCGCTGCCTGGAGCGCGCCGGCATCTGCCGCGCCTGCACCCCGCACACCCTTCGGCACTCCTTCGCCACCCACCTGCTGCGGCGCGGCGCCGACCTGCGCACGGTCCAAGAGCTGCTCGGCCACGCCAGCCTGGGCACGACCCAGATCTACACCCACGTCGACCTGCAGCAGCTGCGCAAGCTCTACCAGCAGGCGCACCCGATGGCGGACTGAGCGAGCGGGCGGGTGGCGGCGGCGCGCGCTCCCCGCGGTCGCTGGGAAAGGAAAAACCCGGCAGCCGAAGCTGCCGGGTTTGATGGTGACCCCTAGGGGATTCGAACCCCTGTTGCCAGGATGAAAACCTGGTGTCCTAGGCCAGACTAGACGAAGGGGCCGTTCCCGGCAGGACACGTCCGGGAAGGGGCGAAAAAGATAAGGAAAGGGGGGCCCGCTGTCAACTGGCCAGGCGCTGTTCTTCCAGATTCAGCGCTCGGGCGCAAGCGGCCATCTCGTCGACCATGGTGCCGATCTGATCGCTGCCGCCGTAGGCCTCGGGCAGCACCGGCAGGGTGTAGGTTTCGAGCTCGAAGTCGCTGCAGCCGGAGCGCAGGGCCACCTCCACCCCGTCGCGCCAGGGGGTGCCGCCGAGGCCGTCGCCGAAGTCGTCCAGGTGCACCGGCACGTGGCAATGGACGCGCACGGCGTCGACCTGCTCGAGCACGGCAGGCTGCTCCAGCAGGTGGGCAAGGTCGCTGCAGGCGAAGTCACGGCCGTCCTTGAGCTGGCCTCGGACCTGGTGCAGGTAGGGGTCCTGGGCGAGCTCGGAGAGCCGGCGCAGGCGGGTGTCATCGAGGCCGCCCTGGCACTGCAGCGCCGCCGAGATCTGGACCTTGCCCAGCGGCACCTGGGTCTGCTCCAGGGCCCGGGCGACCTCGGAGGGGGTCTCGCCGACGACCGCGGAGTGGCACAGGTCCCAGCAGACCCCGATCCGCAGGTCGTCGAGGTCGGCGTCGGTGCCGAGGTTGGTGGCGATCCAGCCAGCCAGTTCGTCCACCCGCTCGAAGGCGCCGTCCGGCTCCGGCTCGAGGGCCAGGACCAGGCGAACGCCGGTGCGCTGCTCCAGCGCCAGGAGGCCGTCCTGCATCCGCCGCAGGTGGTCGACGCTGCGGATCGAGCGGCGGGCGTCGGGCCCGTAGCCGAGCGGGCAGGTCGAGACCGAGCCGCGGTCGCCGGGCATCATCAGGTGGCCGAGCATCTCGCTGACCCGGCAGGTGAAGGCCAGCCGCTGGACCGAGCGCCAGTCGGGGAGGAAGGCCCGCTCCTTGACCCGGCGCTGGTGGAAGCCGCCGAAGGGGAAGGCGTTGGCGGTCCAGGTCTCGACCCCGGCGCGGCACAGGCTGCGGCTGAGGCGGCCGCGCTTGGCCTCGGAGCGGACCACGGGCCCAGCGGCGGCGGCGGAGAGGTAGAGGCCGTAACCGACCGGCCCGGGGAAGCCCACCGCCCTCAGGCGGCTAGCCCACTCCCGCACCGGGCCTTCGAGCACGGAGAAGACCGCGCCGGGAGTATCGCCCGGAAAGACGTTCCCGCACATCGCCAGCCGCCGAGGCGGGCGCGACGGGAGGTCGCTGGGAGCTTCGGGAGGCGGACCCACGAGCCTCCAGGCTACCACGAAACGGCTGAGGAGGCGCTCAGCCGTTCCAGGAGGCCGCTGCGGCCCGGAAATCGGCCTGGACGGCCGGGAAGCGGCTGAGGAAGCCGAGGCCCTGCTCGACCGCGAAGTCGGCCATGCCGGAGGCGGCGAGCTCGCGCAGCACCGCCAGGGCGGCGGCCGGGTCGGCCGGGTCGGCCTCGGCCCAGGCGCGGGCCGCCGCCAGCCGGGCGCCCGCTTCGGGCTCTTCAGCGCCGACCAGGTCCTGGTAGGCCGTGCGGGCGGCCTCGTCGGGGGCAGCTTCGGCGCTCTCCTCGCCCTCCGCGGCGGCGGCCTCCCCAGCCCCGGCTCCCTCCGGCTCGGGGCTCGCAGCCGGCTCCGGCGCGATGGCGGGTCGCTCCACCCGGAGCGGGAGCCTCAGCAGCTCGTCGTCCCCGCTGCGGAAGGCGACGTGGCCGAAGTAGGAGGCGCCGCCGCTCAGGGCCGGGAGCTCCGGCATGCGGGCATAGAGGCTCCGGGTGCCGGCGTAGGGAAGGCTCAACGCCGCGCCAGGCCCGCTGCCCTCGAGGGCGTGGTCCAGCGAGGTGTAGAGGGTCGGCGCAGGGTGGGAGCCGTAGACCCGGACCTCGGCCCCGGCGTAGCGGCTCTCGAGCGCCTCCTTGCCCAGCGAGGGGTAGCGGAGCAGGAAGCGGTATTCCCCGGGCGCGAGCCGGCCGAGCTCGGTCTCGACCTCGTAGGCGATGTGCCGGCTGACGACCCGGCCGTTGGGGTCGAAGATCTCGAGCATCAGGTCCTCGCGGATCTCGGTGGTCTGGATCGAGCGCGGCGTGTGCAGGCTGAGCTTGCTGGCGCCCTCGGGCACCGTCACGCTCCACTCGATGCGGCCCTGGAACATGCCGCGGCCGCCCATCACGGTGGCGCGGATCGGGTCGGGCACGACCTCCATCTCCCCCATCACCGGGTAAGCGACGCCCTCTACGGCGGCGCTGGCCCGGACTCGCTCCGCGCGCAGCGGCGACTTCACCGCCAGGTAGGCGATGCCCTGGCCGGCGGGCGCCACCAGCGCGTCGGCCTGGGCCTCGAGGCCGGCGAAGACGACCTCCAGCTCCAGCTCGACCGGCCGGTTCACCGACCAGCGCGAGGCGATCGTGTACTCGAAGACCGTGCCCGGCTCGACCGGCACGGTCTGCTCGACCGCCTGGCCGTGCTCCAGGAACCAGCGGCCGCGGGCCTGGCGGTCGCCGGCGTAGCGGAAGCCGCTGACGGAGCCGGCGCCTGTCCGGAACTCGTTCCGGCCGTGACCCTTCTGCTCGAAGCGGACCCGGGCGTGGGTGGCGCCGTGCGGCACCCGCAGGAAGCTGCGGTCGAGCTCGCCCGGCTGCAGGGCGAAGGTCTTGCCGAGGCGGTGCCCGCTATCGGCGGCGGTCTCCCAGGGCACGACCACCGTGACCGGGAGGATGATCTCCGGACCGACGGCCTCGGGCCGGTCGGCGTCCCACAGCAGCACCCGCGTCGAGTGCAGGCCCGGCTTCAGGCCGGAAGGATCCACCGTGACCGCGAAGCCCCGGCCGCTGGCGCTGGTGTAGATCGCCTCGGGCACCGCCACCCAGTCGGCCTCGGAGGCCAGCCGGAAGCTGCGCAGGAACTCGGCCTGCTCGGCGTTGCTGGCCTGCTCGGGGTAGACCGGCTGGATCCGGACGGTGCGCTCGAAGGGCTGGCGCGACGCCAGGTCGCGCTCGTAGAGGCCGGCGCCGTCCCCGTAGGGGTTGGCCACGCGGACCTGCCAGACGGTCTCCTCGGCGCCGTGCTCGGCCAGGCCGCGCAGGGCCTCGAGCGAGGGCAGCATGCGGATGACGCCGTTGCCCTGCTCGACCCAGTCGTGGCCGGGCATCCGCTCGGCGCCGAGGCGCAGCGCCCGCCGCAGCCGCTCGGGCGAGGCCGGCAGGCCCTCGGCGCGCGCGGCGCAGGCCAGCAGCGCGACGCAGCCGGCGGCCTGGGGCGAGGCCATCGAGGTGCCGTTGAAGTTCTCCGCCGGCGTGATCAGCCACGACGGCAGGGCGCTGACCGCGGCGCCGGGGGCAGTGAAGTCGACGCCCATGGCTCCGTTCGGCAGCGGCCCGCGGCTGGAGAAGTCGAACAGCACCGGCCCGACCGCGCGCAGGGCCGCGTAGTTGGCCTTCTGGGTATCCGGCCAGACGGCGGCGGCGATGGCGAAGGCCGCGCGCGAGGTCGCCGGGGCCCCGACCGTGCTCAGGGTCGGCCCCTCGTTGCCGGCGCTGGTGACCACCGCCAGGCCGCGGCGGGTCGCCTCCTCGATCACCCAAGCGTCGGGCTCGGCGCCGTCGGCGAAGAAGCTCGGGCCGCCGAAGCTCATGTTGACGATCTGGCAGCCGGACTCGACCGCGTAGTCGAGGGCCTTGGCGATAGCGAAGCCGCTGGTCGAGCCGCCGAACTTGCCGTCGCCGATCTTGATGGCGACGAACTCCACGCCCGGCGCGACGCCGTTGAGCCGGCCGCCCTCGCCTTCCCAGGCGCCGACGATGCCGGCGACGTGGGTGCCGTGGCCGTTGGTGTCGAAGTAGAGCACCACCTCGTCGCCGCCGCGTTCGACGCCGACGCCGTAGTTGAGCAGCGCCTCGTCGCCGAGCACGGCCCAATCGCCGGACTCGCGGAAGGGCCGCAGCGCCTGCTCCTCGCCCAGGTCCCCGTCCTCGTCGGCGTCGATGACGACGCGCCAGCCGTCGCCGTCGTCGAACAGCACCAGGTCGTAGACCGGGCCGGGGTCGTCGAACTCGGCCCACCGGGCGGCGATCTCCTCCTGGCGCAGGCTGGCGGGGGCGGCGTCGCCGCTGTCGTGCTCGCGGCGCAGGCTGGCCTCGCGGAACTCGCGGCTGCCTCGCTCCCACTCCTGGCGCCGGCTGGCGGCGATCCGCCCCCGCAGTTCGCCAGGCAAGAAGGCGGCGTCGATCCGGCCTAGGCGGTAATCACCGTCGCTGGCGCGGTGGTCGCCCAGCTCCAGCAGCCGGCCGCTGAGGCCGGTCAAGCGGCCGTCCTGCGCCGCCGCCACCAGGCTGGTGTCGAGGCGGCCGTCGGTCGTGGCGTCGTACCAGTCGACGATCTTGCGGCCGCCTTGCGGCGTCTGCTGCAGGAAGGGGTGGCCGGGGTCGATCCCGGTGTCGAGCACCGCCACGCGGATGCCGCGGCCGTCGTAGTCCGGGTGCTCGGCCAAGAAGCCGGCGACCCCGAGGTCCTGTTTGGGCAGCTGGCCCGCGAGCGGGTCCTGGACGCAGAGGGGGCCGGTGAGGAGCAGGGGGAGAGTCAGCAACATGGGCATCGACGCCGGGCTGCCGGCGTCCGGCCGCACAGTCTACGGACCCTGCCCCGGCCCGCCCTACTCTTCGCCGGCGGCGGCGCTCTGGGGCGACCAGAGCTCGCCCGGCACCAGGATCCGGAGGCAGGAGCGGCAGCGCACCAGCTTGACGGTGCCGGTCACCCCGACGCGGTCGTTGGGCGGGACCATCATGCCGCAGCCGCCGCAGGAGCTGCCCTTGAGGGCGCAGACCGCGCGCCCGGCGCGCTTCACGAGCATCTGCTCGTAGACGTCCACCGGGCCGCTCGGCAGCGCCGCCAAGCGCTGCTGGCGGTCGGCGACGAGCGCGGCCACCTGGCCCTCCAGCTCGGCGCTGTCGGCCTGAACGCTCTGCCGGAACTGCTCCAGCTCAGCGGCCGAATCGGCGACCTGGGACCGCCCTTGCTCGACCTCGGCCTCCAGGCGGTCGGCCTCCTCGAGCAGCTGCAGCTCCTCGTCCTGGGCCAGCGAGATCTTGTCCCGCAGCTCCTGGGCCTCGTGCTGGGCGACCTGGACGGCGCCGGCGTCTCGCAGACTGCGGCATTTGGTCTCCAGCTTCTCGATCCGGTCCTCGGCGGTGCGGACCTCGACCTCGATCTCGTGGGAGCGCACCAAGGCGCCCTTCCTTCGGCCCTCCAGCGCCTCGGTCCCGGCCTCGAGCGCCGAGTGGCTGGACTCCCGCTCCCCGAGCTCGACCGGCAGGGAATCCAGGCGGCGCCGAAGCACCGCCAAGCGCTCATCCAGCTTCTGGACGTCCACGAGGGCCGCGAGAGTCTCCTTCACCCCGCCAGGTTACCGGAGCCCCAAAGGCTTGGCGAGAGCGCAGCGAAGGAATGCGTCCGCGGCCGGCTAGCTGGCGGTGACGCCGTCGAGGAAGCCGACCAGCTTGCGCGCCCGGATCGGGTGCTGCAGCTTGCGGATCGCCTTGGCCTCGATCTGGCGCACCCGCTCGCGGGTGACGCGGAAGATGCGGCCGACCTCTTCGAGGGTGTAGGTGTAACCGTCGCCGATGCCGTAGCGCAGCTTGATGATCTCGCGCTCGCGGAAGGTCAGCGAGCCGAGCACGTCGTCGATGCGCTCCTTGAGCATCTCCTGGCCGGCCTTCTCGACCGGGTTGTCGGAGGACTCGTCCTCGATGAAGTCGCCGAAGTAGCTGTCCTCGCTGTCGCCGATCGGCCGGTCGAGGCTGATCGGGTGCTTGGCGATCTTCATGACGCGGCGCGCCTCTTCGATCGTGATCTCGGCGGCCTCGGCCATCTCCTCCAGGCTCGGCTCGCGGCCGATGGTCTGGAGCAGGCGCTTCTGCACCGCGCGCAGCTTGGACATGGTCTCGATCATGTGCACCGGGATGCGGATGGTGCGCGCCTGGTCGGCGATCGAGCGGGTGATGGCCTGGCGGATCCACCAGGTGGCGTAGGTCGAGAACTTGTAGCCGCGGCGGTACTCGTACTTCTCCACCGCCTTCATCAGGCCGGTGTTGCCCTCCTGGATCAGGTCCAGGAAGCTGAGGCCGCGGTTGCGGTACTTCTTGGCGATCGAGACCACCAGCCGCAGGTTGCCCGACGACAGCTTCTTCTTGGCGTCGTCATAGGCGTCCAGGGCCTGGGTGATCCGGAACAGCCGGGCGCGGTAGCTGTCGTAGCCCTCCAGGGCGCGCATCTCGAAGGCCAGCGAGCGGCGCTCCAGTTCCTGGAACTCCTCCTTGCCGGCCTTGGTGCGCTTGCGCTTGGAATCGAAGGCGTTCAGCGCCTCGTCCACCGGGCGCCACTCCTCGGCGCGGGCCTCGAGCAGCGAGATCATGTCCTGGACCAGGTCGACCTGGAAGTGCAGCTCCTCGGTCAGCACCGCGATGCAGCGCTGGCGCGACCGCAGGCCGTTCTTGAACACCTGGCGCTCGGCCTTCTTCAGGCGCTTGTCGCGGACCACGCCGGTGGCCACCTGGGCCGCCTGGTAGAGCTCCTCGAGCGAGTGGTAGTGGCCCTCGAGCCGCTGCTCGAGGTCCTGCTTGGTCAGCTCGTAGCCGGCGCCGCCGTCGATGTCGGAGGTGCCGCTCGTGGAGTCCTCCGCGATCGCCTGCTTCTTCATGCGGCGGTTGAAGTGGATGACGCCGAAGGAGCTGTTGGCCTGGGCCGACGGGTTGACCTTGAGGGTGCGGTCGAAGGCGATCTCGCTGTTCCGCACCATGTTGAGCAGCTCCAGGGCACGCTCCAGGGCGAAGCCGGACTCCAGCACCAGGCGCCGGAAGATCTTGCGCGAGACCTCGATCTTCTTCGCCAGGGAGATCTCCTCCTGGCGGGTGAGCAGCGAGATCTCCCCCATCTGGGTGAGGTACATGCGCACCGGGTCGTCGATCTTCTCCAGCACCGGCTGGTGGGCGGACCCCAGGCTGCGCTCGGAGGGCGCGGCCAGCGGCTTGGCGCTCACCGCCATCGGCGTCGTCACCGTGGGCAAGGTGGTCGGGTCCTCGCCCGACTCGACCAGGCGGATCCCCGCCTGCTCCAGCTGGTCCAGGACTTCGTGGAGCAGGTCGATCTTGACCTTGGGGAAGGCGGCGTTGACCTCGTCGGCCGGCAGGGTGCCGGTGACGGTCCCCTTCTTGACCAGGGTGTCGAGGATCGCGGCGGTCTTCTTGTCGAGGGCTTTGGTAGGCATCCGTGCAGGGGGCAATCAGTCTTGGTCGTCAGCAGAGCGGATCTGGATCCGTCGTTGAAGGCTCGCGAAGTGGGCGTCACTGGGTCCGTCGGCGCTCTGCTCCAGCCGCCGCTGGCGCTCCTCGCGGAGCTGCAGGTCGCGGCTCGCGGGGAGCATGCGCAGCGCCTCATCCATGGCGCGGGCGCAGTCCGGCGGTTGTTGCAGCCGGACCTGGTCCAGCCAGGTCCGGAGCTCTCCGTCCGAGAAGTCGGCCAAGGCTTGCGGGAGGTCGAAGGGCAGACCTTGTTGTCGGCGCTGGCGGCACCATTTCAAGGCCTGATCCGCGACCGGATCCCGGAGCTCGAGGGTGTCGAGCGCGGTCATGTGCCTGGGGTAGAGGCTCGGATCGTGGAGCAATGCGTTCAGGATTTCGCGTTCGTTGCGGGCTAGCGCCTCCAGGGCGGGAGTGGTCGAGATCGGCGAATTTCCCGCCACGGGACCACCAGACGGCCGGCTCGAGGACCGGGACGACGGACGGACCATGCGACGGAGGCTCTCTTCCGTGAGTCCGAGCCGGTCCCCCGCCCGTCGCTTCCAAATCTCGCCCAGCGCAGGGTTTGGAGTGGACTGGATCCACTCCGCAGCCTCCTGCGCAGCGCGAGCTCGGACCGCCGGATCGGAGAAATCCGCCTTTCGAACCCATGTATCGAGACGCCAATCGAGTATATCCCACGCCGAGGCAAGGCGTTCGGAGAGTTCTTCCGCTCTCCCGGCAGAGACCATGTCGGCGGGGTCCTGCCCGTCCGGCAGCTCGACCACCCGGACCGCGATGCCTTCGGCCACCAGCATGCGCCCTGCGCGGGCGGCGGCGCGGCGTCCGGCATCGTCCGGGTCGAGCATCAGGGCCACCGCCCGGTCGTGACGGCGCAAGGCCCGGGCGTGGTCCTCGGTCAAGGCGGTGCCGAGGGCGGCGACGCAGCAGCGCAGCCCAGCCTGGTCCAGCATCATCACGTCGAGGTAGCCCTCGCAGAGCAGGATCGGGGTCTCGGCGCTGCTCTCCCGGAGCGCGCTGGCCAGCCGGTCCAGGCCGTAGAGCAGGCGCCGCTTCGGGAACAGCGGTCCTTCGGGCGAGTTGACGTACTTGCCCATGCCGCGCTCCTCGGCCCGGGAGCCGGGCAGGAAGCGGGCGCCGAAGCCGACCGTCCGGCCGGCCCGGTCGGCGACGGGGAAGACGATGCGGTCCCAGAACCGGTCACGCAGCGGGCCGCCGCCGTCGGGCTGGTAGATCAGCCCGGCCTCGATCGCCGCCTGCTGCGGGATGTCGGCCTGGCGCAGCCTCGTCGACAGCCAGCCGGGCTCGGCCGGCGCCCAGCCGACGCCGAAGCGCTCCAGGCTCTGCTCGTGCAGCGCCCGGCCCGCCAGGTACTCGCGAGCGCCGGCGGCGGCCGGGCTCGCCAGCTCCTTGCGGTAGAGCTCCTTGGCCAGGCGCAGCGCCTCGCGCGCCTGCTGGCGCAGGTCCTGGCCGAGCCGGTCCTTGGCCAGGCGCGGCACCTCGATGCCGGCCTCCTCGGCCAGCAGCCGCAGCGCCTCGAGGAAGCTCAGGCCGTCCAGCTCCTGGACGAAGCTCAGCACGTCGCCGCCCTTGCCGCAGCCGAAGCACTTGAAGAAGCCCCGCTCCGGAGTGACGTGGAAGGAGGGCGTCTTCTCCGGATGGAAGGGGCACAGCCCCACCAGCCGAGAACCGCGCCGCTGCAGCTGGACCCGCCGGCCGATGACGGTGTCGATCTCCACCCGCTCCTTGACCCGCTCGATGACGTCGCGGAGATCGGTGGCAGCTTCGGGCATTCTCAGGAGGGTGGACGGGCTCAGGAACCCCGGATTATGGCATGCTGCGCCGCCTCCAGCCAGAGGGCGCTCGACAGCTGCTCGGGACGCGCGTCGGGATCGAGCCCGGTGGCCTCCAGGGCGTGAGCCGCCGCCGGCTCGGCCTTGGCCAGCCGCGGCAGCAGGCGCTTGCGCCGCTGGGAGTAGGCCTCGCGCAGGATCCGCCGCAGCGCCTCGTCGAGCTCCGGGGGCGGCGCGTCCTCCCGCGGATCGAGCAGCAGGAAGGCGGACTCCACCTGCGGCGGCGGCCAGAAGACCTCCGGCGGCACCCGACGGCCGAGGCGGCCGTGGAAGGCGAGCTCCAGCCGCACGCCGAGCGGGCCGCCGGCCGGGCCGGCGAGGGCCTTCTGGGCCACCTCGCGCTGGAGCAGCAGACAGGCGCCGAGCATCGGCCGGCCGGGCAGCCGGCTCAGGAAGGGCCCAGTGATGGCGTAGGGCAGGTTGGCGACCACCCGGGGCGGCGGGCCGGCCGCCCACCAGTCCTCGGCCTGGTCGTGGAGCCGACCCTCCCGGCCGAGGGCGTCCCCCTCGACCAGCGTCAGCGCGCCGCTCGCGAGCTGGTCCTGGAAGCGCTCCCGCAGCAGCGCCGCTAGGCCGTGGTCGAGCTCCACCGCGAGCACCTCGGCGCCGGCGGCCAGCAAGCCCTCGGTCAGAGCGCCGGCGCCGGGGCCGACCTCGAAGACGCGCTCGCCGGCCTGGACCCCGGCGTCCCGCGGGATCGCCGCCAGCAAGGCCGGGTCGACCAGGAAGTTCTGGCCGCGTCTCTTGGTCGGCGCCAGGCCCCGCTGCTCGAGCAGGCGGCGGAGCTCGCCGACCTTCACGGCGCCAGGCCCTCGACGGCGTCGCAGAAGCCGGCGTCGGCCTCGGCCCGGCGCAACCGCAAGGCCAGCTGGGCGCGGAGCGGCGGCCGCCAGCTGGCGAAGCCTGCCCGGATCTCGTCCCGCCAGACGCCTTCGGTCCACAGCGGCTGGATCCGCTCGAGGAGCCAGGCCTCCGCCTCCCCCACCACCCGGAAGCCGAGATCGTCGGCGCGCTCCCCTGCCTCCAGCAGGCGCACGGCGTCCCGGCCGGCGTGCCCCAGCCAGGCCCAGGAAGCGAAGGAGCCGCCGCAGGCGATGGCGCGCGGCGGCAGCCCCAGCGGGCTCGTCACCTCGCCCTCGACCCACTCCCAGACGTTGCCGGCGAGGTCGTAGCAGCCTTCGGGGGTGCGCCCACGCTCGAAGACCCCGACCGGCAGCTCCTCCCGGAAATCGAGGTCCAGGGTGTTGGCGGCCAGGGTCTGCAGCCGCGAGCTCGACGGCGCGGCGCTGGCCACGTGCCGCCACTCCTCCCGGGTCGGCAGCCGGAGCCCGCGGGCGGCGGCCCAGTCGCGGGCCTGCTGGCGGTCGAGCCAGGTCGCCGGCAGGGCGCGGTCCTCCTCATCGACGGCGGCGGGGTCGAACTCCCCGGCGGTCACCTCCCAGCGCCCGGCCAGCAGGTAGTCTCCGCCCGAGAGGACCGGGGAGACCAGGGCCAGGCCGCGCAGCTGCCGGACCGGCTCGGGCAGGCCGTCGTCGCCGCCGTCGCCGCAACCGAAGGCGGCGGCCGCCACCAGGACGGCCGCCGCGAGGCGGGAGGATCGGTCGGCGGCCAGCGGCTTCAACGCCCGCCGTCGCCGCTGGCGGTGACGACCACGATCTCGACCCGGCGGTTCCGCGACCGACCCTCGGCGGTGTCATTGGCCGCGACCGGACGCCACTCCCCGTAGCCCGCCACCGAGACCCGCTCGGCCGGCAGACCGTGCTCGACCAGGGAGGCGGCGACCTCGATGGCCCGGGCGGCGCTCAGCTCCAGATTGCCGTGCGGGTACTTCTTGGCCTGCACCTTCACCGGCTGGTTGTCGCTGTGCCCCTCGACCCGGAAGGCCCGGCCGTTCTCCGCCAGGCTACCGGCCAGCTGGCCGAGCAGCGCGGCGCCCTGCTTCGACACCTTGGCCGAACCGGAGGCGAACAGCACGTGATCGGAGATCCGCAGCACCGGGCCGTCCGGCCCCATCAGGTACTGGACGTCCCCGGAGCCGCCGGAGAAGCGCTCGATCTCCTTGCGCAAGGCCTCGAAGTCCTGGTCCAGCACGGCCACGGCCTCTTGGGCGTTGACGGCCCGCTGCTGGTGCAGCTCGACCTCGAGCTCGCCGAGGCGCTGGCCGAGCACCGCGTTCTCCGCTTCGAGCTCGGCCTGGTAGCGCTTCAGGGCGTCGGTGGAAGCCTGCCAGGCGGCCTCCTTCTCCGCGACCTGCTCCTCGGAGTAGAGCTGGGCGCAGGAGGGGAGCAGCAGCGACCCAACGAACAGGAAGAGGGGGAGCAGGCGCATCGGGGTACCTCGGATCAGGACTCGCCGCCGAACATGTCGACGATCGGCTGGGTGACCGCGCTCGGGCGGCCGGCGCTCATGTCGACGACGAAGGCCAGGCCCCACAGCATCAGCACGGTGGTCGCCACGGCGGCGAAGACCAGGCCGTTGTTGGCCGGCTCCTCGGCGGCGGCGGCGGCGCGGGCCGGGCGGGCGGCGCGCGGAGCAGCGGCGGCGGCCTCCTCAGCGACCTCGACCACCTCCAGGTCGTCGTCGAGCAGGGTGTCCTCCTCGCTGAGCTGGGTGGTGACCATGCCCTCGTCCTCGGCGGACTCGGAGAACAGCACCTCCTCGACCTCGAGCACCTCGCCGGCGTCCTCTTCGGCGACCTCGCCGCCGACGCCCAGGTCGGTGGCGACGCGGGCCACGTCCTCGGCGCGCAGCCGCATCTTGGAGCCGTCACGGAAGGCCCGGATCTCACCGGCGGAAATCAGGCGCTTGAGATCGTCCTCTTCCAGGTCGAGCTTCTCGATGGCCTTGTCGAACGAGTAGAAGTCGCTTTCGCTCACGGGGGGTTCTCTCCAATCGCGCTCTCGCGCGCTCACGATGGGTGGAATCGGGATGCCACAGGATACGCTAATCCTCGGCGCCCTCAACCGCCGCTTCCGCGGCGGGAGCCAGGCCGCGCTTCTCGAACTCCGCGCGGAGCTCGGCGGCGCTGATCTCGGACTCGTCGTTGAAGCCGTCGAGCAAGGTATCCAGGGCGATGTCTCGGGCGCCGACGAAGACCACCTCGCGGGCGTTCGCGCCGCCGCCGTGGGCCTCGTAGACGGCCAGGTGCTGGGTCTCCTGGTCCAGCACGTAGAGGATCGAGACCCCGGTCATGTACTCGCCGGCGACGGCGACGTAGCGGTGCCCGGAGTCGGCCGACTGGGCCGACGCCGGCTGCGGGGCGCTCCAGCGGACCAGGGCGCCGCCGAGCAGGGCGGCGAGGAGGGCGACGATCAGGAGCTCGAGCAGGCGGGGGCGGGCGGTCATGGGTCAGGATCGGGGGGCTTCGGCGGCGAGCAGGCGCTCCAGGATAAACTCCAGGTCGCAGATGCCGCGCCAATCGCCCGGGCGGCCGACCAGGGCCACGGCCGACTGGGCCCGCCGGAGCCGCTCGAGCGCCTGGGATAGGTCCAGATCGGGTTCCAGTTGCGGGATTTCCTCGGCCAGCTCGGCCGGCCGCCGGCCGCCGCCGGCCACCGCCAGGCGCTCGCCCCGGAGCAGGGCGAAGCCGCCGTCGGGCCGCTCCAGGAGGCCGAGGGCGTCCGGGTTGCGGGAGAGCGTCCGCCGGGCCTGATCCAGGCCGACGGAGGCCTTGAGCAGCGGCAGCTCCGTCCGGAGGAAGGGATCCAGGCCCTGGCCGCGGGCCTCGAGGGCGCGGCGAGCGGCCAGGGCGCCGTGAGCGCCGCCAGCGGCGCCGCGGCCCTCCACCAGCAGCGAGGCGAGCTCGTGGCGTCCAAGGGGGGCAGCGCTCTCCAGCCGGAGGAGCCGCAGCAGGAGCGCCACCGGGGCGACCAGCGGCCACAGCAGCAGCCGGCTCAGGGCCAGCGCCGGCGCCAGCGCCACGCTCCGCTCGAGCGGCCGGGCCAGGAGCAGCTGCTTGGGGCCGACCTCCCCCACCAGGAACACCACCGGCGTCAGGACGAGGGTCGCCAGGAAGTGCGGGTCCACGCCCTCGACGCGCCGGCAGACCGCGATCGCGGCGTGGACCGCGGCGTCGTTGGCCAGGTTGTTGCCGACCAGCAGGGTGCAGAGCCAGGCCGTCGGCGAGCGGGTGATCCGGTCCAGCCAGGCCGCCCGGCGCGAGCGGCGCGCCAGCATGCGCAAGCGCAGCGCCGGCGTGGCGTAGTAGCCGGTCTCGGCGCCGGCGAAGACCGCCGAGGCCAGCAGGGCCAAGAGCAGCACCAGGGCGGCGGTCACGGCCGCGCCTCCCCGGCGGGCGGGCGCACGGTCACGCGGACCTCGGCCACCCGCGGCCCCTCCACGCGCAGCAGCTCGAGCTCGAGCTGGCATCCGCCTTCAGGGTCGAGCCGTAGCCGGTCGCCGGGCTCGGGGAGCCGGCCGAGGCGCTCGGCCATCAGGCCGGCGAGGGTGTCGAGCTTGGGGTCGACGACGCCCGGGTCGCCGAAGCGCTCGCGGAAGACGTGCAGCGGCAGGCTGCCGTCGACCTCGTAACGGTTGGGCGAGAGCTGCTGGATCGACGACCGCCCCGTGTCGAGCTCCTCCGGGACCCGGTCGAGCAGGGTGTCGGCGCAGCGGCCGCGCTCGAGCACCCCGGCGGCGGAGCCGTACTCGTCGACCAGCAGGACGAAGGGCAGGCCGCTCTCCCGCAGCAGGCTGAGGCCGCGCGCCAGCGGCGCCACTTCGGGCAGCAGCGGCACCGGCACCATGGCGTCGCGGACCAGCCGGCCGGCAGGCAGCCGGGTCAGGTCGAGCAGGCCGCGGATCTCGCCGTCGTCCTCCTCCACCGCCGCCCACGCGGCGCGCTGCTCGCGCAGGGCCTGGACCGCGGCCCCGAGGGCTTGGCCGGCCTTGAGCCTGGGGGTCTCGGAGAGCGGCCGCCGCACCGCGCCGGCGCGCAGGATGTCGAGCTCGAGGATCTGGCGCAGCAGGCCGCGCTCGGCCTCGGGGAGGAGCTGGTCGCCTTCCTCCGCCAGCAGGCTGTCGAGCTCCTCGGCGGGCACCGGCGCGGCGTGGCGGACCTGGCGGAACAGGCGCGTTCCGAGCCAGCGCGCCGGCAGCCCGAGCAGCGCGTGCAGGGCCCAGACCGGCGGCAGCAACAGGCGCGCAGCGGGACCCGGCGAGCGGTGCGACAGCACCTTCGGCAAGATCTCACCGGCGACCACCAGCAGCAGCACCGCGCCCGCTGTGACCGCCGCGGCCGCCCCGGCCTCTTGCTGCGAGGCCCAGGCCGCGGTCGAGGCGTAGTAGGCCAGGTTCACCAGCAGGTTGCCGAGCAGGATCACCGACAGCGAGCCGGCCGGGTCCTTCAGCAGCGCCCGGGCCATCCACGGGGCGTTGCCGCGGGGGCGGCCGGAGAGCGTGAACAGGGCCGCCTCGGCGCCGGAGAAGGCTCCGGACACCAGCAGCAGGGCCAGCGCCAGGATCGCGGGGCCGCTCACGCCGGCGCGCCGGCGGGCAGCTCGATGCGGACCTCCAGTCCGCCGCCGCGCCGGTTCTGGGCCTCGATGCGGCCGCCGAGCTGGCGCACGGTGGCGTGGGCCAGGGCCAAGCCGAGCCCGGTCCCCTGGCCGACCTCCTTGGTCGTGACGAAGGGCTCGAAGAGGTGCGGCAGCAGCGCGTCGTCGACCCCGGGGCCGTCGTCGAGCACCTGGATCTGGACCAGCCCGGAGGCGCCGACCGAGGCGCGGACGGTGACCTGGCCGGGGGCGTCTCCCTGGCCGTCGAGGGCGTCGAGGGCGTTCTGGACCAAGTTCAGCAGCACCGGGAACAGGTCGCCGGCGGCGGCCCGGACCGGCAGCGGCTCGGCCGGCAGCTCCAGGGTCAGCTGGTGGCGCTCGAGCCGGCTGGCGAGGAAGTCGGGCAGGTCGCGGACCGCCTCCTGGACGGCGCTGCTCGCCTGCTCGACCCGCGCCGGGGCCAGCTTCAGCAGCCGCTGCACCAGGCCGGTGATGCGCTCGAGGGCCTCTTGGACCAGGCCGCCGTAGCGCTCGGCGCGCTCCCCGGCGGCGTCCCGGCGCAGCACCTCGAGGCCCTGCAGGGCGCCGGCGAGCGGCGAGTTGATCTCGTGCGCCAGGCCAGCGGCGAGCGTGCCCATGGCCGCCAAGCGCTCCTGGCGGCCAGCCCGGCGCTCGGCCTGGGAGGCCCGCTCGGTGGCCAGCTCGACCTCCCGCTCGAGCTCGCGCTGGAAGCCGCGGATGCGCTTCATCATGCCGCCGAAGGAGCGGACCAGCTCGTCGACCTCCCGGGCGCCGCCGGCCTCCGGCAGCGCCGGGCGGCCGCCTTCACCGAATTCGTGGGCCGAACGCGCCAGCCGCTCCACCGGCCGCAGCACCGTCTGGCCGACCAGCAGGTAGATCAGGGCCGCTCCCAGCACCGTGGCCGCCATCGCGAACAGCATCACCCGGACCGCCAGCGGCGTCACCTGGGGCGCCGCCCGCGGCTTGACGTAGACCCCGCCCCACAGGTCCAGCTCCCGGCTGCCGGCGCGGCTGGTCACCAGCGGCATGGTCAGGCCGTCGGCGACCGTCTGCACCTCTCCGGTGGTGACGGCGAGCGCGGCCGCCTCCACGATCTGGCTCAGCGGGAAGTCCGCCGGCCGGTGGTGGCTGCCCAGCGGGTTCAGGAAGGCGCCGCCCGGCAGCCACGAGCCGTCGAGCTCCACCAGGCGCTGGTCGATCACCACCGCGTCCTCGAACTCCCGCCACAAGGGCGACTGCAGCAGGCCGGCGAGGTCCAGGGCGTCGTCGGTCTCGATGCCGCGCAGGATCTCCTTGAGGGAGTTCTCGAGCAGGTCCTGCTGGCGCAGGCGCTGCAGCTGCTGTTGCTCGTCGTCCTGGGCCGACCACAGCGCCAGGGCGCCGAGCACGACCAGGTTGACCAGGACCAGGACCAGGGTCAGGCGCGCGCGCAGGGAGGCGGCGAAGCCCATGCCCCCCGGCTCAGCCCGCCTGCTGCCCGAACTGCTCCAGCAGCTTGAAGAGCGGCAGGAACATGGCGAAGGCGATCAGACCGACCAGCGTCGCCATGATCAACAGCATGATCGGCTCGAGCAGCTTCACCATGACGTCGAGGGCGCGGGCGTAATTGGTCTCGTAGTTGCCGCCGACGCGCAGGCACATGCGGTCCAGCTCGCCGGTCTCCTCGCCGACCTCGACCATGGAGACGACGACGTCGTCGAAGCGGCCGGAGGTCTCGAGGGCGGTGGAAATCGACTCGCCCTCGCGCACCTCTTCCTGGACGGCGTCGATGGTCTCGCGGTAGACCTCGTTGGTGAGGGCGCCGCGGACGATGTCGAAGGCGCGCAGGTGCGGCACGCCGCTGGCCACCAAGGTGCCGAAGGTGGAGCTGAAGCGGCTGATCTGGCCGGTCTTCATCAGGCGGCCCAGGCCGGGCAGCTTCAGCCACCAGGAGTGGTTCCAGCGCCGGAAGCCGTAGGAACGGAAGTAAGCCAGCTGGTACAGCAGGTAGAAGACCACCGGCACGAGCAGCAGGTACCAGTGCTGCTGGAGGAATTCACTGACCGAGATCAGCATCCTGGTCGGCGCCGGCAGCTCGATGTCCATGTCCTGGAAGAGCTCGGCGAATTTGGGGATGACGCCGACGAGCAGGCCGGTGATCACGCCCAGGGCCACGATCAGGATCACCACCGGGTAGACCATGGCGCTGCGCGTCCGGTCGCGCATCTCCTGGCTGCTCTCCATGAAGTCGGCCAGGCGGTTGAGCACCTGGTCGAGCACACCGCCGGCCTCGCCGGCGCGCGCCATGTTCACGAACAGGTCGTCGAAGACCTCGGGGTGCTGGGCCAGCGCGTCCGACAGCGGCTGGCCTTCCTCCACCATGTCGGCGGCGTCGAGCACCGTGTCCCGGAAGCGGCCGGGGGGCCACTGGTCGGACAGGATGTTCAGGTTCCGGAGCACCGGCAGGCCGGCCTCGGACAGGGTGGCGAGCAGGCGCGTGAAGCGGACCAGGTGCTTGAGCGGCACCTTGCGCTTGACCCGGCGGCCGCTGGCGGCCGGGTCGGGGGCGCTCGAGGCGGCGCCGCGCTTGGCCGGGGCCGGGCGCCCGGCGGCGGGGACGCGTCGCTGGATGCGGGCCACCTAGGCGTCCTCTCCCAGGGTCTCGCGGAGCACCTCCTCGAGGGTGGTGCGGCCGGTCAGGGCCAGCTCGATGCCGCGGTCCCGCAGCGAGCGCATGTCGCGGTCACGGGCCAGCCGCCGCAGCGCGACGGTGCTGGGATCCTGCAGGAACTGTTCGCGGATGGCGTCGTCCATGGGAAGAACCTCGTAGATCGCGGTCCGGCCCCTGTAACCGGTGTAGTGGCAGGTGTCGCAGCCCTTCCCGCGGGTCTGCGGCGCCGGCTCGACCCCCGCCTTCTGGCAGAGCTCCGGGTCCGGCTCCGCGGGGGCGCCGCAGTCCGGGCAGACGCAGCGTACCAGCCGCTGGGCGACGATTCCCTCCAAGGTCGCGGCCAGGAGGAAGGGCTCGACCCCCAGGTCCACCATCCGGGTGATGGTGGAGGGCGCGTCGTTGGTGTGCAGGGTGCTCAGCACCAGGTGGCCGGTGAGCGCCGCCTCGACCGCGATCTGGGCGGTCTCGGGGTCCCGGATCTCCCCCACCAGGATGACGTCCGGGTCCTGGCGCAGCATGGTCCGGAGCACGCGGGCGTAATTGACGCCGATGGCCTCGTTGACCGGCACCTGGACGATGCCCTCGAGGTCGTACTCGACCGGGTCCTCCACCGTCAGCACCTTGCGCACCGGGTCGTTGATGGTGCTGAGCAGCGAGTAGAGGGTGGTGGTCTTGCCCGAGCCGGTGGGCCCGGTGACCAGGACGATGCCGTGCGGCCGGCCGACGAAATCGACCATCTGCTCGCGCTCGTCCTCGAGCAGACCGAGCTGGCTGAGGTCGAGCTTGAGCGAGCGCCGATCGAGGATCCGGAGAACCACGCTCTCGCCGCCCTGGATCGGCACCGTCGACACCCGCAGGTCGACCGGCGAGCCGTCGACGACCATCTCGATACGGCCGTCCTGCGGCATCCGGGTCTCGGAGATGTCGAGGTTGGCCAGCACCTTGACCCGGGAGATCAGGGCCGGGGCCAGGTGGGCCGGCGGCGGGTCGATCTCGTAGAGCACGCCGTCCACCCGCATCCGGATCCGGAACTCGCCCTGGTAGGGCTCCAGGTGCACGTCGGCGGCGCTGTCCCGGACCGCCCGGGTCAGGATCGACTCCAGCAGGCGCACGATCGGCGCCGCCTCGCCGGCCTCGGAGGCGGCCTCGGCGGAGCTGGCGGCCTGCTGGCGGTAGGCCTGGTCGACCGCCCGCTCGAGGGCCTCGGGGTCGGCCAGGACTGGCTCGACCGTGTGGCCCGTCAGGCTCTCGAGGTCGCCCAGCAGCGGCAAGGTGTCGGCGTCCGCGATGGCCAGGCGCAGCTTGCCGCCGGCAAAGCCCAGCGGCAGGGCGCCGAAGGCGCGGGCGGTGGCGGCGTCGATCGCCGCCAGGCCGTCGGCCTCGGCCACCAGCTCGGCGCCGGGCACCCAGTCCATGCCCTTCTGCAGCGCCAGGCCGCGGGCCAGGTCCTCGCTGGTGATCGCCTGGCGCTCGATCAGGATCGCGCCGATGCGGCCGCCGCTGCGGCGCTGCTCGGCCAGCGCGGCCTGCAGCTGGCCTTGGCGCAGCACCCCCATGTCCACCAGGATGGTGCCGATGCGGCGCTTGTCGGGGGGGGACGCCATGGGGACGCGGGGGATCAGCCGCCGAGGCGCTGGCGCAGGTCGGCCGGCATCTGGGCGTAGGTGAGGGCGTTCTCGCGGGTGATGGTGCCGGCCTGGACCAGCTCGAGCAGGTGGTCGTCGAGCAGCTGCATGCCGAGCCTCTTCTGGGTCTGCATCACCGAGGTGATCTTGAAGGTCTCGCCCTTGCGGATGTGGTTCTCGATCGCGGAATTCCGGATCATGATCTCGAAGGCGGCGACCCGGCCCTTGCCGTCCGCGCGCGGGATCAGGACCTGGGAGACCACCGCCTGCAGCGACACCGCCATCTGAGAGCGGACCTGCTCCTGCTGCTCGCGCGGGTACTGGTCGATGATCCGGTCCATGGTCCGGGCGGCGCCGGTGGTGTGCATGGTGCCCATCACCAGGTGGCCGGTCTCGGCCGCGGTGATCGCGGCGCCGGTCGTCTCGAGGTCGCGCATCTCGCCGAGCAGGATCACGTCCGGGTCCTGGCGCAGCACCCGGCGCAGGGCCTCGGCGAAGTCGGTGGTGTCGTCACCGATCTCCCGCTGCGTCACCACCGCCTTGTGCGAGTCGTGGTAGAACTCGATCGGGTCCTCCATGGTGACGATGTGGCAGGAGCGGCTGACGTTGACCTCGTGCACCAGGGCGGCGAGGGTGGTCGTCTTACCGGAGCCCGTCGGGCCGGTCACCAGGACCAGGCCGCGAGGCAGGTGCGCCAGCGCCCGCAGCACCGGCGGCGCCCCGATCTCGTCGAAGCTCAGCTTGTTCTGCGGGATGCGCCGTGCGACCAGGGCGTAGGTACCCTTCTGGCGGAACACGCTCAGGCGGTAGCGGTCGCCGTCGTGAGCCACGGCGAAGTCCGCTGTGCCGGTCTCGTCGAGCTCCTTGAGCCGATTCTCTGGGGTCAGGCCGCGGCAGAGCGTCTCCAGCTCGGCCTCGGGGATCAGGACCTCCTCAATCGACTTCAGGCCCCCCGAGACCCGCATCATCGGCGGCCGGCCGGCCCCTACGTGGAGGTCGGAGGCGTCATTGCTGGCGACGGCTTTCAGCCACAAATCGAGGCGGCTGCCTTGTTCAACTTGGCTCATGGTCTCCTCTTAATCCTGCTCACCGCCACGCGGCGCACTTTCCCCCTCTTCGGCCGGGTCGACGCGGGTCACGCGCAACATTTCGGGGACCGTGGTCCGCCCGGCGCGGACCTTTTCGATGACGTCCTGGTTCAGGGAGGACCAGCAGCCCGAGGCCGCCACCTTACGGCGGAACAGGTTCGGGTCGGAGGCCTGGAACAGCACCTCGCGCAGCTCCTCGTTCATCTGCATCCACTCGAAGACGCCGAGCCGGCCCCGGTAACCGGTGCGGCGGCAGGCCTTGCAGCCGCGCGGGTGCTTCAGCGCCTCCCCCTCGGGCAGCTCCAGCAGCCGCCGCTCGAGCGGGGTCGCCGGCTCCTCGACCGCGCACTCGGGGCACAGCCGGCGCACCAGCCGCTGGGCCAGCACCCCCTGCAGCGAGGTGGCGATCAGGAAGGGCGGCACCCCCATGTCGAGCAGGCGGGTGACGGCGCTCGGGGCGTCGTTGGTGTGGACCGTGCTGAACACCAGGTGGCCGGTCAAGGAGGCCTGGATCGCCACCTCGGCGGTCTCGCGGTCGCGGATCTCGCCGACCAGGACGATGTTGGGCGCCTGGCGCAAGAAGGCGCGCAGGACCCGGGCGAAGTCCAGGCCGATCTGCGGGTGGACCTGGACCTGGTTGATGCCCTTGATGCGGTACTCGACCGGGTCCTCGACGGTGAGGATCTTGCGGTCCGACCGGTTCAGGGTCTGCAGCGCGGCGTAGAGGGTGGTGGTCTTGCCCGAGCCGGTCGGACCCGTGACCAGGAAGATGCCGTTGGGCCGCTCGATGATCTTGGAGAACCACTCCAGCGCCCGGGCGCTCATGCCCAGGTCCGCCAGCGACAGCAGGTTGGCCTCGCGGTCGAGCAAGCGCATGACGCAGGACTCGCCGTGGTTCGTCGGCAGGGTCGAGGTCCGGACGTCCAGCGCGCGGCCGGCCGCGGTGTGCTCGATGCGGCCGTCCTGGGGCTTGCGCTTCTCGGCGATGTCCAGGCCGGCGCTGACCTTCAGGTGGCTGAGCAGCGGCGCGTGCAGCTCCCGCGGGTGCTCGTCGGCCACGGTCAGGCTGCCGTCGACCCGGTAGCGGATCCGGACCATGTCGGCGAAGGGCTCGATGTGGATGTCGGAGGCCCGGTGGCCGACCGCCTCCTCGAACATCCGGTTCACCAGCCGCACCACCGGGGCCTCGTCGGCGTCGCCGCGGACCTCCTCGTGGCCGCGCGGGTCGCCGCCGCCGCCGGCGGGGCCGTAGACCCGCTCCAGGGCCTCGCGCAGGGAATCGGGCGAGGCCATCGCCATGCTCACCTCGCGGTCGAGCAGGAAGCGGAGCGTGTCCAGGACCACCGCCTTGGCCGGGTCACAGACGGCCACCACCAAGGTCTCACCCTTCTCCGCCACCGGCAGCACCTCGTGCTCCCAGGCGACCGCGCCGTCCAGCAGCTCGGTGAGGCGCTCCGGCGGCCGCCGTCCAGCCAGGTCGACGAAGGGCAGGCGGGCCTGCTTGGCCAGGGCCCGGGCCACCGTGGTCTGGTCGGTGGCGCCGGCCTCGACCAGGAGCTGGCCGATCAGGACGGACCGGTTCTGCTGCTGCGCAAGGGCAGCTCGCAGCTGGTCTTCGGAGATGGCGCCCTGCTCAAGCAGGATCTCGCCGAGGCGTTTTCTCAACGGGGCTTGGCAATGATGACCTGAAGGTCGAATTCCCGGGCCTCCAGCGGCACCGGGATGCCCTCCGCTTCGGGCCAGCTCAGCTTGATCTTTCCGTCGTGCCGGCCTTCCGGAGCCTCGGGCAGGAGGCGGACGTTTAGATCATAGCGGAGCCCAGGTTTCTTCTCGTCCAGGGTGATCTCGTAGATACCGTCCGGCCCCTCGTAGTCGAAGAAGGGCGCCGGCACCGGCAGCCGGTCCTGGGTCGCGCGGATGCTGACCGTCCGGATCTGGTTCTCGCTGCCCTGCTCGACGATGCCGAAGCGCGGCAGCCGCTCGGGGAAGAAGCGCACCGGCCCGTTGACCTCGGCGTAGACCTGGACCGCCAGGGCCTTGCCCAGGGTGGTCTCGGCCTCGGCCATGGTGGAGTGCCTGCCCAGCGGCACCTCGGGGTTCAGGCCCACCCGCAGGGTCCGGACCTGGCCGACGCCGTCATCGGCCGTCCGCGGCTCGCCGATCTCCTCGATCTGGAGCCACTCGGGCAGGTCCTTCCAGGTCACGATCTCGAAGGGCTTGGCGCCGGTGATCTCGAGCTCCCGGGTGGGCTGCTTGTTCCGCCGCAGCTCCAGGCTGAGCAGGTTGTCGAAGCGCGCCATGCGCGGCGAGACCTGGAACAAGGGCAGGATGTAGGAGTCGATGGTCAGCTGCACCGGCAGGTTGATGGCGTTGCCGATGACGCGGATCGAGGAGCTCTTGGTGGCCGAGTAGAGCTTGCTGTCGAAGATCGCCAGCACCCTGCCCTTGGAGCCGGCCGGGATCGGCTTGCCCCAGGCCCAGGGCTCGCCCTCAACCTCGAGTGACGGCTCGGTGCAGCCGCAGGAGACCTCCGGCTCGAGCAGGATGACGTCGTCCGGCCCGGCGAGCTGGAAGGGATACGCCAGGTCGCGCAGCTCCTGCTGGTAGAGCTGGCCGAGGTCGATGTGGGTGAGCTCGAAGTCGATGCGGGACCGGGACAGGCCCTCGACCCGGCCGATGACCGGCGGCGGCGAGCCGCCGCGGCCGCCGCGG
>CAYZXS010000036.1:0-37914 GCA_964482495.1 uncultured Planctomycetales bacterium
AGCTGGGTGTCCATGCACCACGGCGGCGGGGTCGGCATCGGCTACAGCCAGCACTCCGGCCAGGTCTGCGTCTGCGACGGCACGCCGGAGATGGACGAGCGGCTGCGCGCCGTGCTGACCAACGACCCCGGGATGGGGGTCGTCCGCCACGTGGACGCCGGGTACGAGCTGGCGGAGCAGTGCCGGCGGGAGCGCGGCGTGGACCTGCCATGATTCACTCGCTTCCTTAGCCCTAACCCGCCCTGGCAAGACGCTCCCGATCCGGCCAAAGCCGGCGGTCCTTCGGCAGCCGGATTGGTCTGCCGTGATGGTCGAGAAGAGATCGGCGTGCCTCACGATCCCTGCTGGGAATCGAAGCCTGATCGATCTCGACCCTGAAGTCACCATTCACGCACAGGATCCTTCGGTCGAATGCACGGTGGTGCAAGGCGCAGAGCGACAATCCGTTTTGGACGACCGGGTCGCCTAACGGATCCGAATCAGGAATGATGTGAGCTCCTTCGAGGAGCGGTCGGACTTGGAGTTCGCAGACGGCGCACCGGTTCTGGTAGGCGGCGAGTACGGCCTCACGGAACCGGGCCTGATGCAGGCGAGAGGCCACGAGGCGGATCCCATACCTCTTCTCAGCGAGAGTCGTTTCCGCTACTGTGACCGCTGGGTCCATCAGTGTGGCTGGACTGAAGTCGATATCGAAGGTCTTTCGGTCATCATCCCACCCCGCGACGAAGACGGGAGAGATGATCATGTACTCCGGGCTTGGCTTCGAATGACCTGGACCAGGTAGATGAGAGGGGTGCCATCCTTCGCGAGGCGCTTCAATCCATCGTTCTCCCCACGGCGCGGCGAGTAGTCATAGCGGACGGTGCCCCCTCCATCCAGGACCTCGTCTTGATAAGGGCCATGGAGCGAGGTGCGGATGGAGAGCGGGCCGTCGCCCATCACTTGCGGCTTGAAGATCCCCTGCTGTCCATAGAGGAAGACCGCTTGCCCTCGGAAGGGGAACCTCCTGACTTCAATTGCAGGCACATGGTCGCCCCAGCGCTGGCGCAATTGCTCGCACCAAGCGAGGGCGGCCTCCCTCAATTGGAAGTCCAGGGGCGTGGTCACTCCTATTGCCGGTATTGGCGTTCGAGGTATTCCAGCCCAGCCGCGAGTAGGGGAACGATTGGCTGGACCGGTTTGGCCCGGAGTGTAGAGAGGAGACCATCGTCACGCCCGGTCTCGAATTCCTGGAGGATCTGATCGCCCCGCAAAGCGAGGAAACCACGGTCCATCGCGGCGTGGTGATTTCGGCACAGGGAGACGCCGTTGTCCACCGCCAGGCCGATCGAGGGGTCCACCGCCACGGGGACGAGATGAGCTCCTTCAAGGCACCAAGGCCTGTCGATGTGGCACACCGCGCAGCGATTGCCGTAGTTGCCACGGACCCTCAAGCTCCAGGCGCGCTGACCTTGCCGACGTTTGGCGCGGGTGTCCAGGAAGGTCATGTCCGTCCGGCCTTGGGAGAAGGCCTGGAGGATCTCCAAGCCGGTGGACCAGGAGGCTTCCTCTTCCGGGGTCCAAAGGTCATCTCCTTCCTCACGAAGGAGACCGGCCATTCCGAGAGTACTGAGCCCACCGGCTAGGCCTTCGATCTGGGTCTCTAGGAACCTGTCAGCGGCGTCCGCAGGGGAGAGGACCCCAGATCGATCACGCGCCCAATTCCACAGGGAGGTCAAACGCTGGACTTCATCGTCCCGTTCTGCCTCGCCCAACCCGAGCCTCAGGAGGTTTGCCAGCCGGATCGACACGGGGTCAGTCCGCGGCCGAAGCCAGTCGAAGATCGCTCCGCGTAGCCAGGATCGTCCTGCTGGATCTGCGAGGACTGGGATATAGGGAGGGAGTACTTCCAGGTGGTCGCCGCGGTCAACCCAGAGCTGGTCAGGCAGGTCGCCCCGCCCGGTAGCAAGGTATTGACGTGGCATGATCCAGCGACCGGGGCGGTCCAGCGCACCATGCCGGAGCAGGAAGTGGTCGAATCCGCGTTCGATCTCCGGCCCGGCTGGAATGCGATCCGGAGCGGCTTGCCCGGAATCGACTTCTCGCAGGATCTCCAGGAGCAGGCAGACCTTGTAGGTCGGCTTCTCAACCTTCATGCCCCGGAGCGCTTCACTCCAGGCACGGCGGGAGAGCTCCAAGTCGAAGTTCATAGCTGGCGGCTCCAGTAGTCGGCCTTCTCCGGGACTACCCACCGGATCCCGCCGCGGGGATCTGGGACATCCCCGAGGAACCGGGGAATCAGATGCACGTGGGCGTGTTGGACGGTCTGGCCTGCTGCGGCGCCGTCGTTTAGGCCGAGATTGAATCCGTCCGGACCATGGCGGTGATCCAGGATCCCATAGACTTCCGCCACGAGCTCCCAAACCTTCGCGAGTTCCTCTTCCCCCAACTTGAAGAGACTGCCTACATGCCGCCTCGGCACGACCAGGGTGTGCCCTGGCGTGACCGGGAAGGTGTCCTGGAGCGCCAATGCATCGGTGTTCTCGGCGACGAGTTCCCTGACAGGGGAGCAGAAGGGACATTTCATGGGAGAAGCACTCAGCATAGGGCATGGGGCGGACGGCCCGGATTCCGTTGTCCGGGCGAATGCACGCAATTCTCAACGTCCCAGTTTCGGTGGGCGGGTTCTTCTCCTTGCTTCTTCGACCAGAGCTGTACTCGGCCAGGACACGGTTTCGAGTCCCAGTCGAGTGCGGAGCACTGGAGCCGATGCTGGAAGTCGCAGGAAGCCGGGTGCTCCGTAGTGGCCCGTGTCTCCTCCTGGCCTTCTTGACGTGTGTTTCGAAAGTGACGGAGGTGTTTCAGTTCCTGCCTGGGCCTCCCACCCAACCGGCTTGGCACCCCGTGGCAGGGGCAAGAGGCCCCTCTGGATCTCCAGAGGAGTCCACAGAGCTCTCCTTTTCGCTGAAATGTCGCGAAAAACAAAAAATGGCGACATGTTTTCTGGACGTGTCGCTGCCTGCGACATAAACTCTGGATATGTCGCTCAAACAAGGAAATGACGACATGAAGCTCGCCGGTAGCTGGCGGCCCAACCAGGCGTTCAACACGCTGCCGGAGCTCCCGCCGGCCTGCGATCTGGAGACCCGAGCGGTCTTGAAGCAGTGCATCCTGGCGCGGGCTGCCCTGGCCGAACTCAAGGCGGCGGCGGAGCTGATCCCGAACCCGGCGGTCTTGATCAGCACGCTGCCGCTGCTCGAAGCGCAGGCGAGCTCTGAAATCGAGAACATCGTCACGACAGCTGACGAGTTGTTCCGGCATCTGAACGCCGATGGGGCCGCAGATCCGGCCACCAAGGAGGCCTTGCGCTACCGCCACGCCTTGCTCGAGGGGGTCCATCACCTGGCGAACCAGCCTCTCGACGCGAGCGCAGCGATGACGGTGTGCAGCCGCATCAAGGGGGTGGAGATGCCGCTGTGCAACGTCCCGGGCACGGCGATCGTGAACCGGGCGACGATGGAAGTCATCTACATGCCGCCCGATGACGAGGATCGGATCCGCGCCCTCCTCTCCAATTGGGAGCGCTTCCTGCGTGAATCGGAGGAGCTCGACCCGCTAGTTCGCATGGCGGCCGGTCACTACCAATTCGAGGCCATCCACCCCTTCCACGATGGCAACGGGCGAACCGGGCGGGTTCTGAACATCCTCTTCCTGGTGGACCAGGGACTGTTGCCGCTGCCGATTCTCTACCTCAGTCGGTTCATCATCGCCAACAAGAGCGAGTACTACCGGCTCCTGCTTGAGGTGACTCGTGACGGCGCCTGGGAGTCCTGGCTCCTCTACATGCTCCGCGCGGTCGAGCAGACTGCGCTTTGGACCACCGCCAAGATCGGTGCGATCCGCAGGCTCGCCGGTGAAACCGCTGACTTCGTGCGCCGCGTGTTACCGAAGATCTACAGTCGCGAGCTGGTCGATGTCCTGTTCCAGCAGCCGTACTGCCGCATCTCCAATCTCGCGGAGGAGGGCATCGTCGGGCGCCAGGCAGCTTCGCGTTACCTGAAGGAACTCGTCGCTGCGGGAGTGCTGCGCGAAGAGGCGGCGGGGAGAGAGAAGCTCTTCCTCCATCCCAAACTGCTGAGCCTCCTGACTGGAGAGACGAACGACTACGCTCCGTACACCTGAGTCCTCGGAGGGCGTGGATGGGCCTGACGTCTTGAACCCATGGACCTGGGGGGGGCACGTCGGTCGCCGTGGACGGAGCCTATAGTCCACGGATGGTGCCGTTGATCTTCGCGCTCTCATTTCTGGCCGCGCCCCAGGACCACACCCCGCCCCCCATCCACTCCGTCTGCGACATCAGCCAGGAGTTCACCTTCTACCTGGACGGGCGCTTCGCCCGGCAATACCTCGCCGGTCGGGGCACGGACGCGCGCAACTGGGGCAGCCTGGCCAAGCTGGACCTGGACAACACCAACCTGCTAGTGCTGACCGGTGGCGACCGACGCATCCCCTACGTCAAGGAGGCCATGGAGCAGATCGAGGGCTACCTCCGCGGCGGCGGGGCGGCGCTGCTGATGGCCGACGGCGCCGAGCCGATGCCGCCGGGCGCGGCGCTGGCCGAGCGCTTCGGGGCGCGGCTGACGACCCGGCGGGCCGACCGGGAGCTCACTCACACCCGCGTGTTCGCCGGCATGGTGAAGGCCACCGAGCCGCCGGAGCTGGTCTTCCGCGGCGGCACGGCACTCGAGCTCGACCGCAGCTGGGCGCCGCTACTGGAGGACGGGGACGGACGGCCCGTCCTCGCCCTGCGCCCGGTCGGCGCCGGCCACCTGCTCCTCGGCAGCCGCGGGCTGTTCGGCCAGCGGCCGGACGCCTCGGACCCGATCAACGCCGAGTGGGTGACGCCGCTGCTGCTGAAGCTCACCGCCTACAAGGCGGTCGACCCGAAGCGGCCGCACCGCTCGACCTGGGCCGAACACGAGGAGGCGGTCGGCCCGCTGACCCTCGAGTATCACGACGGCACCGCCCCCTTCGCCCGCGCCATCGTCGACGAATACCTGGCCGTCCGGCCGCACCTGGTCGCCATCACCGGCGTCGAGCCGTCCCCCGGCATGATCAAGCGGCTGCTGATCCTGCCCACCGGCGGCGGCGGCTTCTCCAGCGGCCAGCGCATCGCCATCGGCGCCTGGTGGGGCGACTACCCCGAGAAGCGGTATCCGATGGTCGAGCTGATCGCGCACGAGGCCGGCCACTCCTGGGTGCTGCCCTACGCCGAGCCGCTGTGGAACGAACCGATCGCGACCTACCTCGGCATCCAGGTCGGCAAGCGGCTCGGCATGCCGGAAGCGCAGCAGACCCTCGACCGCCAGCTCGAGCGCGGTCGCGTGCACGACCCGGACTACGCCAGCGCCGACCCCTTGGCCGAAGGAGCGCCGCGCGACCTGGTCTGGGGCAAGAGCTACTTCGTCTTCGAGGAGCTGGAGCGGCTCCACGGTCCCGACGCCCTCGCCAAGTACTTCCGGACCAAGCGCGAGGTGCTGGAGCCGGGCCGCGAGGGTTACCGCTTCGACGACCTGGTGGCGGTCTGGAGCCTCGCCGTCGGCGAAGACCTGTTCCCGTGGTTCCAGGAGCACGGATTCGGGGTGGACCGGGCACGGACGGAGCTGCCGGCGCCGGCTGGCGACTCGCAGCGGGACTGATCGGGCAGCGCCGGCTCCTCCCCTCCGCTGCGACGAGCAGGAGCATCACTCCTCGCCAGGATCGACTTGCTCCCGCCAGGCTCGGTGCAGCGCCGTCAGCTCCGCCACCAACTCAGGCCGCTCGCTGGCCAGGTTGCGGCTCTCGCCCGGGTCGGCTTGCAGGTCGTAGAGGTGGGTTCCGTAGCGGACCGCGACTTGCTCGAAGTCGGCCGAGCGGCGGGCGCGATCATCGTTGGTGGTGACCATCAGCTTCCAGCGGCCCTTGCGTACCGACCACTGCCAGCCGGTGTCCCAGTGCAGCGCGCGGTCCAATGGCCGCGGCAGCGGCTGGTCGGCGGCGGCCAGGGGCGCGAGTTGCGACAGGCCGTCGAAGGCGTCCGCTTCGGTCTCGATGCCGAGCAGCTCGCACAGGGTCGGGGCGACGTCGAGGGCGCTGAAGACCCGCTCCCAGCGCACACCCGCCGGGATGACGCCCGGGTAGGTCAACAGCGTGCGCGTGCGCGTGCCGCCCTCCATCAGGTGGTACTTGCCGCCGGCCAGCGGTCCGTTGTCGGCCCAGTCGGGCACGCAGCCGCCGTTGTCGACGGTGTAGAGCACCAGGGTGTTCTCGCGCTGGCCCAGCGCGGCGACGTGATCGAGCAGGCGGCCGACCTCGCGGTCGAGGCACTCGAGCTGGGCCAGGTAGTAGGCGCGGCCCTCCGGCCAGTCGCGGCGGTGCACCCCGGCGTACCACTCGCGGTAGCCTTGCTTCTCCGGGTCCCAGTCGGGGAACGGCTCCAGCCCGCGGGCCTCCAGCTCCGCCGCCGGGAGCTGCCAGGCGAAGTTGTGGACGGCGTTGAAGCCGACCATCGCGAACCACGGCCGCTCGCCGCTGGCTGAGATGAACTCGCGCGCCTCGGCGCCGAAGGCCTCCGTGGTGAAGCCGTCCCACTCGATCTGCTGGTCGTCGTCCCACATCGGCTCGACCTCCATCTGCCCGGCGGCCTTGCCGTACTCGGCCTGCGCCGCCTTGGAGTGATGGAGGTAGTGGACGCGGCCGCCGCAGGTGGTGCCGAAGAAGCGGTCGAAGCCGTGTCGCAGCGGGAAGCCCGGCTTGTCGGGAGCGTTGTCCGGGCCGCCGGTGTGGACCTTGCCGAAGTAGCCGGTGGCGTAGCCGGCCTCGCGCAGCCGCTCGGGCAGGGTGACGGCCTCATCGGGCAGGCCGCGCCCGCCGCCGTAGTAGAAGTTGTTCCAGCGCTGCTGATAGCGGCCGGTGATCAACCCGACCCGCGAGGGGTTGCAGATCGGGCTCGTGGCGTAGGCCTGCGACATCGCGATCCCCGCCGCCGCCAGCTCGTCCAGCCGCGGCGTGCGCACGTCGTCCTTCACGCCGAGGAAGCCGAAGTCGGCCCAGCCCTGGTCGTCTGCCAGGATCAGCAGGATGTTCGGCCGCGGCTTCGGCGGCGGCGCCGCCGGCCGCAGCTCGATCACGGGCGCGGGGGCCTGGAGCAGGGAGAGGAAGGCGAAGCAGGGCGCGAGCAGCACCCTCTGATTCTAGGCACTTGCCTGCGCCGCTATCTCGGCGGTGGCCGCTACGCGGTGCCGGCAAGGGTGCAGTGCTCGCCATGGCGGCGTCGCCGAGGAGCAGGGATTCCGATCAGAGTGAGGCCGCGCGCCGCAGCCGATTCGGGTCCGGCCACTGAGCTTCCTGCTTGGGGAGAACGATGAACCTGCCTTGGTGAGCCAACAAGGCGGTCTGGGCGCTCTGGTCCCTACTCGAGATCCGTTCCTCGTCGATGGCGATCTTGTAGTCCGGATCGATCCGGAGGATCTTCCGGTCGAGTGCGCGATGGTGGAGGGCGCACATGGCGAGGCCGTTCTGGATGACGGGCAGGCCGAGGGGGTCGACATCCGGGACGATGTGCGCGCCGTCGAGCAGGGGACGGACCTGGAGCTCGCAGACGGAGCAGCGGTTCCGATAGGCGCTGAGGACGGTCTTGCGGAAGTGCGCCTGGTGGAGTCGGGCCTTGTAGACCTGGATCCCATAGCGCCGTTCCACTTGGGTTGGTTCCTGGACCGCATCCGCCTCGAACCAAGCGGTCCGCGCCGGCTGATAGCTGACGTCGAAGGTCCGGGCGGCGTCATTCCATCCGAGGACGAAGACCGGGGAGACCACCATGTACTCCGGGCTCGGTTTCGGTTTGACTTGGACCAAATAGATGAGCGGGGTCATCTCCTCTGCGAGGAGCTTCACCCCTGCGTTCTCACCGTTCCTCGGCGAGTAGTCGTAGCGGATGCACTCGCCGCCCTCGAGGACTTCGTCCTGGTACGGGCCGTTGAGGGAGGTCCGGATCGACAAGGCTCCTCTGGAGAGCTCCTTCGGCTTGAAGATGCCTTGTTGCCCGTACATCGGGACCCAGCCACCCTGGAAAGGGAAGCGGCGCGCCTCCGCCGCAGGGATGTGGTCACCCCAGCGGGCCCGGAGAGCTTCGCACCACGCGAGCGCGGCTTCTCTCAGCTGGATATCCCGAGCTCGGTCAGGCACGTCGACCAGGATAGGGGACTCCCAGCGAAGAGGGGAGGTCCTGCGCCGTTCCTCCGCTCCGTTCAGCGGGCCGGCCGCTGCCGGTAGAAACCCGCCAGCACCCCGTAGAGCTCCGGGTGGCGCCGCTCGAGCTCGTGAGGCTCGTCGAAGAAGGCCTCGCTGGCGACGGCGAAGAACTCGGCGACGTTGGTCGATCCGTAGGGGTCGAGGAAGCTGCGGCGGCCGGTCTCCGCTGCGCGCTGCAGGGCCTGGTACTCGCGGGTGCAGACCTCCACCCAGCGAGCGTACTGCTCCTTGGTCGCCAGCGGCGGCGTGCCGTCGAGCGAGTCGTCGAGCATGTCCAGCTTGTGGGCGAACTCGTGGAAGACGACGTTGTGGGTCCGCTCCGGGTGCTTGCTGCCGCGGCGCACGGCGTCCCAGGCGAGCACCACCGGGCCGCGGCGGACCGCCAGGCCGAGCACCGGCATCGGGCTGTCGCTACGCAGGCCGTGCTCGCGCTGCTCGCCGGGGATGGTGACGGCGCTGGGGTAGATCAGGATCGACTCGACGCGCCGGTAGAGGTCGTGCGGAAGCTCCAGGACCAGCAGGCAGGCCTGGGCGGCGATGGCGACCCTCATCTCGTCGGACAGCTCCAAGCCGCCGCAGCCTTCCCAGTTCTTCTCGGCGACGAAGACCTGCACCAGTTCGCGCAGTCGCTGGCGCTGGCCGGGGTCGAGCCGCTCCCAGCAGGCGAGGTGCCGCTCGAGCCAGGGCTGCCAGGCCTCGGGGAAGGGATCAGCCAGGATCGCCTTGCGGCGGCGGTCGCGGAGCCAGGAGAACACCCTGGGAGCTTAGACTGGAGCGATGCTCTTCGCCGCGCTTCTCGCCTGCCTGCTGGATCCGACCGGGTCGGGGGCGGCGCCGCTGGAGACCGGTCGGCCGTACCTGGTCCTTCTGGAGGAGGGGCTCGAGGGCACCGGCTACGAGCGCGCAGCGGAGCGCCTGGCGGCCTTCCGCGGCGGGGAGGTCCTCCGCTGGCGCGGCGCTCCAGAGCTCTCCGCCAAGCTGCAGCGCGAGCTGGTCCGGCGCGCGCCGCGCTACCTGGCGCTGGTGCTGACCCCGGAGGCCATCGACGCCAACCTCCCGCGGCGGCTGGTCCCGCTGCTCTGCCGCTTCGACGACGACCCCTTCGCCGACTGCGCCTTCGGCGTGATCACCGGCGCCACCGGCGAGGACGCCGAGGCCTTCGTCGCGAACATCCGGCGCGCCAGCGCGGCGCCGCTGCCGGCGCGGAAGACCGCCGCGACCTCGGTCGTGGTCGACGAGTGCCTGCAGATCGGGCCGCGGCCGCAGGCCGGCCCCGCCGCCCGGACCTTGGCCACGACCGACCTCTGGATCACCGGCGAGGACGACGGCTGGCCGGCCTTCCTCGCCGCCCGCCGCCACGCGGCCGCCGGCGGCGGCCTGGTCGAGTGGGGCCACTGCGGCGACTCGCAGGGCATCTGGCTGTTCTCGATGTACCGCAACCGCGAGCGCGACAAGCACTGGCGCTTCGACCCGGACAAGGTCGGCCAGGATCCGGACGGCGAGCTGCCGCGGCTCACGCCGGCGGCGCTGCTCGAAGGCGTCGACCTGTTCCCGTCGGTGGTGCTGAACGGCTCCTGCCACTCGGCCGTCACCTGCGACACCGTCGTCGGCCCGGACATCGTCAGCACCTTCGGCGACACTGGCGGGCGCGTGGTCTTTCACGCGATCACGCCGGAGCAGTCTTTCCCGCTGCAGGCCATCGCCCACGGCGCGGTGGCCTACCTGGCGCCGCTGGCGGCCAACAACGCCAACCGCGCCGCGATCGAGGAGTGGTGGATCCGGCGCGGCGGCGTCGCCCTCGGCGACGTGGTCAAGTTCACCCATGACGAGCTGGTGCTGGGCGCCGTCGACCATGAACTGCAGTTCGCCGAATTCGTGGACGGCCGGCCCGAACCCCGCGAGTCGCCGATGTTCCACGACACGGTCCACCGGGTCCTGTTCGGGGACCCGGCCTACGTGCCGTGGCCCGACCAGCGGCCGACCACCCACCAGCAGCGGGTCGAGGAGCTCGGCCGAGGCCTGCGCGTGACGGTCGACTGGAGCCAGCTGCGGGAGGACCCCTTCGTCTGGGACCCTTGGCGCGAGCGGGACCCGCGCGGCGACCGGGGTGAGCGCGGCCGGCTCCACGAGCGGGTGGTCCTGGCCTCGGCGCCGCGCGGCCGGCCCGAGGCGGAGGTCGAAGAGGCCTGGGCGATGCGCGGGGAGGAGCGTCGGGAGATCGCCCTCGAGGCCACGGCGCTGCTCGAGCGAGATCCTGACGGCGCCGCGGTCCTCCACCTCAAGGCGAGCGGGCCTCGGGCCGCCATGGACGCTCGCGGCCCCAGTGAGGGGCCGGATTCGATCCAGGTGGTGTTCCGGGTCCGTTGGCGTCGCTGACCGAAGATCCCGGTTAGGCTGGAGCCTCGCGGCGCCGTTCGCCGCGCCCGCCGCCGTTCGCGGCTATCCGTCCCTCCTCGCCTCCCCTGGTTCTCCCCCCGACCATGACCGACTCCCTCCGCGTCCTGCAACAGAGGATCCTCCGCTTCCGCGACGAGCGCGACTGGGCGCAATTCCATCTGCCGAAGGACCTGGCGATGGCGGTCAGCATCGAGGCCGCTGAGCTGGCGGAGCTGTTCCTGTGGAAGACCCAGGAGCAGGCCGGCGAGCAGCTGGATGGTGACCAGGGCCGGGAGCAGGTCGGCGACGAGATGGCCGACGTGCTGCTCTACTTGCTGCTGCTCGCCGACGCGGCCGGGGTCGAGCTCGGAGCCGCGGTGGACGCCAAGATGGCGAAGAACGCCAACCGCTACCCGGTGGAGGTGGCCCGGGGCAGCGCCGCCAAGTACACCGAGTTCGGCCTGGGCGGCTGAGGGCCGGCGACGGCTAGCGCGTCTGGCCTTCCGGGGCGACAATGAGGGGCCGCAGGGAGCCCCCTCCACTCATGAAGCCGCCCCAGCCCACGCCGCCGAACGCCGCCGACTCCGCGCCGGCCTGGACCCCCGCCGACTCCGCCAACCTCTACGGCGTCGACGCCTGGGGCCAGGGCTACTTCGGCGTCAACCAGGGGGGCGGCCTGACCGTCAACCCGACCCAGGACCCCGCCCGCGCCATCGACCTACTGGAGGTGGTGGAGGGCATGCGCGAGCGCGGCTTGAACACGCCGCTGCTGCTGCGCTTCGGCGACCTGCTCGAGCACCGCCTGCGCGAGATCCGGCGCGCCTTCGACCACGCCATCGCCGAGGCCGGCTACCAGGGTGCCTACCGCTGCATCTACCCGATCAAGGTCAACCAGCAGCGCCACGTCTGCGAGGAGATCGCGGCGGTGGGGGACGAGCTCGGCTACGGGCTGGAAGCCGGCTCCAAACCCGAGCTGCTGGCGGTGCTCGGGCTGACCTCGGGCAAGCCGGAGATGCCGATCGTCTGCAACGGCTTCAAGGACGAGGAGTTCATCGAGACGGTGATCCTGGCCGCCAAGCTGGGCCGCAACATCACGACCGTGGTCGAGAAGCCGAGCGAGCTCGACATGCTGATCAAGTACGCCCGCAAGTACGCGGTGCGGCCGCAGATCGGCATCCGCGTCAAGCTGGCGGCGCGCGGCGCCGGGATGTGGGAGGCCTCCGGCGGCGTGCGCAGCAAGTTCGGGCTGTTCGTGTCCGAGATCCTGCAGGCGCTGGAGCTGCTCGAGCAGGAGGGCATGGCCGACTGCCTGTCGATGCTGCATTGCCACATCGGCAGCCAGGTGCACGACATCCACCACCTCGAGGCGGCGGCCAACGAGATCGCGCGCGTCTACTGCGAGCTGCGCAAGCTCGGCGCCGGCCTGCGCGCGATCGACGTCGGCGGCGGCCTGGGCGTCGACTACGACGGCAGCCAGACCAATTGGGAGTCCTCGACCAACTACCGGCTCGAGGAGTACGCGGCCGCCGTCGTCAGCAAGGTCCAGTCGGCCTGCGACCAGGCCGAGGTGCCGCACCCGGACATCCTGTCCGAGTCCGGCCGGGCGATGGTCAGCTACTCCAGCGTCCTGGTCTGCAACGTGCTCGGCCGCAGCAGCTTCGACGCCGGCATGCCCGTGCGCGAGCTGGAGCAGGACGCCAGCGACGACGACGCCCCGCCGCCGCTCAAGGAGCTGCTCGAGGTGCGCCGCGAGCTGGTCCCCGGCAAGCTGCGCTGGGCCTTCCACAAGGCCACCGCCGCCCGCGACCAGGCGCACTCGCTGTTCGACCTCGGCTACCTGTCGCTGACCGGCCGCGCCGCCTGCGACGAGGTCTACTGGCGCATCTGCAGCCGGCTCTGGCAGCTGGCCAAGGCCGAGGAGGAGGTGCCGGAGGAGCTGCAGCCGCTCGACAGCTCGCTGAGCGACATCTACTTCTGCAACTTCTCCTTGTTCCAGTCGCTGCCGGACTCGTGGGCGATCCACCAGGTCTTCCCGGTGTGCCCCATCCACCGCCTCGACGAGGAGCCGACCCGCCGCGGCGTGCTGGCCGACATCACCTGCGACTCGGACGGCCAGATCGGCCAGTTCCCGGACAAGCGTCAGAACGAGGTCAAGAAGGTGCTCGAGCTGCACGAGCTCAGCGCCGACGAGCCCTACTACCTCGGCTTCTTCCTGGTCGGCGCCTACCAGGAGATCCTCGGCGACCTGCACAACCTGCTCGGTGACACCCACGCGGTCCACATCCGCCTCGACGAGGACGGCGAGTGGGAGGTCGACGAGGTGGTGCGCGGGGACACCGTGCGCGAGGTGCTCGGCTACGTGCACTTCCACCCCGAGCTGCTCGAAGAGGCGCTGCGGCGCGAGATCGAGAAGGCCACGCGCCGGCAGCGGCTGACCGTGCGCGAGGGCCGCTCGCTGCTGCACTACTACCGGGAGGGTTTGGAGGGCTACACCTACCTCGAGGAGGCCGAGCCCGAGGTCCAGCCGGCGGCGCCGGCTGCCCCCGATTCCTCCAGCCAGAAACCGGAACCCGCCCGCCCCTGAACCCTTCGTAGGACTCCATGGACCCCCTCTCCCTGCTTCTCCTCCTGGCCCCCGTCGCGCAGCAGCCGGCGCAGCTCCATGTCCCTTCCGGGGAAGGGCTTGCGGTCGAACGAATGGACCGCGCCGAGCGCCTCGGCGAGCGATTCCTGGCCGAGAACGGTCGCCGCGGCGGCCTCCAGCTGATGCGCGACCTGGGCTGGTCGCGCACCGCCGACCGGATCGTCTTCGAGCGCACCGTCGCCGGCTACCCGATGCGCGACGAGGTCGTGAAGGTGGTGATGTTCCGCGACGGTAGCGCCGTCGTCGAGGGCGCCGCCGCCGACATGTCCGCCGCCGCGCCGGCGGTCCGCGTCAGCGAGCAGTTCGCCGCCGCCGTGGCCCTGGCCGAGGTGGCCGCCGAGGGATCGGCGACCGTCGCCCGCGCCCGCCTGGCCTGGGAAGGGCAGCGGCTGGTCTGGGAGGTCCGCGTGAGCATCGACGGCGACGGCCGCTGGCACGAGGACCTGCTGGTCGACGCCGCCACCGGCGCCCTCGCCGGCCGCCACGACCTGCGCATCCTTCACAGCGGCGGCCGCGCCAACGGCAGCGGCCAGGTCTTCGACCCCAACCCGGTCCAGACCCTCGACAACCACTCGCTGAAGGACAACAACGACGCCAACTCGGCCGTGCCCTCCTCCGAGTACTACCCGGTCACGCTGCTCGACCTGGACGGCAGCGGCTACCTGACCGGACCCTATGCCTCGACCTCGCCGACCAGCGGCCGGGTCAACGAGCCCAGCCTGCAGTTCATCTACCAGCGCAACCCCGACGCCTTCGAGGAGGTGATGTGCTACTACCACACCGACATGTTCCAGCGCTACCTGCAGTCGGTCGGGCAGATGAACGCCAACAACCGCCAGCAGCGCATGGACGTCAACGGCACCACCTGGGACAACAGCTGGTACGACCTGGGCAGCAAGATCATCACCTACGGCTCGGGCGGGGTGGACGACGGCGAGGACGCCGACATCATCATCCACGAGTACGGCCACGCGCTGCACCACGACGTCCAGGGCAGCATCGGCAGCGGCCAGAACGGCGCCATGAGCGAGGGCTACGGCGACTACTTCGCCGCCAGCTTCTACGACGACGCCCTGGTCGGCGAGTGGGACGCGGTCAGCTACACCGGCGGCTCGGTCCACTACCTGCGCCGCGTCGACGAGAACAAGTACTACCCCGGCCACCTGGTCGGCCAGGTGCACTCCGACGGCGAGATCTGGTCCGCCGGCCTGTGGGACCTGCGCATGGCGGTCGGCCGCGAGGTCGCCGACAACATCATCGTCGAGGCCATGAGCCTGCAGTCGGCCAACACCAACATGGCAAGCGGGGCAAACTGGCTGATCACGGCCGAGCAGCAGCTCTACGGCGGCGCCTGGAAGCCCTACCTGGAGTGGGCGCTGGACCGGCGCGGCTTCATCAACCTGCCCTCGAACGCCGTGGTGCTGTCGCCGGCGGACTCGACCCCGATCTCGGGCAACTCGACGACGCTCAACCTGACCGCGACGGCCCACGGCGGCAAGAACTACAAGGTCCTGGCTTCGCGCCAGCCGGGCGCCAACCCGCTCGGGCCGCCCTACAACACCACCATCCACGTCGGCCTCGACCTGCTGGCGCTCTCGCTGTCGCAGCCCGGCTTCCAAGGCAGCCTGAGCGGTGCCGGCACCGCCTCGATCCCGGTGTCGGTCCCGGTCAGCCTGGAGCAGAGCCCGGTCGCCTTCCAGGCCGGCGTCTTCGACGCCGCCGGCAACCTGCTCGAGGTGTCCAAGCCCTGCGCCATCCGGACCGGCATCCACTAACGAGGGCTTCGGCCCCGACCCGCGGGCGCGGCCTCCCCAGGCCGCGCCCGCGATCCGTTCAGCCGCCCGGCTTCTGGAACAGCACGACGCGGTTGGTGTTGGTGCCGCGGGCGTTGTTGCCGACGCCCCAGCAGACCGAGGTCTTGGTGAACTCCTGGGCGTTGATCAGCACCAGGGCCGGATCCCAGCCGGCGGCCGCGCCGCAGGGCAGGACGTGCTCCTCCAGCTTGATCGAGGCCTTGCGCACCTCGCCGACCTCGAAGGCCAGCCACCCGCCCGGACGCGTGACGCGGTGGCACTCCTTCATCACCTGGGTGATCAGCGCCCGCCAATCGGCCATCCCGCCCGGGGTGCTGATGCCGACCGCCTTGGCGTCGATGCCGCAGAACCAGCACCGGAGCCAGTTGATGCGCACGTAGTCGTAGACGTCGAGGAAAGGCGGGCTGGTGACGGTCAGGCTCACCGCCGCGTCGGGCAGCTCGGCCAGGCAGCGGGCGTCCCCGGTCAGCACCTGCGCGCGGTCGGCCACCGCCTCCAGGGCCGCCTGCTGCTGCTCGTCGACCGTCTTGAGCAGGGTGCGGGTCTTCTTCAGGACCAGGGCGTCGACGTCGCGCTCGGGCGGCACTTGCACCCGGCGGGCGTTGATGCGCCGCTGGCGGATGATGGTCGCCGCTTGGTTTGGCGGCAGGCTGTAGACCGAGAAGAAGCCGGCGGAGTGGCCGGTGAGCCGGTTCAGCGCCACCACCCGGATCCAGCGGTCGACCGGGTCGAGCGCCTCGCCGCGCGCGAGCAGGTAGCGGCGCAGGTCCTGGATGCGCCGCAGCGTGCGCGGGTGGAAGAAGACCAGCAGCTCCTCGGCCAGCGGTTCGCCGGCGCTGGGGATGGCGCGCAGGCGCGCTTCGACCTGGTCCAGGGTGGGGGGGCGGAGCCGCGCCTCCGCCATCACCCGGCTCAGCGGGTTGACGTCCTTGCCCCAGGGCACGCGGCCGCGGAGCGCCGCCTCGAGCAGGGTCGTGCCCCGGCCGAGGAACGGGTCGAGCACGACGTCCCCGGGTTCGGTCAGGCGCTCGAGGAAGAAGCGCGGCAGCTCGGGCTTGAAGCAGGCCAGGTAGGAGATCTCATGCAGCGAGCAGCCGCGCCGCTGCAGGGCGGTCCAGAACTGGTTGACGAGCACCGGCACCGGCCGCGCCAGCTCGGGCAGGCCCAGCTCGGCCGTCTCGGTGCGGGTCCCGAAGGCCGCGAAGCTCTTCAGCTCATCCAGCAGCGCGGCGACGGTGCCGGCGGCGGTCGGAGTCCCCTGCGCCATGCCGGCCACGGTACCAGAGGCCTTCCCGGCGTACCATCCGGCGCGGCGGCCGACAGCTCCTCGTCCGGCCTGCGCGCTGCTTGCCGCTCCTACGATGCTGGGTTCGGCCCCCGCCTGGGAGCGAGGGGAGGGACCCGCGTCGCGGTCCGCCACCCTCGCGACGCGGGGCGGGGACTGGCCGCTGGATCCCTTGAATCGACCATTCCCGCGGCCTATTGCTATCTTGCTTGTCGCTGTTCTTTCGGTCCCTCCATACCTCTAGAGCCATGACTTTGAGGACCAACGCCCCCAATTCCTCTCGCCGCTTCACCAAGGTCGGCGTCTTTCTCGATGGCAGCTTTTTCTCCCATGTCAGCCACTTCTACAAGTGGCACCACCGTCGCAGCGCCCGCCTCTCCCTGCCCGGTCTGCAGCGCTTCATTCGGCGCCGCGTGGCCGAGGGAGAGGGTCTCGAAGAGCGCTTCTGCCACATCGTCGACGCCCACTTCTTCCGCGGCCGCCTGAACGCTCGCGAGGCCCGCGACCGCGAGGCCCTCTACTCCGAGCGGGTCTTCGACGAGGCGCTGATGCGCTCCGGCATCGAGACCCACTACCTGCCGGTGACGCAGAGCAAGGAGAAGGGGGTGGACGTGCTGCTGGCCCTCGAGGCCTACGAGCGCGCCGTCTTCAAGGGCCTCGACGTCTGCGTGCTGTTCGCCGGCGACGCCGACTTCGTGCCCCTGGTCCGCAAGCTGCACACCCTCGGGACCCGGGTCATGGTGCTCGGCTGGCGCGTCGAGCACACCGACCCCGACGGCGTCCGCCACGAGACCAAGTGCGCCCACCACCTGCTGGAGGAGGCGACCTACCCGGTCATGGTCAGCGAGGAGGTCGACGCGGTCGAGATCGGCGTCGATCCCCTGATCGAGGACATCTTCTACCACCCGCTCAGCACCGGCGGCGATCACGAGGTCATCGAGGAGGACGGCGTCGAGCTCCCGGCGGCGCGGCCGGCCGCCGAGCCGCGGTCGACCGCGGGAGAGGAGGATGGTGCGGAAGACGAGCGCAACCGCTGCGACGGCTTGATCGTCCACCTCCAGGACACTTGGGGCTTCGTCGTCCGGGAGGGGGACGAGCGGCACTTCTTCTTCCACGAGAGCGACCTGCGCGACATGGTCTACGACGACCTGAGCCTGGGCGTGCGCGTCAACTTCATCGCCAGCGCCAATGACCGCGGGCCTTACGCCAAGCAGGTGCGCGGCATGCTGAAGCCGGAGACGGCCGGCGGTTAGCCGCCGCCCTCGGCTCCGCGCCCCTCCTGTCCGGGCCGGATCACCGCTTCCGCCCCGTCCTGGAGCCAGCTGCTCGCCTGCCACCGCGACCCTCCCGGGGCCGTGACCTTGAGCTCGAGCTGGCCCTCGGGCAGGGCGCGCAGGGAGGAGAGGAAGCCGGCGCGGCCTTGGTAGAGCAGCTGGCCGCCCACCCGCACCTCGGCCCAGCCGAGCTCGGTCGCTTCCGGGAGCTCCCAGCGGACCGCGGCGCCTCGTCGCAGCGTCAGGGTCAGCTCGGTGGTGCGGCCGTTGCGGGTGCGCAGGCCGGGCGAGCAGGCCACCAGACCGTCCTCCGTTACGGCGATCAGGTCCCAGCTTCCGCCGCGGGACGGGGTGATGCGGAACCTGCCCTCGGCGTCGGTGGTCGGGAACCACATCTCCGGGTCCTCGAGCGACCGGATGCTGGCGATCACCCGGGCGCGGCGCGGCTGCCCGTCCGGGCCGAGCACCTGGCCGGCGATCGGCGCCTCCGCCTGCAGCACCAGGCGCACCCCGGCGCTCCCGGCCGCCACCGCCTCGACCTCGCCGGAGGCCTCCCAGGCGTCGTCCTGGCCGCTCAGCCGGTGCGGACCCGGGAGCAGCGGGCCGACCGTGAAGCTGCCGTCGGCCTCGATGCGCCGCGTCGCCGCGCCGGGGTCGGAGGAGCCATCCTCGGGCACCGCGACCACCTCCCCGGCGCCGAGGGCCTCGCCGTCGGGGCCGATGAGGGTGCCGCGGATCATCAGGCCGCGCCGGAGCTGGATCACGGCCTCGGCGAGACCGCCCGGCGCGAGCTCGACGAAGACCGGTTCGGCGAGCAAGGCCGCTGCCGGCTCGGTCGACCCCAGGGCCGGGCGGGGGGCGCCGGAGGTGTGGCCGTCGAGGCCGATGGCCCAGACCCCGGGCTCGACCCCGTCCCAGCGGAAGGTCCCGTCCTCGCTGCTGCGCGTCCGCGCGAGTTCGAGGGGCTGCAAGAAGGCGCCGTCGTCCTCCTCCTCAGCGCTGCCGAGGGCCACCATGCGGCGGCCCTCCAAGGCCACGCCGGCGATCGCGCGGCCGTCGCCGTCGATCACCGTGCCCTGCAGACTGCTGCCAGCGTGGAGCCGGAGCTCGGTCCAGGTCGTGCCGGCTGGCGGCGGCGGCAGGGAGCGGTGGAGCAGGGCCTCCCCGCGCGCGGCGGCGGCCAGGTAGCCGATCCGGGGCCGGAGTCCGGAGAAGCGGAAGCCGCCGTCCGGGCCGGTGCGCTGCCTCCGGGTCAGGACGGAGTCCGGCAGGCCCACGCCCCAGAAGCGGGAGGAGGTCCGCAGGCTCAGTTCGACGCCGGAGGCCGGCTCGCCGTCCGGCCCGAGCAGCCGGCCCTCGAGCACGGCTTCGGGCTCGAGCACGAGCTCCAGCACGGCGCCGTCCTTGATGAAGGTGTAGAAGTAGGCCGGGCTGAAGCCCTCCTTGGTGGCGCCGACCAAGAAGGAATACTCGGCGGTCGCGCCCGGCTGCTCGGCGCGGCCGTCCGGGCCGGTCAAGATCGGTGGGAACTCTTCCCCCTCGAGCGGGAACACCCGGGCGCCGGCGACCGGGCTGCCGTCAGCCAGCCGGACCAGGAAGCGCAGGGTGGTGGTGGGCGCCGCGTGCATGCGCAGCTCGAGGTCGCGCCGCTCGCCGGCGGCGAGCGCGGGTTCTTTCAGGGTCTGGAATTCGACGTCGCTGCGCCAGCCGACGCGCAGGAACAGGGCGGCGCCGGGGGGGAGCTCGAGCCGGGCCTCGCCGCGGGCGTCGCTGGTCGCCTCGGCGAGGGTGGCCCACGGCCACTCGCCGCTGCGGTGGAGCACCTCGACAGGGACTCCCGGGGCCGGCCCTTCGCCGTCGGCGTCCAGGCAGCGGAGGGTTAAAGTCCCGGTGTCTGGGACCGCGTCGCCCGCCGCGTCACCGCCCGCCAGGCCGCGCCTGCCGTCGTCCGGCGCGGCCGCCCGCCCGGCGTTCGGCCGGAGCATCGGCGCCTGGCCGGCAGGGTCGGGGGCGGCCGCTCCGCTCGGGTCATCGCCCGCCGCGCCGGCGGCGAAGGGGTTGCCCAGGAGCAGGATCCAGAGGGCCGCCGCGGTCGCCGCGAGCAGGAGGAGGGAGAGGGTGCGGGGGCGGTTCAGCGGTAGCTCGTGCCGGGGGCGTGGTCGGGTTCGGCCTGCGGGCGCATCGGCCGATGCTGCTCCTCTAGCAGGGCGCGGAACTCGGCAACCCGTTCTGGGTGGTCCTGGGCGAGGTCCTGGGTCTCTCCCGGGTCCGAGCGGAGGTCATAGAGCTCGATCGCCGCGCTCGGCCGGGGCCGGACTGCCTTCCAACCGCCGATTCGCGCCGCCTGCATCAAGCCGTCCGGGGCCAGCTGCCGCTTGCCCCAGTCGTAGCGCAGCCACTCCCAGTAGAGGAAGGCGGGCGGCTCTTGCGGCTCGCCGCGCAGGGTGGGGGCGAAGCTGCGGCCGTCGAGCTCGGCCGACGAGGCCGCGCCGCCGAGGTCAACGAGGTCGGTGAGCGTCGGCAGGAAGTCGGCGAAGTGAACCGGGCGGTCGGAAACCGAGCCGGCCGGAACCACGCCGGGCCAGCGGGCGATCAGCGGCACCCGCAGGCCGCCTTCGTACATCGAGCGCTTCTTGCCCCGGAAGGGGCCGCAGGAGTCGAGCACGCCCTCGAAGCGGCCGTCGGCCCCGTGGTCGGAGCAGAACAGCACCAGGGTCTGGTCGGCGACGCCGAGGCGCTGCAGCTCGGCCATCAGCTCGCCGACCTGGCGGTCGATCATCGCCACCATGGCGGCCGTCACCCGGGCCTTGATCGGCCAGTCCTCGTCGGCGTACTGAGCCCAGGCTGGGTCGTCCTCCGGAATCTCCAGCCGGCCGTGCGGCGGCGTCCAGGGGGCGTAGAGGAAGAACGGCTTCTCACCGCCGGCGTGCCGGCGCAGGAAGTCGATGCTGCGGTCGTAGATCAGGTCGTGGGCGTACTGGCGGCGCTGACCGTCGGGTCCGAGCGCGGGGAAGGCGCCGGCGAAGGGAGGCTTGGCGTCGTAGAAGCCAGCGTTGCCGGGCAGCGGCAGCTTGCGGCCGCCGTCGATCAGGTAGTCCGGATAGAAGGAGTGGGCGTGGATCTGGTGGTAGTAGCCGACGAACTCGTCGAATCCCTGGCGCTCGGCGGCGCCGCTGGTGTCGAGGTCGCCGAGCCCCCACTTGCCGAAGCCGCCGGTGACGTAGCCGGCTGTCTTCAGCAGCTCGGCAAGGGTCTGGTCCTCGTCCCGCAGCGGCGTCCCGCCGGTGTTCAGCCGCACCGAGGTCCGTCCGGCGTGCTGCCCGGTCATCAGCACCGACCGCGCCGGGGCGCAGACGCAGGAGCCCGAGTAGGCGTCGGTGAAGCGCATGCCCTCGGCCGCCAGCTGGTCGAGCTCGGGGGTCGCGATGACCTCGCTGCCGTAGCAGCCGAGGTCGGCGTAGCCCATGTCGTCGACCATGATCAGGACGATGTTGGGGGTCGGCGGCGCCGGCGCCGGCGCGACGGCGACCATCAGACGCTCGCCCGAGACCCGGCCCCAGCGGTCGGTGGATCGGACCTCGAGCTGGCGCGGACCAGCGGCGCCGGCGGGGGCCGGCAGCTCGCCCGCCCACAGGTGGTGGCTCCGGCTCGGCTTCGGCAGCGGCCGCCAGCGGTCGCCGCGCCGCTGTTCCTCCTCGGCGCGGCGGGCGGCATAGGCAGGGTCGGCGGTGAAGCGGCGCTCCAGGGTGATCCAGGCGCCCTCGCCGTCATGCCCGTTGGTGCCAGTCGCGCCGTCCGCGCCGTCCCGCCATCGCGCCTCCACAACGGTCCGCGGCCCGCCTCCCCAGACGTTCACGGTCAGCGGCACCGGCGCGCCGATCACCGCCGGGCCGGGCTCCGCGCTCATCTGCCGCTCCGGCGGCTCGCCGGCGGCGCGGAAGACGAAGCTCCAGTCGTCGGCGGAGAAGGTCCACTCGGTCCAGCCGTTCGGGCCGCCGTCGCTCATGGTCGCGTGCGGCACGCCGCGGTCGTCCGGCTCGCCCGCCCACCAGCTGCCGCAGGCGGTGACGTTGACGACGTGGGTGTGCTCCCCGGCGCCGCGCCAGCCGTGCTGCTCGCCAAGGTCCGTGACCCGCATCGTGTGCGAGTGCGCCGCCACCGACACCGAGCGCGGGTAGGGTTCGATCAGCCGGAACAGCGCCTCGCGGTTGGACACCGCGGTCAGCGGGATGTGGGTCAGCAGCACCAGCATCCGGTCCCGCGGCACGCCAGCGAGGTCGTTGCGGACGAAGTCCAGCACCCGCTCGCTGAGCCGGCTCCGGTAGCGGGCCACGCTGCGGCCGTCCTCCTCGGCGCGGTAGAACTCGACGTCGTCCAGGACCACGAAGTGCGCCGGCCCCCAGTCGAAGGCGTAGGTGGCGGGCCCGAAGTGACGAGCGAAGGTCTCGTTGGCCCAGCGGTCGCCGCTGGCGTCGCGGTTCTGGTCGTGGTTGCCGAGCACCATCCACCAAGGCACGCCGACCCGCGACAGGCTGTCGGTCAGGTCGCCGAACAGCCCCAGGCCGTCGAAGACCAAGTCGCCGAGCACCACCCCGAACTCGCCGTCGAAGTCCAGGCACTCGTCGACGACGTCGTCGTCCATGTAGCCGATCTCACGCCGGTCGCGCGGCTGGGTGTCGCCGAAGAAGAGGGCGCGGAACTCGTCCGGTTCCTCCTGCGGGGTCAGCGGGAAGTCGATCGAGGCCGGCAGGGGCCCGGTCGGGGCGACGCCGAGGTGGCGCGAGGGCGGCGAGCCTTCTGGCCGGTGCAGGTAGTAGTGCCGGGGCGTGGCGTTGTCAGCCAGCGGCACCATCCAGCCGCGCGGCTTGATCACGAACAGCTCGGCGGCGCCGTCGACCGGCAGCTCCCAGCGGCCGCCGACGTCGGTGGTGGCGACCTCGCGGCCGTTCGAGACCCGCTGCCCAGGCAGGCCGGGCTCGCCGTCGTCGCGCCGGCCGTCGCCGTCGAGGTCGTGGAAGACCGAGCCGCGGGCGGTCTCGGGGGCCGCGCCGGGGTCGGCGGTGGACCACCCGGCGAGGAAGGCGAGCAAGGGGAGGAGGAGGCGCATCGGGGAGGCAGGACGGGGTGGCGGAGGATCAGGGCAGCACCGGCGCCCGCGCCTCCATCAGCATGTCCTCGTCGCCGTAGGCGGCGCTCAAGATCAGCGAGCCGAGGGTCGGCCGGACCTCGCCCTTCCAGCTGAGCTCGCCGTTGACGAAGACCTGGACCTCCTCCTTGAGGTCCAGCACCCGGTCGTCGAGCAGCACCTCCATGCCGGTCAGCGCGGCCTCGGACTCGATCCGGACGGCGTTGGACTCGCGGTCGAGCTCGGCGACGACGATCGAATGCAGCTCCGGCTGCGGCCAGGACAGCCAGTACCAGCGCCGCTTCCACTCCAGCGCCGGCTGCCAGACGAGCTTGTCCGGCACCGGGTCGCGCCGCTCCTCCGCGATCCGCTCGAGCAGCTTGACCGCGCCGCCGGGCGGGCCGCCGTGGCCGAGGCCGGTGACCTCCCAGTAGTCGAAGCGCTCGTAGCCGCCCCACTTCTGGCGCGCCTCCTCGACCGCGGCGACGGCGTAGCGGTTGACGTCCGGCGGCACCCGCGGGTCGTCGTCGGACTGGAACACCGCCATCGGCAGGTTGCGCAGGTTCGGGATCACGCCCTCTTGGATGTCGATGATCTCGTTGGAGTAGTTGTAGACCGGCGTCGGGGCGCCCGCCGACGGCGCGACCCCGGCCAGCCGGTCGGCGTGGTGGGCGCCGAGCACCCAGGAGCCGTAGCCGCCCATCGAGTGGCCGGCGAGGAAGACGCGGTCGGGCGGGATCTTCCAGGTGCGCAGCGCCGACTCGATCAGCGACAGCACCCACTCCTCGGTGCCAGAGTCGGTCCAGCCGCGCTCGGTGGCCTCCAGGGCTTGCGGGAAGATCGCCAGCCAGCCCAGCTCGCGGGCGGCGCCGCTGTGGAAGCCGACCGCGCCGGTGGCGTCGGCGCTGCCGACGCCGCCGCCGTGCATCGAGATCAGCAGCGCGTTGGGCTTCTTCATCTCGCCGCCGAGGAAGTAGCGGCCGCGCCGCTGCTCCTCCCAGGCCCAGTGCTCGCCCTGGTCCTTGGGCAGCTCTGGACGCTTCCCCGCCGCCTTCAGCAGGTCCTTGCGCCAGCGCTTGCGCTTGGAGCTGGAGTCGAGCGGGAAGGCGTCGAGCCGGGCGACGATCTCCATCCGTCGGGCGTGCTCGGCCTGCTGTAGCGGGTCGAGGGCGAAGTACTCCGCGACCAGCTTCTTGGTCTCGCGCAGGTTGGGCGGCTTCTCCTGCGGCAAGGGGCAGGCGAGGAGGACGGCGGCGGCGGCCAGCATCCCCCGATTCTGCCTGACCGCGCCCCCTCAGGGCAGGAAAGTCGGCGGCGCGCCCGTAGGCTGGGCGCCGTGTCTTGGCAACCGCTGCTCGGGATCCCGGCGCTGATCGGGCTGGCCTGGCTGCTCAGCGCCGACCGCAAGGCGGTGCGTTGGCGTCCGGTGCTGGTCGGCCTCGGCCTGCAGTTCGCGCTCGCCCTGCTGGTGCTGAAGACCTTCGTCGGCCAGGCCTTCTTCGACGGCGCCCAGGGCTTCTTCCTGGCGCTGATCGAATACGCCAAGTCCGGATCGCGCACCATCCTCGGGGAGTCAGCGCTCGGCCTGGACGGCGGCCCGCCGCTGCTCGGCGCCCTGGTCGTGGTCACGGTGGTGTTCTTCTCCTCGGTCTTCGCCGTGCTCCACCACCTCGGGGTGGTGCGCGCCATCGTCGGCCTCATGGCCAAGCTCATGGCGCGCGCCATGGGCACCTCGGGCGCCGAGTCGACCAGCGCCGCCGCCAACATCTTCGTCGGCCAGACCGAAGCGCCGCTGCTGGTGCGGCCCTACCTGGCGCGCATGACCCAGAGCGAGGTCGGCGCGATCATGACCGTCGGCTTCGCCACCGTCGCCGGCGGCGTCTTCGCCATCTACGTCGGCATGCTGACCGGCAGCGTCCCGGACATCGCGGGGCACCTGCTCGCCGCCACGGTGATGTCGGCGCCGATGGCGCTGGGCCTGGCCAAGCTGGTCTTCCCCGAGACCGAGCAGCCCGAGACCCTCGGCGCTGACGTCGCCCAGCCCAAGTCCAGTTACGCCAACCTGGTCGACGCCGCCGCCTCGGGCGCTGGAGACGGCATGAAGCTGGCGATCAACATCCTCGGCATGCTGATCGCCTTCCTGGCGATCCTGGCGATGGTGAACGGCCTGCTCGGCCTGGTCTCCGAGGGACTGACCCTGCAGCAGCTGTTCGGCTGGTTGCTGGCGCCGGTGGCCTGGCTGCTCGGCGTGCCGGCCGAGGAGGCCCGCGCCGTCGGCGGCCTGCTCGGCACCAAGATCGCCGTCAACGAGTACGTCGCCTACGACGCCCTGGCGCGCATGGGCGGCGAAGGCGTGATCAGCGACCGCTCGCGCCTGATCGCCAGCTACGCCCTATGCGGCTTCGCCAACTTCTCCAGCATCGCCATCCAGATCGGCGGCCTCAGCGGCATGGCCCCCGAGCGCCGCGGCGACTTCGCCCGCCTCGGCTTCCGGGCCTTGCTGGCGGGCGCGCTGGCGAGCTTCTGTACCGCAGCGACCGCGGCCCTCTTGCTGTGAGGACCGCGGTCGCGGTGCGGAGCGGGCCGGTGAGAGCCTAGAGCTGCTCGTTGACCCGGATGCTGGCGTTGCTGGTCCGGAGCACCAGCTCGCCGACCTCGGGCTCGCCGCGCAGGTCGCGGGCGCCGCGGATGCTGCCGTTGCTGGTCGTGGTGGAGGTGGCGCAGCGCAGCTTGCCGGCGCAGTTGATGGTGATGCCGCCGTTGGAGGTCTTCACCTGGCCGTAGCCGTTCCAGTCGCCCGAGAGGTCGACCGTCGCCGAGGCGTTCGAGGTGTGGATGTCGAAGGTCTCCGGCAAGCCCACCAGCCGCACCGAGCCGTTCGAGGTGTCGAGCTCGGCGTCGCCGTCGCAGTGGACCTGGATCGAGGCGTTCGAGGTGTCGGCGCGGATGGTCGAGAAGGTGTCGGCGACGACGATGCGGCCGTTCGAGGTGTCGAGGTCCAGCGCCAGGCCGGCCGGGACCTTCAGGCTCATGGAGGCGCTCCAGCCAGTGGCGTCCTCGGGCACCTCGACGAAGAGCCGGAGCAGGTCGCCGCTGCGCTCGGAGCGCACGGCCATCGCGGAGGCCAGGCGGTTGGCCTCGTCGTAGTCCACGGAGGAGGCCGTCAGCTTGGCCAGGCAATCGATCTCCGGGCCGCCCTGGGCCACCCGGATCGAGCCGTTGCGGCACTCCACCCGCAGGCGGGAGACGCCGTCGGCCTGGAACTGGTAGTCGCGTTCGACGCGGGCGCTCTCGCGGTCCCAGTCACCGATGACGATGACGCAGGAGGGGGTGAAGAGCAGGGCGAGCAGGGCGAGGAGGGAGGGGCGTTCCATGGGAGATCTGGCTACAGGGGCGATCAGAGGGCGACGATCGCGGCCTCGGCGAGGCCCTGAAGGTAGCCGATCCAGCCGGCGCTGAGGGTGAGGCCGATGACGGTGAGCATGGCAGCGGGGGCCAAGCGGTTGATGGTCTGGGTTTTCATGGCGGCACTTATTCGGAATGGCCGCCGGTTGATTTCCCGGGATCCCGGGAGTTGGCCCGTCATTTGCCACGGAGCCACTCCGCGCGCAGGCCCGGGCCGAGGTCGCGTCGCTCGCCCGAGGCCAGGACGAGCAGGAGGAGCCGCGGCACGCCCTCCTCCCAGCGGTGGAAGACCAGCGCGGCGCCGTCGGGCGAAAAGCGCGGATCCAGGCCGGCGCCGAGGGCGCGGCTGCTCCCGTCCCGCTCTCTCAGCACGAGCTGCCGGTCGCGGCGCAGGTAGACGAAGCGCTCGCCGTCGGGCGCCAGATCGAAGCCCATGCCGCGGGAGGCGGCGTCGTCGACCAGGAGCTCAGTCTCGCCGCCGTCGAGGTGGACGCGCTCGATCCAGCCCTCGGCGTGCGGATCGCGGCCGACCTTGACGTGGACCAGGAGGCTGGCGTCGCCTGGCTCGACCGCCAGCAGCGACGCCCCGCCGAGCTCGGCCACCCGCTCGCGAACGCTGCCGTCCGCGGACCAACGCCAGAGGCCGGGGGCCGGACCGGGCGCTTCGTCCCGCCCGCGGAAGCTGCTCCGCACCGGCACGTAGAGCCAGGCGCCGTCCGGGGACCACAGCGGCGCGCCGAGCCGGAGGCGGCTCTCCTCCGTTGGGGCCACCAGCGTCTGCCACTCGCGGTCCTCGTCGTCCAGCGCCAGCAGCTCCAGCCGCTGGAAGTCCGCGTTCGCCACGTGGCGCCCGTCGGGGGAGACGGCGTAGTGGGTGGAACTTCCCCGCAGGACTTCGCGGCCACCGTCCGCGCCCCGCAGCCACAGCGGCATGGTCACGTTCGGGCTCGGCCGGCTGCGGCTGACCGGGCCGGCGCACACCACGCCTCCCTCAGGCAGGGGCCAGAGCCGCTGGCGGTCGGCGGCGTCGAAGCAGTAGAGGAGGTCTGCGAGCAGCAGCTGGCGCTCGCCGCTGTCCGGGTCGATCTGGACCACCTGGCGGAAGTGGCGCTTCTCGTCCTGCGGGACGAGGCAGACCAGTCCGTGGTCGGCCGGTTCCTGGAGGGCGGCGGCGGCGAGCAGGAGGGGAAGCAGCATGGCGGAGGAGGGCGGGGAGAGAAGCCCGAGCCTAGGGGCGCCCCGGCCGTCGCGCCGGCTTAGGATGCGGGGGTGGAGACGCCGGAGAAGACGATCGTCGACGACCTGGCGCGGTCGCTCGCCCTTTCCCTGGGGGCCAGCCCGGACGTCGCCGTGGTGCTCGGCAGCGGCTGGAAGGAGCGCGCCCGGGACCTCCTGAGCGATCCGAAGATCCTGCCGCTGGCCGAACTCGAGCACTGGCCGCAGCCCAAGGTCCAGGGGCACGGCGCCGAGCTGAGCCTGGGCGGCTTCGAGGATCAGCGGGTGCTGCTCGTCAGCGGCCGCGTCCACGCCTACGAGGGTTACCCCGCCCGCGTCCTGGTGCGGGGCGTGCGCGCCCTGGTGCGGTGGGGGACCAAGCGGGTGCTGCTCCTGAACGCCGCCGGCTCCACCCGCGAGGATCGGCCGCCGGGCAGCCTGATGCCGCTCTCGGACCACATCAACTACGGCCTGCCGAACCCGCTCGCGGCCCACCACACCGAGGACGGCAAGGCCCTCTTCCTGGACCTGGTCGACCTCTACGACCCGGCCTGGCGGGCCCGGCTGCGGGTCGCCGAGCCCGACCTCGACTGGGGCGTCTACGTCGGCATGTCCGGCCCGACCTACGAGACCCCGGCCGAGGTCCGGGCCATGACTGCCCTTGGCGCCGACGCCGTCGGCATGAGCACGGTCCCCGAGGCCCTCGCCGCCCGCGCCGCCGGCGCCCGGGTGATGGCGGTCTCGCTGATCAGCAACTATGCCGCGGGGGTCGGCGGCAGCCGTCCCAGCCACCAGGAGGTGCTCGACACCGCCGCCGCCCACGGCGAGCGGGCGGCCGAGGTCCTCGCGGCGGCGATCCGGGCGGCGCCGCGCTAGGATGGCCTCCCGATTTCGGGCTGGAACCGCTCGATTTCGGTCCTAGATAGCCCCTCCGCACTCCCCGCATTCAGAAGAGAGAGACAGATAGAGATGAGCGTTCTCGTCGGCAAGGAAGCCCCCGATTTCACCGCCACGGCCGTCATGGGCGACGGCACCTTCAAGGATGACTTCAAGCTGTCGGACCACCGCGGCAAGTACGTCGTCCTGTTCTTCTACCCGCTCGACTTCACCTTCGTGTGCCCGAGCGAGCTGATCGCCTTCGACCACCGCATGGCCGAATTCGAGAAGCGCGGCGTGGAAGTGATCGGCTGCTCCATCGACAGCCACTTCACCCACCTCGCCTGGCGGAACACCGAGATCAACAACGGCGGCATCGGCCCGGTCAAGTACCCGCTGGTCGCGGACCTGACCAAGAACATCGCCCGCGACTACGACGTCCTGCTCGGCGAAGCCGTCTCCCTGCGCGGCAGCTTCCTGATCGACAAGGACGGCGTCGTCCAGCACCAGGTCGTCAACAACCTGCCGCTGGGCCGCAACATCGACGAGATGCTGCGCATGATCGACGCGCTGCAGTTCACCGAGCAGCACGGCGAGGTCTGCCCCGCCGGCTGGAAGGACGGCGACGCCGGCATGAAGGCCAGCACCGAGGGCGTGGCCGAGTACCTGGCCGGCAACGCCGACAGCCTCTGATCCGGCCTCGTGCCGGGTCTCCCGGCGCCGAAGAGCGCCCTGGCGGTCCGCCGCCGGGGCGCTCTGGCCGTTTCCGGGCGCCCCTGCGGCCCGCCGGTTTCCTGTTAGGCTGTGAAGGTGATCCTCGCCACGATTTGTTTATCGATCGCCAGCGCCGGTCCTGCCGTGGCGCCGCAGGTGGGCAGCGGCCCCGGCGGCTCTCTGGCTGCGCTGGGCTATTCCCGAGTCGCCGACCCCAAGCTCGAGGGCGGCGGCGTGCATTGCCGGGTCCTGGTCCTGCCGCCCGGCCGCGCCACCACGCTGCGGATGGAGGTCTATCGCGGCGGCGCGCCGGTCCTCACCGCTGAGCGCCCAGCCGTCGGCAGCTTCAGCCCGCTCGAGCTGGTCTGGGACGGCCGCACCGATGACGCGGTCTACGCCGACACCGGGTCCTACACCGTGGTCGTCCGCGACCTCGGCGGCCAGGACCGCCTGGTCTTCCCGGTGGACCTGGTCCGGCTCGGCGTCTCTTCGCTGCGGGCGGAGACCACCGGACCGACCGGCGAGTGGCAGATGGTCTACTTCAAGAAGGGCTCGTCGCGGACCTTCTACGCCACGCCAGCTTTCCACGAGTACCTGTCCATCGCCCGCCCCGGCGAGGTCTCGGACCTCGACTTCGACGACGGCAGGCCGCGCCCGGCGCCGCCGCTGCACACCGACACCGCCGAGCCGGTGATGGACGGCGGCAGCTACGAGGCCTGCTCCTACAACTACCCCTTGTGCTACCGCGTGGGGGAGCGGCCGCTGTTCCGGGTCGGCTTCGGCGACGGCGGCACCTCCTGCGCCGGCGAGCCGATGGCCTCCGGCTTGCCGGTCGCGGGCGTCGAGACCCGCTGCGTCGTCCGCACCACGGTCGACGGCCAGCCCTGGGAGTCCCCGGTCGGCCGCAGCCTCACCGGCGAGCCGGTCCTGATGGGGCCGAAGCTCCCGGCGCACGCCGGGCGCACCGACCTGGAGTTCCGCTGGAGCTGGCAGTGGCGGGAAGCCGGCGCCGCCACCTGGCAGGAGGTGCCCGGCGCCCTGGTCACCGAGCACCGCTTCTACACCGTGATCGACGAGCCGCAGTTCGCGACCGGCATGACCAACACCCAGTACAAGGGCCCGTGGGTCGAGGTCGCCGACTACCTGGCGACCTGGAGCGAAGGCTTGGGCTTCGCCACCGACACCCCCGCCGGCGTCGTCCAGAGCCTGGTGCGCGGCTTCCAGGGCGGGGAGGGGCCGTTCCCGAACGCCATCGAGGGCGTGGTCTACGACACCTACACCCACGGCGGCGACGGCGGCGCCTCGCACTACTTCCAGCACGGCCAGCACCGGATCAACCTGTCGTCGCTGCTCGACGGCCACGCCAACGGCAAGTACCTGAACTGCTCCGACTGCGCCGGCGCCACCTCCGGCATGCTCGGCATGTTGGGGATCCGCGACGTCGAGATGGTGCGGCTCGGCAGCATGACGCTGAACTGCATCTGGGGCATCGGCACCAACGGCTACACCATGAACCTGTGGGGCAGCGGGCACAGCTTCAGCTACCACCACATCATCACGCGAGACCACGGCACCCACGTCTCCGACGCTTGCATGCGCCTGGACGAGGACGGCGCGCCGCGGCAGACGCCGGGCATCCCCGGCCACAACCACGACCGGCCGTGGGACGGCCCGTCCGGCTACAACGACCTCTCCAGCCTCAACAACACCAGCCGCAGCTACGAGCCGCTGCCCAAGCTCAAATGACCGCGCCCCGCTCCACCCTGCTGCTGGTCCTGGCCTGGCTGTTCGCCGGCGCCTTCGCCTTCGCCGCTCCGCAGGACGGCCCCGACCCCGAACACGAGACCCTGGCCCGCGCCCGGCTGCTCTACCAGCCGCAGTCCTGGCCCGCCGGCCCGCGCCGCGCCGGCCTGGCTCTGGCGGAGCTGGAGCTGCCTGGCCTGGGCGAGAGCGCGCTCGAGCACGACGGCGCCGTCTTCGCCCGCACCTGGCGCGACCGCCAGGGCCGGCCGGCGCTGCGGGTCGAGGCGGTCATCGCCGCCGACGTCGCCGGCGCCCGCGAGGCCATGCTGCCCTGGCTCGCCTGGGTGAGCTCGCCAAGGCCGCTGCAAGCCGGCGCCGAGGTCGGCCTCGCCGTCGGCGACGCCGCCTTCGCCGCCCCCGCCGGCGCCTCGGCCGAGCGGCTGGCCTGGGCCGCGATGATCCGCGGCAACGTCGCCGTCCGGGTGCTGGTCCTGGAGCCGGGCTCCTCGGCCGCCCCCGACCTGCGCGCCGCCGCGGCGCGGGTGGACCGGCTGCTGCTGGCGGCGCCTCGCCTGGCGCCGGCCGCCGCCTTGCCTCGGCCGGTGGTCACTGGCCTCACCCCTGACCGCCGCCGCTGTGACTCGAGCCAGACCGTCGCCCTCGGCGTGGACTGGCGGGATCCCGCCGGCGAACCGGTCCTCCTCCAGTGGCAGGTCGCGGGCGCCGGCAGCGGATACGTCGAGGAGGACGCCCAGGGCACGCCTCGCTTCCACCCGACGGGGCCGGGACCGGTCGAGGTCCAACTCGTCCTGGTCGGCCGCTCCGGCGCCGCGACCGGAGCGACGACCAAGTTCGAGGTCCTCGACGCCTAGACCGCGCCCCGCTGAGCCAGCGAGGGCGCGAGCGGCGGGCTAGAATCTCCGCCCTCGCGCGGCCCGTCGGGGCCGCGCTTCCTCCTCCCCGCGCGCGGGCGCCGCACCCGTCTTGGGCCTCTTCCACCGGCTGAACGCCTACCTGAAGCAGTCGACCAACGTCTACATGGTGTTGGTGGCCATCTTCATCGGCCTCATCGGCGGCTACGGCGCGGTCGGCTTCCGGCTGCTGATCGTGCAGCTGCAGCAGTGGATCTGGCGGCCGGAAGGCCCGATCACCGACCACGGCGGCCTCCTGGAGTGGATCCGCGAGCTGCCGTGGTATTGGGTCGTGGCGGTCCCGGCGCTCGGCGGCTTGCTGGTCGGCTGGATCGTCGACCGCTTCGCCAAGGAAGCTCGCGGCCACGGCGTGCCCGAAGTCATGGAGGCCGTCGCGCTGCGCCACGGCCGCATCCGGCCGCGGGTGGTGGCGGCGAAGACCGTCGCCTCGGGGGTCTGCATCGCCTCCGGCGGCTCGGTCGGCCGCGAGGGCCCGATCGTGCAGATCGGCTCGGCGATCGGCTCGACCGTGGGGCAGTTCCTGAAGGTGAGCCCGCGGCGGCTGCGCACCCTGGTCGGCTGCGGCGCGGCGGCCGGCGTGGCCGCGACCTTCAATGCCCCGGTGGCCGGCGCGCTGTTCGCGGTCGAGGTCATCCTGGGCGACTTCGGCGTGCCGCAGTTCTCGCCGATCGTGATCGCCTCGGTGGTGGCGACCGTGGTGTCGCGTCAGCACCTCGGCGACCTGCCGGCCTTCGAGATCCCGCAGTACTCGCTGGAGCACCCGGGAGAGCTGGTCGCCTACGCCATCCTCGGCCTGCTGGCCGGGCTGGTGGCGATCGCCTTCACCCGCTCGCTGCACACCTCCGAGGAGCTGTTCGAGAAGCTCAAGATCCCGGCGCCGCTCAAGGCCATGCTGGGCGGCGCCGCGGTCGGCGCCATCGCCCTGGTCGGCCCGGAGGTGCTCGGCGTCGGCTACGAGGCGATGAACAACGCCCTGACCGGCTCGCCCAGCGCCTGGCTGCTGATCGGCCTGCTGATCGCCAAGATCCTGGCGGTGTCGCTCACCATTGGCTCGGGTGGATCGGGCGGCGTCTTCGCGCCATCGCTGTTCCTGGGCGCCAGCCTCGGCGGCGCGGTAGGGGTGGTGGTGCAGGCCTGGTTCCCGGGGGCGGCGCCGCCGGGCGCCTACGCCTTGGTCGGCATGGGCGCGGTCGTAGCCGCCGCCACCCACGCGCCGATCACGGCGATCATGATCCTGTTCGAGCTCACCACCGACTACAAGATCATCCTGCCGCTGATGATCTCCTGTATCGTCGGCACGCTCGTGATGAGCCGCCTGCACGGCGACTCGATCTACACCATCAAGCTCCGGCGCCGCGGCGTGAACATCCGCGACGGACAGGACGTCGACCTGCTGCGCCGGATCCCGGTGCGCGAGGTGATGCGGGCCGAGGTCCCGCTCGCCGCGCCGCAGGACCCGCTGCTCCCGCTCTTGCAGCGGCTCTACCACGGACAGGAAGCCTGCGTCTACGTCGCGGACGCCGACGGCGGCATGAAGGGCGTGATCGCCCTCAACCAGATGCGCTCGGTGCTCGAGGACATCGGCCTGGTCCAGAACCTGCTCGTGGCCGAGGACGTGGCGCTGGCCGAGTGGCCGTCCGCCCAGGCCGAGGACACCCTCGACCTGGTGCTGCGGCGGCTGGACCAGGGCTACCGCGACGAGCTCCCTGTGCTCGCGGAAGGCCGGCTGGTCGGCGTCGTGCACATCGCCGACGTGCTCAACCGCTACCGCACCGAGGTCTTCAAGCACCAGATGACCGACACCCTCGCCAGCAGCCTGCCCGGCGGGAGCGGTGAGGAGGTGGTCTCGCGCCGCGTCGGCGACTACCTGATGGCCGAGGTCGACGCCCCGGTGGCGCTGCTCGGCCGCAGCCTGGTGGAGGCCGAATTCCGGGTCCGCCACGGGGTCAACGTGCTGCTGGTCAAGCCGCACGCCCTGCCCGGCCAGACCACCAGCCCGCGCGCGCCCGAGGCGGACTACCGCTTCCAGGACGGCGACCGGCTGGTGGTCTTCGGACCCGCCCGCGCCGTGGCGGCGCTGCAGACCGCCTGATCCGGGCGGCCGCTCCTCCGCGGCGGCGCCAAGGGTGTATCCTGAACGGGCCACCGCAGGCGCCGATGGCGCAGGAGCAGCCATGAAGATCTATACCCGCACCGGGGACGACGGCGAGACCGGCCTGTTCGGCGGTCTCCGCGTCCGCAAGGCTTCCGAGCGCATCATCGCTTACGGCGAGATCGACGAGCTCAACTCCGCCGTCGGCTGGTGCGCCGCGGCGGCCGACGCCGAGCTCACGGCCGCCCTGCAGCGTGAGCAGGCGCGGCTGTTCGTGCTGGGCTCGTGGCTGTCGACGCCGTCGGAGGCCTCCGAGGACACCCGCGCCCACCTGCCCGAGTGGGAGGCCGACGCCTTCGAGGTGCTCGAGGCCGAGATCGACCGCTTCGAGGAGGAGCTCCCGTCGCTCAAGGCCTTCATCCTGCCCGGCGGCTGTGAGGCCGCGGCGCGGCTGCACCTGGCGCGCACCATCTGCCGCCGCGCTGAGCGCACCGTGGCCGCGCTGGCCAACGACGACTACGTCGACCCGCGGCACCAGGCCTATCTGAACCGGCTCAGCGACTGGCTGTTCGTGCTGGCGCGGATCTCCAACTGGCGCGAGGGCGTGGCCGACGTGCCCTGGCATCCGGCGGCGGTCGAGACCTCTCGCTAGTCCGCCTCGGCGAGCAGCAGGATCTCGCGGAAGCCGACCATCCCGGCGTTGCCGGCGTTCGAGCTGGTGCGCCGCTCCAGCACTCGGCCCTCGAGCTCGCGCAGGCGCAGCGGCCGGCGGAATTTCAGCTCGGTGCCGGCGCGCAAGTTCCGGGGCGGGAGCTCCAGCTCGTGCTTGCGGCCGTTCACCGTCACCCGGACCCGCGTCGGCAGGTCGAAGGTGGACTCCTCCGGGCTCGACAGCGCCGGCAGCAGCCGCACCGCGGCCACCCGGACGGCGCGCTTCGGCACCAGCCGGATCCAGGGCTCTTCGTCTTCGGGCGTCGCCAGCCAGCGGCTGCCCTGGAAGCGGTCGAAGGCGCGCGCGGCGCCGTTGGACTGCCCGCCCTGTTCGCTCGACGCCGCCAGCTGGTCGAGGTCCTTGGCGTCGATCGGCAGCGCCCGCGCGGCGAGCTCGAGCTGAGAGCGGTCGCGCTCGGTGACCAGCCCGTGGACGACCAGGGGCAGCGGCCCGGAGACCACCTGGACGACGTCGTTCTCGTCGTCGCTGCCGGGGATGCGCAGCCAGGCGGTGGCCTCGAGGGTGTAGCTGCCGTTCGCGGGCAGCTCGAATTCGACCGGGAAGCGGGGCGGGCCGTCTGCCTGGGCGAGCGCTGCCGGGTCCTCGGGTCGGCGGACCAGGATCTCTTCCCCGTCGAGCAGCCAGGCGAAGCGGCTGATGCGCGGCTGGCGCTCGCCTTCGAAGGCGTAGAGCTCGACCAGCTCGGGGTGGAGGCCGGCCAGGAAGGCGCGGCCCGCCGGCGCCCCGGAGGCGGTGATCAAGAGGTCGGCCTTGCGGGCGTCGGCGTTCGACCAGCGCTTCTCCCACAGGCCCGGGCGGGGGTCGCCGCCGGTGCCGACCTTGGCCGTGGCGCGCGAGAGGGTCAGCAGCGCGAAGGCAGTGTTGGTCTGCGGGTTGCCCCAGGGGTCGGACCAGGTGCCGCTGCCGTTCTGCTTCGCCGTCAGGAGCTCGGCGCCGGACCGGTACCAGTCGCGTCCAGCGATCAGGTCGGCTCCGGCGAAGGCGCCGGCCCGCTCCATGCCGTACCAAGCGTAGAAGCCCCAGCGGTTGAGGCCGTTCTCGCCGGTCCACTCCAGTTCGCCGAGCCAGTTGGCGTCGAGCCACTGCTCGGCCTTCGCCATGTCGCGCTCGATGGCCTCGAGGGTCTTCTTGCGGACCTTCTTACGCCCGGAGAGAACGCGGTGGGTCGCGGCCAGGCAGCCGTAGCCGGCCAGGGACATGGTCTGGGTGGCGGCGCCGCCCGAGTGGTAGGAGTAGCTGCCGTCCGGCTTCTGTTCGCGCCGCAGGAACTCGGCCATCTTCTCCCAGAACTCTTGGTCGCGCTGGAAGCCGGCCGCGTCCAGGGCCGCCAGCGCCACGATCGCGAACTGGGTGTTCGAGAGGTCGCCGCCGGCCTGGTTGCGCAGCACCCGGACGTAAGCGAAGTGCCCGGCGTGGTGGTCGAAGAAGACGTCGGCGGCGCGCTCGATGCGCTCCTCGTAGCGCTCCGGGTCGAGCGAGCTGAGCAGCAGGCAGCGGACCGCGGCGTCGTAGGTCTGGGTCGGCGGGTGGAGGTCGAGGAAGTCCAGCGCCAGGTCGATGCTGCGGTGCTCGGGCGGCAGGCCGGACTTCAGCAACGCGTAGGCCACCAGGCCGGTGGGGCCGCCGATGTAGTTCTGGTCCGTCCAGCTCAGGAAGCTGCCGTCGGGGTACTGCTGGCCGAGCAGGTAGCCGACGCCCTTGCCGATGGCGCGGTCGACGCGCTCCTCGAGGGGCGGCGCCGGCGGCGGGTCCTGGGCGGGAGCGGAGGCCAGCAGCGCGGAGAGGAGCAGTCCGATCATGTCCCGACCTGCCGGCGGCTGCCGGTCTTGGCATCCTGGTCCTTGAGCATCGGCTCGAGCAAGCCTTGATCCCAGGCTTCGCGGGCCACCCGCTCGCCCTCGGCGATGATCTCGGCGGCGCGGTGGAAGTCGAACAGGCCGATGCCGGGCAGGCGCGGCTTCAGGACCAAGTCCGGCGGATCGAGCTCGAGGGCCTGGCGGGAGACCGCGAGCTGGGCGAAGGCCATGGTGTCGCCGACCACGTCGGCGAGGCCGGGGGCGCGGTCCTCGGGCCGGCCGGTGAAGCGGTGCCAGAAGCGGACCGCCCGGTCGGCGACCTTCTTGCGGGCCTCGTTGACCAGCCCGGCGGTCTCCTTCAGGAATTCGCGGGCGCGCTCGACGGCCTCGGGGTCGAGGGGCAGGGAGTCGAGCGGCGGGATCTCCTCGGCTTCGGCCTGCTCGCGCTCCTCGAGCGAGGCGTCGAGCAGGGGCGGCTCGGGGAAGCTGGCGGCGTGCAGGTCGACCGCGATCGAGTGGCGGTAGCCGAGCTGCTTGGCGGCGCCGATGGGCACCGGCGAGACCGCGCCGCCGTCGGTGAGCCAGCGGTGGTCGATCCGGGTCGGGGTGAAGACGCCCGGGATGGCGGAGCTGGCGCGGATCGCCCGGACCAGGCGGCCGGTGCGCAGGCGGATCTCGTGGCCGGTCGCTAGGTCGGTGGCGACGGCGCAGTAGTCGACCGGCAGCAGCTCGATGCGGCGGTCGCCGAGCAGCGTCTGGAGCACCTTGGTGGTGCGGGCGCCGCCGAAGAAGCCGGAGGTCGGCAGCACCGGGTCGAGGAACCAGACCACTCCCTGGCGGTCCAGGCCGCGCATCAGGGACTCGTAGGCGTCGAGGGCCCCGCCGCAATGGAGGCCGCCGATGACGGCGCCGATGCTGGCGCCGGCGACGCCGCGGATCGGGACGTGGGCCTCCCGGAGCACGCGCAGGATGCCGATGTGCGCCAGTCCGCGGGCGCTGCCGGAGCCGAGGGCGAGCGCGGTGCCGGGGCGGTTTCGCGGAGGGTCTACGGCAGCTTTCATCCTGATTCGGCAGGTTAACATGCTGCCATGAGCGGCCAACTCAGCTGGGAGCTTCCGGCGGACCTTCGCCCCGGGGAGACCGTGCTGGTCAGCGCCTGCCTGGCGGGGGAGGCCACGCGCTGGGACGGCGGGCACAACCGTGCCTCGGCCCTGCTCTCGGCTCTGGAAGCGGCCGGCGCCGTGGTCGTGACCGTCTGCCCCGAGATGCTCGGCGGCCTGCCCGCGCCGCGGCCGCCCGCGGAGCCCCCGGCTGGTGACGGCCGCGCCGTCCTGGCCGGGCGGCAGCCGATCCTCACCGTCGGGGAAGCGCCGGGCGCCGACGTGACCGCCGCCTTCCGCGCCGGCGCCGAGGCCACCCTGGCCATCGCCCGCCAACACCAGGTCCGCTACGCCTGGTTCCAGGACCGCTCCCCGTCCTGCGGCGTCCACCAGACCCACAGCGGCGGCACCGTCGTCCCCGGCCCCGGCCTCACCACCGCCCTGCTGGAAGGGGAGGTGGACGTCAGAACGGGGTCAGACATCGATTGATATTCGAGGTCGTACCTCTCCTTTCTCGACCCG
>CAYZXS010000037.1:0-32064 GCA_964482495.1 uncultured Planctomycetales bacterium
CCTCGTGGGCCAAAAGTCGAGGTCCGACGTCGATTAAAAACCGATGTCTGACCCCAATTCGACGCTGGTGGTCGCCTTGGCCACGACGGCTTGGCGCTCTTCGGCCTGGCGGACGCCGTCTTCGATCAGGAGGACGCGGTAGCTGCCGACGGGCAGGTTACGGAAGTGGGCCAGGCCCTCGTCGTCGGTCACGCCCTGGCGCTCCTCGCCGAAGCGCTCCTGGATCCGGACCTGGCGGCCGACCAGCGGCCGGGCGCCGTCGTCGGCGCTGACCCGGACCTTCAGGCCGCCCAGCCGCGGCGTCTGCCAATCCCGCCGGTGCTCGCCGCTGCGGATCTCGAGCTCCTCGTCTAGCTCGCCGAGCGGCGCCCCCGCGGGCCCGAACTCGACCTGGTACTCGCCTCGCGACACATCGGCGAAGCGGTAGCCGCCTCGGTGGTCGGTCACGGTCGAGGCCACCACGCTGCGGTCGGCCCGCGCCAGCAACCGGACCTCCAGCCAAGAGACGGCGCTGCCGTCCGGCTGGACCACCTCGCCCTCCACCCAGGCCCGGCCCAGGTCCGGAGCCGCGGCAGCCACGCCGCCGCCGTCCTCGGTCACCGGCCCGACCTCAGCACCAGAGCCGATCCGGGGCGCCATCGCCTCGGAGCCGCCGTCGGGCGGTCCGCCCGTGCCCCCGGTCCCCGCCGGCTCCGCAGCGGCCAGGGCCCCAGGCTGAGGACCGCGCACCGCGACCCCCTTGACCACCACCGGCGAGGGGTTCGGGTCATAGCCCACCGGCTTCGGCATCCGGGCCTCCAGGTCCGGCCCGCGGCGGTTGAAGCGGGCCCGACGCTCCTCCTTACGGGCATCCAGCTCCCGCTGGGTAGCCTCGTCAATGGGGCGGGCCTCGTCCAGCGGCGCAGACATGCTCAAGACCACGATGTCCGGCACCAAAAGGACCAGAAGAACCGCCAAGCGCCAGACGCCGGCAGGCATAGTGGCATTCTAGGACCGAGGCCTCCGGAATCCCCATAATCTGACCCCCCCAGCCGTCCGATGCGAAAGACCCTCACGATCCTCTTCCTGCTCCTGCTCGGAGCCGGGCTCGCTTGGCTGGTGTTCTCGGAGCCCGGCGACCCCGCCCCGGCACCGATCCAGGACCGCCAGGCCCCCACCATCACCATGACCGAGCCCGCCCAGGCCGCTGGCGCCCCGCGCCAGGACCTGCGCCAGGGCCCCGCCGTGGCGGCCTTCGACAACCGCCAGGTCAAGGTCGGCGCCGGCCGCCACGGCCTGCGCGGCCAGGTGGTGGATGAGGCAGGCGACCCGGTACCGAACGCCTGGGTCGCCGCCTACTCGGTGCCCTTCCCGCTGCTGGACTTCGAGTTCAGCATCTCGGAGATCTTCGACAAGCCGCTCGACTTCTCCCTCGAACCGCTGGCCTCCACCTTCGCCGACGCAGAGGGCCGCTTCTCCCTCGCCGGGCTCCAGGGCCGGACGCTCTACCTGACCGGCCGCAGCCACCAGCGCCTGACGCCGCGCCGCCAGCGGGTCCTGCCCGATGCCCTCGACGGGGAGGAGGGCGTGATCCTGCGCACCGTCGCCGGCGCCTCGATCTCCGGCACGGTGACCGACGCCGCCGGCGCGCCAGTCGCCAACGCCGAGGTCCTCGTCGGCCCGGGCATCAAGTACCTGATCGCGGCTTTCCGCAATCGCAACTTCTTCGTCGAACGGGTCTACACTGGCGCCGACGGCAGCTTCACGGTCGAGGCCGTGCCCGCCGGCACCGCCCTCACCGCCAACGCCTTCGCCAACGCCGTCGAGTCCGGATTGCGCGAATTCGGCCCGCTCGGCCGAAAGGTCGACGCCCAGGTCGAGGTCCGCCTCGGCGACGTCGGCTCGCTGTCCGGGGTGGTCCAGGACCTCGAGGGCGAGCCGGTCGCCCGCGCCAGCGTCATCGCCGTGCCGCTCGACTTGCGGTACGTCATCCCCTTCATCCGCGACATCCGGGCCTGGACCGCCACCACGGACGGCCGCGGCCGCTACCGCTACGCGCGGCTGCCGCGAGCGATGTTCCTGCTGATGGCCCAGGGCCGCCAGGGCCGGTCGGCGCCGCTGATGGCGCGGGTGACCGGGGACGGCTCCCTGGCGCCGGAGCTCCAGATCGACATCAAGCTGAGCATCGAGGGCCGGGTGGTCAACGGCGCCGGCAAGCCGATCGCCAACGCCGCCGTCCGGCTCCAGAGCATCCCCAGCGGCGCCGAGGAAGGCGGCATGAGCGCCCGCAACATGATGAACAGCCCCGGCGGCATGTTCCTCGAAGCGGCGCGGGAGATCCTGCCCGAGCTCCTTCCCGAGGCCACCACCGCGATCACCGACGGCAACGGCCGCTTCCGCATGCCGGCCTGGAGCCAGGCGCGGCTGCGGGTCAAGGCCGCCGGCTACACCGAGGCCGACTTCCGCCTCAGCGGTCTGGACGAGGGCAAGAAACCGGTGCTCCAGCTGTGGAAGCCCGGCTCGGTCGAGGGCAAGGTCGTCGACCCGGTCGAGCAGCGGCCGGTGCGCTTCTACCTGGTCCGGGGCGACCGGCGCGGTGACGGACCGGGCAGCGCCCCGGCGATCATCACGGAGGAGGCCCAGGCATTCTCGGCCCAAGAGGACGACCCTGAGGAAGGGACCGAGCCAGCGGGCCCCGACTGGCTCGGCGAGGACGAGCAACTGATCCGCCAGGAGGCCTCCTGGCGGGCGCAGCTCGGCGGCACCACCCTGGTCGACGACGACGACGGCCGCTTCCTGCTCGAAGACATCCCGCCGGGTAGGTGGCGGCTCACGATCCAGGCCGAGGGCTACGAGAACGGCGTCGCCAACGGCGTCGAGGTCAAGGAGGGGGAGGTCACTCGCGACGTCCTGATCGAGCTCAGCCGCGGCGCCAGCGTCAGCGGCCGGGTCCTGACCTCGAGCACCCGGTCCCCGGTGGCCGGCGCCATCGTGACCGCCGGCCGCGGAGAGGAGTCCGGCTTCATGGCCATGCTGCAGGGCCTGGGCGAGAGCGTGGCGATGGGCGAGACCGCCGAGGACGGCAGCTACGAGCTGACCGGCGTGCCGGCCGGCGCCGACCACGTCAACGTCGCCGCCGACGGCTTCGCCTCGGCCAGCCTGAAGGTGCCGAGCCTGACCGCCGGCGAGGCGCGCGAGAACGTCGAGGTCCTGGTCATGGACGGCGGCACCATCACCGGCTACGTCATCGACCGCAACGACACGCCGCTGCCCGGGCGCATGGTCGGGGCGATGAGCATCCAGGCGCGCGACTTCCAGCAGACCGCCACCGACGACGAGGGCCGCTACACGATGGCGAACATGCGGCCGGGCGCCTACTTCATGATGGCGGCCGACCTCGAGGACGAGTCGCTGTTCACCGGCGACATCATGACCATGCTCGGCAGCAGCCGGATCACGACCACCTACGTCAAGGACGGCGAGATCACCGAGCTCAACATCGTCGACCCGTCGGCCGGCGGCTGCCGCCTGGAGGGCAAGCTGCTCGCCAACGGCGTGCCGGTGCCGGGCGCCAACCTGATGCTGATGTCGGCCGAGGGCAGCCTGCTGAACCTCAACCTCGGCTTCTCGACCGCCCGCACCGACGAGGACGGCGAGTTCTTGTTCAAGAGCCTGGCGCCTGGCGAGTACCGGGTCCAGGTCGAGAGCGAGGTCTGGCGCGGCGCGCTGCCGATGGAGGTCTGGGAGGTGCCCGAGGACTACCAGGTGCTCGAGGTGCCCAGCTCCGGCGTCCGCGGCCGGGTGGTCTCGGGCCAGGACGGCGCCCCGGTGCCCGAGGCCTCGGTGGTCCTGATCAGCGACGAGCCGAGCCCCGGTGGCCTGGCGGCGATGTTCGGCGGCGGCGCCGAGCGCAAGTGGGAGCAGGCCGACGAGAGCGGCTACTACGCCTTCGAGGGCGTCAGCCCCGGGCGCTACCACGTCGAGGCCTCCTCGAACGCCCCGTGGCGCAACGACGACGAGCCGGACCTGAGCGTGCCGCTCGGCCGGGTGACCACCGAGACCTTCCGGCTGATGGAGGGCGAGGTCAAGGAGCTGGACGCGGTGCAGCTGCCGGTGGCCGGCTCGATCCGGGTCACTGCCCGCCAGCCGGGCGGCGACGACAACCGGCGCTGGTTCCAGGCCACCGCCAAGCTCGAGGGCAGCGAGGAGGAGGAGCCCGACCAGGGCATGGGCCGCTTCCGCGGCGGCGCCAACTCCGCCTGGGGCGAGGACGAGGCCACCATCACCGGCCTCGACGAGGGCACCTACACCGTCACCATCAGCGGCGGCCAGTGGGTGGAGACCAAGCTCACCGGCATCGTCGTCCGCGCCGGCGAGGTGGCCGAGGCCCAGGTCGAGCTGACCCGCGGCGTGCGACTGCGGGTGCGGATCCTGGACGCCTCCAACAACCCGGTCAGCCCGGCCGACATCGCCCTACACGACGCCACCGGTGCCCGCGTGAACGACTCCTCCGCCGGCATCGGCGCGGTCTTCCAGCGCATGTTCGGCGAACCCGAGGTCGACCTCGGCACCTACCGCCCGGGCTACTACACGGTCCGCTTCAGCCACGAGGGTCGCGACGTCGAGCACGGCCTGACCCTGAGCGAAGGCGGCTCCGAAGTCGTCGAGATCCGGTTCTAGCCGCCGACAGAGCCCGGCCGGCTCAACCGCCGGCCGCGGCTTCCGCCGCCAGCTCCCGCTCCACCACCATCGCCGCGCCGCCGCGGCGCGGGTCGGCCACGGCCTGCCAGCCGCCCCGGCGGCGGAAGACGGCGTTGACGTCGCCGATGCTGCTGCGCCGCTTGACCGGCTGCCCGATCTCTTGGAGCCGGAGGCGAGCGGGGCCGTCGAGGCGGCCCGGCTCAGCCTGCAGCGCCGGCGGCCGGTCCTGGCGGTGGAAGCGCGGCGCCGCCACCGCCCGCCGCGGGGGCATGCCGAAGGCGTAGCGATGCAGCAGGACCTGGAGCACGGTGCTGAGGATCGTCGGGCCGCCGGGCGAGCCGAGCACGGCGTCGACGCGGCCGTCCTTCTCGACGATCACCGGCGCCATCGAGGACAGCGGGCGGCGCCCGGGGGCGACCGCGTTGTAGGCTCCCTGCACCAGCCCGAACTGGTTGGCGCGACCGGGCGCGGCAGCGAAGTCGTCCATCTCGTTGTTCATCAGGAAGCCGCCGGGCGCCATCACCTTGGCGCCGAAGGCGCCGTTGAGGGTGGTGGTCACCGAGCAGGCTCCGCCGAGGCCGTCGACGACGGAGTAGTGGGTGGTCTGCTCGCGCTCGCGCCAGTCGGGCGCGGGCAGCCGCGAGGGCGGCGTGTAGCGAGCCGGGGAGAGCCGCTCGAAGCGTCGGTCCAGGTAGTCCGGGGCGGACAGCCGCGCCGGGTCGTAGTCGAAGCCAGCCGGGTCGCCGAGCCAGCGGTTGCGGTCGGCGAAGGCCCGCGCCGTGGCCTCTCCGATCAGCTGGACGCTGCGGGCGTCGCCCCAGCCCCAAGCCCGCAGCGGCTGGCCCTCGAGGGCCGACAGGGTCTGGGCCAGGAACACACCCCCGCTCGACGGGGCGGTCGGCGCCAGCACCACCAGCCCGCGCCACTCGATGCGTTGCACCGGCCGCAGCCGCGGTTGGTAGCCGGCGAAGTCCCCGGCCTGGAAGATGCCGCCGCCGGCCTCGCTAGCGCGGAGCAGCTGCTCGACCACTGGGCCGTCGCGGAAGGCTCGCTCGCCGCGTTCGGCCACGGCGCGCAAGGTCTCGGCGAGTTCGGGCTGGCGCAGGACGGCGCCCGGCGGCAGCGGCGAGCCGTCGGCGAGGAAGAAGCGAGCGGCCGCGAGAGGGTCCTGCCCCAGGCTGCCGGCCGAGCGGCCGAAGGACTCGGACTGGCGCGCCGAGACCGGGAAGCCCTGTTCCGCCAGCCGGATCGCCGGCTCCACCAGCCGCGCCCAAGGCAGGCTCCCCCACCGGCGGTGGGCCTCGGCCATGCCCGGGACCGTGCCGGGCACGCCGGCCGCCTTCCACCCGCGCAGGGAGGCCTGGCGCAGCGGCTGGCCGTCGGCGCCGAGGTACATGTCCGCTGTCGCCGCGGCAGGCGCCACCTCGCGGAAGTCCAGGAAGTGGGCGGCGCCGTCCGGGGCGCGGTAGAGCAGGAAGCCGCCGCCGCCGAGGTTGCCGGCGACCGGATAGCTGACCGCCAGCGCGAAGCCGGCGGCGACCGCGGCGTCGACGGCGTTGCCGCCCGCCGCCAGGATCTCGGCCGCCGCGGAGGTCGCGTGCGGCTCCGAGCTCGCCGCCGCGCCCTGGGCCGGCGCGAGGGCCGGCGCCAGGAGCGGGGCGACCAGCAGCAGCGGAGCGAGCGAGACCAGGGCGGGCTCCCTTACTCGAGCAGCTCGCCGGCGGCCGCGACGATCGAGGTGCGCAAGGCCTTGGCGGCGTCACCGCTCTTCTCGTCGGCGTAGATCATCAAGACGCCGAATTCCCCCTCGTCGATCGAGCGCAGGAAGTCGCTGCCGCCGCCGTTCTCGTTCATCGCAGCCGAGAATTCCCCGGCGTCGTCGGCGCTGTCCCAGACCGTGCCCCAGACCGCCATGTAGCCGCCCTCGGGCCCGCGGTAGAGCTGCAGCGTGTCGCCGCCCCAGCCGGTGGCGGCCTCGTTGGTCCAGGTCGCGCTCATCTGGGCGCCGGCGTCCGCGAGGTTGGGGAGGTCCTCCTCGGTGACCACGTAGCAGGCCAGCTCGCCGTAGGTGTCCTGGTCGAGCAGCTCCCAGCCAGCCATGCCCATGGCGTTCGAGACCGCGGCCAGGTCGACCTTGCGCGGGTCGTCGCGCTGCTCGGGGTCCCAGTACTTCTCGAAGTGCAGCACCTGCTCCGAGGACAGCGGCGGCTCGCGGAAGGCGCGGTCGATCTCCTCAGAAGTCGGGGTCTTCATCGCCGCCGACAGCAGGCTGGAGTCGCGGACCAGGAACTTGTTGCCCTCGAGGTAGGGCAGCGCGAGCGTCATCACCATGAAGGGCGGCGCGTGCTCGAGCCCCGCGGAGCTGGCCTCCATCATCTCCTGCATCTGCTCCAGCTCATCCGGATCGGACATGTCGAGCCAACCCTTCATCATTCCCTGCACCGTGTACAGGTTCATCAGCGAGGTGCCGCTGCCCTCGACTACCGCGCGCATCGCGAACTCGGCGTCCGAGTTCAGGTCGCGGGCGTCCTCGAACATGGCGTCCAGCTGGTAGTACTGGTCGTCCAGGGCGTGGGTCAGCTCGTGCGCCATGATGATGTCGGCCATCGCGCCTTCGTTGAAGGTGCTGATCATGTAGAAGTGCTCGGTCTTCGGGTCGTAGAAGCCGCCGACCTGGGACTCGAGCAGCTCGAGCATCGATTCGTAGAGGTCCAGGTCCGGGTCCATCAGCCCGAGCAGCCGGTGCTCCTGGTTCATGTAGTTGAGCTGCTCCTGGCCGTACTCGGTCTCGAACTCCTCCTTGGCGAACTCGATGAATTCCTTGGGCGTCTTGACGCCGGCCGGGACCGGGCGCTTGAACTCCCAGCCGCGCAGCTCGGCGACGCGCGGGGTGATCTCGTCGACCTTGGCTTGGAGGGCCGCGGCGTCGAAGCCGCCGGAGGGCGCGGGGTCCTGGACGCAGGCGGGGGCGATCAGAAGAAGGGCTAGGGGCAGCAGCATGACGGCCTTAGATTAGGGTCGCGGGAGGGGTTCGGGATCATGGAGCGCCGAGTCGTCATCGTCGGGGCCGGCATCGCCGGCGCAGCCACCGCCTGGCAGCTGGCCCGGCGCGGGGCCGCCGTGACCGTGCTCGAGCGCGAGGACGCCGCGGACCGCCATTCCTCGGGCCGCAACGCCGCGATCCTCCGTACGTCGATGGAGGACCCGATCCTGCACCTTTTGGCGCGCGAGTCGCTGGCCTTCTACCGCCAGCCGCCGGAGGGCTTCGCCGAGCACCCGCTGTTCGAGCCCTGCGGCCTCTATCTGGCGGCTCCCGCGGCTCAGGCGGAGGCCCTGCGCTCCTGGGCCCTGGACCCGGCCTGCGCCGTCGGGGCCCGCGAGGTGCCGGCGCAGGAGCTCTACGAGCGCGTGCCCGAGCTCAGCCCCGGCATCGAGGCCCTGATCTCGGTGCCCGAGGAAGGCGTCTTCGACCTGTCGGCGATCCACCAGGGCTTCCTGCGGGGGGCCAAGGCGGCCGGCGCCGAGGTGCGGTTCCAGTGCCCGGCCCTCGAGCTGCTGGTGGAAGGCGGCCGCGTCGCTGGCGTCCGCACCGCCCACGGCGAGCTGGGCGCCGACACCGTGGTCCTGGCCCAGGGCGGCTGGGGCGCCCGGCTGGCGGCGCCGGCCGGGCTGGAGCTGCCCTTCACTCCCTACCGCCGCCACCTGCTGGTGACGGAACCGCAGGAGGGGGTCGCCGGCTGGCCAGTGGTGTGGCTGTCGGGAACCGAGTTCTACTTCCGGCCCGAGAGCGGCGGCTTGATGATGAGCCCCTGCGACCAGGCCGAGGTCGACCCCGACCACGGCGAGCAGGTCGACGAGGAGCAACTCGGGGTGGTGGCCGAGAAGGCCGCCCACTGGCTGCCGCAGCGCGCCGAGGCCGGCGCCGCCTTCTTCTGGGCCGGCATGCGCACCTTCGCCCCCGACCACCGCTTCGTGATCGGACCGGATCCGCGCTGTGAGGGGCTGCACTGGGTCGCCGGGCTCGGCGGCCACGGCATCACCTGCGGCCCAGCGGTCGGCCGGCTGGCGGCGGACTGGATCCTGGGCGGCGAAGCGGCGGTCGAGGCCGACGCGGCGGCGGCGGCGCTGGCGCCGGGGCGGCTGCTGGCGAAGCCTGCGCGGACCGGGTCCCCTACTGGATCGGCTGGCTGACCACGTTCGACTTCATGGAGGCGGTCCCCCTCGCCAGGACGGCTTGGAAGGAGACCGTCACCAGAGGAGCGGTCGGCGGCACCGGAAGCAGCGTGAAGGCCTCGCCGTTGGCGTCGGCCGGCAAGTTGGCCAAGGGCACCACCGGCGCCAGCAGGTCCAAGCACAGGCCGCCGAGGGCCCCGTAGCAGGGGCCGGAGCCGAGGCCCGCGGTCGAGTAACCGACCCGGAAGAGCTCGCCGGGGTTCGCGCCGCTGAGCTGGAGGTCGGCCAGGCCGCCGCGCACGAGGGGGCCGACCGTCAGCAGGAAGCCGCCGGCGTCGTCGTAGAGGGCGGTCAGCAGGTCGAAGCGACCGGCGCCGCGGAAGTAGGTGTCGCCGGTGAACAGCACCTCCCCCGCCGGGCCGGTGGCGACGCCGAAGTAGCCGTCGTCGTCGTTGCCGGGGCCGTTCCAGACCTCAGTCCAGACCTCTGCGCCGCTCGCCCCGTCGTAGGCCAGGGCCACGGCGTCGGACAGGTAGGTCGCGGCAGAGTAGGCCGCCCCGGCGACGTAGACCTTGCCGTTGGAGCCGGCCGCCAAGCCAACCGCGTAGTCGTCGGAGCCGCCGCCGTCCCAGCTCCTGACCCAGCCGACGCCGCCGGCGGGGTCGACGCGGCCGATCACCATGTCCAGGTCCCAGCCGCTCACCGAGTCGCCCAGGCCGGTCAGGTAGAGCGCGCCGCCGCCGTCCATGACCATCTCGCCGAAGCTGTCGCCGCCGGAGTGCGGGCCGTCGAAGGCGGCCGACCAGATCAAATTGCCCTGCGGGTCGTACTTGCGCGCCGCCAGGTCGCTCCAGGCCGGCGCGTTGCCGCTGACGTGGCCGCCGACGACCGGGTTGCCGGCGGCGTCGAGCACCACGCGGTAGGGGACGTCGTGGTAGGAGGCCGGGCCGTCGTAGCGCCGCTCCCACTCGAGCACCCCGGCCGGCGTGTACTTGAGCAGGGCCCAGTCCACGCCGCTGGTCTGCCCTGCCGAGGCGCAGGCGACGTAGGCGTTGCCGGCGGCGTCGACCGCCACGTCGAAGCCGGTGTCGTCCCCGGTCCAGGGGCCGGTGTAGTGCTCGTCCCAGAGCAGGGTGCCGGCCGGGTCGATCTTGAGGGTCGAGGCCCGGGTCGAGTTCGAGTAGCTGTCGCCGCTCTCGCCGGTGACGAGCAGGTTGCCGACCGGGTCGAGCGCCAGGCCGTAGGCGCGGTCGTCGAAGCCGGTCGGCGGGCCGTCCCAGCGCAGGAACCACTCGATCGCGCCGGCCGGGTCGACCTTGAGCACGACGTAGTCCATCGAGGCGGTGAAGCTGTCCGCCTCGCCGCAGACGTAGACGCTCCCGTCCGCAGCGAACAAGGCGTCATGCGGCTGGTCCTGCGCCCCGCCGTCCCAGCGCGCCTCCCACAGCAGGTTGCCCTGCGGGTCGTGCTTGAGCACGACGATGTCCGAGGTGTTGAGCCCGCCAGTGATGCCGAGCGAGAAGCCGACCGAGACCGGGTTGCCGAAGGGGTCGAAGCCGGCCAGGTCGGCGGAGTCGTTCTGATCGCCGGGCGGACCGTTGTAGCTGGTCCACCAGCGCTGGGTGCCTTGGGCGGCGGCCGGGGGCGCCGACGCGGCGAGCAGCAGCAGGGCGAGGATCGGCGAAGCGAGAGGGAGGGCGTGGCGGGCGGGCATGGGCGAAGTGCGGGGTTCCTTCCCCTCCTCCCGAGCGCAAGTCCGCCCGCGAACCCCTCAATCCGGAGAGCGGCATCGCGGCGACCTGCCTCACCCCCGGCCACCGGAGGGTGACAAAGGCAGGGGAACCCATTGCGCCGATGAGGGTTCAGCGGGCACCCCCCCTGACCCAAAATGGAACGATGATCCTGACCACAGCCATGCTGATCATGGCCGCCCAAGGAGCTCCCGCAGAGGAGTTCCGGCGGCCTCGCACCACCCCCACGCCCCGGGCGGAAGCCCAGGACCCCGCCCAGGAGCGCCGCCGGCTGCGCCGGCCTCAGCGAGGCCAAGACAGCCCCCAGTCCCAAGGGCGCAAGTGCCAGGACTGCGGCAAGCCGCTGCCGCCTCCGCCTGGCGCCCGCGCACGAGCGCAGAAGGCCCAGGACGGCGCCGGCGCCGGACCGCCCGACCGCGCCCAGGGACGCCGCCCCGGCCTGCGCCGCGGCCAGGACACCCCGCAGAAGGGACAGGACCGGGTCCGCCCCGGCCAGGACCGGCCGCAACGCGGACAGGACCAGGCGCGACGCCCGCAACGCGGCCAGCGCGGCGCCGATTCTGCCCGCCCCGGGCAAGACCGGGCCCGGGGCGGCGGACAGGACCGGGTTCGGCCCGGTGCCCAAGACCGCGTCCGAGGCGGCGGGCAAGATCGGGTCCGCCCCGGTCAGGGCCGGCCGCAGCGCGGACAGGACGGCGTGAAGCCGAAGCGCGGCCAGGACGGTCCGCGTCGCCCGGGCGCCGACCGAGAGCCGAGCTGCCGGCACTGCGGTGAGCAGCTGCAGCGGCCGATCCGCGGCCGGCGCGGCGCGGACTCCGCTCGCCCGGACGCCACCCAGCGCCGGCAGCTGCGCCAACGCGCCCTGCAGGACCGCCAGCAACGCCAGGACCGCCGCAGCGACCGCGCACCCGAGAAGAAGGGCGGAGCCGACGGCGTCGATTAGTCGCCCGTCACCCCGCCGTTGGTTCGGGGGGTAGAGGAAGAGAGAGGGCCCCGCGGCGACGCCGCGGGGCCCTCGATCCGTTCGGCCGCCTGGTCTGGCTAGCGCACCGTCTGCAGAACGACGCTCGGCTCAGCGAGGCGGGTCCTCGATCGGTGAACCCTCTACCAGCGGATCACCGACCCCACCCCGAAGGCCGCGGCGTCCAGCAGCGGCTCGAAGTAGAGGAAGAACAGGCTGGCCACCGCCAGCGCCGCCAGGACGCCGCCGAGCACCGGAGTGCGCGGACCGGCGGGCAGCTCCTCTTCGGCGTCGCGCAGGAACAGGGCCTTGGCGATGCGGAAGTAGTAGAACAGCGACACCACCGACATCAGCGCCGTGAGCAGCGTCAGCCAGCGCAGGCCGCCGTCCCAGGCGGCGGTCATCAGGTACCACTTGCCGAAGAAGCCGGCGGTCGGCGGCAGGCCGGTCAGACTGGCCAGGAAGACCACCATCGCCACGCTCGCCAGCGGGTGCTTGGCGCCCATGCCGCGCAGGCCCTGGATGTCCTCGGAGCCGCTCTGGTTGGCGAAGTAGAGCACTACGCCGAAGGCGCCCAAGGTCATCAGGTAGTAGACGAAGGTGTAGGCGACCGCGGACTGGAAGCCCTGCTCGGTCAGCACCGCCACCCCCATCAGGATGTAGCCGGCGTGGCCGATCGAGCTGTAGGCGAGCAGCCGCTTCAGGTTGGTCTGGCGCAGCGCCGCCAGGTTGCCGAAGACCATGGTGGCGCCGGCCATCAAGGCAAGCAGCAGCACCAGGTCGCCGGTGAAGGCGGTCTCGGCCAGCAGCGCCCCCTCGCCGAAGCGCAGCAGGCCGCTATAGCCGACGGCGACGAAGCGCACCAGCGCCGCCAGCGCCACGCCCTTCGAGCCCACCGCCAGGAAGGCGGCGATCGGGGTCGAGACGCCCTGGTAGACGTCGGGCGCCCACCACTGGAAGGGGAACAGGCTCAGCTTGAAGCCGAAGCCGACCATGACCATCAGGGTCGGCAGCAAGAGCTGGGCGCCGCGGCCCTCGTCGGCCGCCGCCACCAGGTAGCGGGCCATCTCGTGCAGTTCGAGCGTGCCGCTCATGCCGTAGAGCAGCGAGGCGCCGTAGAGCAGGATGCCCGAGGCCAGCGCGCCGTAGACCACGTACTTGAGCGCCGCCTCGGCGCCGTTGCGGTCGCGCTTGTGGATGCCGGCCAGGGCGTAGCTGGACAGGCCGAGCGTCTCCAGGCCGAGGTAGAGCAGGATCAGGTTGTTGGTCCCGACCAGGAAGTAGCTGCCGAGGGTGGCCGTGAGCAGCAGGAAGTAGGTCTCGCCCTTGCCCTCCCCCGTCTGGCGCCGGTCGCTCAGGTCGAAGGCCAGCACGAAGCCGACCGCGGTGGTGATGAAGAGCTTGAAGACCGTGGCCAGGCTGTCGACCCGGACCATGCCGAAGACGGTGGCCTCGCGCCAGCCGAGCCGCTGGATCAGCAGGAGCGCCGCCAGCGCCAGGAAGCCCAGGCTCAGCCAGGCGCCCTCCTGGCTGCGCTTCTTGCCGCCGAGCAGGTCCCAGATCAGGACCGCGCACAGCCCGACCGTGACCGCGATCTCGGGCAGGATGTACTTGAGCGCGTCCAGGTAGGAGAGGGCGTCGGGCATGGTTCCATCAACCGCCGATGGTGACGGAGAGCTGCTCTTGGATCAGCTCCAGGGTGGCGCCCATCTTGTCGAGCACCAGGTGGGGCAGGACACCGATCAGGATGCACAGCACCGCGAAGGGCGCCATGCAGAAGACCTCGCGGCCGTTGATGTCAGGGATGCTCTCGTACTTCTCCGGCAGCTTGCCGAGGAAGACCCGCTGGATGGCGTAGAGCAGGAAGGCCGCGGTCATCAGGATGCCCAGCGTGCTGATGATCACCAGCACCGGGTAGACCTCGTAGGAGCCCATCAGGGTCATGGCCTCGGAGATGAAGCCGCTGAGCCCCGGCAGGCCGAGGGCGGCGAACATCCCGATCACGCTCAGGCCCATGTAGTAGGGCATGCGCTTGCCCAGGCCGCCGAAGCCGTTCAGATCGCGGTGGTGGGCCCGGTCGTAGACCACGCCGACGATGAGGAAGAGCATCGCCGAGGAGGTGCCGTGGGTGAACAGCTGCAGGGTGGCGCCGTTGAGGCCGGTGAAGGTCCAGGCCGCCGCGCCGAGCAGGAAGTAGCCCATGTGGCTGACCGAGCTGTAGGCCACCATGCGCTTGAAGTCGGTCTGCCCCATCGCCACGTAGGCGCCGTAGACGATGTTAATCGCGCCGAGGATCGCGATGGCGTAAGCGAAGCTCTGGAAGGCGTCCGGCGCCAGCGGGAAGTTGATCCGCAGCATGCCGTAGGCGCCCAGCTTGAGCAGGATGCCGGCCAGGATCACCGAGATCGGCGTCGGCGCCTGGACGTGGGCGTCTGGGAGCCAGGTGTGGAAGGGGAAGACCGGGATCTTGATGGCGAAGCCGACGAACAGGAACCAGAAGATCCAGGTCGTGAACTTCATGCCCAGGAACAGCGTGCCGTCGGCGGCCCAGTTGGGCGCCATCGCCTGCAGGGTCAGGATGTCGAAGGTGCCGTTCTCCATGCCGCCCGACTTGAGCCAGATGGCGACCATCGCCACGAGCATCAGCACCGAGCCGGCCAGCGTGTAGAGGAAGAACTTGATCGCCGCGTACTCGCGCCGCTTGCCGCCCCAGATGCCGATGAGGAAGTACATCGGCAGCAGCATGATCTCCCAGAAGACGTAGAAGAGGAAGAAGTCCAGCGCCAGGAAGACGCCGTTCACCCCCACCTCGAGCAGCATCAGCAAGGCGAAGTAGCCCTTGGCCTGCTTGGTGATGTTCCAGCTCGCGAAGACCGCGACGAAGTGGATCAGCGCCGACAGGAACAAGAGCGGCAGGCTGAGCCCGTCCACCCCCATCGTGTACTTGATGTGGAAGGCCGGGATCCAGTCGAAGCTCTCCATCATCTGGATGCCGCCGACCGACGCGTCGAACTCGACCCAGAGGAAGCAGCAGAGCGCGAGCGCCAGGCCGGTGGCCCCCGCCGCGACCCAGCGGATGGCGTTGAGCTGGCTCTTGGGGAGCAGCAGGATCAGGACCATCCCCGCCATCGGCAGGAAGGTGATGAGGCTGAGCAGGTGACTCATGGTTCGGAGTGCTGGCAGCAGCTCGGTCAGATGACCCGGAACAGGACCACCGCCGCGAGCAGCACCGCGCCGGCGAAGGTGAAGTAGGCGTACTGCTGGATCCGCCCGGTCTGGAAGCGGCGGACCCGTTGTCCGGCGGCGACGGTGGCTTCGCCGACGAAGTTGACCGCCCCGTCGACGACGTGGAGGTCGGTTGCGGCGCTGGCGTCGCCCAGGCCGCGCATGACCCGGCCGACGGCGTTGACCAGGCCGTCGACGAAGGTCTTGTCGACCCAGGCCGCGAAGGCGGAGACGACCATGGTGCCGCGCACCGCGGTGGCGTTGTAGAGCTCGTCGAAGCGGTACTTGTCGTAGACCAGGCGGTAGAGGCCGCCGAGCGCGGCGGCGATCTTGCCCGGGTCGAGCTTCTTCCACAGGTAGAAGAGGCAGGCGAGCAGGATGCCGCTGCCGGCCGCGATCAGCGACGCGGTCATGGCGCCGACGTGGGCGTGGTGGGCGGCGTCGTGGTCGACGAAGTGGTGCGGGTCGTGGACCAGGTTCGTGAACCACTCGCCGCCGGCGCTGAAGGCGCCGAGCGGGTCGAGCAGCCAGAACTTGCCGCCGACGACGGCCAGGGCGCCGAGCACCACCAGCGGCACGGTCATGGTCCACGGCGACTCGTGGGCGTGCTCGGAGCAGTGCGCCCGCGGCTTGCCGTGGAAGGTCATGAAGATCAGCCGGAACATGTAGAAGGCCGTGATCGCGGCGGCCGCGACCAGGAAGTAGAAGGGCAGGCTCCAGACGAAGCTGCCCTCGGCCATCGACCGCTCCAGGGTCTTGGCGATGATCGTGTCCTTGGAGTAGTAACCGGCGAACAGCGGCACCCCCGAGATCGCCAGCGTGCTGACCAGCATGGTCAGGTAGGTGATCGGCATCTTCTTGCGCAGGCCGCCCATCTGGCGCATGTCCTGCTCGTGGTGGCAGCCGTGGATCACGGAGCCCGAGCCGAGGAACAGGCAGGCCTTGAAGAAGGCGTGGGTCAGCATGTGGAACAGGCCCGCCGCGACCCCGCCGGCGCCGATGGCGCAGATCATGTAGCCCAGCTGCGAGATCGTCGACCACGCCAGCACCTTCTTGATGTCGTACTGGGTGATGCCGATGGTGGCGGCGAAGATGGCGGTGAAGCCGCCGACCAGGGCCACGATCAGCTGCGCCGTCGGCGACAGCATCAGGTAGATGCGCGCCGTCAGGTAGACGCCCGCCGCGACCATGGTGGCGGCGTGGATCATGGCGCTGACCGGGGTCGGGCCCTCCATCGCGTCGGGCAGCCAGACGTGCAGCGGGAACTGCGCCGACTTGCCGACCGCGCCCAGGAACATCATCACGCCGGCGCCGGTGAGCCAGGCGCTCCACTCGCCGCCGTTGCCGTCGACGTGGGCCTGGACGGCGTCGTAGAGCCCGGTGAAGCTCAGCGTGCCGAAGGCCTCGTACATCATCATCATGCCGATGAAGAGGCAGATGTCGCCGATGCGCGTCGTCATGAAGGCCTTCATCGAGGCCCAGGCCGCGCTCATCTTCGGCGCCTCCTTGTCGGCCGCGAGGTGGCCGATCAGGAGATAGGAGCACAGGCCCATGATCTCCCAGAAGACGAAGAAGAACAGCAGGTTGTCGCTGATGACCAGCGCCAGCATGGCGAAGGTGAACAGCGCCAGGTTGCTGAAGAACAGGTTGTAGCGGCTGTCCCCCTGCATGTAGCCGACGGAGAACAGGTGCACCAGGAAGCTCACCAGCGCCACCATCGCCAGCAGCGAGGCCGAGATGTTGTCGTAGAGGATGCCGGCGTAGAAGCCGGCCAGCCCCTCGGTCAGGCCCGGGTCGCTGAAGAAGAACTTCCAGGTCGGCAGGTCGAGCTCGTGCGCCAGGTTGAAGCCCGGGTCGCCGATCGCCAGCACCTTGAAGAAGTGGAGCACGGCGATGACCGCGGCGACGCCCATGGCGCCGGTGGGCAGCCAGTCGCCCTGACGCGGCAGGAAGCGGCCGAAGCAGACCTGGAGCACCCAGGCCACCAGCGGCAGCAGCGGCACCGCCAGCAGCCACATGGCCGTGGAGGAGCCGAAGACCTCGGCCGCCGAGGCGCCAGCGTGGGCGGCGGTCTCGGCTCCATGCTGAAGGGCGAGGGCGAGCATCAGTCCTTCATCGTGTCGATGTCGTCCGGACGGATCGTCTCGAACAGGGAGTGGATGTTGAGCACGATCGCGAGCGCGATCGCGGCCTCGGCGGCGGCCAGGATGATGACGAAGATGGCGCCGATCTGGCCGTCCAGGTGGCCCTCCATGCCGCCCGGGCGGAAGCGGTTGAAGGCCACCAGGTTGAGGTTGGCGGCGTTCAGGATCAGCTCCAGACCCATCAGCACGTAGATCAGGTTGCGGCGCGACGCGACCATCACCAGGCCGATCAGGAACAGCAGGGCGCTGACGGCGAGGTATGCGGAGAGACCCATCAGAGCTCCTCCTCCTTGAAGCGGCGTCGGGCGATGTAGACCGAGCCGACCAGGCCGGCGAGCAGCACGATCGAGGCGAACTCGAAGGGCAGCAGCCAGGAGTCGCGGCGCAGGAACTCCAGGCCGACCTCGCGCACGGTGCCGTCCGGCGGCGGCGGCAGCTCAGCGGCCTCGGAGGCGTGCCAGACGGCGCCGCCGATCTTCTCCCAGAAGGCCAAGGCGCCGGTTCCCACCACCGCCACCGCGGCCAGGATCCGGCCGACGCGGCGCTCGTTGGTGTCGGGCGGCGTCAGCATCAGGCCGAAGATGATCAGCACCAGGATGCCGCCGGCGTAGATCAGCACCTGGGTCATGGCCAGGAAGTCGGCGCCCAGAATGACGTAGAGGCCCGCCAGCCCGAGCAGGGTGCCGAGTAGCGAGAAGGCGCTGTGGACGACGTTGCGGTGCAGCAGCGCCAGCAGCGCGCAGCCCACGGTCAGCGCCGCGAAGAAGAAGAAGCTGACGGTCTCGCCCATCACTCTTTGCCCTCCTCGGGCTCGGCCGGCGGTTCGGCGGCGGGCGGCTCCGGCTCAGCCGGAGGCTCGGCCTCAGCGGCCTCGGCCGCGGCCTTCTCCGCCGCCTCCTTGGCGGCCTTCTCGGCCTTGGCCTTGGCGGCGGCGGCCTTCTTCGCCGCCTTCTTGGCCTCGGCCTCCGCGACCCGCACCTTCTGCTCCTCGGTCAGGCCGGTCCAGCTCGTCAGCTCGAGCAGGAAGTCCGCCTTGTCCTCGGTGACCAGCGAGTACTGCTCACCCATGTGGATGCAGTCCTTCGGGCAGGGATAGACGCACAGCTCGCAGAACATGCACTTCTGGTAGTCGACGGTGAAGAACTCCCACTCGAGCTCCTTGCCGTGACGCTTGGCGCCCATGTCGATGCAGTCGACCGGGCAGGCCTTGGCGCAGGCCTGGCAGTAGATGCACAGGTCCTGCTCGAGGTAGTGGATGCCGCGGTAACGCCCGTCCACCGGCAGCTTCTCGTCCGGGTACTGGGTCGTGAAGGGCTTGGCCCACAAGTAGCGGAAGGTGATGCCCATCCCGACCGCGGTCGACTTGACCGCGTGCCAGACGTTGCCCCAGTAGCTGCGGTCGTTGGCCGGGGCGGCGGGTTCTTGGAGGGTGGCCATGTCGGTCTACGCTCCGAAGACGGTGGCCTTGAACCACTCCCACGACGCGGCGAGGAAGATCATCAGCAGGCACAGGGGGGTGAGGTACTTGTAGCCCAGGGCCATGACCTGGTCGATCCGGATCCGCGGGACCGTCCACCGGACCCACATCATCAGGAAGACCAGCAGCAGGGACTTGGTCACGAAGGCGGCGACGGCGAGCGGCGCGTAGAGCACCGTCCCCTCGAGCAAGGACAGGCCCGGGAAGTTCCAGGCGCCGAACCAGAAGGCGGTGCCGACGGCGGACATCAGGTACATCGCGGCGTACTCCTCCATGAAGAAGAAGGAGAAGCGGATGCCCGAGTACTCGGTGTGGAAGCCCGCGACCAGCTCGGACTCCGACTCCGGCAGGTCGAAGGGGGCGCGCTTGGTCTCCGCCAGGGCGGCGGTGAAGAACAGCGCGAAGGAGGGGATCGCGATCCAGAAGGCGTCGCTGAAGACGTACCACTGCATCCCGAACCAGCCCGACTGCAGCTCGCCGGCGTCGTGCAGCGACAGGCTGCCGAAGTACATCACCGGCATCATCAGCGACAGGCCGAGCGGGATCTCGTAGCTGGCGACCTGGGCCGCCTCGCGCATGGCGCCGTAGAGGCTCCACTTGTTGTTCGAGCCCCAGCCGGCCATGATCACCCCGAAGGTGGTGATCGAGGAGATCGCGAGGATGAAGAAGATGCCGACGTCGACGTCGGCGACGATCGCGCCGGGGCCGAAGGGCAGCGCCACGAAGGCCGCGAGGGCGGTGCCGAGCACCACCATGGGCGCCAGCTTGAACAGCGGCTTGTCGGCCGCCGAGACCACCAGGTCCTCCTTGATCAGCAGCTTGACGCCGTCGGCGATGGCCTGGGCCCAGCCGTGCCAGCCGCCGACCCGCATCGGGCCGTAGCGCACCTGGATGTGGCCGGCGACCTTGCGCTCGAGCCAGGTGGCGAACATCGCCAGGACGGCGACGAAGCCGAAGACCATGGCGAAGGCGACCACCGCGCCGACCAGGGTCAGGGCCCAGAAGGGCAGGGTGTCGGGCAGCAGGCCGCCGAGCAGCTCGGTCAGGCCGTTGCCTTGCTGAGCCGCGGCGGCGGAAGGGAGGAGGGCGCTCACCGGTCGGTCTCCCCGATGACGATGTCCACCGAGCCGATGATGGCTGCGGCGTCGGCCAGCATGCAGCCGGGCAGCATGTGCTCGGCCAGGGCCAGGTTGCAGAAGCTCGGGCCGCGCACCCGCAGGCGCTTGGCGATCTTGTTGCCGTCGCTGACGAGGTAGTGGCCCAGCTCGCCGCGCGGGTTCTCGATGCCGACGTAGGCCTCGCCCGGCGCCGGCCGCAGCACCAGCCCGACGTCCTCGTGCTGGACCTCGCCGTCCTGCATCTGCTCGAGGCACTGCTTGACCATCCGGTTGGCCTCGACCATCTCGTACATGCGCACGTAGTTGCGGTCGAAGCAGTCCCCCACCGTGCCGCGGTGGCCCCGGCCGACGATGACCTCGAAGTCGAGCTTGTCGTAGACCAGGTAGGGGTTGTCGCGGCGCAGGTCCCAGTCGACCCCGGAGCCGCGCAGCATCGGGCCGCTGCAGCCCCAGGCCAGCGCCTGCTCCTCGGGGATCACGCCGACGTTGGCGGTGCGCTCGACGAAGATCTTGTTGTCGACCAGCAGGTCCCAGTATTCCTTCCACTTGCCGTCGAAGAGCTCGGTGAAGGCCTTGACCTGGTCGACCCAGCCCTCGGGGGCGTCGTTCATCAGCCCGCCCGGCCGGATGTAGCTGTAGGTCAGCCGCGCGCCGCAGATCTTCTCGAAGATGTCGAGCAGCAGCTCCCGCTCGCGCAGCGTGTAGAAGAAGGGCGTGAAGGCGCCGATGTCGAGCCCGTAGGTGCCGAAGGCCACCAGGTGGCTGGCGATCCGGTTGAGCTCCGCCAGGATGACCCGGATGTACTGCGCCCGCTCGGGCACCTCGACCCCCAGCAGCTTCTCGACCGCCAGGCTGTAGGCGAGGTTGTTGTTCATCGCCGACAGGTAGTCGTACCGGTCGGTGTAGGGCAGGAACTGCAGCCAGTCGACGTTCTCGCCGATCTTCTCGGCGCTCCGGTGCAGGTACCCCAGGTGCGACTGGGCGCCGGTGAGGATCTCACCGTCGGCCCGCAGCAGCACCCGCAGCACGCCGTGGGTGGCCGGGTGCTGCGGCCCCATGTTGATCTCGACGTCCTGGGTGCGGACGTCCAGCTCGACCAGGCGTTCCCCATCGCGGAGGGCAGAATCCATGGCGACCTTGTCCATCACTTGCAGGAGATCCCGTGGTACTCCTCGGGGTATTCGTAGTCCTTGCGCAGCGGGTGGCCGACCCAGTCGTCCGGGAGCAGGATGTTGCGCGGGTCGGGGTGGCCCTCGTAGGTGATCCCGTACATCTCGGCGGCCTCGCGCTCGTGCCAGTCGGCGGCCGGATAGACCGGCACCACCGAGTCGACGCGGCAGTCGGCCTTCGGGATGAAGGTCTTCAGGCTCAGCCGGCACTTCTTGCCGACCGACAGCAGCTGGTAGACGCCCCAGAGCTGCTCGTCCTCGGCGTCGAAGTCGACCGCGGTGGCGTCCATCAGCATCTCGTAGCCCTGCTGGTCACGCAGGAAGCGGCAGGCGTCGAGCAGCCGGCCGCGGTCCTTCAGCAGCAGGTAGGGGTCCCCGCGCCACTCGTACTCGGGGTTCTCCTCCTTGTGCTTCTTGGCCAGCCGCTTGGTCTCGCCCTCGGGGGCGAAGAGCGGCAGGTTGGGCTCGTGGAGCTCGACCTCGAAGCCGGCGGCCGCGAGCGCGGCGGAGGCGTCGCGGGCGGCCTCGAACAGGATCTCCATCGGCCCCCAGGCGGCGTCGCGGCGCGGTTCCAGCATCGTCAGGCCTCCACCCCGGTCGCGGGGATCGGCGGGAAGTCGTTCTGGCGCAGCACGTTCTGCCGCCGGATCTTGTCCTGCAGCAGCATCAGGCCGTCGAGCAGGGCCTCGGGCCGCGGCGGGCAGCCGGCGACGTAGACGTCCACCGGGATGATCCGGTCGACCCCCTTCATCACCGTGTAGCCGTAGCTGTGGTACGGGCCGCCGCCAGTGGCGCAGGCGCCCAGCGCGATCACGTACTTCGGCCCGGGCATCTGGTCGTAGAGGCGCTTGACCCGCTCACCCATCTTGAAGTTGACGGTGCCGGCGACGATCATCAGGTCGGCCTGGCGCGGGGTGGCGCGGAAGGCGCCGGCGCCGAAGCGGTCGATGTCGAAGCGCGAGGCGCCGACCGCCATCATCTCGATGGCGCAGCAGGCGAGGCCGAAGGTCATCGGCCAGATCGAGCTCAGCCGCGCCCAGTTGAGCAGCCAGTCGACCTTGGTGGTGATGACGTTGTCCGAGAATTGTCCGGAGAGCGCACCCATGGATCAGGCTCCGTCTTGGTGGCCGCGAGGCGTCTGCTTCTTGAAGCTGCGGACCCAGTCGAGGTCGCCCTTGACCCAGACGTAGGCCAGGCCGAGCAGCAGGATGGCGATGAACAGCAGGCCCTCGAGCAGGGCGACGCCGCCGATGTCCTCGGCGCGGAGGGCCTCCCTCAGGACCGTCGCCCACGGGAACAGGAAGGCGATCTCGACCGCGAACACCAGGTAGACCATGGCCACGGTGTAGTACCGGATGTCGAAGCGGAACCAGGCGCCGCCGATGACCTCCTCGCCGCACTCGTAGGGCTCGAGCCCCTTGTCGTCGGTCCGGGCGGGCCGGATCAGGCTGCCGAGCACCAGGCTGATGACCACGAAGGCCATGCCTGCGAGCAGGAAGACCAGGACGTTGGCGTAGTCGAAGTACACGGGGCCCTCCGTTGGCCGGACCGAGCTAGCGAGGGATCAGCCGACCTTCCAGGTGTCGCCGGCGTGGAACATGTCGTGCAGGCTGCCGTCGCCCAGCTTGGTCTGGGCGCCGTCGATCTGCTCGTGGATGTCGCGGTCGATGACCGGCCGCTCCACGCTGCGCAGGATGCCGATCGGGACCGGCAGCTCTCCCCGCTCATCTCCCATGGAGATGCGGTAGGCGTTGGCGCCGGTCGCCCCGGCGGGATTCCAGACCGAGGCCTCCTCGGCGGAGACGACGTCGATGGTGCGCGGCCGCAGCTTCAGCCCCTTGTCCAGCTCCTTGCCGAAGACCATCGGCTCGCCGGGCATCAGGTCGACCTGGCGGTCGTCGCGGATGCCCTTGTCGGTGATGTGCTCGAAGGCGCCGTGGTTGAAGATGACGCAGTTCTGCAGGATCTCGACGAAGGAGAAGCCGCGGTGGGCGTGGGCCGCCGCCAGCACCCCCTTGAGGTGCTTGAGCTGGGTGTCGACCGTGCGCGCCACGAAGGTGGCGCCGGAGCCGAGCATCAGGTTGACCGGGTTGAAGGGCTGGTCCAGCGAGCCGTAAGGGGTCGAGATGGTCTTCTTCGACCGCTCCGAGGTCGGCGAGTACTGGCCCTTGGTCAGGCCGTAGATGCGGTTGTTGAACAGCAGCACCGTCACGTCGACGTTGCGCCGCGCCGCGTGGATCATGTGGTTGCCGCCGATCGACAGCGCGTCGCCGTCGCCGGTGGCGATCCACACGTCCAGGTCCGGGTTGGCGCACTTGACGCCGCTGGCGATCGCCGCCGCCCGGCCGTGGATGCCGTGGAAGCCGTAGGTGTCGACGTAGTACGGGAAGCGGCTGGAGCAGCCGATGCCCGAGACGACCACGAAGTTCTCCTTCGGCACGCCGAGACCGGCGAACACCTGCTGGACCCCGCTGAGCACGGCGTAGTCGCCGCAGCCCGGGCACCAGCGCACCTCCTGGCTGGTGACGAAGTCATTCTTCTTGTAGCTGAGGGTGTCGGTGGGAGTCATGCTTCGTTCCGCTCAGCCGAGCAGCTCTTCGATCTTGGCCAGGGTTTCAGCGGTGGTGAAGGGCTTGCCCTGGACCTTGGACAGGGGGATCACCTCGCGCAGGTACTCCATGCGAATCACCCGGGCCAGCTGGCCCCGGTTCATCTCGGGGATGAGCACCTGCTTGAAGCGGCCGAGGACGTCGCCGAGGTCGGAGGGCAGCGGCCACATGTTGCGCAGGTGCAGCTGGGAGACCGACTTGCCGGCCTTCTGCGCCCGCACCACGGCGCCCCGGATGGAGCCGAAGGTCGACCCCCAGCCCAGCACCAGCAGGTCGCCGGAGTCCTCGCCGAAGACCTCGAGCGGCTCGTAGTCCTTGGCGATCCCCATGACCTTCTGCTCGCGCAGGGCGCACATCCGCTCGTGGTTCTCCGCGTCGTGGCAGACGTGCCCGGTGATGTCGGCCTTCTCGAGCCCGCCGATGCGGTGCTGCAGCCCCGGCGTGCCCGGGACCGCCCACGGCCGCGCCAGGGTCTCCGCGTCCCGCGAATAGGGCTGGTAGCTGTCGACGTCGGTGAAGTGGCTGACCGGGAAGGGCTCGAGCTCGGCCTCCTCCGGAATCCGGAAGGGCTCGGAGCCGTTGCCGAGGTAACCGTCGGTCAGCAGCAGCACCGGGGTCATGTACTTCAGCGCCATCCTCGAGGCCTCCAGGGCGGCCCAGAAGCAGTCGGCCGGGGAGTTGGCGGCGATGACCGGCATCGGGCACTCGCCGTGGCGGCCCCAGATGGCCATCAGCAGGTCGGACTGCTCGGTCTTGGTCGGCAGGCCGGTCGACGGACCGCCGCGCTGGACGTCGATGACCACCAACGGCAGCTCGGTGATGACGGCAAGCCCCATGGCCTCGGCCTTGAGCGCCAGACCCGGGCCCGAGGTGGTCGTAGCCGCCAGCGAGCCGGTGAAGGAGGCGCCGATCGCGGTGGTGATGCCGGCGATCTCGTCCTCGGCCTGGAAGGTCACCACGCCGAAGTTCTTGTAGCGAGACAAGGCGTGGAGGATGTCCGACGCCGGAGTGATGGGGTAGGTGCCGAGGAACAGCGGCAGGCCGCTGAGCTTCGAGGCCGCCACCAGCCCCATGGCGGTCGCGGCGTTGCCCATGACGTTGCGATAGGTGCCGGCCGGCAGCGGCGCCGGCGCGACCTCGTAACGCGTTTGAAACAGCTCGGTGTTCTCGGCGATGGTGTGGCCAGCGCGCAAGGCGGCCAGGTTCGCGGCCAGGACATCGGGCTTCTTGCCGAACTTCTGCTCCAGCCACTGCTCGGTGGTATCGAGCGGGCGGCAGTAGATCCAGTAGAGCATGCCGAGCGCCAAGAGGTTCTTGGAGCGCAGCGCGTCCTTGGCCGTGAGGCCGGACTCGGCGGTGGCCTGGATGGTGGCCTCGTTCAGGTCCAGCTTGACCACCCGGAAGTCCTCCTCCAGGCTCGGATCGTCCAGCGGGTTGCTCTCGTAGTGAGCCTTCTCGAGGTCCTTGGCAGAGAAATTGCCGGTGTTGACGATCAGCAGCCCACCCTTCTTGAGGTCGCCCAGGTTGACCTTCAGCGCCGCCGGGTTCATCGCCACCAGGACGTCCGGCGCGTCCCCCGGGGTGTGGATGTCGCGAGCGGAGAAGCGGACCTGGAAGCCGGAGACCCCGAACAGGGTCCCGACAGGGGCGCGGATCTCGGCCGGGTAGTCGGGGAAGGTGGCCAGGTCGTTCCCCAACGCCGCGGAGGTGTTGGTGAACTGGGTGCCGGTGAGCTGCATGCCGTCGCCGGAGTCGCCGGCGAAGCGGATGACCACCTCCTCCAGCTGCTCGAGGGGACGGTCGGCGGTAGCGCTAGGGTTCATCGGGCTCGGCTCTGAGCGGTTCCGGGACGCGGGGGGGCCGGGAGAAGTGGGGAATGATAATCCATCCACCCCCGGGGCACAGGGATAGATAGGTCCAGATCCCTAGCCCGGGAAGCCCGACAGTTCTCCACTCGCCGGGTTCGGGAATTCCAGTCGGATCACCGCTCCGCCCCCCGGCGCGTTCCGCCCGCGGAGCTGGCCGCCGCAGCGGCGCATGGTCTCTTGGACGGTGGTCAGGCCCAGGCCGCGTGGCCGGCCAGGCTCCCCGCCGCCACCGCCGCCGGCCCCGGCGCCGGACGCCGGGCGCTGGACGCTCCGGAAGGGCTGGGTCAGGTCCCCCAGCCGGCCCTCCGGCAGCCCCGGGCCCTGGTCGGCGACCTCCAGCCAGGGGCCGGCCGCGTCCTTCCCCCACCGGGTCCGGACCCGGGCCCGGTCGGCGCTGACGGACTGGCTGGCCTCCTGAGCGTTCCACAGCAGGTTGAGCACCGCCCGCTCGACGCAGGGGCGGGAGGCCAGGACCTCGACCTCCTCGCAGCCGTCCAGGTCCAGGCGCAGCGGGCTGCCGCTGCGGGCGCGGACCACCTCCGCGGCCGCCCGGGCGACCTCGGCCAGGGCGAAGCGCTCCGGCGGTCTGGCAGGCGCGGCGCCGCGGCGCAGCTCCAGGACCATCTCCTCGCAGATCGCCGCCGCCTTGCCAGCGGTCAAGTGAATGGCCTGGAGGCTCCGCGCCAGGCTCGAGCCCTCCGCCTCGCCGGCGGCGCGGTCTCCGGGATCGAGCTGGTCGAGCTGGAGCTCAGCGTGGCCGAGCACGGTCGCCAGCAGGTTGCGGAGGTCATGCGCGTAGTGGGCCGCGGCGCTGACCTCGGGGACGACAGGGGGGGATTGCGGTCGTCGCATCTGCATCTCCTTGCGAGACTGTAATCTAGGCGCGGTCGGAAAAACAATTCGCGGTGGATCACGGACACGCCAAGCGATACGCCTGCCGGCTGGCGCGGCAGCTCGCCGGGGACTTCTTCCCAGGCCCGGTGCTCATGCCCCACGGCATGCTGCACGCCATGGAGCCGGTGCTGGCGGTGGCCCTCGGGCCGGCCCGCCAGGGCAGCGAGGCCTTCGCCGCTGCCCTCGAACGGATGCTGCGGGGCCGGCCGGACGGGCCGCTGCTGCTGGCGCTCTGGGCCAGCGCCTCGGCCGGCGAGATCCCCCACCGCGACCTCCGGGAGATGGTCCGGCTGCTGCCCGACCGGCTCCGGGACCAGCCCACCAGCCGCGGCGAGCTGCTGACCCACCTCCACCCGCGAGTCTCGGCGGTCGCCCGCTGCCTGCTGGCGGTCGCCCAGCGCGACAGCCCCGCCGCCCTGGCGCCGGCCGAGCGCCTCGGCCTCGGCATGGCGGTGACGGCGATGCTGGCGCGCCTCCCCGCCGACCTGTCGGAGGGCCGGATCGCCTTCCCGAGCGCCGACCTCGAGCGCGCCGGGCTGGACCCGGCCGAACTCCGCCAAGGCGTCCGGACGCCGGCCGTGCACGCCTTCCTGGCCCAGGAGGCCGCCTGGGCCCGCGAGCTGCTCGACGAGGGCCTGGATCTGCGCGGCCACGTCGGCGCCCGCCTGCGCCGGGGCGTCCGGGCGGTGGTGCTGCGGAGCTGGAAGCTGCTGGAGCAGGTCGAGGACCCGCGCCGGGACCTGTTCCGCCGGCCGCCGCGGCTGAGCGTGCGCCAGCGCTGGGCCTGCGCCCTCCGGGCCCTCGCCGGCATCAAGCGGCGGCCGGCCGGCGCCGAGGCCGGCGACGCCACCGCGCCCCCCACCGCGCCCGCCGCGGGATGAGCCGGCCCGTCACGGTCGACGACGGCCGGCTGCGCTGCGGCAACGCCTCCCGCGGCGGCCTCGTCGCTCGCGAGGTGCTGCGCCTCGACGGACGCTGGGCCCGCTTCCGCCAGGCCGCCGGCCGCCGCCTCGAGGCCGAGCAGGGCCTGCTGCTGGAGCCGGCGCTGGCGGTGCACAGCTTCTTCGCCCGGCGGCCGCTCCAGGTGGTCTTCGTCGACGCCGCCCTAAAGGTGTTGGCCTGCGAACGCCTGCCCCGCTTCCGCGCCTTGCCGGCGCCGGCCGCCGCCGCCGCCGCGTTGCTGCTGCCGGAGGACCTGCCGGCGATGCCGCAGATCGGCGACCGCCTCGAGCTGCTCCGCGGCCAGCCCCGGGATCCCGGCCGGGCCGACGGGCTATCCTGAGCCCGATGCCGCCGCTGCTCCGGAGCCTGCGCCCCCGCCAGTGGACCAAGAACCTGGTGGTCTTCGCCGGGCTGGTCTTCAGCGGCAAGGCATTCGGTGGCGAAGCGGCCGCCGGCCCCTCCCCCGCCGTGGTGGCCGCGATCGCCTTCCTGGCCTTCTGCGCCGCCTCCTCCGCGGTCTACCTGCTCAACGACCTGCTCGACCGCGAGCGCGACCGCCTGCACCCGGTGAAGCGGCTGCGCCCGATCGCTTCGGGCCAGGTCGCTCCCGCCACCGCCGGCGGCCTCGCCGCGGTGCTGGCCGCCGCGTCCCTGGCCGCCAGCTTCTTCCTCGCCCGCCCGGCCGCTGGCCCGGTAGCGGCCTACCTGGCGCTGCAGCTGGCCTACTCGCTGCGGCTCAAGCACGTCGTCCTGCTCGACGTCTTCTGCATCGCCACTGGCTTCCTGCTGCGGGTGCTGGCCGGGGTCTGGGCCATCGGCGTGCCGCTCTCCCCCTGGCTGGTGGCCTGCTCGGTGCAGCTGGCGCTGTTCCTGGCCCTGTGCAAGCGCAAGGCCGAGCTGGTGGCGCTAGCCGACGAAACCCCGGCCCAGCGGCCGCTGCTGGCCGAGTACGACGGCCCCGGCCTGGACGTGATGGTGGCGATCGTGGCCTCGGCGACGGTCGTGACCTACGGCCTCTACACCCTGCTCCCCGGTGCCCTGCTGTCCCTGGACGTGCCGATCGAATCCCAGGCCGGCCGCCCGGGCATGGTCTGGACCTTCCCCTTCGTGCTCTACGGGGTGCTGCGCTACCTCCACCTGGTGTTCCACCAGGAGCGCGGCGAGCGGCCCGAGAAGCTGCTCATGGAGGACCGGCCGCTGATGATCGCCATCCTCGGCTACGTCGCCGTGATCGCCGCGGTGCTCTACCGCTGAGCCGATGAGGGTCGTCCTCACCGGCGGCGCCGGCTTCCTCGGCTTCCACCTGTCGCGCGGGATGCTGGACCACCAGCGGGTGCTGCTCGACCAGGCCGAGGTCCCGGCCGGAGAGCTCGCCGGCGCCGAGGCGCTGCGCGGCGACGTCCGCGACCGCGCGCTGCTGCGCCGGGCCTTCGAGGGCGCCGACGCCGTGGTCCACGCCGCCGCGGCGCTGCCGCTGTGGAAGCCGGCCGAGATCCGCAGCGTCAACGTCGAGGGCACCCGCGCGGTGCTCGAGACCGCGGAGGAGCTTGGCGTGCGGCGGGTGCTGCACGTCTCCTCGACCGCGGTCTACGGCATCCCCGACCACCACCCGCTGGACGAGGACGACCGGCTCCAGGGCGTCGGCCCCTACGGCGAGAGCAAGGTCGAGGCCGAGAGGCTGGTCGACCAGGCCCGCCAGGGCGGCCAGGTGGTGCCGGTGCTGCGGCCGAAGACCTTCCTCGGCCCGGAGCGGCTCGGGGTGTTCCAGATCCTCTTCGAGTGGGTGCGCCAGGGCCGCCGCATCCCGGTGATCGGCGACGGCCGCAACCGCTACCAACTGCTCGACGTCGCCGACCTGGTCGACGCGGCGCGGCTCCTGCTCGAGCTGCCGGCCGAGCAGGCCAACGCCACCTTCAACGTCGGCGCCGAGACCTTCGGCGCGGTCGGCGAGGACCTCGGCGCCCTGTTCGAGCACGCCGGCTCGGGCAGCCGCCTGCTCCGGACCCCGGCCTGGCTGGCCAAGGGCAGCCTCCGGGCGCTCGAGCTGGTGCGGCTGTCGCCGCTCTACCGCTGGGTCTACGGCACCGCCGACCAGGACTCCTGGGTCGAGGTCGGGCGTCTCAAGGCGCTGGGCTGGGCGCCGCGCTGGAGCAACGCCGGCACCCTGATCCGGACCTACGACTGGTACCTGGAACACCGCGACCAGCTCGACCAGGCCGGGGTCGGCCACCGGGTGCCCTGGCGCGAAGGCGCGCTCGGGCTGCTGCGGCGCTTCCTCTGAGCGGGCGGCCGATGCCGCGGCTCAGCCGCGGTCCTTGGCGACCGGCGTCAGCTGGGTGAAGGTCAGCTTGGTGATCTCCCAGAGGTCGTCGCGGTCGACGCCCGGGTCGAGGCCGCGGCTGCGCCGGCTGGAGCCGGGGTCGCCGGCGGGGCGCACCGTCAGCTTGGTGGTGCGCAGCCGGGGCATGAGCAGCTCGGCGTTGAACAGGAAGCGGGAGATCTGGTCGCGGCTGTAGAAGGGCGGATCCTTCTCGAAGCCGATCTCGAACTCGCGCTTGATGGCGTTGCTCTCCTCCTTCTCGCGCATCGGCGCCGTGACGCCGCCGATGTGCTGCAGCCGCGCCTGCGACTGGAAGTGGGTCAGGTAGCCCTCGTCGGACTCGGCCACGACCGAGTTCTCGCGCCGGACGCGCAGGTACTCGGTGTCCTGGACGATGCCCTTGAGCGCGGTCTTGCTGGCCGCGAGGCCGTCGTCGTAGCGCTGGAACCAGCTGCCGACGCCGAGGCGCAGGCCGCCGGCGACCAGGGCCAGGACCAGCAACAGGAGCAGGGTGCGGTGGTTGCTCATGATTCCAGGGCCTTCACGGTCGAGACCTTGACGACGATGGTGCCGGTGCGGGCGGCGCCGTCCAGGGCAGCCGCCACCTCGCCGCCGTAGGCCGGGTCGCCGGCGCTCCACTCCTGGATCCGGAAGGCGCTCAGGAGCTCGTCGAACTTCCGGGTGGCCGAGAGGTCGTCGCCGAAGATGGTCAGCTCGATCTTGACCTCGACGTAGGGCTCGCTGTTGCGGCCGCGCGGCTGCAAGGAGCTGAAGTCGATGCTCTCGAGCATCCAGCGGCCCTCGAACTGCTGCTCGAGCTCGCGGTCGAGCACGTCGAAGGCCAGACGCCAGGCCTCGAGGCAGGACTGCGGGTGGACCAGGTCGCCCTCGCCGAGCATCTCGTCCAGGTCCTTGCGGGCCTTCTTGACCCGGCTGCGCAGGGTCTGGACCCGCTGCAAGTCTTCGATGTCGAGGCCCTCGACTCCCTTGATGAACCAGCTCTCCGGGTCCTCGTCGCGTCCGGCTTCGTTGAGCCCGGTGATCTCCTGGGCGGCATACAGGTAGATGGCCTCGTTATCGCCCACCAACACGTCCCGGGTGCGCTTGAACAGGATCACCGAGTCGACCAGCAGGAAGGCGATCAGGCCCACCAGCATCAGGGTCAGCGGCCCTTCGAGCCGCTCCAGGCCGCCGGTCTGGCGGTACTCCTCCTGGCGGAAGTTCATCGCCGAGCCGCCGAGGCCGACCCCGCGCAGGGCGGCGCCGAAGGCGACGGCGTCGGCGCCGCCGTCCCCGTCGTCGTCGCCGAGGACCAGCCGTTCCGCCGAGTAGCCGAGCCGCTGCTGGAGCGCCTGGTCGAGGCCGGGGACCTCTTGGCCCATCAGATGCAAGCGGCTGACCGTGACCCCGGCGAGGGCGGCGAGGCCGCGCCGGACCTCGGCGACCATGCGCCGCAAGAAGGCCTGGCGGAGCTCCGGCGCGGCCCGCTCGAGCACGGCTTCGAAGGCGCTCCGGGCCGGCAGGGTGGCGTCGGCGCCGAAGAGCATCAGCGGCGCCTCCGGGGCCTCGTCGGCCTCCGGGGCCTCCGGCTCGTCGTCCTCGCCGGCGCCCTCGTGGACCTCCATCTCGGGCTCGGCCTCGGGCAGCTCGCCGGCGCCCTCGCCGGGCAGCTCGCCCTCCTGGCCTCGGCCCAGCTCGCGCCAGCCGATCGGGATCTTGCGGGCGGCGCGCACCCCGTCCTCCCCCGCCACCATCAGCAGGCTGGAGTAGGAGCCGAGGTAGAGGAAGGCCTGGTAGCCCGCCGGCAGGTCCGGGTCGGGAGCGACGGTCCGCACCGCCACCGCCAGCGCGCCCAGGTCGAGCTCGACCACAGGCGGGTCATGGCCGGTCTCGTCGGCGACCTCCAGGGCGGCGCCGATCTGGGTCTTCGGCAGCGCCGCGACCAGCAGGGTGGCGGTGGCGCGGTCGTCGGCCAGCTCGAGGTAGTCGCAGACGACCTCGTCGATGTCCAGGTGGTAGAGGTCGGACTCGACCTCGAACTTCAGCACCTGGTGGATCTTCTCGCGGTCGGAGAAGGGCAGGCTCAGCTCGCGCAGCACCGTGTCCACGGAGGGCACCGTGAGCACGACCTGGTCGACCTTGCCCAGGCCCGCCTCCTTGAGCGAGCGGCCGAGGGCTTCCGAGAGGGCCAGCCCCGGGTCCGGCTCGTCGGGAGCCAGGCCGCCAGAACCATGGGCGGACACTGACCACTTCTTCGCGCTGCCTTCCGCCAGCGCGTAGGAGAAGCCGTCAGGCCGGAGATGGATGCCGAGGGAGCGGGCCATCGTGAATGTCGCTCAGGTTAGCGGGGGCCGGGGTCCGCGGAAAGGAGGGCTTCCGGCAACTCCAGGCGGGCGGCCCGCTGGCGCTGCTCGGGGTCGAGGATCGAGGTCCGGATCAGGTGCTCGAAGCGGCGGTCGAGCTCGGCCAGCTCCGGCTCCAGCAGGTTCCGGCTGGCGTCGTAGATCAGCTGGCGCTGGCGTGAGTAGTAGGCCAGCAGGACCCGCAGGTCCTGGCGCTGGTCCTCGTCCAGCTCGACCGCGGCCGCCATGCCGCGCTCGTAGGCGGCGAGGTCGGCGTCCAGCAAGGTGATCGGGGCCGAGGTCCAGCGTTGGCCGCCGGCGAAGCCGAAGACCAGGCCGGCGCTGAAGGTCAGCAGGGCGGGCAGCAGGATCCGCATCGGCTAGCGCTGCG
>CAYZXS010000037.1:32164-35623 GCA_964482495.1 uncultured Planctomycetales bacterium
CCCTCCTCGAAGCGGTAGCTCATGCGGGCGACGGCCTCGGCGCTGACCGGGGCGGGCTGCAGCAGCTGGAGCTCCCCGCGCAGCGAGCGCCACTCGGCGACCGCGGCCCGACAACCGGGGCAGTCCATCAAGTGGGCGCGGACCTCGGCGGCCTCGAGCTCCGAGACCTCCTCGTCGAACCAGGCGCCGACCCGGCGGGCCCAGGGATGGCAGGCGTTCATCAGAGACCCTCCTTCAAGCGCCGCAGCTCTTCGCCGAGCCGGGCGCGACCGCGGAAGATGCGGGATTCGATCGTGCCCTGGGCGGTGCCCAGGATGCGGGCGATGTCCCGGTAGGACAGCCCCTCGAGCTCGCGCAGCACCAGGACCTCCTTGAACTTGCGCGGCAGCTTGTCGAGCGCCCGCCGCACCAGCGCCTTGCGCTCGGCCGTCGAGGACTGCTCCTCGGGACCGGCGCCGGGGTCCTCGGCGGCGACCTCGCCGCGCTCGTCGGTGACGGCGGCGAAGGGCAGCATGCGCTTCTGCCGCACCAGCTTGCGTCGGTGGTCGAGCAGGGTGTTCATCGCCACCTGGTAGAGCCAGGTCGACAGCTTCGACTCCCCCCGGAAGGTGTCGAGGCGGCGCTGGACCTTGAGGAAGACCTCCTGGACGCCGTCCTCCGCCTCGGAGGGGTCCAGGCCGCAGCGCAAGGCCAGGCCGTAGACCTTGGGGCCGAACTCCCGGAACAGGGACTCGAGCCGGCCGTCCGGCCGCGGTCGGCCGCCCAAGGGGGCGCCCTCCGGCGGCGGATCCGGGTGGGCTCGAGGCATGGGAGAGTGGCTCACGGCCCTTTCGACGGGCACGAGCGGGGTTTCCTTCCCTAATCGAAGTGCGGCAACAGGTGACCGAGCTTGTCCCGCTTGGTCCGGAGGTAGCGCTCGTTGTGTTCCCCGGGCTCGCTCGGCATCGGCAGGTGCTCATCGACCTCGAGGCCGTAGCCCTTGAGCCCGGCCATCTTGCGCGGGTTGTTGGTGAGCAGCCGCATCTTCCGCACCCCGAGGTCGTTGAGGATCTGGGCGCCGATGCCGTACTCGCGCATGTCGGCCGGGAAGCCGAGCTTCTCGTTGGCCTCGACCGTGTCGGCCCCATCCTCCTGGAGCTTGTAGGCCCGGAGCTTGTTCGCCAGGCCGATGCCGCGGCCCTCCTGGCGGATGTAGAGCAGCACGCCCTTGCCGGCCTCCGCGATCTGGCGCAGCGCCGCGTCGAGCTGCTGGCCGCAGTCGCAGCGCAGGCTGCCGAAGAGGTCGCCGGTCAGGCATTCGCTGTGGACCCGGACCATGACGGGCTCGTCCAGCTTGGGGAACTTCTCGCCGGCGTCTTCCGGCGCCTCGTCCCAGCCGAAGGTCAGCGCGACGTGGTCCTTCTCGTCGGTCAGCGAGTGGTAGAGGTGGAGGGTGAAGTCGCCGTATCGGGTCGGCAGCCGCACGCCGTCGACGGCGCGCTCGATCAGCTTCTCGCGCCGGCGCCGGTACTCGATCATGGCTTCGATCGTGAGGATGCGCAGGCCGTGCTTCTCGGCGAAGCGCTCGAGGTCGGGCATCCGGCTCATCGAGCCGTCCTCGTTCATGATCTCGCAGATGACGCCGGCGGGACGCAGGCCGGCCAGGCGGGCGAGGTCGACCGAGCCCTCGGTCTGGCCGGGGCGCACCAACACGCCGCCATCGCGGGCCCGCAGCGGGAAGATGTGGCCGGGCCGCGCGAGGTCGTTGGGCCGGCTCTCGGGGTCGACCGCGACCCGGATCGTGTGCGAGCGGTCGGCGGCGGAGATGCCGGTGGTGACGCCCTCGCGGGCCTCGATCGACTCGAGGAAGGCCGTGCCCATGCGCGAGGTGTTCTCGGCCACCTGCGGCCGCAGGCCCATGGCGTCGCAGGTCTCGCCGTCGAGGGCGAGGCAGATCAGACCGCCCCCCTCCTTGCGCATGAAATTGATGCCCTCGGGGGTGATGAGCTCGCCGGCCATGACCAGGTCGCCCTCGTTCTCCCGCCTCGGGTCGTCCACCAGAATGACCATCCGGCCCTGCCGGATGTCCTCGATCGCCTCTTCAACGGTTGCGTAGACCATGCTCAGCGACGCCGGTGGGCGCCTCCATCCCCGCATTCTATCCGACCCAAGGCCGGACGCCACCCTGGCAGGAGCCAGTCGCCGCCCCGCAAATCTTTACCTTTAAGATGTTTACGACAGTTGCAGGAGGGATGCTCAATCCCCGGCCGGTTGCGGACGATAGAAGGACGTGCCTGATTTGCAGAATCCTAACCCTCCCGCCCCCCGCCTGAGTCCGCTCCGGGCCGGGGTCCTGGCGGTGGCCACTGGGGTGGCCGTGGCGAGCGCGCTGGTGGCTCCCGAGGTGGACGCCCTGCGCCAGGCCCGGGATGCACATTCCTACGCCCTGGGCGAACTCGAGAGCCAGTTCCAAGCCCTCCACGACCACCAGGACGCCCTGGCCGCCGAGATCGACGGCCAGCAGGACCGCCTCAGCGGCTCGGACCAGGCCCTCGGCCGCCTCCGAGCCCAGCTCGCGGCCACCTACTCGATCCAGGGCGACCTCAACGAGGGCCTCTCCGGCCTGCGCAGCGAATTCCAAGCCCAGTCGGCGGCCCTGGCCAGGACCACCGCCCTGGCCCAGGAGAGCCGGGAAGTGGAGCCCCCTGCCCCGCCCTCCGCGCTCGACCTCCAAGCCGAGCGCTCGCGCCAGCGCGCCGAGCTGCGCCACAACATCCTCGACCCGATCTTCCAGCTCGCCGGCGATGACGCCGTCGGCAGCGCGGTGATGGTCTGGGAGGACGAGGACGAGGGCGGCGTCTACCAGCTCGCCCTGACCAGCTACCACGTCGTCCGGGACATCCTCGGCGAGGAAGAGTCCGGGGGCACGGTGGACGGCTACGTCGAGCTCCCCGGCGGCGAGGAGGTCCGGGTCGACTGCCGACTGCTGGCCAAGGACGTCCCGACCGACCTGGCGTTACTCCGGGTCGAAGGCGGCGGCCGGCTGGACCGGGTGGCGGCGATCGCGCCGCTCAGCCGCCTGCGCCAGATCGAGGTCTTCGCGCCGGTCTACACCTCCGGCTGTCCGCTCGGGACCGCCGCTCAGGCCACCCGCGGCGAGATTACCCGCACCCAGTGGCAGGTCGGCGGCGAGAACCTATGGATGATCTCCAGCCCGGCCTACTTCGGGAACTCGGGCGGCGGGGTCTTCCTCGAGCAGAGCCAGGAGCTGATCGGGATCTTCGCCAAGATCTACACCCACGGCAGCTACCGGCCTCAGGTGGTGACCCACATGGGCCTAGCGGTGCCGCTCCCGGTGCTCCACGAATGGCTGGAGAGCGAGAGCTACGGCCACCTCCTGCCCGAGGAGGACGCGGGTCTGGCGCTGGCGACGGCGTCCAGCCAAGGGCCGCTCGGGGACGAATAGGGCCGGATCGGGCG
>CAYZXS010000038.1:0-8307 GCA_964482495.1 uncultured Planctomycetales bacterium
GCGACCGGGTGGCTGGCGATCACCTCGGGCGCGCTCCAGCTCAGGCCGCCGTCGGCGGAGCGGACCTGGTACAGATGGAAGCGGTGGCCGTCGTCGGGCGGCGCGTGGGCCTCGCCGATGAAGCGGCCGTCGTCGTGGAACCACGACAGGTACTCGCCCGGGCCGACCTCGGCCAGCGCGGCGTTGGCGACGATGCCGCCGTAGTCGCCGATCGGCTCCAGCTCGCTCCAGGTGGTGCCGTCGTCCTCGCTGACCGCCATCCGGATCGGGGAGAGACCGCTGAACATCACGAGCCGCCTCACGCCGCCGGCGTCGACCACGCGGTAGATGGTCGGCACCTCCTTCGAGGTGGCCCAGGACTCCGGCACCGGCAGCCGCTCGGACCAGCTGAGGCCGCCGTCCTCGCTGCGCTTCATCACGATCGGACCCTTGCCGTGACCCTTGGGATAGACCGCGATGATGGTGCGGCCGTCCTCGAGCAGCACCGTAGTCGGGTGGCCGAGGTACTGGCCCGGCTCGCGGTCGACCACGGTCTGGCGGGCGGCGTCGGCGTCGAGGTCGATCACGGGGACGGTGTAGCCGGCGGGCAGGGCGGCCTCGAAGTCCTGCAGCGGCAGCCGCTGGAAGGCGAGGTGGGCGCGGCTGGACTCGTAGAGGATGCCGACCGTGTCCTCGTCGATCATGGTCAGGCAGGAGTAGCCGGCCGAGGCGCCCTCGTCGATCAGCAGCCGCTGGCCGACCGGCCAGCTGGCGCCGGAGTCGCTCGAGAGCTGCACCGTCATGCGCCGCCGCGGCGCCCGGTCGACGCTCGGGTTGCTGAACAGCAGGCGGCCGTCGGCGCGGCCGTCGAGCTCGCGGCCGACGTGGATCAGGCTCGCCATGCAGACCGGCTCCGGCAGCAGGCTGCGGGTGCTCGGGTGGTCGCTCCAGCTAGCGCCGAGGTCGTCCGAGACCATCACCGCCCGCGAGCCGCCGCGGTTGTCGCGCATGTTCAGCATCAACTCGCCGTCGCCGAGCTCGACGACGGCGGACTCGGTGGTGTCCGGCCGCGGCAGGCTGCCGACCTGCCAGCTGTCGCCGTGGTCGCGGCTGTAGATCACGGTCGCGCTCGGGACCTTGCCGTCGACCGGCGACCGGCGCACGTCGCCGGGGAAGACCAGGGTGCCGTCGCTCATGGTGATGCCGCGCCCCGGCCCCTGGAGCAGGAAGCTCCACGTCGGCTCCTTGGCCTGCTCGGTGATGTTGATCGGCGGCGACCAGCTGAGCCCGTCGTCGTCGCTGCGGCTGAGCAGGAGCTGACCGGTCTCCTCTGGCTTCAGGCCGGGCCCAGAGCCGTTCCAGCTGCGGTCGCCGTGGCTCCAAGTCGCCATCACCCAGATGGTGCCCGTGTCGCGGTCCACCAGCACCGCTGGGTCGCCGACGCCGTCGTAGCGGAAGGCCGGGTCGTCGCCGCAGTCCATGATCACGCGCATCGGCTCCCAGCTGCGGCCGCCGTCGGTGCTGCGCGACATGCCGACGTCGACGTCGCCGGGCAGGTCACCCCAACCCTTCCAGCGCGCGTCGTAGACCGCGATCAAGGTGCCGGCGTTGGAGGTCGCCAGCCCGGGGATGCGGTAAGCGGCGCTGCCGTCGTCGCCGGCGTTGCGCAGTGCGACGCCGAGCCGTTGCCGTGCCGGCGGTCGGTGCTCGCGGGGCGTCAGGAAGCTGCCATCGGCGAGGCGCAAGCGCAGCGCCGCGGCGTCGACGAAGCCGTCCAGGTCGGCGGCGGCGCGCGGCTGGACTGACAGCCAGAAGCAGTTGAGCCCTGGCTGCAAGGCCCTGCGGCCGCGGAACAACAGCTCCCCCGCCGCTGGCCTCTGGGGCTTCCCGAAGCGCTGCTCCTCCCCGAACTCCTCACCGGGATCGCGGTAGCCCAGCTCGGCGCGGTCGCCGGCGGCGAACAGTTCGACCGCCTCGAAGTCCGCCGGCCGAGTGGTACCGCGCAGATCCACCACCACCTCGGCGAGCTCGAGCGGGTCCTGGTTGCCGCGGGTCTCGATCTCCAGCCGCAGCACCGGGTTGACGCGGTTGCCGACCAGGACCGGCAGCACCGGCTGGAACACCGACGCCGCCATCAGCTCCATCGGCGCCGGCTCCTCCAGCCGCAGCTCGTCGATCAGGACGCCCTTGCCCGGAGGCGAGCTGCAGCGGAGGCGCAGGCGGTCGATTCGGGCGTCGATCCGGATCCGGGGCCGCGTCAGGAAGCCGCCGACCTGGATCGCCTCGCTGCCGTCGTAGACCTCGACCCACTGGCCGCGGCGACGCACCTCGACCTGGAAGGTGAAGGGCGCCTGCCGGGTCCAGCGCTCCGCTCGGAAGCTGAGCTCGTAGACCGGCCGCGCGCCGCCGGCGAGCCGCAGCTCGACCTCGCTGCTGTCGCCGCCGAAGAGGTGCAGGCATTGGTCGCCGTCCGAGGCGTGGGCGGCGTCGATCTCGGCCGCCCCGGCCTCAGCGCGCCACTGGCCGAGCGCGCCGTCGAGCCGGGTGAAGGAGCCGGCGGGCGCGTCCTCGAAGCTGGTCGCGGCCTGCTGGGCGGCGGCGGGACCGAGCGAGAGCACGGCGGGAGCGAGGAAGGTCAGCAGGAGGCGGTCAGGGGAGAGCAGCATCGGCGTCGGAGCGCCCGCCCGTCTCGAGCGGAGCCGGCGGCTACTCTATCCCCATGCGCCGCGCCGCCCCGCTCCTGCTCCTGCTCCTGCTCCTGGGCCTGCTGCCCGCCTGCGCCATGAGCCGGTCCACCACCAACCAGCCGCTCGACCCGGAGGTCATCGCCACGCTGCAGCCGGGGGTCACGACCGCGCTCGACGTCGCCCAGCGGCTCGGCGCGCCGGCCCAAGTAGTGGAGCTCGGCCAGCGCTCGGCCTGGCTCTACGAGCACGTCCAGGACAAGCAGGAGGGCCTCTTCCTGTTGCTGCTCGGCCTGCACGGCCGCGACGTCCAGGCGGACCGCTGCTGGGTCTTCTTCGACGAGCGCGACGTGCTCACCCACTACGGCAGCACGCTGCAGGCCGCCGAGGCCGAGTACGACATCCCGGTCTTCTGATCCCGGTGCCCCGCTCCTCCCCGCTCCGCCCCGCACGGGTCGCCGGCCTCGCCGCGGCCGCGCTGGCGTTGCTGCCGGCCTGCGTCACCTTCAGCCTGTCGCAGCACCGGCTGTTCCAGGAGCCGCCGCCAGACCGGGTGGCGCGCCTGGAGGTCGGCAGCGAGCTGGCCGAGGCCCTCGAGCTGCTGGGGGCGCCGGCCCTGGTGGCGGAAGACGGCGACGGCGCCATCCTGACCTGGTCCTGGGATGACGGCGACGCCATGGGCTTCAATGTCCAGCTGCCGCTGGGCGACTCCGGCTCGGTGAGCTTCAACTGGCTCGACACCGAGACCCTCGCCCACCGGCTGCGGCTGCGCTACGACTCGGACTGGCGGCTGGTCCAGGTGATCGAGGAAGGAGAATGAAGCGCGGGCCGTTCCTGATCGTGCGCTGCGGCACGACCAAGGAGGCGATCTGTCAGCGCCACGGCGACTTCGCCGAGTGGATCCGAACGACCGCCGGCTGGTGGCCGGAGCAGGCCCCGGAGGTCGCGCCCTACCTCGGCGAGGCGATGCCGGACTTCGGCCCCTACGCCGGCGCCGTGCTGACCGGCTCGCCCGCCATGGTCACCGACCGCGAGGACTGGATGGTGGAGCTGGAGGCCTGGCTGCGTGGCGCTGTCGCGGGCGGCCTGCCGCTGCTCGGCATCTGCTTCGGCCACCAGTTGCTGGCCTCGGCGCTCGGCGGCGTGGTCGGCGACCACCCGCAGGGCATGGAGCTCGGCACGGTCGAGGTCGAGCTGCTACCGGAAGCGGCAGAGGACCCGCTCTTCGCCGGCCTGCCGCCGCGCTTCCCCGCCCAGACCACCCACGCCCAGTCGGTGCTCGAGCCGCCGCCCGGCGCGGTCGTGCTCGCCCGCAACGACTACGAGCCCTTCCACGCCCTGCGCTTCGCCCCGGCCGCCTGGGGAGTGCAGTTCCACCCCGAGATCGACGGCCCGATCATGAACGGCTACAAGGAGTGCTACCGCGCCGAGGCCGTCGCCGGCCGGAAGCGCATCGGCATGCTCGGCGAACCCACCCGCGAGTCCGCCGCCGCCGCATCGCTGCTCAAGAAATGGGGTCAGACATCGATTGATCTTCGACGTCGGAAATCGATTTAAGTCCGACGTCGAAGATCAATCGATGTCTGCCCCCGGGATTTGGAATTCGAAGCGCTGGAGACCGGGTTCGCCGCCGTAGCCGCTCATGTGCAGACCCCAGCGGGGCTGGCCCGGCAGCGGAGGCTCGCCGCCGCTCAGCTCGTGGCGGAAGAGGCCGGGAGCGCGTAGGGCCGGCCCCTCGACCAGCCCGAGCAGGTGCTGGTCGAAGTCCAGGCCGTCGAAGCTGAAGCGCAGGCTGCGCCCGCGAGGGCCGTGGGGAGAGACCAGGCTCCACCAGGCGCCGCCTTGAGGAAAGACGAGGACCTCGTGGCCGGAGTCTTGGATCGGCCCGGCCCCGGCTCGGGCGAAGGGCCCCTCCGGCGAGGCCGCCAGCGCAAGCCCCATCCGGGTCTGCCGCGGCCCGCCGTCGCCGTGTGCGGCGCTGCGGCCCTTGTAGTAGAGGCGGATCGCGCCGTCATCGCCCACCGCGAGGCAGGCGTCGTCGACCCGGTAGCTGTCGAAGGCGTCGGGTCGTCCCCAGCGGCTCTGGAGCACCGGCTGCGCCGGCCGCGACCACGGACCGTCCGGAGTTTCGGCCGACGCCACAGCGATCACCGTCCGCCCGCGAGGCGCCACTTCGGCGTTCCGGAAGCCCTCGGCGACGGCGGTGTAGTAGAGGTACCAGCGGTCCTTGTGGCGCAGCAAGTTCGGCGTGAAGACCCCGTGGGAGTCGAAGCTCCCCGCCGGTCCGTGCCCGAGGGCCAAGCCGCGCTCGGTCCAGCTCCGACCCTCGTCCCTCGACTCGGCGTACCAGATCTCACCGCCGTACCCCTCTGGATAGGTCGGCGCCCCGCGCTGCAGCTTGGTGTACCAGACCAGGTAGCGGTCGCCGTCGCGCACGACGTCGCTCGGGTCGCGGCGGATGACCCCCTCCTCGGGACCGATCCCGGCCGCCGGCGAGGAGCGGAAGCGCACGGCGGGCGGGTCCGGCGCAGGCGGAGGCGGCGCGATCGGTGCCACCACCTGACCATCCAAGTCGAAGCGCCCCGGATCGATGCGCAGGTGACGGAGCATCGTCGGCACGGCGTCGACCGCCCGGGGCGCCCCCAATCCGGCGCCGTCCGGCACCGTCGGGCCGGACAGGATCCACCAAGTGCTGAGCACCGCCTCATCGCGCGCCGGATCGCCGGTGATCGAGTGGCCGGTGCCCTGCCCTCCGCGGCCGTAACCGCCGTGGTCGGTGGTGACCAGCACCAGCCACTTCTCGCGCCCGCGCTCGACCTCCTGCCGCGAGCGCAGCGCCGCCAGGATCTCCCCCACCAGGCCGTCGACGCGCTCGATCGCCGCCAGGTACTCGGGCTGCTCCGGGTGGTAGCCGTGGGCGTGCCCAGCGCCGTCGACCTGATCGAGGTGGACCACGACCACGCCCGGGTCGGTCGGCCGCGCCTCACCCTCGCCGCGCAGGAAACTCGCCGCCGCCGCCGCCACCACCGTATCGGCCGCCGCGGCGCCGTCGGGCAGCTCGAAGCCGTCGGCGCTCGAGTACTCCAGGTCGGCGACGTCGTCCGGCGTCAGCGAGGCGTTGATCGGCGCCCACGTGGCGAAGCTGGCGGTGTGCAGCGGCGGCAGCGCTCGCTTCACCAGCCGGAACAGGTGCGGGAAGCGGCCGGGGTCGACCGGATCGACGCCGTTCGCCGAGATGCCATGCCGAACCGGCTCGAGCCCGGTCAGCAGCGAAGCCCAATTCGGGCCGCTGCTCCCGCTCACCCCGACGCCGCTGGCGCGGTCGCTGAATCCGCCCTCGGCGATCAGGGAGTCCAGGTGCGGCGTCTCGGCGGCGCTCAAGGCGTCGGCGCGCACGCCGTCGAGCCCGAGGAAGAGCACCTTGTGCTCCAAGCCGTCGACGTCCTCCCGCCAGCTCCGGTGCAGGGCGGTGAAGGCCTCGACCAGCTCCGCCTGCTCCGCGGCGGTGTTGGTCTGCTCGCCAAGGTCGGAGGCCACGTCGACGAAGAAGCTCTGATCGGCCCCCGTCAGCTTGCCGCGGTCGGTGTCGCGCGGGTTGCGGATCAGCTTCTGGTCACCGACGCGCACCGCCCACTGGTCGCCCATCTGCCAGTGGAGCAGGCGGGGCGCCGGGTTGGCGGGCGCCCCGCCGAGCCCCAAGAGGCTGCGGCCGTCCAGCCCCCCCGGCGCCTCGACCCCCGCCAGCTCACACAGCGTCGGCAGCCAATCCATGGCGTGGCCGACCCCGTCGACCACCTCGCCCTCGCCGACGCGGCCGGGCCACGACAAGATCGCCGGCACCCGGATGCCGCCCTCGAACAGGCTGAACTTGGCGCCGCGATAAGGCCCCGCGCTGCCGCCGCCGCCGAAGCTGCGCTGCTCGGTGGAGTGGCCGTGGTCGGACTGGAACACGACAATGGTGTCCTGGCGCATGCCGAGGGCGTCGAGCTCGCCGAGCACCGCGCCGATCTGCGCGTCCATGGTGGCCAGCAGCGCCAGGTAATCGGCGCGCGGCCCCTCCATGTCGGCGAATTGCCGCCGCTGCTCGGCCTTGCCTTGCAGCGGATAGTGCGGAGAATTGAAGGGGAGGTAGAGGAAGAAGGGGCGGCCGTCGTCGGCGGCGGCGCGCTCGCGCAAGAAGCCGCGCGCCTCGCGAACGATCAGGTCGCCGAAGTGGGCGCCCTCCTCCCAGACCTCGGTCTCATCGCGCCACAGGTCGTGGCGGTTCGGGCCGCTCCAGTAAAAGAAGTGGGACCAGTTGTCGATGCAGCCCTTGTGGTGGCCGAAGAAGCGCTCGAAGCCCTGGTCATTCGGCCGCTCCCCCGGCCGGTCGCCGAGGTGCCACTTGCCGAACAGCGCGGTAGCGTAGCCGGCGTCGCGGAAGACCTCGGCGATGGTCATCTCCTCACCGCGCAGGCCCGGGCCGCCGGGCCAAACGTTGCCCGGCACCCCGACCCGGTGCGGGTAGCGCCCCGTGAGCAGCCCAGCCCGCGACGGCGAGCAGATGGCCGAGGCGGCGTAGAACTGGCTGAAGCGCACGCCGCGGGCCGCGAGCGCGTCCAGGTGGGGCGTGGCCACGTCCTCGGTCCCGAAGGCGCCCAGGTCGGCCGTGCCCTGGTCGTCGCTGAGGATCAGGACGATGTTCGGGCGGACGGGCGGGTCCTGGGGCGGCCGCGGGGCGGAGACGAGGCCGGGTGCGGCGGAGGGCGCGGAGGGCGCGGCGAGGAGGACGGCGATGGCGAGCATCGCCACCGATCCTAGCCGCCGGCGCCATCCCCGACGGCCTCGCGCAGCTCGCGCCAGGCGCCGGCCTCCTCCCCGAGCCGCCCGGTCAGCGAGGCCAGCTGCACCGCTGCCAGGTCGACCAGCAGGCCGTCGCCGTAGAGGGCGCGCCACCACGTCGGCCCCGAGCTGCGCAGGAGTTCCTCATCGAGGGTGGTCAGCTCCTGTTCCAGCCGCGCGAAGCTGGGGGCTGAGGCGGCGACCAGCGCCCGCTCCGCCAGCGCGACCCGCAGCCGCGCCCAGTCGTCGTCGAGCAGGCCGAAGCCGGAGGCCAGCTTGTGGACCGACGCCAAGTCCTCGTCGAGCCAGTTCAGGGCCCCCTGCGCCTCGAAGACGATCGCCGCGCGGAGATCGTCGAGGGTCGGGGCCAACTCGAAGCGGGCGGCTTCGGCGGCGTCGACGCGGCCCTGCTCCACGGCCGCGCGCAGGTCGTGGGCCAACGAGGCGGCCGCCGCGAGATTCAGCAAGCTGCCCGCCGCGCGGAGCTCACGGCAGCCGCGGGCGAGCGCCGGCAGCGCCCGCGGGTCGAGCGGGTCAGCGTCGAGCAGGGCGCCGAAGGCCTCGAGGTGATCGATCACCGGCGGCGCTTGCTCGCCGCTGAACAGGTCGTAACCCAGCTCGGTGCGCGGGGCTGGCTCGGCCTCCGCCCAGGCGAACAGCGCCTCAACGCTGGCGAAGGGCTGCATCAGGGCGGTCTCGATGCTCGGCGGCGGCGCCGGCGTCCAGACCTCGTCGAAGGAGGTCCAGAGCTCGTCGGCGCGCGCCGAGAGCTGGTCGCTGCGGATGGCGGTCAGCAGCGGCGCGAGCGCCAGGAACAGCACCA
>CAYZXS010000038.1:8407-34291 GCA_964482495.1 uncultured Planctomycetales bacterium
ACATCGTCTTCCTCATGGCGGACCAGATGCGCGGCGACTTCCTCGGCTGCGCCGGCAACGCCGCCGTCCACAGTCCGAACCTCGACCGGCTGGCGGCCGAAGGGGTGCGCTTCGCGCGCGCCTACAGCTCGGCGCCCTCCTGCACGCCGGCGCGCGCCGCGATCCTGACCGGGCAGTCTCCCTGGGGACACGGCATGCTCGGCTACGCCCGAGTCGCGCCGCGCTATCCGCACGAGCTGCCGCGGTTGATGGACGCCGCTGGCTACTACCCCTACGCCATCGGCAAGAACCACTTCCACCCGCAGCGCAACCTGCACGGCTACGCCGGCGCCGAGCTGGACGAGTCCGGCCGCCGGGAGAACGCCGACTTCGAGTCCGACTACCACCGCTGGTTCCGCGAGACCGCGCCCGAGCTCGACCCGGACGCCACCGGGGTCGGCTGGAACGACTACCCGGCCAAGGCCTACGCGCTCGACGAGGGCCTCCACCCGACCCGCTGGACCGGCGACCGCGCCGTCGCCTTCCTCGAGGACTACGACCGCGACCAGCCCTTCTTCCTCAAGGTCAGCTTCGCCCGGCCGCACAGCCCCTACGACCCGCCGCGGCGCTTCTTGGACGCCGTCGACCCCGCCGACGTCCCGGCCTTCGCCGTCGGCGCCTGGTCGGAGGAGGAGCACGGCGACATCAGCAAGCCGGACAAGTGGAGCGCCGCCCGCAACAACCTCGGCGCCGAGGTCACCGCCGCCTCCCGCCGCGCCTACGCCGCCAGCATCGCCTTCGTCGACGAGCAGGTCGGGCGGATCCTGGAGACGCTGGAGCGGCGCGGCCTGCTCGAGAACTCCGTGATCCTGTTCACCTCGGACCACGGCGACATGCTCGGCGACCATCACCTGTGGCGGAAGACCTACGCCTACGAGGGCTCGGCGGGCGTGCCGATGCTGCTCTCTTGGGGAGACCAGGTGCTGCAGGCCGAGCGCGGCCAGGTTCGGCAGGAGCTGGTGGAGCTGCGCGACCTCCTCCCGACCTTCCTCGACGTCGCCGGCGCGCCGGTGCCCGAGGCAGTCGAAGGCCGCTCCCTCTTCGACCCGCTGCGCGGCCGCGGCGGCCCTTGGCGGCAGCAGCTCGACCTCGAGCACTCCACCTGCTACTGGCCGGCCAACAACTGGACGGCGCTGACCGACGCCCGCTGGAAGTACGTCTTCGGGGCCCACGACGGTCGCGAGCAGCTCTTCGACCTGGCCGACGACCCGCACGAGCAGCGCGACCTGGCGAGCGATCCGGAGCACGCCGAGGTCCTCGCGGACTGGCGGGCGCGCATGGCCGCCCACTTGGCTCCGCGCGGCGAAGGCTGGGTGATCGACGGCGCGCCGGCCGTGCGCGGCGGCGCGACCCTGCTCGGCCCGAACTACCCGCGGGAGTGAGACGGTCCGCGCTCGCCCGCTGGACCCTCGGCTACTCCTGGCTGGCCGCGCTGGTCGCGGTGCAGTTCATCGACCCGCTGCCGCAAGATCCGACCTATCACGACTTCGCCGCCACGGGGTCTTGGCTGGGCATTCCGAACGCCGGCAACGTGCTCACCAACCTGGCCTTCCTGGTGGCGGGGATCTGGGGCCTGCGGAGCCTGGTCCGCACCAGCGGCTGGCCGAGCCTGCGGGCGGCGCGCCTGCCCGAGGCGGTCTTCTTCGCCGGCTTGGCCCTGACCGGCCTCGGCTCGGGCACCTACCACCTGGCGCCGAACGACGCCGGCCTGGCCTGGGACCGGCTGGCGATGACGGTCGCCTTCATGGCCCTCTACGTCTCGCTGCTCGGCCACTGCCTGGACCCCCGGTTGGCTCGGCTGCTGCCGCTGGCCTTGCTCGCCGGCGCCGCCAGCGTCGGCTGGTGGGCCTGGACCGAGGCCTCCGGCGCCGGCGACCTTCGCTACTACGTCCTGGTGCAGTTCCTGCCGATCCTGCTGATCCCGTGGATGCTGCTGCGCTGGCAGCCCGTGGCGCTGGACCGCCGCTGGCTGTGGGTCATGCTGGGGCTGTACCTGGCGGCGAAGGCCTGCGAGCTGCTCGACAGCGAGCTGGCCGCGGCGCTGCCGGCCGGCTTCAGCGGCCACGCCATCAAGCACCTGTTCGCGGGCGCCGCCGGCCTCGCCTTCGCGCGGGCGCTGCCTAGCCCTGCTCGCCGCCTTCCCCGGTCGCGGCCGCCCCGAGGCCATCCCAGGCGCGAATCTCGTCCCGGATGAGGGCGAAGGTCTTCTCGTACCGCGCTCCAGCCATGCCGTGAAAGGCGTCGGAGTGGAAGAGGAAGCCCCAGTCGGAGTGGTCGGTCTTCAAGGCTCGAATCTGTTCGGCGAGCTCCCGATCCTTCCCGAGGAGCTGCTCCCAGTCCTCTGCCTCGGCGACCTGTAGGGCGCGCCGGCCTTGCCACCAGAGGAAGTGATACAGATCGTCTTCGTAGGCGAGGAGCTGCCACCAAGGGCGATCGGCGCCTCGCGCGTAGGAAACCTGAGCTGCCTGATGGATCAGGAAGGCAGCCTTCACCTCCTCGAAGGTCGGCAGGAGGGCGGAGCGGTCCAGGACCTCGGGCCCGAGCCGCCGCTCCTCCACCGCCCGGCGGAGCTCCCCGGCGAGCCTGGCGGCGACCGCAAGCTCCACCCAATCGCGGCTCGAACGCCACTCCTGGATCACTCGGGCCAAGCAGCGGGAGTCCTCCCGCCCAAAATCCGGGGCCTCCATCCGCTCTTGGAGTACGGTCCAGGCGTCGAAGCGCCAGAAGAGGAAGAAGGGCTGGCCTCGCTCCTCGATGCTGATCGGCCGGCGCTCCCCTGGTCTGGACTCGGCCCAGGCAAAGATCCGCCCCGAGTCGATCCCCTCCCCGGGGATCTCCAAATCCACCGGGAAGGCCAGGTCGACGGAACCGAGGTCCGGCAGCGCGGCCAGCTCTTCCTCGATCCGCTGCCACAAGGGTTCGGCCTTCGTCCGCCAGTGATGCGCGGACCAGCGATTGACGGCCAGCAGCGCCAAGACCGCAGCGAGGCCGCAGCCGATCAGGACCATCAGGCCCTTCCAGATCTGCCAACGGTAGCGCCAGAAGGTGGGGAACATGGGAAAGCTGCGGGCCGAAGCCCAGGGTAGCCTGTCGGCAACCCCGGAGGACCCCATGCCCCCCTGCGCGCTGCTGGCTCTTTTCTTCGGCCTTGTCTCGCCCCAAGCCGGCCAAGCCCCCTCCCTCGCTCATGAGCGGCCCACCGCCGGCTTCTCCATCGACGCCCCGGGCGCCGGCTGGGCGCTGCAGGAGACGGGCGACCCGGACGGCGGCGGCTACCAGCTGGTGCTCTCCGCCCCGGAGAGCGGCGGCCAGGCGGCGGTGACGGTGCGGGTGGGGCCGAACGGCCCGCCCGAGGATCCGGCCGGTTACCGCGACGCGCTGCTCGCCACTGTCGAGGGTCAACCGCAGAACCACGACCTCGAGAAGCTGACGCGGAGCCTTGCAGGCCGGGAGGCGCCCGGCCTCGCCCTGGACACCGACTCCGCCGGCGTCCGCTATCACGCGCGCCAGTACGTGCTGGTCGAGAACGGCTACCGCTACACGGTGCAGGGGCACGCGCCGGCCGAGGCCTTCGCCGAGCACGAGGACGCCTTCGCTCGCGCCTTCGATAGCTTCCGCTTCGTGGCCCTCTCGGGTGAGGGCGCGGAACGCCGGCGGCTGCAGCGCCTGGCCGCGCGCTGCGGCAGCGAGTGGAACTGGGCGCCGGACTGGGAGACCGCCGCCGCCCGCGCCCGCGCCGAGGGCAAGCTGGTGCTGCTCTACGCCCGCTTCTATCCGGGCTTCGAGATGAGCGACGCCGTGATCTCAGGGCCGCTGATGGACGTGGACGTCGTCGCCCTCGGCCTCGATCACTTCGTGCCGCTGCGGCTGACGCGGCAGACCGAGGCGCCCTTCCGGTCGGCCGAGGTCTACGGCATGGGCGGCTCTACCTTCGGCCAGGGGGTGCTGGTGGCCGATCCGGACGGGGACATCCTGGCCGAGGACTCGCTGCTCCGGAGCCTGACCCTCTACGCGGCGCTGCAGCGCGGTTTGGCGGCGGCGGGGATCGAGGTGGACGACGCGCTGCCGGCGGGTGACGACGCCGCGGCGGCGCTGGCGCGGGCGAAGTGGCACCGCCGTCAGCTCGACAGCGCGGCCGTCCTGGCCGAAGGCGAGGTCTTCCTAGCGGCCGCGGACGAGGAAGCCCTCGCCGATGACTCGCCGCTGAGGGATGAGTTCGCGTTGGTGAACAGCTCCGCCCTGATCGGCTCCGGCCAGGTGGAGCGGGCGGAGCTGGGCCTGCGCGCCTGGCTGGAGGAGCGGCCGGACTCGCCGCGGGTCCCGGAGGCGCGCTTCCTGCTCGGCGGCTGCCGCTTCCACTTCGAAGACCTGGCGGGCAGCCGGGAGCAGTGGCTCGGCCTCACCCGCGAGCACCCGGACAGCCGCTGGGCCTGGCAGGCGGCGGCGCTGCTCCAGAGCACCTTCTTCGAGCAAGGGCTCGGCGCCGACCTCGCCTGGGCCGACCCGGCGCAGATCGCGGCGGTCGGCTGGCGGCCACCCGAACCGCTGGCGGTCGCCGAAGCCGCCCGCGCCGAGGCCGACGCCCTGGCCTGGCTGCTCGCCGATCAACGACCCGACGGATCCTGGATCGGCCCCTCCGAGCTGAGCCGGATGCGGCGCGAGACCGACGACGTCTTCACCGTCGCCCACACGGCGCTGGCCGGCAGCGCCCTGCTCCCCCACCGCGAGGACGCCGCGGTCGCGGCGGCGGTCGATCGCGCGTTGGCCTTCCTGTTCGCCTCCCGCGAGCGCGAGCGCCGGCACGAGCCGCAGGTCTTCTACATGGACTACACCCCGTGGAGCAAGGCGGCCTCGATCGACTTCCTGGTCGACTGCCTCGAGGCAGAGGTCGGCGACCCCGTAGCCATCCGCGGCCTGGCGGCGGAGCTGGTCGCCGACCTCGTCGGCAAGCAGAAGCCCGGCGGCGGCTGGAGCTACTACCTGAGCGGCTCGCTCGAGGGGGCCGCCCGGCCGGCGCCGCAGTCGATCAGCTTCACCACAGCGGCGGTGATGATCGCGCTGCTGCGGACCGAGCGGGCGGGCGTCGCGCTGCCGGCGGCGGTGCGCCGCGCCGGGCTGCAGTGCCTGGAGGACATGCGCAACCCCAACGGCACCTTCGAGTACATGACCTCGCCGGGGCAGGCGCCGCGCGAGGTCGGCAACGGCCGCCCCGGCTCGGCCGGCCGCGGCCCGGTCTGCGCCACGGCGCTGGTGCTCGGCGAGCGCGAGGACCTGGACGCGCTGCGCGAGCGGCTGGACATCGCCATGGAGCACCTCGAGGAGCTCAGCCGCGAGCAGGGCAAGGGCCTGATGCACGCCGGCCGCGAAGCCCAGGGATCGCACTACCTGATGTTCGACTACGCCACCTGCGCCAAGGCGGTGGCGTTGCTGCCGAAGAGGCAGCGTGCGAAGTACCGCCGGCCGCTGCTGGAGGTGCTGCTGAAAGCCCGCAACGCCGACGGCAGCTACACCGACAACCCGATCATCGGACCCTCGGCCGGCACGGCGCTGGCGCTGATCGCCTTCGAGCGCCTGCGGCCGCTACCCTGAGCGCCGCATGGGCTACCCGAACCTCGCCAAACACCGCGACGCGGCCGCCTTCCGGGATCACCTGCGCGCGCTGGCGCCGGAGCTGGACTGCGCGGTGGAGCCGGTGGGACCGGGCGGGCCGCTGGCGCAGCCGGCCGAGGTCGCCGGCCTGGCGATCGGCAACCGCTTCACCGCCCACCCGATGGAGGGCTGGGACGCCACGGCCGACGGCCTGCCCGGGGTCCACACCCTACGGCGCTGGCGCAACTTCGGCCGCAGCGGCTGCAAGCTGGTGTGGGGCGGCGAGGCCTTCGCGGTCACGGCGAGCGGCCGCGCCAACCCCCACCAGCTCTACCTGAACGACGACGCCGACGCCCTCGGCGGCCTGCGGGCGCTGCGCGCCGAGGCGCTCGCCGGGCACGAGGAGGTCGGCGCCACCCGCGACGGCCTGGTGATCGGCCTGCAGCTGACGCACTCCGGCCGCTGGTCGCGGCCGACCGCCGCCGGCCCGGCGCCGCGTTGCGCCTTCCGCCACCCGGTGCTCGACCCGCGGCTGGGCATCGAGGATGACTCGGCGCTGCTCGGCGACGAGGAGCTGCCCGGCATCGTCGCGCGCTACGCCGCCGCCGCGCGGCTGGCGCAGCGCGCCGGCTTCGACTTCGTCGACGTCAAGGCCTGCCACGGCTACCTGCTGCACGAGTTCCTCTCGGCGCGAAGCCGGCCCGGCCCCTACGGCGGCAGCTTCACCAACCGGACGCGGTTGTTCCGAGAGATCGTCGCCGCCGTGCGCGCCGCCTGCCCCGGGCTGGTGATCGGCGTCCGGGTGTCGATCGCCGACGTCTTCCCGCACACCGAGGATCCCGCGACCGGCGCCGGCGCCCCGCTGGGCTTGGAGCAACAGCTCCCCTACCGCAGCGGCTTCGGGGTCAACGAGGCCGACCCGCTGCGCCATGACTGGAAGGAGCCTGACACCTTCTTGGAGCTGCTGCAGGAGCTCGACATCGAGCTGGTCAACCTGAGCCTGGGTTCGCCCTACAGCTGCCCGCACCTGTCACGGCCGGCGACCTTCCCGCCGAGCGACGGTTACCTGCCGCCGGAGGATCCGCTGCTGTCGGTGGCCGACCACTTGCGGACCGCCCGCCGCTGCAAGGCTGCGCACCCGGAATTGTTCTTCGTCGGCACCGGCTACACCTACCTGCAGGAGTGGCTGCCGCACGTCGCCGAACACGAGGTCGGCCAGGGCCACGTCGACTCGGTCGGCCTCGGCCGCCAGCTGCTGTCCTACCCCGAGCTGCCGCTGCACTTCCTGCGCGGCGAGCCGCTGCAGCACAAGCGCCTCTGCCGAACCTTCAGCGACTGCACGACGGGACCGCGGCAGGGCATGATCAGCGGTTGTTTTCCGCTGGACCCTCACTACAAGGCCATGAGCGAGGCGCGGCGAATCCGGAAGCTGCGGCGGCGGCCGATGGAGCGCGGATGACGCCGACGGCGGTCGAGGAACACATTTGCCGCTAGCAGGGGAAGGCCGAGGTGGCCTTCAGCCGCTCAATTCAGGGGCGAGCTCGAAGGGGGCGAGGTCGCGGAACGCCGGGTCGCCGGCCCGGTAGGCAGCGAACAACAGCTCCGCCTCCGCCAGGCTGTGGTCCTCCCGACGGCTCCGAAAATGACGCTCCGCAGGGACCTCGCGATACTCGACATCGAAGCCGGCCGAGGTGCGGCAGCATCGCATGAAGTTGTCGTCGCCGTCGGTCAGGATCAGGAAGGAGCCGTCATCCGCCCCGAGAGCTCGCAGGCCATCGAATAACTGCTCCTGGGTGGGTTCTTTGAACTTGAAGTCACCGACGCAGCCGAGCTCCAGCGGAGAGAGTCGGCGAGGATCTCGCAATCGCGTGCCTGGCGGAAGCGGCTCAAAGTCGGCCGGGTGGAGCATGTCCGCCGCACGCAGGCCGCAGCTCGGGCACATCTGCCACTCCGATTGGAAGCTGAGCGCCTCGCCGCTGGGACGCTGGGCGATGGACATCCACCCCCATCGCCCGCGACAGCGGGGACAGCGATAGAGGTAGAAATTCATGGCGAGGAAGAGGCCGACGGCCACCCCCGGCGCCACGCCCTCCACCAGTCCGAGCTTGACCGCGACCGGCACTGCCAACAGCGGGAGGAGGAGGAGAGGACGCTTCCACCCTTGCCCCGTCGCGGCGACGATCGAGTCGAGCTGGCTCGAGGTGGAGACTTGGAGGTGCATAGAGAAAGCGCGGTGGCAGGAGCGGCGGGCCGGCTGAGCTCAGGCTCGAAGATACTCGGCCGGGAACTTCCACTGCCCGCGGTACTCCGGCACCGCCTGACGCGCGGCTTCCTCGTCGCCGACGATCTCCTCGGCCTCGGGGTCGAAGTGGATCGTGCGGCCCAGCTCGTAGCTGAGGTTGCCGAGGGTGATCGGCAGGTCGACCTTGGCGTGGTAGTCGGCGTTGCAGCTCGGCTGGCCGCCGTCGCGGATGCAGTTGAGCCACTCGTGCTCGTGCACGCCGCCGGCGGGGATGAGCTGCGGCGGCTCGTCGGCCCCGTCCAAACCGTCGAGCTGAGCGACGACTTCGCGCGCACCGTAGTTGGCGCGCAAGGTGCCGTTCAGGCCGTGGAAGTAGACGCCCAGCGCCCGCACCGCGCTGCCGAACTCGTAGCCGTGGTGGTTGAACTGGCTGAAGTGCCAGCGCATGGTCAGCCCCGGGTAGCGCCACATCATGTCCTGGGTGTCGGGCGCGTCGCCGTCGCCGCCGACGATCGAGCGGCCGCCGAGGCAGCTGACCTGCTCGGGGAATCCGAGCTCGAGCGCCCACACCGGCAGGTCGAGCAGGTGCGGCGCCATGCCCGGCGTCCAGCCGCCGGAGTAGGCCATCCACGAGCAGTGCATGGCGGCGTCGGCGACCAGCAGGCGGTTGAACTCGCACTCCGGCGCCGGGCCGAGCCACAAGTCGAAGTCGATGTCCTTCGGCGGCGCCTCCTTGGGCGCGACGCCGATGCCGCCGGCGCCCATGTTCCAGCCCCAGAAGCACTCGACCCGGCCGACCGGGCCGAGCTTACCCGAGCGCACCCAGTCGACCACGCGGCGGTAGTTGGCCGCCTGGTGGATCTGGGTGCCGACTTGGCAGATCACGCCGTAGCGGCGCATGGCGTTGCGCACCGCCAGGGTCTCGGCCGGGTAGAGGGTCATCGGCTTCTGCAGGTAGACGTGCTTGCCGGCCGCGGCCGCCTCGACCGCCTGGAGGCAGTGCCAGTGCGGCGGCGTGGCGATGATCACGGCGTCGACGCGCGGATCGGCCAACAGCTCGCGGTAGTCGCGGTAGCCCCTGACGCCGGGGCGACCCTCGGTCCACTTGTCGACGCGGTGCCGTTGCACGTCGCAGACCGCGACCAGCTCGGCGCCGGGGTCGGCCAGACACTGGTTGAGGTTGTGCGAACCCATGCCCCCGGCGCCGATCAGGCCCAGGCCGATCTTGTCGTTGGCGGGAACGCCGCCGCGGCCGAAGGCGGCGGAGGGAAGGAGGATCGGTCCGGAGAGCGCGGCGGCGGCGCCGCTGACCAGGACTTCGCGCCGGGTGGGGTCGTTCATCGTTCGGTGGGGCCGGGCAGGGACAGGATCGGAGAGAGCGCGGTGGCGGCGTAGCGGTCGCAGGCGGCGACGAGGGCCGCGGGGTCGGCGTCCCCGGGCAGGATCAGGAAGCGGTAGCGAAGCGTCAGCGGCCGGCCGCGCTCCAGTTGGTGCCGGGTGCCGGCGGGCGGGAAGGCCGGCTGGAACCACGGCAGGTCCTCGTAGGTGATGAAGTCGCCGGGGAAGCCAGGGTTCGCAGGGTGCTCGAGGATCGCCAGGGTGGTCCTCCGCCCGCCGCCCCGCCAAGTGCCGGTGGCGCTGGACCAGGCACCGCCCGGGGAGGCTAGGGTGGCTTCTTTGGTTCCGCGGGCGAACTCCAGGTCCTCAACCGGCGCCAGGCGGACGTTCAAGCCGCCGTAGAGGTCGGTGCCGCGCCGCGCCAGGCTGAGGCCATCGACCAAGGCCTCGAATCGGAGCTCGAGGTCCACGGTCCGCGCGCCGTCCGCGCCGATCGGAGCGGCCTGGATCGACACCCGCTCGAAGGCCACCGGCGTCTGGTCTTCCCAGAGCCACAGGTTCTGCGCCTGCACCTGGGCGGAGCCGGCGGACGCCGCCAGCGCCGGCTCCCCGACTGGCCGCGAAAACACCTGCTGCAGGGCGTGGAGGTCACCGAGGCGCTCGCCCCACCGGACCTCGGGCCACGCCCAGTAGATGCCGCGGTGGTGCGGGTGGTCGAGGCTCCAGTCCAGGGTCAGCTCCTCCCCGTCCAGGCCGTAGAGCGGGTGCAGGTAACCGCTGCGCGGCTCGGCGTAGATCCGGTTGCCGGCGGCGACCGCGTCGAGGTAGCCGGCGGGCAGGGCGACGCGCCGGGCCTGGTAGGTCAGCAGGGGCCGACCGGCCTCGGCAATCGTCACCGCCCCGTCGACGTCGGCGGCGGCCGGGGGCGCCGACGGCGCTCCCTGGGCGACCAGGCTCGACGAGGCCAGGAACAGCGGAAGGAACAGGATCCGCGCGGCGGACCCACGCAGCGAGCCGGGTCGCGGTGCGGCCATGAACTCATCATGCGCCCGCGCGGACCCCTGGCAAGGCGGACGTAGGATGACGCGCGGGTATCCCCATGCTCTCTGCCCTGCTCTCGATCCCCGTCCTCCTCCTCCCCGCCCTCCAGCCCCCGCCTCAGCAGGGACTGGACCGCCATTACTGGAACCAGCACCGCGCCTCCGCCGCCGGGGACGGAGCCGTCGACGCCGAACCCCTGACGGAGGCCCCGGTCGAGCTCTGGAGAACTCCGATCGGCAAGGCGCTCTCCGACCCGGTGGTCTGGGGCGGCCGCGTCTACGTCCTGGCCGCCGAGAAGAGCCGGCGCAACCTGTTGGCGATCGACGCCCAGAGCGGCGAGGTCCTGGCCCGGACCAAGGCCGGCAAGGCGGGCGTCCGCGGGTCGCTGGTGGTGTGGCAGGACCTGGTCGGGGTCCTCGACCAGGACGGCCTGCAGTGCTTCCTGTTCAAGAAGGGCAAACTGAGCAAGTCGTGGACGCGCAAGCTGCCCGAGGACGCCGCCTGCTGCCTGGACGGCCCGGTGCTCTACCTCCAGGCTGACCGCGAGCTGAGCGCGATCGACTTCGAGACCGGCAGCGACCTCGGCGAGGTGGCCGGCGGCTACGGCCGGCCGGCGGTGAGCGAGGCCGGCGTCGCGGTCATGCAGATCGTCTCTGGCCACGGCCCCGGCGTCGAGCGCATGCACCTCTGGGTGTACCCGCGGGCCGCTCAGGGGACATCCTGGGAGCCGACGCCCAAGAAGCAGGTCGGCGGCGACATGAACGGCCGGACCGGGGACCAGGAGATCGCCATGCTGCCCGCCCAGCTGCTCGGCCTGGCGGGCGAGCCGACCAGCCGCGGCCAGCTCTGGTACATGCGCGGGCCGACCAGCCTGGCGCGGGACGGCGAGGACTTCCCGGCACAAGTCCAGGGCCTCGGCGACCTGCTGATGATGTGCCCTTACGTCAGCGTCCCCGTGGGCTGGGGATCCTGGCTGTACGGCTTCCACCAGAACGGCGACTTCAGCCGCCAGGACATCCAGGGCGGCATCGAGGACCTGGCCGCCGCCGCCGACCTGCCCGAAGGCGCCGGCGGCCGCGACCTGAGCCGCGCCGGTGATGTGCTCTACGCCGGCAACTTCGCCATCGACTTGGAGACCCTCGGGGTGCTCTGGTCGCTGCCGGAGCTGGAGCCGGCCGGGCCGCTGATCCCGCTGGCCGACCGCCGCCTGCTGGTCCTCGACCAGGGCGGGCAGCTCCTGGCGCTGGCCGGAGACGAGGCGGACGGGGCAGCCGGGGCGCAGGCGGCGCTGGAGCTGGCGAGCTCGCGGCAGGCCATCACCGCCTTGGCCGACGCCGGTCCGGCCGAGGCCTCCACCAGCGCCCGGGCCCTCTACCACTCGTGGCGCGGCCTGCTCGCCCGCGACCGCTGGTCGATGCTCGAGGGGCAATTCCAGGCCTATCGCAAGGCCAAGCTGCTCGGCGAGTGCCACCGGCTGCTCGAAGAGGCCGACCGGGCGGGCATGCCGGCGGACCAGCGAGACTTCCTCCTCTCCCAGCTCGCCGGAGCGGCCCGGAACACCAGGAAGAGCGCCGAGCAACAGCGGCGGAAGCTGGCCGCGAAGGAGGCGGTCAGCCGCGCCGGCCTGCTCGAGCAGTACCACGACGCCGCCGGCTGGTGCGCCGAGCGGGAGTGGTTCGGGGTGGCGGCGCTGCTGCACCTCGACGCCAGCTCGATGTCGGCGGACCTGGAACCGGACCTCGAGCTGCTCCGCTCTTGGATGCCCGCCGGCTACCGGGACGACGGCAGCGCCGAGGCGCCCATCCGGTGGGCCGCCTGGGTCCGGGCCCTGCTGCCCACGGGCGCCCGCTTCGTCGATCCGGTGGACCCGCTGCTCGACCGCGCCCGCGCCGACGGCTGGGAGGACGGCTTCCTCGCCTTGCGCACCGAGAACGTGCTCGCCCTCACCGACCTGGAGGACCCGGAGGTCGTCAGCGCCTGCGTCGACGCCGGCGAAGGCGCGGTGATGGTGCTCCGGGAACTCCTGCCGCAGCCGGAGGGCGCCGCCTTCGCCCCGCTGGAGCTGCGGCTGCACCGCCGCCGAAGCGACTTCGTCGACGAAGGTCGACGGCTCGGCGAGGACCTGAGCGCCTCGGTGACCGGCCAGTACCTGACCGGGCTGGACCTCAGCTTGTTCTACCTGCCTTCGCCCGAGGAGGTCATGGGCCGCGGCCGGCCGCTGCACGAGGTCACCCGCCACGAGCTGACCCACCACTACCTCCTCGAGCGGCTGGGCTGGGTCAACCAGATGGACCCCGACGGCCCCGGCGGCTGGGTCGACGAGGGCTTCGCCCGCTTCCTCGAGACCCAAGAGCTGTGGGCCTCCTGGCCCGAGCGGCGCTTCGACGACGCCACCGTGATCAGCGTCGACACCTGCGCCCGCCTGCTCGAGCAGGACGCGCTGCCCCCGCTCGGCCCCTTCCTGGAGACCAGCTTCCGGGACTTGGCCCAGCTCTATCAGCTCCCGGTCCGCGACGAGATCAAGCCCAAGCACCGCATGATGAGCATCCGCCTGCTGCCGGCCTGGACCTTCACCGAGCAGGGCGGGGCGCTCAGCTTCTTCCTCGCCAACCGCTGCGGCGAGGAGGGCCGCGCGCGGCTGCTGGCGTACCAGCGGGCCTACCGCGAGCGCGATCTCGAGGGGAACGGCATCGCGGTGCTGGGCTTCGAGAGCGTCGAGGAGCTGGAGGCCGCCTTCCACGATTTCCTGCGCCGGGAGGGCTGAGCCCGGCCGGCCAGCCGCGAGTGGCCCTAGGATCGAGGCCGCCCATGAAGCCGCTCCGCGCCCTCGCCCCGCTCCTGCTCCTCGGCTGCCAGGACCCCGCGGTCACGCTCGGGCCGACCGCCGGCCCGGCGTCTCCCAACGTCGTCCTGATCATGACCGACGACCAGGGCTGGGGCGACTTCGGCTTCCACGGCAACCCGGTCCTGGACACCCCGGCGCTGGACGCGTTGGCGGCGGAGTCGGCGCGGCTGGACGGCTTCTACGTCCACCCCGTGTGCACGCCGACGCGGGCGGCGCTGATGACCGGCCGCTATCCGCAGCGCACCCGCGCCTTCGACACCTGGGTCGGGAGGGCGATGATGGACCCGGCCGAGGTCACGGTGGCCGAGGCGCTGCGCGAGGCCGGCTGGGCCACCGGCATCTTCGGGAAGTGGCACCTGGGGGACTGCTACCCGATGCGGCCGATGGACCAGGGCTTCGAGGAGTCGCTGGTGCACCGCGGCGGCGGCATCGGTCAGCCGGCCGACCCCGAGGGCGGCGAGGGCAAGTACACCGACCCGGTGCTGTTCCACAACGGCGCCCGCGTGGATACCGAGGGCTACTGCACCGACGTCTACTTCGACGCCGCGATCGACTGGATGCAGGCGCAGCATGAGGCGGGGCGACCGTTCTTCACCTACCTGGCGACCAACGCCCCGCACGGTCCCTTCCACGACGTGCCGGAGGAGTTGCTGGCCAAGTACCGGAGCCGCGACCTCTCCCCCGCCTTCCGCCAGCCGGAGGATGGACACCCGCTTCCGACCGAGTTCGACGCCGACAAGCTAGCGCGCATCTTCGCCATGATCGAGAACATCGATCAGAACGTGGCCAAGCTCGGGGCGGCGCTGGAGGAGATGGGCGCGGCGCAGGACACCCTGGTGCTGTTCCTGGTCGACAACGGCCCCAACACCCGCCGCCACGTCGGCGGCCGCCGAGGCATGAAGAGCCAGGTCTACGAGGGCGGCGTGCGATCGCCGCTGTGGGCGAGCTGGCCTCGCCGTCTCACGCCCGGCAGCGCCGGGGACTGCCTCGCGGCCGACATCGACCTGATGCCGACGATCCTCGAGGCCTGCGGCGTGCCGTCGCCCGCGGGACTGCGGCTCGACGGCCGGAGCTTGATGCCGCTGCTGGAGCGGGACTGCGGCGAGTGGAACGACCGCGCGGTCGTGATCCAAGCCCACCGCGGCGACCGGGGCGTGCGCTACCACAACTTCCTCCTGCGCACCCAGCGGTGGAAGCTGCTGAACGCATCCGGCTTCGGCCGCGAGCAGCCGGCCGGCACCGCCGCCGTCGAGCCCGCCTTCGAGCTCTACGACATGGCGGCCGACCCGCTCGAGCTCCACGACCTCGCCGCCACGCACCCCGAGGTCGTCGCCGAGCTTCGCAGCGCCTACGACCGCTGGTTCGACGACGTCTCGACCACCCGCCTCGACAACTGGGCGCCGCCGCCCATCGTGCTCGGCGCCCCCGAGGCACCCGAGGTCGTGCTCACCCGCCAGGACTGGCGCAAGCTCACCGGCGGCGGCTGGTCGAAGGACGCGCAGGGCGAGTGGCACGTCGAGCAGGAGGGGGACCAGTATTTCCGAGTGCGCATCCGCTTTCTGCCAGACACCGAGGTCCAGCGCTTGGAGCTCGTCTCGGGGCCGCAGAGCCAGTCCTACCCAGTGGAATCTGGCTCGAAGGGAATTTGGCTCCTCTGGGTGAAGCTGGGCAGCGGGGTGGCCCCGCTCCGAGTCGATCTGCACACCGAGGACGGCGTCGTCGGTCCCTACCAGGTGGTGATCAAGAGCCTGGGAGAGCTGCTCCCTCGCCCCGAGAACCTCTACGATGCCGGCCTTGGAGATGAGAGCTCGGTTCTCCTTCCATCAACCGAGGAATCCTGAGCGACCACCCGCCTTCCGCCATGGCCCTCCACCACACCCCGGACGACCACCCCATCCACGGCCTGCCGATGGTTGACGCGCCCGATCCGGCCGAGCTGGAAGCGGAGCGCGCCTGGCTGGTGGAGATGGACGCCGCCCCCACCCGCACCCGCTGGTGGGCCTTCCTCAAGCGCGGTGGGCCGGGCTACCTGCAGGCGGCGCTTACGCTCGGCGGCGGCACCGCGGCCAGCTCGCTGTTCGCCGGCGCCGCCTTCGGCTACCGGCTGCTGTGGGTGGCGCCGGTGGCGATGCTGCTGGGCGTGATCATGATGGCCGCGGTGGCGCACCAGACGCTGTCGACCGGCCTGCGGCCCTTCGCGGCGATGAAGCGCTACGCCGGGCCCTTCTTCGCCTATGGCTGGGCGGTCGGCGCGTTGGTGGCCTCGATCGTGTGGCACTTCGCCCAGTACAGCCTGGCCGGCGCGGTCATCGAGGACATCGGTGAAGTGGTCGGCATCGGCCTCGGCCGCAGCGCCGCCGGCTTCCTGGTGCTGGCTTGGGCGGTCATCGTCGTGGTCGGCTTCGGCGCCTCGGCGCGCTGGACCAAGGTCTTCGACAACAGCCTGCGCTTCTTGGTCTATGGCATCGTCCTGTGCTTCGGCTTCGTGGTCCTGAAGACCGGCATCCACGACCCGGCGGCGCTCTTGAAGGGCTACTTCGCCTTCGAGATCCCGGAGGGCGCGGACGGCGTCTCGGGCCTGGCGGTGGTCATCAGTGGCTTGGCGGCGGCGGTCGGGGTGAACATGATCTTCCTCTACCCCTACTCGCTGCTGGCGCGCGGCTGGGGGCGCGAGCACCGGCGGCTGGCGAAGTTCGACCTCGGCGCGGGCATGTTCCTGCCCTACCTGCTGGCGACCAGCCTGATGGTCATCGCCACCGCCAACGTGCTCCACTTCGGCGACGCGCCCTTCAGCGGCGCGCGGCTGTCGCCGGTCGAGGCCGCCGGCGCGTTGGCGCCGGTCGTGGGCGAGACTTGGGGTCGAGTGATCTTCGACCTCGGCATCCTCGGCATGGCGATGTCGACCATCGCCCTGCACATGCTCTGCGCCGGCTTCGCGTGCAGCGAGATGTTCGGCTGGAAGGTCGGCAGCATGAAGTACAAGCTGGCCTGCCTGCTGCCGGCGCCCGGCGTGCTCGGCGCGGTGTTCTGGAGCGACATGGCGATCTGGATCGCGGTCCCGACGACGATCCTGTGCGGCGCGCTGCTGCCGGTCGCCTATCTGGGCTTCCTCAAGCTGCAGCGGAGCCGGGATTACCTCGGCGAGGACCTGCCGCGCGGCGGCAAGGCGAGCGCCTGGTTCGGCGGCATGGTGCTGGCGACGCTGACCATCACGGTCTTCCTGGCCTGGTTCGCCATCTCGAAGGGACCGGGCTTCCTCGAGAAGCTGACCTGATGACGGCGGTCGAGCTGGCGCTGCCCGGCGAGGAGCCGCTGCTGCTCGATGACGGCGTCCTGGCCTCCCTGCGCGACGAGCTGACGGCGCTCGACGCCGCCGCGGAGACCGGCTCGATCGACGCGGCCGCGCCCTCCCCGGGGCCGCCGCCGCCCTGCCGGCTGGCCTACGCCGCCGCCCACGTGGTCATGAAGCTGGAGTACGCCGAGGCCGGTCACAGCCTGGAGCGGCCCGGCGCCGCCGACGAAATCGCCGGCTTCGTCGACTGGGAGGCCACCTCCGCCCTGCGCTGCCGCATCGCCAACCACGGCTTCGGCATCGCCGAGGCCATGGACACCGCCCAGCGCTTCGAACTCGGCTGGCCGGCGGCCGAGCGCCTGATCGTCGGCACCGGCGCTCTGGGGCTAGAGCGCGGCTTCGTCGCCGGCGCCGCCACGGACCACCTCGACGGCCCGCCGATGGCGGCCCGCCCGGACTCCCCCGCTGCCCGCGAGGAGCTGGCCGCGGCCTGGGCTTGGCAAGCCAATCGCGTCCTGGCGGCCGGCGGGACGCCGGTGCTGCTGCCGCAGCCAGCGCTGACCGCCTGGGGCCTCGACCCCGACGGCTTCGTCGCCGTCTACCGCGGCGCCATCGAGCGCGCGGACGGCCCCGTCTACCTGCACTGGCTGGGCGAGATGTTCCACCCGGCCATGCGCGGCTACTTCCCTGGCGACAGCTTCGAGCGGATCCTGGCGCTGGGCCCCGAACGCGTGACCGGCGCCAAGCTCTCCCTGCTCGACGCCGGGCTCGAGCGGCGCGTCCGACGCGCGATCGCCCCGCGCGGCCAGCTCGTGCTCACCGGCGACGACTTCCACTTCGCCGATTTGATCGCCGGCGACGGCCCTGAGGACTTCAGCCACGCCCTGCTCGGGGTCTTCGACGCCATCGCCGCCCCCGCCGGCCTGGCGCTGCGCTTCCTGGCCCACGGCCGCCGCGACCGCTACGACGCGGTGATGGCGCCCTGCGAAGCCCTCGGCCAGGCGGTCTTCGAGCCCCCCACCCGCCACTACAAGGCCGGCCTGGCCTTCCTCGCCTGGCTCAACGGCTGGCAGGACAACCCGATGCTGGTCAACCGCGAGGACTTCGCCCGCGACCGCGAGCACCTGCTCCGGATCACCAGGCTCGCCAGCGCCGCCGGCTGCTTGGAGGACGCCACCCTGGCGGCCGAGCGGCTAGAAGCCCGCTTCCACAGCTGAACCGCCCCGCTCAGGCGTCGAGGTAGCCGCTGACGATCTTCTGCGCCGCCTCCATGCTCGGCGGCGCGGCGCCGCTCTTGAGCTCCTCGGCGGTGCGCACGAACAGGGCGATGGCGGCGTTCAGGATCGGCCGCCGGCGCTGCTCGGCGTAGCCGCGCACCATCGCCACGGCGTCCTCGCCCGAGTCCGGGGGCGGCGCGGAACCGCCGCCGCCCGCTTCCTGATCGAAGCCGTGGGCGAAGGTGGCCACCTGGACGAAGCGCTCATTCAGCCACTCCAGATCGCGGACGCGGCCGGGTTCGCTCATCAGCAGCGCCACCACGCCGCCGAGCACCTTGCGGTCGCGGGCGTCGAAGGGCGCGATCAACGCGCGGACTTCCTCGGGGGTGGGCGCGGCGGTCATCCCCCCATGATCCCCCCGCGGCCGCGGCGCCGGAACCCTAGCCGCCGGCGGGGTTGAAGCGCAGGATGGAGCCAACGATGCCTCGATCGCGACCCCTCCCGCGCCCCGCCGTGCTCGCCGCGCGCGGCCTCCTCTGCCTTGCCGGGCTCGCCCCGCTCGCCTCCGCGACGCCTGAGGCGCCGCCGCAGGACCTCCCGGCCGCCGAATCGCAAGAGCCGGGACCCGGTCCGCGGCAGCCCCAGCCGGTCCTGCGCCGGCTCCAGGTCGGCGAAACCGAGCGCCAGGCGCTGGTCTACCTGCCCCGCGACGCCGTCCGCCGCGCCGGGCGGTCCGCCGAAGAGCTGGCCGAAGCCCAGGGCTCCCCGGTGGTCCTGGTCTTCCACGGCCACGGCGGCACCGCTCGCCAGATCGCCCGCCGCGCCCCGGTGCATGCGCATTGGCCCGAGGCGGTGGTCGTCTACCCGCAGGGCTTGCGGACACCGGGCGCGCTGACCGACCCCGAGGGCAAGCGCTTCGGCTGGCAGCACGGCGCTGGCGATCAGGACGGCCGCGACCTCGCCTTCGTCGACCTCATCCTGGAGACCTTGGGCGAGGAGCTGGTCCTGGATCCGCGGCGCCTGCACGCCACCGGGCACTCCAACGGCGGCGGCTTCAGCTACCTCCTGTGGGCGGAGCGCGGCGAGCAATTCGCCTCCTTCGCCCCCTCGGCGGCGGCGGCGACCAAAACCCTGCGTCAAGCCGAGTTGGCGCCGCGGCCGGTGCTGCACTTCGGCAGCGAGGACGACCCGCTGGTGCGCTGGGCGTGGCAAGAGCGGACCCTCGAGGGGCTCAAGCGGCTCTTCGGCTGCGGCGAGGGGGAGCCGTGGGCGGCCCTGCCCGGGGTGACTCGCTTCCCCTCGGAGACGGGGGCTCACCTCTACCTGATGCAGCACGAGGGCGGCCACCGCATGTACCCCGAGCTGGCGGCCGCGGCCGCGGTCTTCTTCCGGGCGCATCCCCTGCCGCCGGGGTCAGCCGCGGAGGTACTCGACGGCGGTCCCGCCGGCCACGAGCACCGCGAACACGGTGAGCACCAAGAAGGCGGACGCACCAGCGATCATCAGGCTGAGCCACCACGGAGCCGGCGCGCTGCCTGAGCGCGACCTGCGGTGAAGCAAGAGCAAGGCTCGGCCGGCGAGCGCGGCGCTGGCGAGGAACAACAGCGTCACCCAGGGCGAAGAGTCCAGCTCGTGCGGCCGGTTGGCCGAGGCCATGTTGGACAGAGCCCAGGCCGCTCCACCCAGGAAGGCGGCCACCGACATCGCGAAGGCGGATCCGGCGCCTAGCTTCATAGCGGTACCCGCGGGCCGGTGTCGCCGCCGATCTCGCCCCAGCCCTCGTCCTCGAACTCGCCCTCGGTCGGCAGCGGCGCCTGCTCGAACCAGTCGAAGCCGTCGTCGTCCTCGTCCTCGGCCATCAACGCGTGGGCCAGGCTGAGCGAGTTGAGGTCGATGAAGGCGTGCAGCGCGATCGCCAGCCACAGGGCGTCGGTCACCAGGACCAGGGCGCCGAGGACCGCGCCGACGAGGGTGGTCTTGAGGATGCCCTTGGGCCCCTGGTAGGCGTGGCAGAGGCCGAAGCTGACGGCGACCAGGCCCATCGCCGAGTAGTCGTCGACGAAGCCGCGCAGCCACCAGTAGAGGAAGCCGCGGAACAGGATCTCCTCGCAGACGCCGGCGGTGACCGACACCAGCCAGGCCCAGTTGCGCTCGCGCCGGGTGCGGGGCAGCAGCGCGTCGAGCTCGGCGAGCTGGTCGTAGATGGTCTGGCGGGCCTCGGCGTCGACGCTGATCTGGTTCCAGACGCGGACGGCGCTGGCGGCGGCCAGGAACAGGATCAGGATCGAGTACCAAGCGCTGCCGGCGGCGGGTTGGCCGAGGCCGAGCTCCTCCCAGCCGCGGCCGGCGGCGATCCAGCGGCCGACGACCACCGCCACCAGCAGCCACTGCACCAGCGAACCGGTCCGGTAGACGCTGACCCGCGCGTCCGGGATGCCCCGCCCCGAGCGCTTCGCCAACCACTGATAGAAGAGCTGGGCGTAGACCGGGAGCCCCGCGATCAGCAGGGCGGCGAAGACGTGGTCGAAGAGCACGGTGAGGGGAGTCTAGCGGCGGGCGTAGCGAATCCCTCAGTCCCGGAGCGGAGCCGCGCCGTCTTCCCAAGGTCGGTGCAGCAGGGCGAGGCACAAGGCAGTGGTCCGCAGCCGGTCCTCTCCGTCTCGATGGTCGCCAGAGCGGGTCCAACTCCCCTGGTGGTGTCCTCTCGCGGTCTGTGCGCCGATCAAGATCCGGTCCAGGGCCGCGCACCACGCACGCCGGCGCTCCCCCCCCATCCTCGCCACCGCCTGCGTCTGGAAGGAGAGCCGCTCCAGATCCTGCCAGCGGCGGAGCTCAGACCAAGGTGGCGGCGCCGCCGGCAGGCTGTCGAGCAGGTCCACCGGCGGAGGCGCCGGCTGCTCCTGCCGGTGCCGCGCGAAGGTCGTCCCCTCCAGAGTCCGGTCCAGGAGCCCCGCCCAGAGGCGGGTGGACTCGCTGAACTCCGGCTCGGCCGCCGACTGCCAGGACAAAGCCTTGAACAGTGGGATCGTGGCGATCGGGTTCTCCGTCAGCCGCTGAAGCTCGGCGAGGAACAGCGTGGCGGCGAAGTGGCGCACGGCGCGCTCCCCTGCGTCGGTGAGGCCGGCGAACTCGCCCGTCGGCCGCTGGTTCCGCCGCAGCCAGAGCAGCCCAAGGGTCACCTCCCGGTAGCGACGGTCGCCGGGCAGACAACCCGAGAGGAGCATGGCGCGGAGGGCCAGCGCGGTGCCGAGGTGATCCCGCTCCAATCCCGAGGCAGCTACCCCGCTCACCCCGCAGGCGCGACACACCGAGCTCGGCCAGGTTCCATCGGCGTACTGGTGCGCCGCCAACCACTCCACCCCCTTCCGGACCGCCTGGCCGGCGTCCCCCGAACGCGCATTCCGCCCGCGGGCATCTGGCCGGAAAGGGGCCTCCGGCGCGAAGCAGGGGCCGAAGTCTTCGCAGGTGCTGGCGAAATCCGAGTCCTGCCCAGGCTCCTCGACACAAACGATGACCGGCTCCAAGGAAGGAGCCACGACAGGCAAGGAGGGGAAGGTGCAGACGACGGGGTCCACCTCCACGAGTTCCTCCGCGACCGGAGCGAATCCGAGCGGCTGCATCCCGGAATCGCGGCAGCCGAATTCCGCGGCCGCCGTCCCCCCGGGGCGACCACCGGCGACGAGGACCAGGAGGGCGCCGCCGAGGAGTCCCCCCGCGCCCATCTTGAGGCAGTCGCCCACGGCCATGTCGGGAGAACGGGCGTGAAGCGGCGCGGTTCAAGGCCAGCCCAAGCTCGGTCGACGGCTGCCCACCTCGATTTATGATTGCGGGCATGGTCCCCGCCTGGCCGCTGCTGCTCCTCCCGCTCGTCGCGCCGCAGGACGAGCTCCGCGCAGGCTCCGGAAGGGTCCTCCACCTCTCCCTGGAGGACCGCCCAGTCCTGCAGGAGTTCCGAGACGCCGGCGTGGACCTGGCCTGGCGAGGCCTGCTCCGCGACACAGGAGCCGAAGACGCCACCCGGATCCTCTTCGTCCAGGATGGGGAGAGTGCGGGCATTCACCTGCGACTACCGGAGGGGAACACCGCGACCGCGCTGGAGCTCGCCGTCGGCGACATCGTCCTGCTCCGCCCTCGAGAGCGGCTGGTCCTCGACCAGTGGGTCGGCGCCCTGGAGTTCCGGATGGGCGAGCCGCTACCCGAGGGCCTCCCCGCCGTCATCCGCCCCGACCACGACCCGCTCATCACCGACACCCCCGGCGGCTGCGCCACCGAGGCCGGCGCCTACCGGCGGGTGTGCCTGACCTGGGAGGGCAAGAACGGCCCCTACCTCTACTACGCGCTGAACGCGCACCGGGTGCGGATCCGCGACTCCTTCCTGCACTACCACCCGGTCGAGGGCGGCTTCGACGAGATGTACCTGGTGCAGGACGCGCTGCCGGGGGCCGAGATCATCGTCTGCGAACGACTGGACGAGCTTCTCGACCCGTCGGGGCTCGACCGCGAGTCGGCGTCGACGCTACTGCGACGCATCCCGGTCCAGACCGGCGATCTGGTCTTCCTGCCGCGCGGCACGGCCCACCGAGGCGTCGGCGGCATCCTGGCCCAGGTGATCACCGTGCCGGGCTTCGTGCCGGGCGCCGAGATCGGCGTCGACGACGCGGTGCGGTTGGTGAACACCCAATTCGACCTGGACCTCCCCCACCACGAACCCGGCGCGCCCTTCGTGGCGGTGCTCGAGCGCGAAGACCACGTCCGGGTCGAGATCGGCGACGAGCTCTTCACGGAGTATCGCTTCGCCGACGGGCCGCGCGCCTTCTTCCACCCGGTGCGCCTGGCCGACGGCCGCGCCGCCACCCGCGGCTACCCGATGGCCTGGCGCGAGGGCGAGGCCAAGGACCACCCCCACCACCAGTCGCTGTGGTTCGCCCACGGCGACGTCAACGGCCACGACTTCTGGCACGACCCGGAGGCCGAGATGCGCCTGGTCGCCATCGAGGACGTCTTCAGCCGCAGCCGCCTCGGCGGCTTCACCGCGGTGCATGACTGGATCGCGCCCGACGGCACCACCGTCCTGCGCGACCGGCGGGTGTTCCGCTTCCACGCCGCGCCGGACGGCGAGCGCAGGATCGACTGGGACCTGAGCCTGACCGCACCCGACGGCGCCTCGGTGCGTTTCGGTGACACCAAGGAGGGCACCATGGCGGTGCGCGTGGCGGCGCCGCTGCGGGTCGATGGCGAAGTCGCGACTGGCACCATCGTCAACGCGAGAGGCCTGGAGAACGGCGCCGCCTGGGGCAAGCGCTCACCCTGGCTGCTGACGGGCGGTGAGCTGCCGGGCGCGAACGGTGAGGGCGCGGCCGACGCCGCGATCCTCCTCCTCGAGCACCCGGACAACTTCCGTTACCCGACCTGGTGGCACGCCCGCGAGTACGGACTGCTGGCGGCCAACCCCTTCGGCGTCCACGACTTCGAGGGCGCTGCCGCCGGAACCGGCGACTTCGAGCTGGCGCCCGGTGAGACCCTGCGCCTGCGCTACCGCTTCGTCTTCGCCGGGCGCGCTATCAGCCCCGCGCGCGCCGCCGCCCTAGCGGAGGAGTACCGATGACCGCGTCCACCCGAAGAGACTTCCTGCGCCGGGGGGCCGCCGCCGCGGCCTGCGCCTCCGCTGCGCCCTTGCTGGCTTCGCCCGCCGCGACCGCTGCCCGCGGGGCCGACGCCGTCCGCTTTGGCCTGGTCACCTACCTGTGGGGCGCCGACCTCGGCCTCGACGAGCTGATCGCCGCCTGCGCCGCCGGCGGCCTGCTCGGGGTCGAGCTGCGCACGACTCACGCCCACGGCGTCGAGCGGACCCTGAACGCCCGGCAGCGCGCCGAGGTCAAGGCGCGCTTCCAGGACTCGCCGCTGGAGTGGTGGGCGATCGGCAGCAATGAGAACTTCGACAGCCCTGACGGCCCGCAGCTGGCGCGATCGATCGGCGCCACCATGGACTTCCTCAAGCTGTCGCACGACGTCGGCGGCACCGGGGTCAAGGTCAAGCCCGACAACTTCCACGCTCACGAGCGCGTGCCGCGCGAGCGCACCATCGAGCAGATCGGCCAGGGGCTGAACGCCGTCGGCCGCTTCGCCGCCGAGTTCGGCCAGGAGGTCCGGCTCGAGGTCCACGGAAGCTGCGCCAAACTGCCCGACATCGCCGCGATCCTGGAGGTTGCCGACCACCCCGCGGTAGCGGTGTGTTGGAACTGCAACGACCAGGACCTCCTGGGCGAGGGCCTGGCCCACAACTTCGGCCTGGTGCGGCCTCGCTTCGGCGAGGTCCTGCATCTGCGCGCCTTCGACCGCCACGATTATCCCTACCCCGAGCTGATGAAGCTGCTCGCCGGGTCGGACTGGGGCGGCTGGGCCCTGCTGGAGGCGCGCGGCGCGCTGCCGGCCGACCGCGGGGCGGCCTTCGCCAGGCAGCGCGAGCACTACCAGGAGCTGCTGGCGGCGGTCAGGGATTGACGCTGACGGTCACCGCCACCGAGGAGAGCTGCACCGCCCCCGGCGGCAGGTAGGAGACCGCCGCGAACCAGAAGGTCGCGCCGATGTGGGCGGCGGCGGCGCCCGGCGGCAGGTCCAGCGTCGCCATCGCGTCGCCGCCGGCGTCGAGCGCCCCGGCGCTGTTGCTGAAGACCGCGGGCGGGCTGCCGGAGGTCATGAGGGTGGTGAACCAGTCCGAGGTGAGCGGCACGTCGACGCCGCTGACGGTGGTCGGGCCGGCGCCGGTGGCCGAGCCCGCGAGCAGGTAGGAGGCGCCGGCTTCGCTGGCCGGGAAGTCGATGAGGAAGTCCACCGCGCCCCCGGCGGCGGCGGAGACCTGGCCCTGGCTCAGGGTCAGGAAGGGGTCGGTCACCCAGCTCCAGGCGTCGCCGCTGCCATGGAAGCCGCCGCTCCAATTGCCCGGATCGGCGATCAGGAACTCGGGCGCGGCGTCGCCGTCGAGGTCGCCGGCGCTGGCCAGGTCCTGGCCGAGCTTGCGGTAGTCGCTGGCGCCCTCGAAGCGGTGCATCAGGCTGCCGCTGGCGCCGGAGTAGAGCTCGACGCTGCCGTTGTCGAGCAGGCCGCCGGAGTCGGACTGGGGCGCCGCCACCAGGTACTCCCCGGCGCCGTCGCCGTCGAGGTCCCCGACCACGGCGACCGCGGCGCCGAATTCATCGAAGCTGGCCTGGCCATCGACCTGCCGCAGCAGGGCGCCGGCGTCGGAGTAGACGAAGACCGCCCCGGTGCTCTGCCAGCCGCTGCTGGCGGTGTTGAAGCTCGGCGCGCCGATGACGAAGTCGGCCGCGCCGTCGCCGTCGACGTCGCCGCGGGCGACCGACTTGCCGAGGTAGCCGTCGGCCGTGCCGTCGATCTGCAGCAGCACGGCGTGGGCGGCGCCCGAGTAGACGAAGACCGAGCCGGCGTTGTTGTTGGAGCCGACGGTGTTGCCCGGGGCGCTGACCAGGAGGTCGTCGTAGCCGTCGCCGTCGTAGTCACCGGCGGCCCCGACGGCCCAGCCCATGACGTCGGCGGAGGCGCCGATATAACCCCACAGCGGCGCGCCGGTGGCGCCGGAGTAGACCCAAGCCACGCCCGCGCCGGGGCCGCCGCCCCAGAAGGAGTCCTGCGGGTCGCCGACGATGAGGTCGGCGTATCCGTCGGCGTTGACGTCGCCGGCGCCGGCGACGCTCTGGCCGAACATGCCGTTGACGGTCACGCCGTCGAACTGCCAAAGCAGGCTGCCGTCGGCGCCCGAGTAGACGCTGGCCGAGCCGGCGTTGAGCAGGCCGTTGGGGTCGGCGTTGGGCGCGCCGACGATCAGGTCGGGCACGCCGTCGCCGTTGACGTCTCCGGCGCCGTCGACCGCCCAGCCAGCGCCGTCCTGAGTGGCCGCGCCCGGGAACAGGTGCAGCAGCGCGCCGGTTGCGCCCGAGTAGACGAAGGCGGCGCCGTTGTTGTAGACCGCGCCGCCGCTGCTGTAGCCGACGAAGCCGGTGATGACGTCGGGCGTGCCGTCGCCGTCGACGTCGCCGGCGGTTGCCAGGGCGTGGCCGTAGTCGAATTGGTCGAGCAGCTGCGGGCCGGTGCTGCCGCCCTCGGCCGTCGCGGCGGCGGACAGGAGGAGCAAGAGCGAGGGGATCAAGAGGTGGCGGCGGTTCATGGCTGCGGACCCCGGACACGGGGTCATCCTGCTAGATCGCAGGACGCCGCAGGCCTTGACAGGATTCTCTGGATCCAGACCACGAACCGTCCGGGGTCAGAC
>CAYZXS010000039.1:0-33460 GCA_964482495.1 uncultured Planctomycetales bacterium
TTGGTAGCGGAGGAGGGATTTGAACCCCCGACACGCGGATTATGATTCCGCTGCTCTAACCAACTGAGCTACTCCGCCGTTCGCCGCCGAGAGCGGCGAGGGGCGGAGATTCTAGCGGAGGCGGCGCGGATCATCCAGCCCCTGGGGCCTCCAGCCGTTCGATCCCGCGCTCCGCCCGGGCGTACAGCAGCGCCCCAGCCTCCCCCGCCACCGGCGCGTGGACGCTCCCCTCTGGGAAGCGCTGGAGGCTGCCGGCCCGGTACTCCCCCGCCGCGTCCCGGTAGCTGCCCCGGAGCACCAGGACCTCCTCCGGCCCCCGGTGCCGGTGCGGCGGATAGGCGGTGCCTGGCGCCAGCTCGATCAGGACCCAGGCGCTGCCGTCTTCCGACCCATCCAGGAAGGCGAGTCGCAGCCCGGGCGAGGAGCTCTGCTTCCACTCCAGCTCAGGGAAGTCCTCCATGCCCCCAGGCTAGCGCCGGCGAGGCTCAAGCCGCGCGGCGGATCGTCCGTAGAATCCTGGTGATGTCCCGCCTCCGACCCCTGCTCCCGCTGCTCACCCTGGCCGCCCTGGCCGCCCTGGCCGCCGCCGGCCCCGCCCAGGTCACCGAGGACCCGGCGCCGATCCCGACCCCGCCGGTGGTGCAGGAGCCCGGCCCGGCCGCCGAGGCCACGAGCGTGGACCCGGAGAAGGAGGCCGCCGCCATGGCCGAGATGGACGTCTTCGTCGCCCAGTACAAGGGCGCGCCGCCACGCGAGGAGGAGGCCGCCCGGGCCCACTTCACCGCCTTCCGCGACGGCCTGCTCGAGCTCGAGCGTCAGCACCACGGGACCTGGGCCGGCTGGCAAGCGATGATGACCGCCGGCCAGATCGAGAGCCGGATCTTCGGCGAGCCCCTCACCGGCATCGGCCATTACCGCAAGGTCTGGCACGGCGTGCGCGGCCGCACCGACAAGCCGATCAAGGGCATCTTCCTCAACGTTCCGCGGGTGGGCATGCGCTTCGCCGAGGCCCTGATGCGCGAGGACCTGCTCGACGAGGCCGAGGTGGTGCTGCGCGAGGCGGCCCACACCGAGCTGCCCGAGCGCGAGCGCATCTTGCAGCGGCTGGCCGAGCTGCCGGAGCGTCGGCGGCTGCTCCCGGGTCAGGCCGCGCCGGCCTTCGAGGCCACCGACACCTCCGGCAAGCCGCATCGGCTCGAGGACTACCGCGGCAAGACCCTGCTGCTGCACTACTGGTCGACCATCAACGGTCCGAGCCTGTCGACCATGCCCGAGATCGCCAAGCTGGTCCGGGAGACCGCCGGCAGCGACTTCCGCATCCTGTCGATCAACACCGACCAGTACGTCACCCGCGAGATCCAGGAGGCGCTCAAGGCCAAGGGCCAGACCTTCCTGCCGCGGCTGTTCAACGAGGACGACCTGAAGAAGGCGCTGGCCAAGCACCAGATCACCTGGCCAGTGGTCTGGGACGGCCAGGGCATGGAGGGCCCGCTGGTGAAGGGCTACACCATCCGCAACCTGCCGGGCATCTACCTGATCGGCCCCGACGGCAAGATCCGCGCCCGCCGCAAGCACGGCGACCGCCTGCGCGAGGCGGTGATGGCGGTGCTGCAGGAAAAGGGCTAGGCCGAGGCGCGGGCGCCCGCCCGGAGCCGCGCCAGGCTGCGCTCGCGACCCAGCAGGGCCAGGATCTCGCCCACCGGGGGGCCGCCCAGGGTGCCGCTGAGGGCGGCGCGCAGCGGCTTCATGACCTTGCCCATGCCGAGCTCGAGCTGTCCGGCCAGCTCCTTGGCCCAGGCGTCGAAGTCCGGCGGCGGGCAGGGCCCGGCCTCGAGGGCGGCGGCGGCGGCCTCGAGCACCCGGGGGGCGTCGGCGTCGCGCAGCGCCTTCTCGGCCTTGGCGTCGGCCTCGGCGCGCTCGCCGCGCAGGAAGGCGGCCTGGTCGGCGATCTCGGCGTAGAGCCGCAGGCGCTCCTGGAAGGCAGCCACCAGGCGCTCGATCCAGGCCGGGTCGGTGCCGTCGTCGGCCAGGCCGGCCTGCTCCAGCCAGGGCAGCAGGCGCCGCGCCAGCTCGCCCGGCTCGGTGGTGCGCAGGTACTCGCCGCAGAGCCAGTGCAGCTTGTCGGTGTCGAAGACGGCGCCGGCCTTGTTGATGCGGCCGAGCTCGAAGGCGGCGACCAGCTGCTCGGGGGTGAAGACGTCGGTCTTGTCGTCGATGGCGAAGCCGAGCAGGCCGAGGAAGTTGAACATCGCCTCGGGCGGGTAGCCCTTGGCCTCGTAGTCGCCGAGGGCGGTGTCGCCGGTGCGCTTGGACAGCTTCTTGCCGTCCTGACCGAGGATCAGCGGAACGTGGGCGAACTCCGGCTCCGGCAGCCCCAGCGCGCGGCACAAGAGCACCTGCTTGGGCGTGTTGGCGAGGTGCTCCTCGCCGCGGATGACGTGGCTGATCTCCATCGCCGCGTCGTCCAGCGCGCAGACGAAGTTGTAGGTCGGCATGCCGCCGGTGCGCACCGCGACCCAGTCCTCGACCTCGGCGCTGCGGAACACGACCTCGCCGCGGATGTGGTCGCGCACGGCGACGGTCTCGTCGTCGGGCACGGCGAAGCGCAGCACGAAGTCCTCGCCGGCGGCGGCGCGGCGCTCGGACTCCTCTCGGTCCAGGCAGCGGCAGGCCCGGTCGTAGCCGATCGCGGCCTGCTTCTCGGCGCGCTGCCGCTCCTTGAGCTCGGCGACGCGCTCGGGAGAGCAGAAGCAGCGGTAGAGCCAGCCCTCGGCCAAGCCGCGCGCGGCGGCGGCGGCGTAGGACTCGCGCCGCTGCGACTGGAAGTACGGCCCGAAGGCGCCCTCCTGCTCCGGCCCCTCGTCCCAGTCCAGGCCCAACCAGCGCAGGCTGTCGAGGATCGAGCGCAGCGACTCCTCGCTGTTGCGGCCCTCGTCGGTGTCCTCGACGCGCAGCACGAAGCTGCCGCCGTGGCGGCGGGCGTAGGCCCAGTTGAACAGCGCCGTGCGGGCGCCGCCGACGTGCAGGCGGCCAGTCGGAGAGGGCGCGAAACGGACTCGGATCGGGCGGTCGCTGGACATGGACCGCGCATTCTACCGGCGCCGCCCGCCGGGCCCGCCGCGCCCTCAGGACGCGGCGGGCCGCCCCACCTCAAGGTTGGATGCGCAGGCTGACCTTGTTGGTCAGCTCGTTGCCGATGACGTTGATCACCAGCGCCTGCAGGTGGAAGAGCTGCCCCGACACCGAGGGCAGGTTGGGCACCGCCGCCGGCAGCGCCAGGCCGCCCGAGGGGATGACGGTCACCGGGCTGTTCCAGACCACCGAGCTGCGCAGGACCTCGAGCAGGCCGTAGAAGGTCGGCTGGCGGGTCAGCTGGGTGCCGGCGCCGAACACCACCGAGCCCCAGGAGTCGGGCGCGTGCAGCGTCACCGTGCCGCCGGCCTGGGGCCAGCCGGTGACGTGGAACAGCTGCTCGAAGGCGTCCGCGACGAAGATCGAGCCGCCGTTGCCGAAGGTGTTGGCGTGGACCGCCTTGGTGCCCATCGCCAGGACGTCACCGTCGGGCCCGAGGTCGATGTGGTAGGCCGACCCGGGGCTGTCCAGGCTGCAGGAGAGCGCCGCGGCGGCGACCTCGTAGACCATGCCTTCGGGGGTGGCGTTGAGCGAGTCCCCCCACGAGCAGAAGGCGGCGTACTCGCCCTCGTCGTCCATCACGGCGCCCCGGCCGCTGAGCTGGAAGGCGGTACCCGGCGCGTCCCAGGACTCGGAGAACAGCGGCAGGTCGGCCTCGACGTCGTGGACCCCGACCTCGATGTGGTCGGTCGCCGGCGAGTAGCGCTGCTTGAGGAAGGCGCAGTGGCTGCCGTCGCCGTCCAGCGCCACCTGGCCGACGTAGACCGAACCCGAGAAGCTGCGGTGCACGGCCTGGCTCCACACCCCGGGGGCGGTCTCCTCGTAGACCCGGAAGTAGCCGAATTGGCCGTAGGCGAAGCGCTTGCCGTCCCCGGAGAGGTCGTGGGCGTCGAAGGAGGCGCCGATGTTGTGGCGGTACTCCTCGACCCCGCCGAGGGTGTCGTAGAGGACCGCGTCGGGCCCGATGTTCAAGTAGGCGCGGCGGCCGTCGTCGCTGAGCCGGACCTGCCGCGCGTGGTGGCTGGCGCCGCTGGAGAGGGCGCCGCTGGCGACCGGTGCGCCGGCGCCGTCGAAGGTCTCGACCAGGCAGGTGCCGCTGTTCGGGTCGCCCTTCCAGGCCAGGACGACGCTCCCGTCGTCGCTGATGGCGACGCCGCCGCCGTAGTTGTTGGCCGTGCGCGGGAAGGTGTAGCTCCAGAGCAAGGCGCCGCCGCCGGTGGTGTCCCAGACCTGCAGCACGCCCTCGAAGTCGTAGCCGGCGCCCGGGTCCATGTCGGTCACGACCAGCGCCGCCGCCAGCGGGGCCCGGTCGGCCAGGGCGATCTCCGGCGCCTCCGAACCGACGGTGCTGTGGTCGAAGACCGGCTGCGAATCGATGGCGTGGTAGAGGGTCACGGCCTCGTTGTTGAGGCCCTTGGCGGCCATCACCCCGGCCCCGGAGTCGCCGACCCGCACCGACTCGCCGATCCAGGCCAAGCCGTTGTCGTCCTCCTGCCAGCGCGGCGCGGTCACCGCCCGGGTGCCGCCGCTGAGCTCGCGCCCGAGGACCCAGCCGCCGCCAGCGCGGTGCTCCTCGACCAGGCGGTCGCCGGCGGGACCGACGATCACGCGTTGACGGATCTCGAGCTCCTGCGGCGGCAGCAGGATCCCGGCGGAGGCCATGACAGAGAGCAACAGCATGCCCTCCATGGTAGACCGAAGCGGAGATCCCGGGGGCCTAGCGCTCGGTCAGGACCGGCTCCAGGTCCTCGTCGAAGTCCAGGTCGTAGCCCCAGTAGACATTCTGGCCCTGCCCCGGCGCCAGGCGCAGCCGCCAGCGGTAGACGCCGCGCTCCTCCTGGTCGCGCAGGTCCTCCTCGCTGCGCAGCGGGCTGGGCCGGATGTCCACCGGCTTGATCTCGATCCGGTCGTCGCGGCTGACCGGCAGCGACTCCTCGATCAGCACGTCCACCGGGCCGTGGGCGGCGGCGCTGAGCTTGAGCCGGGCGCGATAGACCCTGGTGATGGTCACCGTGGAGCTGAGCAGGCCCGGGTCGTCGCGCTCGTCCTTGACCACCTCCCACTCGACGCTCAGGTTCGGGTCGACGCCGAGGTTCAGGGTGGTGCTGTCGCCGGGCCGCAGGACCGGGAAGCTGGCGTTGCCCAGGTAGTCGGGGCCGAGGAAGATCTTGGCCGTGCCGGGCAGGAGCGGCGTGTCGCCGGCGAGCCGCACCTCGGCGCGCAGGAAGGCCCGTTCGCTCCGGGTCGGCACCAGGTAGCGCTCGGGGCGGACCTCGAGCGGCACCTCGCGGATGCGGAAGCGGTACGGCTCGCCGTCGCCGCGGATGGTCTTCCGGTCCGGCAGCTGGAACAGCGCCGAGAGGCCGAGGTCCTGGATCTGGACCTCGGGCGCGGCGAGGTAAGCGTCCTTGTAGGCCGCCCAGGAGGGCTCGCTGGCGCCGCCGGCCAGGCTGTCCATCTCGATGTTGCCGAGCCCGCGCATCTCCGCCCCGAGGGCGGCGGCCGGCCGGCGCGCCGAGAGCGCCTCGTAGACCCGCAGCGGCAGCTCCGGCGGGTCCAGGCCGACGCTCGGGGTCGAGGTGCTGAGCAGGATCTCGGCCTCGGACCAGTCCTCGCCGGTGCGCTGGCGCAGCTCGGCCACCAGGCCGACGGTGACGCCGGTCAGGTCGGGCGCGACCCGGACGTCGTAGGTGGGCATCCAGCTGGCGCCGGCGATCAGGTAGCTGGCCCGGAGCTGGATCGGGCCCGGGCGCTCGGCCCAGACCTGGATCCGGCCCAGGTGGTAGCGGCGCAGCGGCGCGCCGGACTCGCCGCCGAGCTGCTCCCGGACCTCGGCGATCTCCTGGTCGAGGCGCAGCCGCGAAGCCTCGTAGGCGGCCATCTCGCCGTCCAGCTCGGCGCTGCGGTCGCGGACGAAGGAGAACAGGGCGTCCAAGGACTCGCCGGAGACCGCGGCTTCGAGCACGTTGACGCCGCCTTCGCGGGCGGCGAGGGAGGCGATCACCGAGGCCACCATCTTCTGGCCGGCCTCGATCGAGGCTAGCTCGGACTCCAGCTCACGGCGCTGCTGGCTGAGCTCGGCCAGCCGGGCGCGGAGCCGGTCCCGCTCCCCCATCTCGAGAGCGTCGCCGGTGACGATCCGGGTCTCGACGCCCTGGATCACGGCGTCGCCGCCCTCGACCTTGGTCTGGAAGGAGGAGACCTCGAGGGCGAGCGGCAGCGGCCCGATCTCGGCCGTCAGCGGCCCGGGTTCGGTGGCCTCCACCGTGAACACGCGCTCCACCAGGGCCTGGCCGGAGTAGACCGTGACCCGGTCCAGGACGGTCGGGGTGGGGCGAAGCTCGGGCTCCTGAGGGGTCGCCAGGGCGGACAGGAGGCAGATCGTGGAGAGCAGCATGGCTAGCGCTTGGAGGCGGACCCGGAGGGGTGCGGACGGGCTATTCTATGCCCCTTCGAGGCTCCCCGCGCGCCCCTGGCAGCGCCGCGGCCTCACCCGCAATGGAACCCGTCCCCGTGGTCGGCGCCGGCCTGGCCGGCTCGGAGGCCGCCTGGCAGCTCGCCGAGGCGGGCTTCCCGGTGCGCCTGCACGAGATGCGGCCGCTGGTGGCCACCCCCGCCCACCAGAGCGACCGCTGCGCGGAGCTGGTGTGCAGCAACTCGCTGGGCTCGAAGCTGCCCGACCGCGCCGGCGGGGTGCTCCAGGCCGAGCTGCGGGCCCTCGGCTGCAAGCTGCTGGAGCTGGCCGAGGCCCACGCCGTGCCCGCCGGCCAAGCGCTGGCGGTCGACCGCGGCGCCTTCGCGGATGCCGTCACCGCCGCGCTCGAGGCCCACCCCAGGATCGAGATCGTGCGCGGCGAGCTGCCCACGGTCCCAGAGGATCCGGTGGCGGTGGTCGCCACCGGCCCGCTCACCAGCGAAGCCTTGGCGCAGGACCTGGCGCGGCTGGCCGGCGCCGAGCACCTGTCCTTCTTCGACGCCGTCGCCCCGGTGGTGGCCGCCGACAGCCTCGACCGCTCGGTGGTCTACGCCGCTTCGCGCTGGGGCAAGGGGGAAGGCGCCGACTACCTGAACGTCCCGCTCGAGAAGGACCACTACGAGGCCCTGGTCGACGGCCTGCTGGACGCCGAGCGCCACGAGCTGAAGGACTTCGAGGCCGCCGACCCGCGCGCCAAGCAGTTCTTCGAGCGCTGCCTGCCGGTCGAGGTCCTCGCCGCCCGCGGTCGCGACGCCCTGCGCTACGGCCCGCTGCGCCCGGTCGGCCTGGACGACCCGCGCACCGGCCGCTGGCCCTACGCCGTCATCCAGCTCCGGACCGAAAACGCCGCCGGCAGCCTCTACAACCTGGTCGGCTTCCAGACCAACCTTCGCTACGGCGAGCAGGAGCGGCTGCTGCGGGCGCTGCCGGGCATGGAGGGGGCCGAATTCGCGCGCCTCGGCAGCATGCACCGCAACACCTTCCTGTGCTCGCCGCGGGTCCTGACCGCCGCCATGGAGTGGCGCGACCGCCCCGGGCTCTTCGTCGCCGGCCAGCTGACCGGCATGGAGGGTTACCTGGGCAACATCGGCTCCGGCCTGCTGGCGGGCCGCAACGCCGTCCGGCGGCTGCGCGGCGCCGAGCCCGAGCTCCTGCCCGACGAGACCCTGCTCGGCTGCCTGGCCCGCCACGTGGCCGAGGCGCATGCGGAGTCCTTCCAGCCGATGAAGGCCGAGTTCGGCCTGCTACCCTCTCTGCCCGGCCGACCGCGCCGGGACCAGCGCAAGCGGCTGCGGGCCGCGCGCTCCGCTGAAGCCCTCCAAGATCACCTGCGACGATTCCCGATGCCCGCCGCCGACGCGGCGACCGCCTGAGACCATGCTCCAGACCACTCTCGAGATCACTCCCTTCCAGAACGAGCCGTTCACCGACTACTCCAACGAGGACAACGCCAAGGCCATGCGCGAGGCGCTGGAGAAGGTCGAGGCGACCTTCCCGGTCGTCGTCCGCAGCTGGATCGACGGCGAAGAGGGCGAAGGCGGCTCCGGCACCTACGAGTCGACCGACCCGAGCCAGACCTCGCGGGTCGTCGCCAACTCGGCCAAGTGCAGCCGCGACGACGCCCTGCGCGCCGTGGTCGGCGCCAGCAAGGCCTTCGGCGAGTGGTCGCGCAAGAGCCCCGAGCAGCGCGCCGAGTACCTGTTCCAGGCCGCGCGGCTGATGCGCCTGCGCAAGCACGACTTCTCGGCCATGATGGTCTACGAGGTCGGCAAGTCCTGGGCCGAGGCCGACGGCGACACCGCCGAGGCCATCGACTTCATGGAGTTCTACGCCCGCGAGGCGCTGCGCTATGGCCGCACCCAGCCGATCACGCCCAGCCCGACCGAGAAGAACGAGCTCCAGTACATCCCGCTCGGCGTCGGCGCCGTGATCCCGCCGTGGAACTTCCCGCTGGCGATCCTGGTCGGCATGACCACCGCCGCGCTCGTGACCGGCAACACCGTGGTGCTGAAGTGCAGCTCGGACAGCCCGGGCATCGCCTCGATGTTCGTGGACCTGATGAAGGAGGTCGGCATCCCCGCCGGCGTGCTCCAGTTCGTGCCCGGCAGCGGCGGCGAGGTCGGCAACACCATCGTCGAGCACCCCCTGATCCGCTTCATCAGCTTCACCGGCTCGGCCGAGGTCGGCATGGGCATCTACGAGAAGGCGGGCAAGGTCGTCGAAGGCCAGATCTGGCTCAAGCGGGTGGTCGCCGAGATGGGCGGCAAGGACTTCATGTTCATCGACGAGGACGCCGACATCGACGCCGCGGTCCAGGGCACGCACGCGGCGGCCTTCGGCTACCAGGGCCAGAAGTGCTCGGCCTGCTCGCGCCTGATCCTGCACGAGAAGATCCACGACCAGTTCATGGAGAAGTTCCTGCCGCTGGTCGAGGCCACCACCGTCGGCCACCCGAGCGACCCCAACGTCTTCCTCGGCGGCATGATCAACGAGGCCGCCCGTCAGGGCGCCCTCGACGGCATCGCCAAGGCCAAGGAGGAGGGCAACACCCTGGTCGCCGGCGGCGAGGTCGGCGACGAGGCCGGCTGGTTCCTGCAGCCCACCGTCTTCACGGACGTCAAGCGCAGCGACAACATGTTCCGCGAGGAGTTCTTCGCGCCGCTGCTGGGCGTGACCAAGGTGGCCAGCTTCGAGGAGGGCGTCGAGGCCGCCAACGACACCATCTTCGGCCTGACCGGCGCCTACTACGGCCGCGACGAGGACAAGATCGCCACCGCCAAGCGCGAGCTCCACGCCGGCAACCTGTACATCAACCGCAAGTGCACCGGCGCCCTGGTCGGGGTCAACCCCTTCGGCGGCTTCAACCTGTCCGGCACCGACTCCAAGGCCGGCGGCCGCGACTACCTGCTGCTGTTCCTGCAGGCCAAGTCGATCAGCCGCCTGAAGTAGGCAGGCGACGACGGGCGGGCGGGGGCGCGGCGCGCTCCCGCCCGCTTTCGCGTCCGGCTACACTCCTGCCATGGCTGACGAGCCGCTCGACCGGCGCGCCTTCTTCCGGCGCGGCTTCCGCACGCTGCTCGACACCGTCGCCGAGTCGGTGAAGGCGGCGCGCCAGGTCGGCGGCCCCGGCCCCGAGCGCCGCGAACTGCGGCGTCTGCGGCCGCCGGGGGCCGTCGCCGAGCCCGACTTCCTGCGCCTGTGCAGCCGCTGCGACGACTGCATCGCCGCCTGCCCCGCGGCCTGCATCGCCCGGGTACCCGAGGGCCAGGACGACGCCGGCACGCCGGTGATCGTGCCCGACAGCCGGGCCTGCGTGCTCTGCTCCGACCTGGCCTGCACCAAGGTGTGCCCGGACGGCGCGCTCGAGCCGCTGACCGACCCGGCGTCGGTCCGGATCGGCGTCGCCTTCCTCGACGAGGCGGCCTGCTTCGCCTACAACGGCAGCTTCTGCAACACCTGCGTCACCATCTGCCCCACCGAGCCCAAGGCCATCCTCCTGAACCAGCGCATGCGCCCCGTCGTCGACGCCGGCCCCTGCACCGGCTGCGGCCTGTGCGAGGAGCGCTGCCCGACCACGCCGCGGTCGATCTGGGTCCAGGTCGAGGACCGGCTGGTCCGAGGAGGGCGCCGAGCATGACCGCCGCCGACCCGCCGAGCCGCAAGATCGAGCCGGTCCCGGAGCACTTCGACCCGGACGAGGTCTTCGACCCCAACCGCGTGGCGCGGCCGGCGCTGGCGCTGTGGTTGCTGGCCGGCCCGCTGCTGTCGATCGTCGGCGTGCTCGGCTGGCTGCGGCTGCTCGCCGGGGTGCCCCAGCCCCTCGACCCGGAGCTGCGCCTGGGCGGCCTGTTCCTGAACGCACTGCTGCTGCTGCTCTTCATCCTGCCGCACTCGCTGCTGGCGCGCGGCTCGGGGCGGATGTGGCTCAACCACCCCTTCGGCCCGAGCGGGGAGCGGCCGCTCTACGTCCTGATCTCTGGCGGAACCCTCAGCCTCCTGGTGCTGGCCTGGACCACCTCCGGCCCGATGCTCTGGGACCACGAGGGCGGCTGGAAGGTCCTGGCGCGGCTGGTGCAGGCGACCGGCATGCTGCTGACCGCCTGGGCGACGCTGCTGACCGGCGCCGGCCGCATGCTCGGCCTGCCGCACCTGCGGGCGCTGGAGAGCGGTTCCCAGCCGCCCTCGCGGGAGTTCATCGCCCTGCCCCCCTACCGCTGGCTGCGCCAGCCGGTGAACCTCGGCATCCTGCTGATGATGATCGGCATGCCCGAGGGCACCCCCGACCGGCTGCTGCTGGGCGTCGGCCTGGGGCTGTGGATCCTGATCAGCGCGCCTTACGAGGAGCGCGACAACGAGCCCACCTTCGGCAAGGCCTACCTGCAGTACCGCGACCGCACCCCGCGGTGGCTGCCCCGCTTCCGCCGCCGCCGCGAGGACTGAGCCGTGGGCGCGCCTCCCCCGCCGCTCGCGCCGGCGCTGCTCGGCCAGCTCCGCCGGCTGCTCGGCGAGCGCTACCTGCTCGACGACCCGGCGGGCCTGGCGGCGTACGAATCGGACGCCTTGACCCTCTTCCGCTGCGCCCCGGGGGCGGTGGCGCTGCCAGGTGACGCCGACCAGCTCGCCGCCTGCGTCCGGCTGCTGCACGACGCCGGGGTGCCCTTCGCCGCCCGCGGCGCCGGCACCGGCCTGAGCGGCGGCGCCCTGGTCCCGGCCGGCGGCGTCATCCTGGCGCTGACGCGCATGGACCGGGTGCTCGAGCTGAACGCGGAGCAGCGCTGGGCGCGCATCCAGCCAGGCGTCGTCAACGCCGAGCTGTCGCGCCGCGCCGCCCGCCACGGCCTGCGCTACGCCCCCGACCCCGCCAGCCAGACGGTGTGCACGGTGGGCGGCAACCTGGCCGAGAACGCCGGCGGCCCGCGCTGCTTCCTGCACGGCATGACCGGCCAGCACGTGCTCGGCGCCCAGGTGGTGCTGCCCGACGGCGCGGTGCAGCGCTGGGGCGGCCCGGTGCTCGAGCCAGAGGACCTCGACCTGCGCGGCTTCCTGGTCGGCTCCGAGGGCAGCGTGGCGATCGCGGCCGAGATCACGGTCCGGCTGGTGCCGGTGCCGGAGGCGGTCGAGACCCTGCTCGCGGCCTTCGACACCATCGCCGGCGCCTGCCAGGCGGTGTCCTCGATCGTCGCCGCAGGCCTCCGGCCCGTCGCCCTCGAGGTCATGGACCAGCGCGCGATCCAGGCGGTCGAGGCCTCGATGTACCGCGCCGGCCTGCCGACCGACGCCGGCGCGGTGCTGATCGTCGAGGTCGAGGGCCCTGCGGCGCGGGTGCCGGGCGAGGCGGAGGAGGTGGAGCAGATCCTGCGGCGCCACTCCGTGACGCGACTGCAGCGCGCCCGCTCGGAGCAGGAGCGGCTGGCGATCTGGAAGGGCCGCAAGGGCGCCGGCGGCGCCATGGGGCAGCTGGCGCCGGACAGCTTCGTCATGGACGGCGTCGTGCCGCGGGCGAAGCTGGCGGAGATCATGGACTTCGTCGGCCAGGTCGAGCGCGAGACGGCGCTGCCGGTGGCGAACCTGTTCCACGCCGGCGACGGCAACATCCACCCCCACTTCAGCTACGACGCCCGCGACCCGGAGGTGTCGCAGCGGGTCGAGGAGGCCGGCGCCAAGATCCTGCGCAAGTGCCTGGAGCTCGGCGGCTCGCTGAGCGGCGAGCACGGCATCGGGCTCGAGAAGGAGGACCTGCTCGCCGAGCAGTACGACGCCCCGACCCTGGCGCTGATGGAACGCGTCCGGCGGGTCTTCAATCCCGACGACCGGCTCAACCCGGGCAAGGGCCTGCCGCTGCCGCGGGGCTGCGCCGAGGCCTTCCACCGCCACCGGAGGTACCGCCGTGACTGAGCCCGACCTCCGGCCGGTGCGGAGCGCCGACGAGGCGGCGGAGCAGATCCGCGCCGCCCAGCGCGACGGCGCCTCGCTGCTGCCCTGCGGCCGGCGCAGCCGGCTGGCCCGGCACGGGCCCGAGCTGCGCGCCGACCGCTGGCTGGAGCTCGGCGGCATGGACCGCCTGCTGGAGCTCGACCCCGAGGACCAGACCTGCGTCGTCGAACCCGGCCTGGCGCCCTCCGCGCTGGACCGGGCCGTCGCCGCGCACGGCCTCGAGCTGGGCGTGACCGCGCCGGGCGACGGCAGCCTCGGCGGCCTGTTCCTGGCGCCGGACCTGTCGCTGCTCTCCGGCTTCTTCGGGCCGCCGCGGGACCAGGTGCTCGGCGCCGACTGGCTGCTCGCCGACGGCAGCGCGGTCCGCACCGGCGCCCGGGTGGTGAAGTCGGTGGCCGGCTACGACCTGACGCGGCTGTTCCTGGGCTCGCGCGGTCGCCTGGCGGTCTGCACCCGGCTGGTGCTGCGGCTCCGGCCGCGGCCGCGGCGGCCGCTCTGGTGCCACGGCGAAGTCGCCGAGCGGGCGGCCCTGCCGGCGCCGCGGCTGCTGTTCCAGGTCGACGCCGACGGCCCCGCCTACGCCCTGCTCGAGGGCGTGGAACAGAGCGGCTCGGACGCCTGGGCCTCCATGGAGCCCGGCGACGGCGAGGCCGCCCTGCGGGCCGCCCTCGACGGCTTCGCCCGCTGCAGCGGCCGGCTGCTGTTCCCGGCCGGCGCCCCTACCCCGGCCGGGATGACCGGCCCGGTCGACCTGCTCGGCGGCCAGGCGGCCGCGGACCTCCCTGATCCCTCGGAAGGGCGCGGCGCCCCAACCGACGACCCGCTGCCCGCGGGCGCACGGTGGATCCCCGACCGCCGGCCGTCGCCGTGGCTGGCGGCGATCCAACGCGCCTGCGCTCCCGGCGCCCGCCCCTTCGGCGGAGAGCTCGCGTGACCGACACTCCCAGCCTGCTGGACTGCGTCCACTGCGGCCTCTGCCTGCAGGAGTGCCCGACCTACCGCGTCGGCCGGGTGGAGACCGAGTCGCCCCGCGGCCGGCTGTTCCTGATGAGGGCGGTGGACGAGGGACGCCTGGAATTCGCAGCCGCGAGCGGTCCGCTCGGCCGCTGCCTGCAGTGCCGCGCTTGCGAGCCGGTCTGCCCGTCGAAGGTCGGCTACGCGGCGCTGCTCGGTCGCCACCAGGAGGGCCGCGGCAGCCGGGCGGCGCGCTGGCTCCAACGCCGGCTGCTGAACTCGCGGCGGGCCCTGGCGGTGACCGGCTGGCTGCTCCGGACCGCCCGCCGCGGCGGCCTGCTGCGCCTCTTCGAGCGCCGCCGCGGACCGCGCCGCGACGGGGGCCTAGACAGCAGCCTCGGCGAGCGGCTGAGCGCCATGGCCGGCGCCGTCCCGGGCGCGCCCGAGCGCTTCGCGCCCGCCGCCGGCAGCGTCTTCCCCGCGCGCGGCGAGCGCCGCGGCCGCGTCGCCCTGCACCTCGGCTGCGCCAACGTCGAGCTCCTCGGCCAGGTGCCGCGCGACACCATCGCCCTGTTCCAAGCCCAGGGCTACGAGGTCCTGGTGCCCGCCCAACCGGCCTGCTGCGGCGCCTTGCACGCCCACGCCGGCGACGCCGGCTTCGGCCACGCGCTCGCCCAGCGCACCGCCCGGGCCTTCGCCGATGCCCACGACGGCGCCGCGCTCGACGCCGTGGTGGTCCCCGCCGCCGGCTGCCTGGCCCACTTGCTCGAGGCCGAGCCGGAGGCCCAGCCCGCCTTCGCCGAGCCGCTGCTGTTCCTGCACCGCGCAGGGCTACGGACGCGCCCCACCCGCCTGGCCGCCCGGGTCAGCTACGACCCGCCTTGTCACCTGCGCAACGTCGTCGGGGCGGGCGCCGAGGTCGAGGAGCTCCTGGCGGCGATCCCCGGCCTGGAGCTCGCCCCGCACGAGGAGGCGGAGCTGTGCTGCGGCGCCGGCGGCGTCGCCTTCGCCCGCGAGCCGCGCGCCAGCTTCGCGGTCACCGAACGCAAGCTCGAGCGCGTCCGGGAGCAGCGCCCGAGCCACCTCGCCAGCGGCAACCCCGGCTGCATGCTGCGCCTCGAAGCGGAGGTCCGCCGCACCGGCGGCGGGGTCGAGGTGGTGCACCCGGTGAGCCTGCTGGCGCGCGCTTGCGGCGCCGAGCTCAGGCCTTCGGGGTCGCCGTCAGGAACATCCAGCCGGCCGTCGCCACCGACAGCACCGTGAGCACGACGAAGGCCGTCACCCAGTGGCGGTGGTGCTTCCGCGGGCGGACCTTGCGGGCGAGCTGGATGCCGGACCAGGTCACCCCCGGCATCGACAGCAGCGCGGCGAAGGCGAAGCCGAGGTGGATTCGCAGCCGCAGCGGCTCGAAGTCGTAGCCGCGGCCGAAGAGCTCTGCCTGGACGATGGCCAGGACCAGCGCGAGCACGGTCGCGGCGACCACCCGGTAGTGGAGCTTGCGGGCGCGACGGACGCCGGTCACGATGGACCACACCAACAGCGCCACCGTCAGCGCCAGGTTGGCGAGGAACAGGGGACCCGACAAGGCGCGGCAGGATACCATCCTGTCCATGCTCGCCACCTCGTTCCTTGTCGCAGCCCTGTCGGTCTTCGGCGGCCCGGGAGAGCCGCGCGACGGCGACCTGGTGCTGAACGGCGTCCGGCGCTGGAGCCCGGACGGCGCCCTCTCCGCCCCGGCGATCCTGGTCGTGCGCGACGGCCGCTACCAGGCCGTCGGCAGCCTCCAAGAGGCCCTCGCGCTCGCCCCCGAGGCGCACCTGGTCGAGGCCGGCGCGGACTGGATCCTCTACCCGGGGATGGTCCACGGCGACTTCCCCGCCGGCGTGCCCGAGCCTCCGGCCAGCCCCTATCGCGAGGAGGCGACCGACCCGCGCGAGGCGCCGATCCCGGCGATGGAGTACGGCGACCACGGCCCCTTCCGCGGCTGGCTGCACGTCGCCGACACCCTGGAGTGGGACCCCGGCAAGGGCGACGCCTGGCGCGAGCTCGGCTTCACGGCCGGCCACGTGCTGCCGCAGCTCGGGCTGGTCCGCGGCCACAGCGCGCTGGTGTCCTTGAACGGCCACCCGCTGGGCGGCGCGCTGCTGGAGCGGCGCGGACCGATGAATTACTCGCTGCGCGGCACCGGCGGCTACCCGCGGACGCCGATGGCGGCGCTCGCCGTGCTGCGCCAGGCCTTCCTCGACGCCGACCGCCGGCGCGCCGGCCGCGGCGGCCGCTTCGCGGCCCCGGACCTGGACCCGCTGGGTGCAGGCCTGTTCGCCGCCAGCAGCCCGCGCGAGGTCGAGAACGTCCTCGACCTGCTGCGCGACTACGCCGGCGGCGGCGCCGGCTCGGTGATCCTCGGCGGCGCCGGGGCATGGAAGCACGCGGAGCGGCTCCGCCAGCAGCAGGTCGCGGTGCTGTTCCTGCTCGACTTGGATGAGCCTCCGAAGAGCGATGAGGAGCAGAAGCGGGTCGCGGAGGAGCAGCGCCCCTGGCACCAGCCGCCGCTGGCGCTGGTCGAGGAGCAGCGGCGCGAACACGCCGAGACCGTCGCCGCCTTCCGGCGGCTGCGGGAGGCAGGGGTGCGCTGCGCCCTGGTCCCGAAGGGCTCGCCGTCGAAGCTCAAGGAGGCGCTGGAGCAGCTGGAGCAGGACGGCCTCAGCCGCGACCAGCTCTACGCCGCGCTGAGCACCGAGGTCTACGCCGCGCTCGGCCTGGAGCCGCAGGCGAGGGCGGCCGACTTCGTGATCTCGATCGGGCAGTACGACTTCGAGGAGCCGAATCTGGCCTGGGTCCTGGCCGGCGGCCGGGCCTGGGAGTGGACCGATGAGGAGCAGGATGAGGGCGGCGGCGCCGGTGACGAGGCGTCCGAGGCCGGCGGCGCGGCCCCCGCCGGCGACTGGCTCGCGAGCATGGAGACGCCGATGGGGCCGTTCTCCTTCGGCTTCGAGCTGCAGCCGGAGGAGGACCTGGTCTACCTCTTCGACCCGGCCGAGCCCGGAGACCGCGAGGAGGCGGAGGAGGTCCGCTTCCGCGCCGACGGCGTCCGCTTCAGCTTCACCCCCCCGAGCCCTGCGGTGCGGATGACCCTGGACGCGGAGCTGGGCGGTGACCCGAGCGGCGCCCTCGAGACCCCCTTCGGCGAGATCGACGTCGCCATCGAACGGCTCGACCCAGCGGCGGCAGCCGACGAGGACGAGCACGAGGGTGAGGAAGCGGCCGGTGACGAAGACGGCCCGGAGCGCGGCCACCCCGCCTGGCGGGTCGAGACCCTCGCCGACCGGCGGCCCGCCCACGACCTGAGCGGCGGCCTGCTGCTGCGCGGCGGCACCCTCTACACCATGACCGGCGAGGAGCCCTTCGTCGGCGACCTCCTGATCCGCGACGGCCGCATCCAGGCGGTCGGCGGCGACCTGGACGCCCCCGCCGGCGCGGCGGTCATCGAAGCCGCCGGCTGGCACCTGATGCCCGGCGTCATCGACGCCCACTCGCACCTGGCGCTGGACGCGATCAACGAGGGATCGGTCTCGATCTCGGCCGAGTGCCGGGTGGGCGACATGCTGCACCCGGAGCAGGTCGGGATCTGGCGCGCCGCCGCCGGCGGCACCACCATCGCGCTGGCGCTGCACGGCTCCGCCAACCCGATCGGCGGCCAGGCCGCGATCTGGGAGCTCGATGCCTTCGAGCCCAGCATCGCCGGCCTGCTGGTCCCTGGCGCCGACCCCGCGATCAAGTTCGCCCTGGGTGAGAACGTCAAGCGCTCCAACGGCAGCAGCTGGGGCGAGCGCTTCCCCGGCAGCCGCGCCGGCGTCCAAGCGGTCTACCGACGCGCCTTCACCGCCGCCCAGGACTACGTCCGCCGCCGCGACGCCTTCGAACGCGGGGAGCTGCCGTCCTTCCGCCGCGACCTGCGCCTGGAGGCGCTGGCCGGCGTGCTGGCCAACGAGATCCACATCCAGTGCCACGGCTACCGCGGCGACGAGCTGCTGATGTTCCTGCGCGTGTGCCAGGAGTTCGGCATCGAGGGGCCGACCTTCCAGCACGTCCTGGAGGGCTTCAAGGTCGCGCCGGAGCTGGCCGCCGCCGGCGCCATGGCCTCGACCTTCGCCGACTGGTGGGCCTACAAGCTGGAGGTGATCGACGCCATCCCGTGGAACCCGGCGCTGATGCAGCGCGCCGGCGTCACCGCCTCGATCAACTCCGACAGCAACGAGATGATCCGGCGCCTCAACACCGAGGCCGGCAAGTCGCTGCGCTACGGCCGCCTCGGCTGGCAGGAGGCGATGGCGCTGTGCACCACCAACTCGGCCAAGCAGCTGCGGCTCGAGGACCGGGTCGGCAAGCTGGCGCCGGGCATGGACGCCAACCTCACGGTCTACGACGCGCCGCCGCTGTCGACCTACGCCCGGTGCGTGCTGACTCTGGCCCGCGGCCGGGCGCTGTTCGAACGCGCCGCCGACCACGACCAGCGCTGGAGCGCGTACGCCGACGCCGCGGCCGCCTTCGCTGCGCGGATGCGCCAGGCGCAGCGGATGGAAGGAGCCGACGACGCCGGGACGCCGGCGCCGGCGGTCGCGGCGGACGAAGAGGCGGCCTGGCTGCCCTGGGTCCGCAACGGCCTCGGCCGCAGCGCCCTGGTCGAGAACGCCCGCATCCACCCGGTCTCCTCCCCCGCCTTCGACGGCGCCATCCTGGTCCAGGACGGCCGCATCGCCTGGCTCGGCGAGCGCTGGAGCGGCGCCCTGCCGGACGGCTGCCAACGCGTCGACGCCGGCGGCATGCAGCTCTACCCCGGCTTCCTCAACGCCGGCGACGTCACCGGGCTGTGGGAGGTCGGCTCGCTGCGCGCCTCGCGCGACGACGCCGAGACCGGCACCGACCACCCCGATTTGTCCCTGGCCAGCGCCATCCACGCCGACAGCAAGCACCACCGGGTGGTGCGGATGAACGGCGTCACCCACGTGCTCGCCCGCCCGACCCAGGGCCGGATCCGCGGCCAGGCGGCGCTGATCCAGCTCGACGGCACCAGCAGCGAGGAGATGGTCGCGGTGCCGGACCTGGCCCTCTGCATCGCCTTCCCCCGGGCCCGCCGGCCGAAGCCTGGCAAGGCGCCGGAGCCGCCCGCCGAGCTCCCCGAGCTCGACCGCTGGTTCGACCGCGCCCTGGAGTACGGCGAGCGCGCCGCCCGCCTCGCCGCCTCTGGCCGCGCGCCGCTGGCGCGAGACGCCCGGCTGGAGGCGCTGCTTCCCTACGCCCGTGGCCTCAAGCCGGTGATGATCGAGGCCCAGGACCAGTGGACCCTGATGGCGGCGCGGAGCTGGGCCGGGGAGCGCGGGCTCGAGGTGATCTACGCCGGCGCCCTCGACGCCTGGAAGGTCGCCGGCTTCCTCGGCGCCGACCAGGCGCGGATGATCCTGGGCCCGGTGCACAGCCTGCCGCGGGGCGCCAACGACCCCTTCGACGCCCCCTACCGCAACCCCGGCCTGCTCGAGGCCGCCGGCTGCCAGGTGGCGCTGCGCACCGCCAACCCCGAGGTCACGCGCAACCTGCCCTTCCACGCCGCCACCGCCGCCACCCACGGCTGGGACCGAGAGGCCGCCCTGCGCGCGATCACGCTGGGCGCCGCCGAGGTCCTCGGCGTCGACCGCTACACCGGCAGCCTGGAAGTTGGCAAGGCTGCCAACTTCTTCCTCTCCGAGGGCGACCCGCTCGACTTCCCGGGCGTGGTCCGCCGGATGTGGATCGGCGGCAAGGAGGTCGAGCTGACCAGCCACCAGACCGAGCTGCGCGACCGCTACGCGGCGCGCATCGAAGAGAAAAGGGGATGACTCCGTGGGGATTTCAGCGCCGCGATAAAATCTCCTTGTGACTGTGCACACCCCCTCCCAGTTCGTTTCCATCCCGGACGACTGCGGCGCCGCGGCCGCCGCCCGGGGCTTCTCGGCGATGGCGCAGTCCATGGTCGGCTCGTCGATCCTGGTGATCGCCAACGAGATCCGGGCGCTGCTGGCCCAGGGCGTCGACGTCGCCAACATGACCGTCGGCGACTTCGACCCGGGCGAGTTCCCGATCCCGGAGCGGCTCCAAGAGCTGCTGCGTCAGGCGGTCGACGAGGGCGACACCAACTACCCGCCGCCCGCCGGCCTGCCCGAGCTGCGCCAGGCGGTGCAGAAGCACATCGCCCGCACCCAGGGCCTGGAGTACCCGCTGGACGGCATCGCCATCGTCAGCGGCGGCCGCCCCTCGCTGTACTCCACCTACCGGCTGCTGGTCGACCCGGGCGAGCTGGTGCTCTTCCCGGTTCCGTCGTGGAACAACCACAACTACCGCGACACCTGCCAGGTCCGGATCCGCGCCGTCCAGTGCCACCGGGAGCAGGCCTTCCAGCCGACCGCCGAGCTGCTCCGGCCGCACGTCGCCGACGCCCGGCTGCTGGTGCTGAACACGCCCCAGAACCCCAGCGGCGGCGTCATGACCCCCGCCGACGTCGAGGCCTTCGGCCACCTCCTGGTCGAGGAGAACGAGCGCCGCGAGCGCGAAGGCGGCAAGCCCCTCTACCTGCTCTACGACCAGATCTACCGGCCGATCGTCTTCGATCAGCACGAGCACTACTCGCCGGTCTCGCTGGTGCCTGAGTGCGCCCCCTACGTGGTCCACTCGGACGGCATCTCCAAGGGCTTGGCCGGCACCGGTCTGCGCTGCGGCTGGCTGTTCGGCCCGCCGGCGATCGCCAAGAAGGTCGTCGCCCTGCTGACCCACGTCGGCGCCTGGGCGCCCAAGCCGGTGCAGATGGCCACCGCCCGCTTCCTCGAGGACGAGCAGGCCGTGGCCGAGTGGGAGCAGGAGATGATCCGCCGCGTGCGGGTGCGCCTGGACGCGCTCGACGAGGGTATGGCGGCCCTGAAGCGGGACGGCTACCCGGTCGACTACATCGAGCCGCAGGGCGCCATCTACCTGTCGGTGCGCTTCGACCTCGCCGGCAAGGAGACGCCCGAAGGCAAGGTGCTGCGCGACAACGAGGACATCCGCTCCTACCTGCTGCGAGCGGCCAACTTCGCCCTGGTCCCCTTCTCGGCCTTTGGCGTCGAGGAGGCCGACGAGGACGGCTGGTCGCGCGCCAGCGTCGGCGCGGTGAGCGTGGCCCAGATCCACGACGCCATGCCGCGGCTTCGCGCCGCCCTGGACGCCCTGCGCTAGCCGCCGGCCTCGGCCTGCCGCCGCAGCTCGAAGGGCAGCTCGGCCACCTGCTCGCCGTTGAAGTAGAAGCGGGCCCGGCAGGGTCCGTCGAGCAGCGGCGCCGCCTTGGTGTCGAAGATGCGCTCGCGGCAGCGCACCCGGAGCAGGTCCTCCGCCGGCAGCCGCAGGACGCGGCCGTGGTAGCGCTTGCGCCGCGGCCGGCCGGAGAGCTTGCCGGGGGTCTCGATCTCGTAGACCAGCTTGGCGTCGGCGGCCGGGCCGAGGTTGCGCACCCGGAGCTCGAATTGCAGCGCCTGGTTGGGCCGCGCCACCGGCCCGCCGGCGAGGGCGGCCGCGACCTCGACCCGCAGCGCGTCGAAGCCGAGCAGGCGCAGGGCCCGCGGGTCGCCCTGCTTGGTCAGGCTGCGCAGCCCCTTGGCGGCGATGTGCCCGAGCAGCGGCCCCGGCTCTGGTTCCTCGAGCCAGCCGCGCAGGACCTCGCAGGCCAGCTGCGGCCGGGTGCGGCTGATGTCATTGAGGCAGTTGGCCACGGCGTTGGCGGGGTAGCGCTCGTGCTCCCGCCGCAGCGCCCGGAGCAGCGGCAGCAGCAGCGCCGGCTCCTCCACCGCCCAGCGCAGGTGGCGCACCCAGACCCCGCGCGGGCGGGTGGCCTCGACCGCGGCGCGGCGCACGAAGGGCGAGGGGTCCGCGGTCCAGGGGAGCAGCTCGGCCAGGACCGCCGGCCCCATTCGCTCGGCGAGGGGCCGGACGCCGAAGGCCTGCACCGCCTCGGCCACGCGCTTGTCCAGGTCGCCGGCCATGGCGCGGAAGAAGCGCAGCGCCGCCGCCGGGCGGCCCTCGAGCAGCGGCCCGGCCGCCGCCGGGACGAAGAAGCGGATCCGCGCGTCGGCCTGCACGGCCAGGCGCCGCAGCGGCTCCAGCGGGTCGGGCGCCTCCTGCAGGTGCTCGCCGAGGTGGTCGGAGACCAGCCCCCACTGCTCGAGCAGGCTGGCCTGCCAGTAGCCCGCGGCGACCAGGCCCCGCTGCAGGGCGAGGGCGCGGGGAACCCCCGCCTCGAGGCAGGCGGCCTCCAGCAGGGGCAGGACCGAGTCCTCGGGGGTCTCGCGCGACAGCCCGTCGCCGCCGCGCCGTCGGCGGCGCAGCTTGCCCGGCACGAATCCAGTCTAGCAACCGTGTCCAGCCCAGCGCCGCCGGAGCAAGCACCGTGTGAGAAAGGGCTTAAGGGATATCGCCGGATCCGCCGATGGCCTCCATGGAGGTCCTCGTGGCCCCGCGAGAACCGGGGATGCCCCCGGATCGGCCGCTCGTCCCCCCCGCTTGACCGGGTAGGATTGGGCTGCTCCCCCTCAAGGCGCCACCCCTTTCTTCCGTCGATGCGTTTCTTCCTCACCCTCTGCCTCGCGCTCGCCCTCACGAGCGACGTCCGTGGCCAGGGTTCCGTCCTGCTGGGCGACGTCGTCGAGCTGCCCCGCATCGGCAACGGCAACGCCGACCACGCCACCGTCGCCATCAACAGCAACGGCGACCTCTTCGTCGCCTGGCACTGCCAGGTGGTCTACGCCGGCCAGCACCAGGTCGAGGGCGTCCTGATGCGGCGCAACAGCGCCCTGAGCTGGGACCCGCCCCAGCCCGCCGACGTCATGCTGCTCGGCGACCCGTCGCTGGCCGTCTTCAGCGCCGCCGAGGAGTGCACCAAGCCCGACGTCGTGGCGGTCGGCACCGACTTCATCGTCACCTGGCCGCGCAACGAGCCCCACAGCGGCTGGTCCCAGCTCGAGACGGCGATGGTCCTGGTGCCCCCCAGCGGCCCCGCCGTCGTGGACAGCCAGCAACCCGGCCTGGGCTGGCTGGTCGACCCGCTGGTGGTCGGCGGCGACGCCGGCCTGATGCCCGACTTGTGCGCCCGCGCGGCGCTACCGGGTACCGCCGCGGTGGCCTACGCCCACGAGACCTTCGCCCAGGCCGACCTGCGGGAGTACGACCTGCGGGCGACCACGATCGACTTCAACAGCTCGCCGCCGGTGATCGCCCCGATCGCGGTCCTGGCCACCGGCATCCCGATCGACAACACCGCCTTCGCTCCGGTCGGCGGCCGGGTGGTGCCGGACATCGTCGAGGACGACTTCGGCCACCTCGTGATCGCCTACGAGCATCACGAGATCGCGGTCCACAACGGGCTGCCCAGCGACGAGGGCCACGTCGTGGTCAAGCGGGTGGCCGAGAACGCCGGCGTCTGGACCGAGCTCGAGCAGGAGCGCTACGAGGGCAAGTTCCTCGAGCACCGGCAGCGGCGGCCGAACCTGGCGACCTCCCACACCGACCTCGGGAACACCGTCAGCATCGCCTGGATCGAGCAGGGCCTGAACCTCTTCGCCGACCTCGAGACCCGCTACGGGGAGCTGGAGTTCCTCGGCGGCGCCGGGCCGGGAACGGTCACCATCACCAACATCCCGTTCCCGAACCTGAGCAACCGGGACCACGCCCACCCGGCGCCGATCCACGCCCGCACCTTCCGGACCCTGCTCAGCTCCCGCTGGTACTCGCTGAACACCGGCATCGTCGCCTTCAGCGCCTTGCCGGCGAGGCCCGAGCGGCCGCTGCCGACCAACGTCGATTGGGCCTGGCGGCCGGCCACCGACCTGCTGGAGATCGGCGCCCCCGGCGCCGTCGACTCCCGCCTGATCCCGGTGGTCTACGAGGGCGACAACCCGGCCGGGACCGCCACGGTCATCTACGCCCAGCTGTTCCGGCGCTAGCCGCGGCGACGCCCCGCTGCCCGCTCAGGTCGCGAGCCCGGCCCCGTCGGCCAGCCGCTCCTGGAGGGCCGCCGCCACCGACTCGACGGTGAAGCGCACCGCCTCGGTGGGATAGGGCCGGGGCTGCGGCTCGACCTTGACCAGGCTGCCGCCCTTGGATCTCTCGGCCAGCCGCAGGTAGTAGATCTGCGAGAAGGCGTCGTCGGCGCTGACCACCTTCAGCAGCCAGGAGTCCGAGGCACGGAAGGCCTCCTTGACCTCGCCGACCCGGCCAGGGGCGGAGAAGCGCAGGCCGACGAGGGCGTCCACGGCGGCGGAGGTCAGGGACGAGTCCATGTGTACGCAGTGCATGCTCTGATCCTGGATCAAGCGCGGGGCGGCGCCGCCCTGCAGCAAGCGGGCCTCGAGGCGGAAGATGTCGCGGCCCTCATCGAGCCACTTCTGCTCGTAGCGGGTCCGGAAAGGCCGCTCCGGGCCGGTCTCGAGTGGCGCGAGCTGGAAGCGGCCGTCGCCCGAGAGGTAATCGTGCGACTCGACCGCGTACCACTCCTGGTCGGTGACCAGCTCGAAGCAGGCGCCGGGCTGGAGCACGTCGGCCAAGGTGGCGGCGAAGCCCGGGCTGCTGACCCGGTGCTTGGCGTGCTTCTCCTTCGGCCAGGGCATCGGGAACTGCATCAGCACGTGCGCCAGCGAGGCCGGGGCGAACAGCTCGCGCAGCAGGTAGCGGGCGTCCCCGCGCACCAGGCGGACGTTCGGGACGCCGCCCCGCCGGAGCAGGCTGGCGGCGCGGGCGATGCACTCCGGCGGCCGCTCCAGGCCGACCAGGTTCCATTCCGGCCGCTGCCCGGCCCACCACTCGAGGTACTCGCCGCCGCCGAAGCCGACCTCGACCGCCAGCGGGGCGGAGCGGCCGAATACGGCATCCCAGTCGAGCGGGAAGCGCTCGGACTCGTGGGCAGGGATGCAAGCGCGTGACAACGCGGCGGGGCGGAATCGCATCGATGCGGCATTCTCCCCGCGCTGGCGCGCCCTGAAAAGGCCTCCAGGGGCCTTCCGCTCAATTTCTCCCTTCCGTCGCGCCGATTCATGCCGTAGGCTTCCTCCGGAATCATGTCCCGCAAGCTCTCTGTGCTCTTGGCCGTCGCGCTGCTGCTCCTCCCGAGCGCTGCGCTGCCGCTGTGCGCGGTGCCGGCTTGCGATCCGAGCGGCTGCGGCTGCGAGCTCCCGGCACCGACCGAGCTCCCGGCGCTCTCGCCGGGCTGCTGCTGCGAGGCCAAGCCCTTCACGGCGTTGCCCCCTGAGCCGCCGGCCCCGGACCGGGCCGCGGCGCCGGAGTTGGAGCTGCCGGACCTGGTTCCCTCGCCGCTGGAGATCGCCCCGGCCCCGCCGGTGCGCGCCGAAGGAGCGGGCCTGGTCGCCGCCGCGCTGCCGCGGCCGCCGCCGAGGCCCTTGTTCCTGCTCCACGCGGCTTTCCTCTGCTGATCCGTCCCGCGGACCGGGTTTCACCGGGACCGGTCCGTCCTTCCGTTCTGCCCGGGACGGAGCTCCGACGAATCATGCAGAGGAAACACCATGGAACGCTCGACCCTGCTGGCCTGCGGGCTGCTGCTCGCCGCAGCCTGTAGCGCCCCGCCGCCGGCCGCCTTCGGCGACCGCTTCGACGTCTGGCGCAGCCAGGAGGCCCGCTTCTTGCCCCAGGGCGAAGCGCCCGCGTTGTCGGCCGCCCCGGACCTGGCCGAGCTGTGGGCCGCCGCCCAGCGCGCCAACCCCGGCCTGCGCGCCGCCTTCCAGGCCTGGCGCGCCGAGCTCGAGGGCGTCACCGTCGCCGGCTCGTTGCCGGACCCGCAGCTCAGCCTGGCCGGCTACCTGTCTTCGGTCGAGACCCGGGTCGGACCGATGCAGGGCCGGATCGGTCTGTCGCAGTCCTTCCCCTGGTTCGGGAGCCTAGACGCCCGGGGCGCGCGGGCCTTCGCCGCCGCCGAGGCCGCCCGCGAGGACTTCGAGGCGGCGCGCACCCTGCTGCGCCGGGAGCTGGCCGACGGCTGGTTCGAGCTCCGCTACCTGGGCCAGGCGGTCGAGATCACCCGCGGCCACCTCGAGCTGCTGCGGCACCTGGAGTCCGTCTCCCTGAGCCGATACGAGACCGGTCGCGGCGACCACGCCGACGTCATCCGCACCCAGGTCGAGCTCGGGGTGGTGGGAGACCGCCTCGCCACCCTGCGCGACCTGAAGCAGCCGGCGGTGGAGCGGCTGAACGCGGCCCTCGGCCGCCCCGTCGGCAGCCCGCTCGATTGGCCGGCGGCAGCGCCCCTGGCCGCGCCGGAGCTGCCCTCCGGCCTCGCGGACGGCCTCGACGCCAGCAGCCCGGAGCTGCGGGCGCTGGCCGCCCGCGCCGAGGCCGCCCGGCAAGGCGCGGTCCTGGCCGAGAAGGAGTACTGGCCCGGCTTCCGCGTCGGCGCCGACTGGACCTGGATCGGCGACGCCGCAGCCCCGAACACCCCCGGCTCGGGCGACGACGCCGTGGCCCTGGTGTTCGGGATCGACCTGCCGCTGCGCCGCGGGCGCCTCGACGCCGGCCTGGCGCGCGCCCGCGCCCGGGAGGCCGAGGTCGAGGCGCGGCGAACGGACCTCCGCCAGCGCCGCGGCGCCGGCCTGGAGATGGCGCTCTACCGCCACCGCGACGCCGAGCGCCGGGTCACTCTCTACCGCGAGGGCCTGATCGCCAAGAGCGAGCAGTCCTTCCAGAGCACCCTGACCGCCTACCAGGCGGCGGCCATGCCCTTCGACTCCGTCGTGGACGCCGCGCGTCTGCTGCTGGAGTTCCAGCTCGAGCTCGCCCGCGCCGAGACCGACCGCCTACAGGCGGCGGCCGAGGCCGAGCGCCTCACCGGACTCGTCCTGCTGCCCTTCTGATCATGCGCCTCACTCCCACTCGACTCGCGATCCTCCTGCTCGCCGTGCTGCTCTCCGGCTGGCTGCTCGGTCGCTGCGCCGCGCCCGAAGAGCCCGCCGGCGGCGGCGCGGCCGACGGCGCGGGTGCCGCTGCAGAAGCCGGCGCCCCGGCCGCGCCCACCGTCTGGACCTGCTCGATGGACCCGCAGATCCAGCTGCCCGAATTCGGGCTGTGCCCGATCTGCGGCATGGACCTGATCCCGCTCGCGGCCGACGACGGCGCCAGCCCGCGCTCGCTGTCGATGAGCGCCGGCGCCAAGGCGCTGGCGGACATCCAGACTGCGCCGTCGGTGCGCCGCGAGGTCGCCCACGAGCTGCAGCTGATCGGCAAGGTCGAGTTCGACGAGACCCGGGTCGCCACCATCACCTCCTGGGTGCCGGGGCGGCTGGAGCGCCTCTACGTCGACTACACCGGCGTCGCGGTGCGGCCCGGCGACCACCTGGTCGACCTCTACAGCCCCGAGCTCTACGCCGCGCAGCAGGAGCTGCGGCAGGCGATCGAGACCGCGGCGCGGCTCTCGGGCAGCGCGGTCGAGGGCTTGGACGCCGCCAGCGGCTCGATCGTCACCGCGGCGCGCGCCAAGCTGCGCCTGCTCGGCCTGGCCGCGGACCAGGTCGAGGAGATCGAGCGCAGCGGCGCGCTGCTCGAGCACCTGACGATCCGCGCCCCGATCGGCGGCGTGGTCATTCACAAGCGGGCGCTGGAGGGAATGTACGTCGACGAGGGATCGCCGATCTACACCATCGCCGACCTGTCGAAGGTGTGGGTGCAGCTGGCGGCCTACGAGTCCGACCTGGCCTGGCTCCGCTACGGCCAGGAGGTCGAATTCGAGGTCGAGGCCTACCCTGGCGAGCGCTTCCACGGCCGGATCTCCTTCATCGACCCGGTGCTGGACGACGCCACCCGCACCGTCCGGGTGCGGGTGAACGTCGACAACCTCGAGCTGCGCCTGAAGCCGGAGATGTTCGTGCACGCCACCGTGCGCGCGGCGCTGACCCCGCACGGCAAGGCGGTGGACGCCGACCTGGCCGGCAGGTGGATGTGCCCGATGCACCCGGAGGTTCTCGCCGACGGCCCGGCGGCCTGCAGCGAGTGCGGCATGGACCTGGTGCCGGTGACCGAGCTCGGCTTCGTCACCCGCGGAGTCGAGGAGCTGCCGCTGGTGATCCCGGCGACGGCGCCGCTGCTCACCGGCCGCCGGGCGGTGGTCTACGTCGAGCAGCCCGACGAGGAGCGGCCCACCTTCGAGGGCCGGGAGATCCTGCTCGGGCCGCGGGCGGGCGACTGGTACGTGGTGCGCGAGGGGCTGGCGGAGGGCGAACGGGTGGTCGTCAACGGCGCCTTCAAGCTCGACAGCGAGCTGCAGCTGAAGGCCAAGCCGAGCATGATGAACCCGGGAGACGAGGAGGCCCCCGACCGCCCCGCCTACGAGGCGCCAGAGGCCTTCCGCCGCCAGCTCGGCGCCCTGGTGGAACCGGCGCTGCGGGTGCAGCGGGCGCTCGCCGGCGACGACTACCCGGCCGCGCGGCCGGCCGCCGAGCAGCTGCTGACTGCCCTCGACGGGGTGGAGATGGCGCTGCTCACGGGAGAGGCGCACCGGGCCTGGATGCGCGCCATGGGCGGGATCCGCGCCGGCGCCGAGGGCGTCGCCGCCGGACCGGAGATCGAAGCGGCGCGGGCCGCCTTCCAGCGGCTCAGCGACGGCCTGATCGCCGCCTTGCGGGCCTTCGACTACGCCGGCGGACCGGAGTCGGTCCAGGTCACGCACTGCCCGATGGCCTTCGAGGACGCCGGCGCCGACTGGCTGCAACTCCCCGGCGACGTCGCCAACCCCTACTTCGGGGCCGCGATGTTCCGCTGCGGCAGCGCCGTGGAGCTGCTCGGCGCCGGTGCGGCAGGGCCGGAGCCGGCGGCGCCCGAGGCGGAGGCGCCTCCGGCCGACGCCGCCGACCCGGCCGGCCCCGACGGAGCCGAGGCGGGAACGGGCGCCAACGGCCCGCGCGGCGCCCTCGGCGGCCTGCTCCGCCCCTACCTTGCGGCCCAGGAGGCCCTGGCCGCCGACGACCTGGACGCGGCCGCGGAGGCAGCCGGCGACCTGGTGGACGCCCTGCGGGCCGTCGCCGCGCCGGGGCTGGCCGACGCCGAGGCGGCGGTCTGGCAGACCGGGAGGGAGCGGCTCCGGAACGCGGCCAAGCAGCTGTTCCGCGCCGAGGAGCTCGCGCCCGGCCGCCAGGCCTTCGACGCGCTCAGCCAGGCCCTGATCGGCCTGCTCGACCGCTTCGGTTACCAGCGGGACGCCGGCGCCCTCCAGCTCTTCCACTGCCCGATGGCCTTCGACAACCGCGGCGCCGACTGGATCCAGGCCGGCGACACGACCGCCAACCCCTACTTCGGCGCGGCAATGCTGCGCTGCGGCAGCGCCGTGCGCGAGCTGCCGCGGGAGCGCTGAGCGATGCTGGGCAAGCTGCTGCGGTTCTGCCTCGAGCAGAAGCTGGTCGTCGTCCTGCTGCTGCTGTTCGTGAGCGGCTGGGGCGCGATGGTGGCGCCCTTCGACTGGGAGCTCGGCGGCCTGCCGCGCGACCCGGTGCCGGTCGACGCCATCCCGGACATCGGCGAGAACCAGCAGATCGTCTTCACCGAGTGGATGGGCCGCTCGCCGCAGGACGTCGAGGACCAGGTCACCTACCCGCTGACGGTGTCGCTGCTCGGCGTGCCGGGCGTGAAGACGATCCGGTCCTACTCCTACTTCGGCTTCTCGACCGTCTACGTCATCTTCGAGGAGGGCGTCGAGTTCTACTGGTCGCGCACCCGCGTGCTCGAGAAGCTGAACAGCCTGCCGGCCGGCACCCTGCCCGACGGCGTGCAGCCGGCGCTCGGGCCGGACGCCACGCCGCTGGGCCAGGTCTACTGGTACACCCTCGAGGGCCGCGACCCCGACGGCGCCCCCACCGGCGGCTGGGACCTGGACGAGTTGCGCAGCGTGCAGGACTGGCAGGTGCGCTACGCCTTGCTGGCGGCCGAGGGCGTGGCCGAGGTGGCCTCGGTCGGCGGCTTCCTGCGGGAGTATCAGGTCGACGTCGACCCGGACGCCATGCGCGCCCACGGCGTCACCCTGGACGAGGTCTTCCGGGCCGTGCGCGACTCGAACCTCGAGGTCGGCGCGCGCGTGGTCGAGATCAACCGGGTCGAGTACTTCGTGCGCGGCCTGGGCTGGATCGAGGACGTCGGGGACCTGGAGCAGTCGGTGGTCAAGGCCAGCGGCGGCGTGCCGATCCGGCTCCAGGACGTCGCCCGCGTCGCCACCGGCCCGGCGCAGCGCCGCGGCGCGCTCGACAAGGGCGGCGCCGAGGCGGTCGGCGGGGTGGCGGTGGTGCGGTATGGCGAGAACCCGCTGCAGGCGATCAAGAACCTGAAGGCCAAGATCGCCGAGATCGCGCCAGGGCTGCCGCACAAGATCCTGGAGGACGGCACGAGGTCCCAGCTGACCATCGTTCCCTTCTACGACCGCTCGGGGCTGATCCAGGAGACGCTCGGCACCCTGGACGAGGCGATCCGGCTCGAGGTGCTGGTGACGATCCTGGTGGTCGTCTTCCTGATGCTGCACCTACGGGCTTCGCTGCTGATCTCGGCGCTGCTGCCGGCGGCGGTGCTGTTCACCTTCATCTTCATGCGGCTGGCGGGCGTCGAGGCCAACATCGTCGCCCTGTCGGGCATCGCCATCGCCATCGGCACGATCGTCGACATGGGCATCGTGCTGACCGAGAACATCCTCGAGCGGCTGCGCAAGGCGCCGCCGGGCAGCTCAGCGCTGGAGGTGGTGTGGCAGGCGGCCAACGAGGTCGGCTCGGCGGTCCTGACGGCGGTGGCGACCACCGTGGTCAGCTTCCTGCCGGTGTTCACGATGATCGGCGCCGAGGGCAAGCTGTTCCGGCCGCTGGCCTTCACCAAGACCTTCGCCCTGATCGGCTCGGTGGTGGTGGCGCTGGTGATCATCCCGCCCTTCGCGCTGCTGCTGTTCCCGCAGCGCGGCGGCCGGCCCGGGGTCTGGCTTCGCAGCTGGCTGGAGCGGCGGCCGGCCCTCGGCCGCGGCGGCAAGCTGCTGCTCAACGGCGCCGTGATCCTGGCCGTGGGCTGGATGCTGGCAGGCGCCTGGGAGCCGCTCGGTCCCGAGAAGGGCGCGGCGCGGAACCTGGTCTTCGTGCTCGCCATCGTGCTCGGCCTGCTGTTCGCCTTCGCGCTGTTCCGCCGCGCCTACCCGCACATCCTCGGCTGGTGCCTGCGCCACAAGCTGCTGTTCCTGACCGCGCCGGCGGCGCTGCTGCTGACCGGGGCCAGCGTCTGGCTGGGCTGGGAGCGCGTCTTCGGGGCGGTGCCGGCGGCGCTGGAGAAGGCCGGAGTGGAGCAGGCGGCCGTGCGCGAGAGCGCGCTGTGGCAGCGCGGCGCCGCGGCCTTCCCCGGCCTCGGCAAGGAGTTCATGCCGCCGCTCGACGAGGGCAGCTACCTCTACATGCCGACCACGGCGCCCCACGCCTCGATCGGGGAGGCCCTCGACGTGCTGGCCAAGCTGGACCTGGCGACCGAGAGCGTGCCCGAGGTGTCGCTGGCGGTGGGCAAGATCGGCCGGGTCGAGAGCGCGCTGGACCCGGCGCCGGTGTCGATGATCGAGACCGTGATCGAGTACGCGCCGGAGTACCGGACCGACGCCCACGGCCACCGCCTGAACTTCCGCTATGACGAGGAGGCGGGCGAGCACCTCCGCGACGAGCGCGGCGAGCTGATCCCGGACGAGGACGGCAGCCCCTACCGCAACTGGCGGCCCGAGATCCGCAGCGCCGACGACATCTGGGACGCGATCGTGGAGGTCTGCCAACTGCCCGGCACCACCTCGGCGCCGCGGCTGCAGCCGATCGCGGCGCGCATCGTCATGCTGCAGAGCGGCATGCGGGCGCCGATGGGCGTCAAGGTCAAGGGACCGGACCTGGCGAGCATCGAGCAGGCGGCGCTCGAAATCGAGCGGCTGCTGAAGCAGGTGCCCGCGGTGGCGCCGGCGACGGTGCTGGCGGACCGCGTGGTCGGCAAGCCCTACCTGGAGTTCGACGTCGACCGCGCCGCCGCGGCGCGCTACGGCCTGTCGATCCGCGACGTCCAGGAGGTGATCGAGATCGCCCTCGGCGGCCGCAAGATCACGACCACGGTCGAGGGCCGCGAGCGCTACCCGGTGCGGGTGCGCTACCAGCGCGAGCTGCGCGACAACCTGGAGGCGATGCTCGACGTGCTGCTGCCGACCCCCTCCGGGGCCCAGGTGCCGCTGGGCCAGGTCGCCGAGCTGCGCTACCAGCGCGGGCCGCAGGCGATCAAGACCGAGGACACCTTCCTCACCGCCTACGTCATCTTCGACAAGGTCAAGGGCGCCGCCGAGGTCGACGTGGTCGAGGAGTGCCAGGAGTTCCTGCTGGCCCAGATCGCCGACGGCGAGCTGGAGCTGCCGGCCGGGGTCTCCTACAGCTTCGCCGGCTCGTACGAGAACCAGCTGCGGGCGGCCAAGACCTTGTCGGTGGTGCTGCCGTTAGCGCTGTTCCTGATCTTCCTGCTGCTCTACTTCCAGTTCCAGGCGGTGTCGACGACGCTGCTGGTGTTCACCGGCGTCTTCGTCGCCTGGGCCGGCGGCTTCGTCATGGTGTGGCTCTACGGCCAGCCGTGGTTCCTCGACTTCGAGGTCTTCGGCACCAACATGCGCGAGCTGTTCCAGGTCCACCCGATCAACCTCAGCGTCGCGGTCTGGGTCGGCTTCTTGGCGCTCTTCGGCATCGCCACCGACGACGGCGTCGTGATCGCCACCTACCTGAAACAGACCTTCGAGAAGCGCAGGCCCGGCTCAGTGGCCGAGGTCCGCGCCGCCGTGGTCGAGGCCGGCTCCCGCCGCAGCCGGGCCTGCCTGATGACCACCGCCACCACCATCCTGGCCCTGCTGCCGGTGCTGACCTCGACCGGCCGCGGCGCCGACGTGATGGTGCCGATGGCCATCCCCAGCGTCGGCGGCATGGCCTTCGAGCTGCTGACCATGTTCGTGGTCCCGGTGCTCTACTGCGCCATCCACGAGCGCCGCGCGCGCAAGGCCGGGGCCCTCGTGAGGGCTTCTTGAACCGGCCTGCGCTTGAATAGCCGCCCCGGCCTACCCTAGAGAACACCGTCCAACCCTGTCCCTGACCCGTGATGAACAAGATCCTGATGCTCCTCGCCGCCGCCCTGCTGGCGGCCCCCCTCTCCGCCCAGGCCGCCCGCAAGGGTCCGCCCAAGCCCTCGGAGCTGGTGCTCCAGACCCTCTGCCCGATCTCTGGGGAGGCGCTCAGCGGTGACGCCGACGAGCAGGTCGTGCTCTATGAAGGCCACAAGGTCCGGCTCTGCTGCGCCAAGTGCGTCGAGAAGTTCGAGGCCTTCCCGGACGCCGCCATCTACCAGCTCTACCGCGCCGGCCAGAAGCCGGAGAACGTCCAGACCACCTGCCCGGTGACCGGAGAGGAGTTGGAGGCCGACTTCCAGTCCTTCTGGGTCATGAACAAGGAGCTGCGGGTCTGCTGCAAGAAGTGCCTGGCGAAGGTCTCCAAGGACCCGGCGCCGTACTTCGACAAGCTCCAGGGCCGCAAGAAGCAGACCCACTGCCCGGTGATGGGCGGCGAGATCGACCCCGAGGTCTCCTCCGTGGTCCAGGGCCAGAGGGTCTACCACTGCTGCCCGGGCTGCGAGAAGAAGATGGCCGCCGACCCCGCCAAGTACTTCGCCGCCGAGGCCGCCAAGGGCGTCGTCTTCGAGCCCGCCGGCAACATGTGCGTCGTCATGGAGGAGCCCAACGAGGACAAGCTGTGGTGGGTCACCTACGAAGGCCGCCGGATCCACTTCTGCTGCCGCAAGTGCGTCGGCCGCTTCACCAAGGACCCCGCCAAGTACCTGGCCATGTATTAGGGGTCAGACATCGATTGTTAATCGAGGTCGTACCTCTCATTCCATCGGAAGAAG
>CAYZXS010000040.1:0-32922 GCA_964482495.1 uncultured Planctomycetales bacterium
CTAGGCCGCGGAAGTCGATGTCCGACCTCGAATAACAATCGATGTCTGACCCCTAAAAGCTGTCGCCGAAGACTTCGTTGTCGATGCGGGGGGCGAGCAGGAGGTCGCGTTCGGCGAACTGGATCGCGCGCAGGGTGTCGCCGATGGCCCGGATGTAATCCTGGTAGACCGCCAAGTCCGTCCGCAGCACGTAGACGTAGTCCCCGGGCTGCACGTACGGGATATGGCTGATCTCGCCCATGACCTCCGGGTCGAAGAGCAGGTCCAGGTTGTAGGAGCGGACCTGGGCCTCGCCGTCCACCAGCCTGGCGACGACGATGCCGGTGGTGTCGCCCTCCTTGGCGATGCCGCCGGCCTGCGCGATCATGTCCAGCACCGAGGTGCGCGGGGTCGTCATCGGGTAGACGCCGGGGGCCTCGAGCATGCCCAGCATGGTGACCTTGCGCAGCAGGCTGAGGTGCACGGTCACGTCCAGCGACGGGTCGACCAAGTAGCGCGAGTAGGCGTCGGTCAGCCGGTCGCGGAGCTGGACCCGCGTCAGGCCGTAGACGTCGACCGTGCCGACCAGGTGGCAGAACAGGGTGCCGTCCGGGGCGACGACGTAGCTCCGCGTCAGGTCCTCGTGGTCCCAGATGTCGACGTCCACCTGGTCGCCGCTGCCGATCCGGAACTCCCCGGCGCGGATCTCCTCGGTGATGTTCGGGCCGAGGAGGTCGGGGTCCTCGCCGAGCGAGACGGCCTCCTTCACCGGGTGGGTGCAGGCGGCGAGCAGGAGGAACGGCAGCAGGAGGCGGAGAGACATCGGGCGCTCAGGGGCCAGGGCATTGTTCCAGAGCCGCTGAAAGGTTCCAATACCTGCCTCGGAGCTGCCTTGACCCGCCTCGCCATCGTCGGAATCGACGGCGCCACCTACCAGATCATCCGTCCGCTGGTGGACGCCGGAGAATTGCCCCAGATCGCGCGCATCCTGCGCCGCGGAGCCTGGGGTGAGCTGGAGTCCGAGACCCCGCCGATCACGCCCCCGGCCTGGACCTCGATGATGACCGGCGTCAATCCTGGCCGGCATGGGATCTTCCACTTCATCCGCCGGGCCTTGGGCAGCTACGGGACGCCGCTGAACGACGCCAGCCACTATGCCGGCAAGGACATCCACGCCCTGCTGGCCCGCCGCGGCTGGACCATCGGCTCGCTGGCGGTGCCGATGACCTTCCCGCCCAAGGCCTCGCCCGGCGGCTACCAGGTCGCCGGCATCCCCTGCCCGCTCGAACCGCGCCTGGTGAGCGACCCGCCCGAGCTGGCCGATGAGCTCGCCCGCGCCGCCGGCCGGCCCTACCGGCCGGACGTCGATTACGCGCCCTACGACGGCGACAACGAGCCGCCGGCGGACGACCTCGAGCAGTACGCGCGGCTGCGCGACGAGCTGTTCGCGGTCGAACGCGACCGCCTGGCCGCGGCCAAGGCGCTGCTGCGTGACCGGCCGACCGACTTCTACTTCACCGTGGTCTCGGTCACCGACCGCTGCCAGCACTACTTCTGGAAGTTCCAGGACCGGAGCCACGCCGGCTGGACTGAAGAAGGGGAGCGGCGCTTCGGCGAGGTCATCCGCGACGCCTACCGGCTTGCCGACGAATTCGTCGGGGCGGTGCGCGAAGCGGTCGGCGACGACTGCCCGATCGCGCTGGTCAGCGACCACGGCTTCGGCCCGCAGCTCGGCGACTTCCACGCGAACCGCTGGCTCGAGGAGCAGGGCTTCTTGGTGCGCCGCCGCCGCGCGCCCTGCTGGACCATCGCCCGCACCAGCGTTGGCGGCGTGCTGCGCAAGCTGCGCCTCGGCGGCCTCGCCGCCGCCCTGGGCCCGGTCGGTCGGATCCCGGTATGGCGGCCGTGGCGCAAGCCGCGCCCCGACCTCGACGACGTGGACTGGAGCCGGACCCAGGTCTACCAGGCGCTGCACGGCTTGTGCGTCAACCTGGAGGGGCGGGAGCCCGAGGGCAGCGTGCCGGCCGACCGCCTGCCCGGCCTGCTCGACGAGCTCGAGGCCCGGCTCGGCGAGCTGGAGCTGCCCGGCGGCGGCGCGGCGGTCGATTACTTCATCCGGCAGGCCGCCGCCTACTCCGGTCCTCGGGCGGGGGAGGCCCCGGACCTCCAATACCAGATGGGCGGGCTGGCCTGGCTGCCCAAGGACGACTGGGACGCCCCGGCCCTCTTCACCCCCCGCAAGCACGCCGCCATCTCCGGCACGCACCGCTTCGACGGCGTCTTCGCGGTCTCCGGGCCCGGGATCGCCGCTTCGGCCCTGGACGGGATGCACATCCGCGACACCACGCCTACCCTGTTGCATGCCATCGGCGAGCCGGTGCCGAGCTGGATGGAGGGTCGCGTCATGGGCGGGATCTTCCAACCGGAGCGGGCGCCGGTCGTGGTGGAGGAGGACGAGCCCGGCGCCGAAGCCGGCTCCGACGCCTACTCCGACGAACAGAGCGCCGCCATCGAAGAGTCCCTGCGCGGGCTCGGATACCTGCAATGATCCTCCACCTCCTCCTGTCCCTCGCCCCGATGTCCCAGCCGGCCCAGGAGCCGGTGGCGGACTTCTCCGTCTTCTTCGACCGCCCCGGCAAGGAGATCCCGGCCGGCATCGGCACCGGCCTGAACGACCTCGGCAACGCCTCGGAGGGCTGCTGGCAGGTCTGGGCTCGCGAGGTCGAGCCGAGCGGCGGGCTCGCCCGGGTCTGGGCCCAGTACGCCATCAGCGGCACCGACCAAATCGGACAGACCGCGCTCTACGCCAAGGCGGCCGGGCTGACGACGATGATCACCGCCGTCGGCGCCCCGGAGAGCTTGCCGAAGGGGCTCGGGGACGAGGGCACCGGCATCGCGCCGGCCGACCTCGGCGCCTGGACCGACCGGGTGGCGCAGGACGTCAAGCGGCTGCAGGCCATGGGCGTGACGGTCAGCCACGTCGAGATCTGGAACGAGCCCAACTTCCCCGGGCAGTGGCACGGCACCGAGGAGAGCTTCGCCGAGTTCTTCGCCCAGAGCGGCAAGATGCTGTCGGCCAAGCTCCCAGGAGTGAAGATCGGCGGCCCCGGCATGGCCACCGCGGCCGGTGCCGCCCAGCACTTCTTCCGCAAGATCCTCGCGGCCTGCGATCGCGCCGGCTGGGCGCCGGACTTCCTCTCCTGGCACTTCTACTCCACCTTCCCCGGCGACAACGAGAGCTGCCGCTTCGGCGAGCGCCTGCTGGAGATGGCGCGAGAGCTCGGCTTGCCCGAGCCGGAGCTGGTCCTCTCCGAGTGGAACGTCGACCTGCCGAATCCGGCCAAACCGGCGCTCGACGACCACCGGGCCGGCGTCTACTTCGCCGCGGTCAACTCCTCGCTGGTCAACACGCCGGTGGTGCACTCTCAGTTCTTCTTCCTCCAGGACGGCTTCTGGGAGGCCAAGAAGGACTACGCCGGCGAATCGGTCGGCGTCTTCACCCTGCGCGGCGGCCCCAAGGCGGTGCTCCAGGGCATGCGCATGTTCAACACCGCCGCCGCCCTGCCGGCGGTGCCGGTGGAGCGGGGCGAGGCGCCGTGGAACATCTCCTGCCTGGCGACGCGGCGCGGCGACAAGGGCTACCTGCTGCTGACCAACGCCTTCGGCGTCCCGGCCAAGAGCGCCCGCCACCTGGTGGACGCCGCCGGCGTCGACTTAGGCAGTTACCAGGGCAAGGAGCGCCAGCTCCAAGCCTGGGCCCGGGGCCGGATCAGCTACGAGGACATGGGCGGCCGCCCCGAGGACAAGGACGCCTGGTTCGCGGCCCGCGCCTTCCTCAAGGAGGCCGAGCAGGAGATGGCCGCCAAGTCCCGGCCGGTGCGCTTGTCCTTCCAGGGCCAACCGGCCGAGATCGAGCAGGTCTGGCGCCTCGACGACCAGAACGGCAACCCGCTCCAGAACGCCGCCTTCCGCCAGCGCTTCGAGGAGCTGACCGCCGACCCGCACCGCAAGGTGGCGCGCCGCGTGACTCAGCAGCTGCGCGACGAGGGGGCCGAGCCGGCCAAGGTGGACATCGTCGCCAGCGCCCTCGCCAAGGAGAACCAGGAGGAGAGCCGGAAGGAGATGGAGCGGCGCTCGGCCGAGATCGGCCCGGCGCTGAGCCGGCGCGCCGCCGAGCTCTACAAGGAGGCCTTCTTCGGCCTCCGCGACCAGGTCCCCGCCATGATGCTCGAGCACGACGCCATGGCCTGGCCGAAGGTGGCGCCGCGCCGCTACCTCAAGCGGGAGGAGGGCGCCCTGGTCGTCGACCTGCCCGCCTGGTCGGCGGTCCTGATCGAGGTCTCCTGGCCGGAGGAAGGTGCCGCCCGCGACGACTGAGCCGGTCCGGATCCGGGACTACGGGTTCTTCGGCGGCGCCCTGCTCGGGCTGCTCGGCCTGGGCTTGGGCGCCGCCCTGGGCTACCTCAGCTTCCTCGACGGCCGGCTCGGCTGGCTGACGCAGATCGAGCTGCTCGGGCCGCAGCCGATGGTCCTGAACGACATCCCCTTCCTGGGGATCCTCTCTGCCGCGGCCGCCGCCGGCGTCGTCGCCTGGTTCCTGGCCTGGGTCCGGGCATCGGGCTGCTGGGACCGGCCGGTGCTCGGCCTGATGGCCTTCTCCTTCTTCGCCGACGCCATCCCGGGCCTCTACCAAGTGTCGCTGGCGCTCGCGCTGTTGGTGCTGGTCGACCGCGCCATCCGGCGGGGGGACATGCCGCTGGTGCTCACCCCGCTGGTGGTCCCGATCGGGCTGGTCCTGATCAGCTACTCGACCCTCTTCCTCCAGAGCACCAAGCCGGCGCCGGACATCCTCGACTTCGGCCTGCGCTCCAGCTACCTGGCGATGGTGCTGCTGATGCCGGTGCTGCTGCGGACGCCGCGCCAGCTCGACCTGCTGCTGCGCTTCATGATCGTGGCCGCTTGCCTGTCGACCGCGGCCGCCTTCGCCCAGCTGGGCCTGTCCTTCGCCACCGGCCAGATCGTCACCTTCGGCGCCTCGGCCTTCGACCACTTCCGCATCGGCGAGCTGGTGGTGCCGCGCTGCTCGGGCCTGATGTACCACCCGAACCACGCCTCGAACACGCTGGCGACGGTGGCGGTCCTGGTGCTCTACTTCGCCACCGGCGGCCGCGAGCGCATGACCCGGGGCCGGCGCCTGCTCTACTTCGGCGTCTACCTGTTCCTGGCCATGGGCGTCGCCATCACCTGGTCGCGCTCGGGCTGGCTGACCCTGGGCATCGCCACGATGCTGATCCCGGTGCTGCGTTGGCCGCGGATCGTGCCGGCCTACCTGGCGATCGTGGCGGCGCTGGCGGTGGTCGGCTGGACCAGCGGCGTGGTGCCGGCGATGTATGAATTCGTCCTGCAGCTGAACCAGGACTCGGCCGACTTCCGCTGGCACATCGACCGCCTGGCGCTACACGCATTCCAGGAGAACCCGTGGATCGGGATCGGGGTCGAGCGCATGGTCGAGTGGTTCAACCCCTTCCACCTGCAGGTCCACAACACCTACCTCCAGGCCCTGTCGGAGATGGGGGTGTTCGGCTTCAGCGCCTTCGTGCTGCTGGTCTTCTGGCTGGCCGGCCGGGTGCTGAAGGCCTTCCGCGCCGCCCGCGACCCCTGGCGCCGGGACTGGCTGGTGGCCCTGTCGCTGGCCTCGGTGGTGATCCTGGTCCAGAACCTGTTCGAGATGTTCCTTTGGATCAAGTACCTGTGGTTCTGGATCGCGCTGATCGAGACCGCGGTGCTCGTATGCTTGGTCCCGGTCCGCGGCGACCGGCCCGACCAGGTGGCCTTCTTGCCCGATACCGTCGATGGGTCCTGACACCTTCTCTGCTCTGCTCGGCGCCGTCTACCGGCGCCGCCTGACGGTCCTGCTCGTGCTCGCCGGCTCGCTCGGCACCGCCTGGTGGTTCCTGGGCACGGTGCCGCCGATGTACCAGGCCCGGGCCAGCCTGTTCGTGCGCTCGGAGACCCCGGAGCTGTCGCTCAGCTCCGCCGGCAGCAGCCTGCCCGCCGAACCCGTGCTGCCCGACATGAGCGAGCAGGTGCGGGTCGGCCTGATGGGCATCGCCAGCAGCAATTCGGTCTACGAGAGGGTCCTCGAGCGGCTGCCCGAGCTGAGCCTGCGCGAGCTCCGGAAGCGGGTGGTCCTCGACATCGACCCTAGCCAGCAGCTCCTGGTGCTGGCGGTCGACGCCGACCGGGCCCGGGCGGTGCAGATCGCCAACGAGTACACCGTCGCCCTGGCCGGGTTGATGAGCGAGATGTCGGAGCGGCACCCGCTGACCACCCTGGCGGCCCTGCGCAAGGAGGAGCCCGCCGCCCAGCGGGCCTACCTCGAGGCCCAGGACGCGATGCTCAGCTACCTGACCGCGGTCGGCAGCCCGGACCCGGAGCAGGACCTGCTGCTCCTGGTGCAGGAGCGCCAGGACCTTCGCGACGCCCTCGCCGATATCGATTTGTTGGAGCAGCGGTCGGCCGCCCAATTGCCGGTGGTGGAGCGCCAGCTCGACGCCCAGCCGGAATTCGTGCTGGCGCGCCAGACCGTGACCGAGAGCGCCGCCTACCGCGGCGCCCTGAACGAGGTCGCGGCGGTGCGCACGGAGTTGGCGGTGGCCCGCACCCGTTACCTCGAGGCCCACCCGCGGGTGCTCGAGCTCGAGCAGCAGCTGACGGCCTTGGAGCAGCGGGTCCGCGAGGAGGCCGAGCGCGGCATGGAGCAGCTCCAGGCCCAGTACGAGCCCGACCCGCAGGCCCAGGTCCTGATGGGCCGGCTGGTGGAGATGCAGGTGGCCATGGCGGGGGTGGAGCCGGCGCGCGCCGACCTCAGCGGCCGGCTGCAGCAGGTCGAGGCCTCGCTCCAGGCCATGCCGCTGAACCAAGCGGAGCTGGCCCGGCTCGACCACGGCGTCCAGGTCAGCAAGGCCCACCTGCTGCGGGTCACCGAACGGGTGGCCGAGCTCGAACTGCAGCTGGAGCGCGGCATCGAGCCGGTCTATTACGACCCCGACAACCTGGCCCAGGAAGACCAGCTGGTGGAGCTGCCCAGCACCGCCGGCGTGATGAGCTTCGCCGCCATCGCCGGCCTGCTCGGTGGCCTGCTGCTGGCGATGATCTCCGAGCTGATCGCCTCGGCCCGGCGCCAGCTGCCCTTCTAGGAGCCGCTCGCCGCGGCCTCGCCGCCCGCCGCGGCCAGGACCTGGCGGAAGCGCGCCGCCCAGTGCTGGACCGCCGGCGGCTCGTGGGGGCCGTAGGCGCGCAGGGCCTCCTGCTCCTCGGCCGAGCCGCCAGGGGCTTCGGCAACCAGCCGGCCGAGGTCGCGCTCGGCGCGGGCGCGGGCGGGGGTCAGGCCGTCGGCGTCGAGCAGCACCGGCCCGTCCGGCCCGAGGGCGAAGTTGGCCAGCTTGGCGTCGCGCAGGCCGTGGCCGGCGGAGTGGAGACGGCGCAGCCAGCTCGCGAGGTCGGGCAGTTCGGCCAGCGTCGGCGCCGGGCAGTCGACGGCCTCGGTCCAGAGGCAATCCCTGAGCCAGGCCAGCGGCCGGGCCGCGGTGATGCCGCTCAGCTCCAGCAGGTGCAGCCGGCGCAGCGCTTGCGCAGCCGGACTGAGCCGGGGCAGGCGGCGTCGCAGGCCCGAGAGGGCGCCCGGCCGCAGATAACGCTTGCGCACCGCGTCGCCGAAGCGGTCGACCTCTCCGCGTCGACCTCGCTTCAGGGATTCGCCCTCCCCGGAGGGCGGCGAGAAGCCGCGTCGGCGGCTGCCCGCGGCCACGGCCTCGAAGTCGGAGCAGTCGCGCCAGCAGCGGGCGCTGCGGATCCAGGTGCGGCGGGCGCGGTCCCCGCGGCCGCTGTGGAGCAGCTCGGCGGCGCAGTAGTCGTCCCAGCCCGCCAAGCGGCAGGCCTCGGCGAGGAGCCGCTCCGCCTCCTCGAGCGGCAGCTCCGCCGCCAGCGCGGACAGGTCAGCGCGCCGGGCCAGGGCCGGGGCGCCGCCCGGGGTGCGCCGGGCGTGGCCGAGGTCGAGCGGCAGCAGCTCGCCCTGCTCCGTCCACACCAGGTCCTCGAGGCTCAGGTCGGGGTCGCTCCAGCCGCGCTGGTGCAGGCCGGCGAGGCCGGCGGCCCAGTCTCCGGCCGGACAGCGCTCGCGCCACGGGCGCGCGAACAAGCCGAAGTCGGGCGCGAGCTGCTCGGCGCGGCCGTCTGCGAGGCCGAGCTGGCGGTGCAGCCGCGCCTCCCGGAGCGCTGGGGCGGGGGAGAGCAGTCGTCGCAGGCCCTCCCCGGGGCGCCGCGGATGGAACAGCTTCACCAGCCAGGAGCGTTGATCCGGTGCGTGCTCAGAAGGAAGTCGCAGAACGGTCCGGTGGGGGGAGAGGCGAAGCACCGGAGGGGCCGGCGGCATCGCCTCCCACAGCGCCGCGAGCTGCGGATCCCGCAGCGGGCGGGCGTGCAGCCGTTCGCGGGCGCGGACCAGGTTGTGGCGGGCGAGATCCGACACGGCACCAGCCTACAATCGGCGGCCTTGCGGCGACCCGCACCCCGGCTGGTGATGGCGCGGGCCCATCTCCGAGAGATCGGCGCGCAGCTCGTCCTCGTGCTCGGCGGCACCCTCGTCCTGGTGTCGCTGGCGGCCATGGTGCGCGCCTCGAGCGATAGCCAGGGCGCGCCGCTGTGGATGGCGCTGTCGCTGCTGCTGCCCTCGATCGGCAACGCCCTGCCCTATCTGCTCCCGGCGGCGCTGCTGACCGCCGTCGTCCTCAGCTACGGCCGCATGGCCGCCGACGGCGAGGCCACCGCCCTCCGCTCCGCCGGCGTCCACCCCTGGCGGCTGCTGCGGCCGGCGCTGCTGACCGGGCTGGTCGTGGCAGCGGTGAGCTATCCGCTGATGGCGTCCTTGCTGCCGCGGCTCTACTCCGAGATGCGCGAGGTCAGCTTCCGGCTCCGCTTCGCCGCCCTCGAGAACACCAACCCGCCGTCCTCGGAGCTGCACTTCGGCGGCATCCAGATGAGCTGGAAGGACCGCGACCCGCGGGGCGCCTTCCGCGACGTGCTGCTGGTCTTCCGGGAGCCGAGCCAGGTGGAGGAGGGCGCCGAGGACGGGCCCGGCGAGGCCCTGCCCGCGTCTACGGCGCCGCTGCGGCTGCGGGCCGAGCGCTGCCAGATGAGCGTCGTCGACCGCCAGCTGCGGCTGCGGCTGCGCGGCCTGCGGTCGTTGGACCAGGACCCGGCGGCGATGCGCTGGAGCGGCACCGGCAGCACCCACCTCTCCCTGGACCTCGACCAGCTCGGCGAGCGCAAGGAGCGCAAGGCGGCCGACTACCGCTCGGACGAGATCCTGGAGCTGCTCGCCGCCGACGCCGTCAAGCCGCGCAAGCGCCTGGGCTTCGCCACCGAGTGGTGGCGCCGGGTGGGGTTGGCGCTGTCGCCGCTGCCGCTGGCGCTGATCGGCGCCCTGCTCGGCTGGCGACTGCGCCGCTCCGGGGTGCTGACCGCCTTCGCCGCCGCCTTCGCCGTCCAGCTCCTGCTCTACTACCCGCTGTACTACCTCGGCGTGGCCTTGACCGCCTCGGGAGGCCTGAGCCCGGCTTCGGGGGCGCTGCTGCCGGTCGCCGGGCTGCTGCTGGTGCTGCTGGCGCTGCTGCCGCAGGGGAGGAGGGCCTGATGGACCGCTTCGACCGCTACCTCTTCGCGGTCTTCCTGCGCTACTGGCTGGTGGTCAGCGGCGCCCTGCTCGGCACCTTCCTGGTCCTGCACCTGCTCGGCAACAGCGACGAGCTGGGCCAGTTCGCCGGCTCCAAGGCCGAGCTGGTCCGCGACATCCTGCTCTGGATCGGGTTGAACCTGCCCTACCGCTGGCTGGAGTTCGCGCCCTACCTGAGCCTGATCGCGGGCTTGGCGGCGGTCATGCACCTGGCCAAGCGGCGCGAGTGGACGCCGGTGCTCACCTCCGGCCGCTCGGCGCTGCGGGCGGTGCTGCCGTTGCTGCTCGGGGCGCTGCTGCTGGGCATGCTGACGATGCTGGTCCGGGAGCACGTCCAGCCGCGCATCGCCGAGGCCCGGCTGGCGCTCGAGTGGAAGCTGGACGACCAGGCCGAGTGGGTCATGGTGGACCTCTTCGCCCGCTCCCGCGACGACCAGCGCCTCTTGGCCGGCTCCTTCCGGCCGGCCGCCGGCGTCATCGAGGGCCTCGAGGTCTACTCGCACGACAACCAGGGCCGCGACGTGCTCCTGACCGCCGACTACGCCACCTGGAGCGGCGACCGCTGGGACCTGCCGCGGGGCGGTCTGCGGGTGGTGCCGGGGGTCAGCGTCGAGCCGGTCCACAGCTTCCGCCACGGCGAGCTCCAGCCCGAGGACCTGCTGCGGGCCGCCTTCGCCCGGACCAGCCCGCTGGACCTCTCCTCCAGCCAGCTCAAGGAGGTCCTGGAGCGCGACCGCCACCACCGTCAGGCCGCCACCCTGGTCTGGGCCTGGCGCGCGGCGCCGTTCAGCCACCTGGTGCTGCTGCTGCTGGGCATCCCCTTCGTACTCCGCTTCGACCGCCGCTCGTCGATGGAGGGGTTGGGCTACGGCTTGCTGCTCAGCATCCTCTACTTCGTGGCCGAGATCGTGCTCCGGGACCTGGGCGGCCGCGGGGCGGTCTCGCCGGCGCTGGGCGGCTGCGGCGCCCTGGTCCTGTTCGCGGGCCTGGCGCTGGTCCGCTGGACCAGCCCAGGAAGCCGCCGAGGCGCGGGATGATCCCGGCGGCTCGCCGCGTCACAATGGGGCCATGCGCCGGCTCCCGCTGATCCTGACGCTGCTGATCCCGGCTTGCGCCGCCGCCTCTCCGCTGGAGGAGGGGGACCGGCAGTTCCGCCTCGGACGCTACGACCTCGCCCTGGAGAGCTACCAGCTCGCCGCCGAGGGCCAGCCTGATTCGGAGCTGCTCCAGGCGCGGATCGGCTCCGCCCGCCACGAGCTGGTCCTCTTGCACGCCCGCGAGCTGCTCCACCTCGAGCAGCCCTATCGCGTGCTCGAGGTGCTGCAGACCGCCGAAGGCATGCGGCCGGGTTCCCCTTACGCCGCCGCGCTGCGCGACCGCGCCCACCGCAAGATCGGCGCCGACTACGCCGAGGAGGGCCGCGATTTCTTCAGCGCCGAACAGCCCAGCGCCGCCCTGCAGGCCTTCACCCAGGCGCTCGCCTACGACCCGGACAACGCCATCGCGGTCGAGGGCCTGGAGCTCTCCCAGCAGCGCCTCGACGCCCAGGAGCGGCTCGGCGAGGAGTACTTCTTCCTCGGCCTGGAGGAGCTCGAGGCCGGCATCGAGGACCGCGCCCGCACCGCCTTCGAGCACGCCGCCACCCAGTGGGGAGATCACACCCGCGCCGGCGAGCTGCTCGAGGAGGTCTCGGTCCTGCTCGCCCAGCGCAGCCGCCTGCAGGCCGCCGAGTACCTGGACCTGGGCCTGATCGGCCCGGCCTGGATGGCGCTGCGGGACGCCGACCACCTGGCCCCGGGCGACCCCGAGGTGGAGGCCCGGCTGGCGGAGCTCGAGAACTCCATGCTCGCTGACCTCGACCTCGATTCGGCCGAGCTGGCCATCCTGGGCGGGTACCCCGCCCGGGCCTTGGAGGCCGTGTCGGCGGCGCTGGAGCGCGACGCCCAGGGGCTCGAGGGGCGCACCGAGCAGCTCCGGCTCGAGGCCGAGGCCTTGGCTGGCAGCCAGCGCTACGTCCGGGCCCGGATGTGCGAGATGGACGGCCTGACCGCGCGCTCGGTGAAGCTGCTCGAGGAGATCGTCGCCCTCGGCATCCCCGGCTTCGAGGACGTGCCGGCTCGGCTGGAGCAGGCCAAGCAGCGGCTCGCCGGGGCCGAGGCCAGCTACCGCGAGGCCCTCGAGGCCGAGGGCGCCGGCGACCTCGAGCGCTACCTCGAGAAGCTGCGCGAGACCGTGCGCCTGGCGCGGGACTACCAGGACGCCAGCCAGCGGCTGCGGCTGCTCACGGCTCGAGCCGGCGATTGAGCCGGCGAGCCCGCGGGCCGCGATGGTGGAGACGAAGGGACTTGAACCCTCGACCTTCGCATTGCGAACGCGACGCTCTCCCAACTGAGCTACGTCCCCACGCGGCCTCGATGGCGGAATCCGCCATGAGGGCGGAATAGGATACGCGGGTCCCCGAGGCTCGTCCATGCCTGCCGAAGCCTTTCTCGTCGCCGCCCTGCCCTTCGACGTCCGCCCCGCGGAGGTCGCCCTGAACACCCAAGCCGCCATGGAGGGCTTGGAGCGGGCCGCCGCCGCCGGCGCCCGGCTGCTGCTGCTGCCGGAGAAGTGGCCGACCTCCTTCTTGCCCACCTTCGACGACGCCGTCCGGGCCGAGAGCGCCGCGGCCTTGGCCGAGGTCCACGCCGCCGCCGTGCAGCTCGGAGTGGTCCTGGCGGGCTCGGCCCCCGGCGGCGAGGAGGCCAAGCCCAGCAACGAGTTGCACCTGCTCGGCGGCGCCCGCGCCGACTTCCCGTACCGCAAGCGGGTGCTGTTCTCGCCCACCGGCGAGGGCCGCCAGTGCCGGCCCGGCAGCGGCATGCCGAAGACGGTGGACCTCGGCTTCGCCCGGGTCGCCGGCGTCGTCTGCTACGACCTGCGCTTCCCGGAGCTGACGCGGCAGGCCTTCTACGACGGCGCGGACCTGTTCCTGGTTCCGGCCCAGTGGCCGAGGCCGCGCGCCGGCGTCTTCGAGCTGCTGTCGCGGGCGCGGGCGGCCGAGAACCAGAGCTGGCTCCTGGCCTGCAACCGCGCCGGCCGCGCCGCTCTCGGAGACAAGCGGGTGTTGGAGTTCCCGGGGAGCGCCCTGCTCGTGGACCCGCTGGGGGAGGTCCGCGCCCGCCGCGACGACGGCGGCCTGCTGGTGGCCGAGGTCGACCTGGAGGAGATGGCCGCGGTCCGCAAGCGCGTGCCCTGCGCCCGCGACGCCCGGCGCGCCGGCCTGTGGCCGGAGGAGCGGACATGAGCAGCTTCCCGGAGGGCTGGCGCGGCGCCGAGGTCGTGTTCCTGGACTGCGACTCGACCTTGTCCTCCATCGAGGGCATCGACGAGCTGGCGCTCCGGCGCGGCGTCGACGTCGCCGCCCTCACCGCCAAGGCCATGGACGGCGAGTTGGCGATGGACGCGGTCTACCGGGCGCGGCTGGAGCAGATCCGGCCCAGCGCCGAGGACTTCGTCTGGCTGGCCGAGCGCTACTGGCAGACCCGACTGCCGGGCGCGGTGGAGCTGGTCGCCGGCCTGGAGGCGCTCGGCGTGCCCTGCCACGTCATCTCCGGCGGCCTGCTGCCGGGGGTCCTGCCCTTCGCCGAGCGGCTCGGGATCCCCGCCGCCCGGGTTCACGCAGTGCCCTACCCCTTGGCGGCGGCCGACCCGGTCGGCGCGGCCTGCGCCCACCCCCTCTCCCGCAACGGCGGCAAGCCGGAGACGGTGGCGGCGGTGTGCGCCGCCGGGCCGCCGCGGGAGCGCCGCCTGCTGGCGGGCGACGGCGCCTCCGATTTGGAGGCGGCGCCGGAGCTGGGGCTGTTCGTCGGCTTCGGCGGCGTCGAGGACCGGCCGGCGGTGCGCCGCGCGGCGCCGGTCTACTTGCGCTCCGAGGGCCTGTGGGCGATCGCGGCCCTGGCGGCCGGCCCCGAGCGGCTGGATCGGCTCGCGGCGCTGGCTCCGCGCCTGCATGATGACGCGGTTCGGGAGCTCGCTTCCCCCTCCAAGACCGTGATCCGGACTGGATGACCCACCCCGCCACCCCCCAGCTCTTCATCCCTGGGCCGACCCAGGTCGCGCCCGAGGTCCTGGCCGAGATGAGCCGCCCGGCCATCGGCCATCGCGGCGCCGAGTGCGCCCGCCTCTGGGCCTCCGCCCGCGCCGGCCTGCGCCGGCTGATGGCCACCGAGGCCGAGCTGCTGATGCTCACCGGTCCGGCCAGCGCCATGATGGAGGCTGCGGTCCGCAACACCGCGCGCGGCCGGTCGCTGCACCTGGTCAACGGCGCCTTCTCGAAGCGCTGGTTCGAGATCGCCCTCTCCTGCGGCAAGGAAGCGGTGGCCTGCGAGAAGGAGTGGGGGCAGGGCTTCACCGCCGACGACCTGGCGGCGGCGCTGGAGCATCACGGCCCGGCGGACGCGGTCACCGTGGTCCACAACGAGACCTCCACTGGCACCTGCAGCCCGATCCAGGACTACCGCGCGGTGCTCGAGGCCTACCCGGAGACGCTGCTGCTGGTCGACACCGTCAGCTCGATGGCAGGCGCGCCGGTGCGGGTGGATGACTGGGGCCTCGACGTGTGCCTGTTCGGGACACAGAAGTGCCTGGCGCTGCCGGCCGGGCTGGCGGTCGCCAGCGTCTCGGCGCGGGCCATGGCGCGCGCGGCCGAGGTCGAGCACAAGGGCTGGTTGCTCGACTTCGAGCGGCTGGCCAAGGGGAACCAGAAGGAGCAGTCGCCGACCACCCCGTCGACCGCCCACCTGTACGCGCTGGTGCGGCAGCTGGAGCGGATCGAGGAGGAGGGCCTGGAGGCCCGCTGGGCTCGCCACGCGGCGATGGCGGCGCGAACCCGGGAGTGGGCCGAGGGCCACGGCTGGACCCTGTTCCCGGCCGCGGGCTTCCGCTCCGAGACCGTCAGCTGCATCGGCCGCGGCGCCGGCCCGGACTTCGGCCCGGCGCTGGCGCGGCTGGCCGAGCAGGGCATCGCCGTCAGCGGCGGCTACGGCAAGCTCAAGGGCGAGACCTTCCGCATCGGCCACATGGGCGAGCACCGCCTCGAGGACCTCGACGAGCTGCTGCGGCGCTTCGACGCCGCGCTCGCCGCGGAGGAGGCCGGCGCCCGATGAAGGTCCTGCTCGCGGACGCCGTTTCTCCCGAGTGCGGCCGGATCCTGGCGCTCGGCGGCCACGAGGTGCTCGACACCCCGGGGCTTCCGCGCGAGGAGTTGGAGCAGCGCCTGGCGGATTGCGAGGGCCTGGTGGTGCGCAGCGCCACCACCGTCGACGCCGAGCTGTTGGCGGCGGCGCCGCGGCTGCGGGTGATCGGCCGCGCCGGGTCGGGCGTCGACAACATCGACGTCGGCGAGGCCACCGCCCGCGGCGTGGTGGTGATGAACGCGCCGGGGGAGAACACCCTGTCGGCCGCCGAACACGCCTGGGCGCTGATCATGGCGGTGTCGCGCAACGTCGCCGCCGCCCACCTGCGGCTGAGCGGCGGCGAGTGGGGCAAGAAGGGCCTGATGGGGGTGGAGCTGCACGGCAAGACCATGGGCGTGCTCGGCCTGGGCCGGATCGGCCGCGAGGTCGCCGCCCGCGCCAAGGCCTTCGGCATGCGGGTGCTCGGCTACGACCCCTTCCTGCCGCCCGAGGTCGCCGAGGGGCTGGGCCTGGAGCTGCGCGAGCTGGACGCGATCTGGCCCGAGGCCGACTTCCTGTCGGTGCACGCGCCGCTGACCGAGCGCACCCGCCACCTGGTCGGGCGCGAGGCCCTGGCCGCCTGCAAGCCCGGCGTCCGGATCGTCAACTGCGCCCGCGGCGGCCTGGTCGACGAGCAGGCGCTGCTCGAGGCCCTGGAGGACGGCCGCGTCGCCGGCGCCGCGCTCGACGTCTTCGAGCAGGAGCCCCTGCCGGCGGACTCGCCTCTGCGCTCGCACCCGCGCCTGGTGCTGACCCCGCACCTCGGCGCCAGCACCGCCGAGGCCCAGGAGAAGGTCGCGGTGCGCATCGCCGAGCAGTTCAACGCCTACTTCGGCGAGGGCGTGGTCCGCAACGCCGTCAACATGATCGCCCTCGAGCCGTCGGTGGCCGAGCGCCTGGCGCCGTGGCAGCGCCTGGCCGAGACCATGGGGGTGCTGCAGGCGGAGCTGCTCGAGGGCCGGATCGAGGAGCTGACGGTCAAGGTCGCCGGGGACATCGGCGAGCTGCCGCTGCGGGCCTTCACCGCCGCGGTGCTCAAGGGCCTGCTCGGCCGGGTGCTGAGCCGCAAGGTCAACCTGGTCAACGCCGAGTCCGTGGCCAAGGACCACGGCTACCCGGTGCGCGAGCAGCGCGACCTCGACACCGACGGCTACGCCGGCCTGCTGACGGTGGTGCTGCGCAGCGACCGGGGCGAGCGCCTGCTCGAGGGCGCGGTCTTCGGCCACGACCACCCGAAGATCGTCCGCATCGACGACTTCTACCTCGAGTCGGACGCCAAGGGCGAGATCCTGCTGTGCCTCAACGACGACACGCCGGGCCGGCTGGCGGCCCTGGCGGCGATCGTCGCCGAGCACGGCGTCAACATCGCCGACTTCGCGCTCGGCCGCGACCGCGGCTCGGGCCGGGCGCTCAACGCCATCCACCTCGATGACCCCCTGCCCGAGAGCGCCGTGGACCAGGTCCGCGGCGTCGAGGGCGTGCACTGGGCGCGCGTGGTGCGCATGCCCGCCGGCTAGGAGGACCGCATGGACCTGCTCGACTCGCTCGTGAACCGCATCCTGGACCTGCTGCCCCAGTCGACGGCGCCGGAGACCGCCCTGATGCTGGCTCGCGGCGCCCTGATCCTCGTCGTCGCGGTGGCCGCGGTGCTCGCCAACTGGGTCGCCAAGCGGGTCATCGTCCGGCTGCTGCGCGGCTTCGTGCTGCGGACCGCGGTGCGCTGGGACGACCTCCTGGTGGAGCACAAGGTCTTCCACCGGCTGTCCCACCTGGCGCCGGCGCTGGTGATCCACTTCAGCTCCGGCCTGATCTTCCCGGACGACCTGGCCTGGCGCGCCTTCATCACCCGCGTCGCCCTGGCCTACATGGTCGTGGTCGGCGCCCTGGTGGCCGACGCCTTCCTGAACGTCCTGGTCAAGCTGGCGCGCGAGAGCGAGCGGCTGCGCGACAAGCCGGTCCGCAGCTACGTCCAGGTGGTCAAGATCCTGCTCTGGATCACGGTCGCGATCGTCGCGCTGGCCTTCCTGATGGGGCGCGAGCCCTGGGCCTTCCTCGGCGGCTTGGGCGCGCTGACCGCGGTCCTGCTGCTGGTCTTCAAGGACTCGATCCTGGGCCTGGTGGCCAGCATCCAGATCGCCGCGCTCGACCTGGTGCGGCCGGGCGACTGGATCGAGATGCCCAAGTTCGGCGCCGACGGCGACGTGCTCGACCTGAGCCTGACGACCGTCAAGGTCCAGAACTGGGACAAGACCATCACCAGCATCCCGACCTACGCCCTGGTCTCGGACAGCTTCAAGAACTGGCGCGGCATGAGCGAATCGGGCGGCCGGCGCATCAAGCGCTCGATCGCCATCGACGTCAACAGCGTCCGCTTCATGGACGCCGAGCTGCTGCAGCGGATCGGCAAGGTGCAGAAGATCAACGGCTACCTGGAGGCCAAGGTGGCCGAGGTGGAGCGCTGGAACCAGGACAACGGCGTCGACCCGGAGAGCCCGGCGAACGGCCGGCGGCTGACCAACCTCGGCACCTTCCGCGCCTACCTCGAGCAGTGGCTGCAGGCGCAGCCGCTGGTGCACGAGGGCATGACCTTCTTGGTGCGGCAGCTGCCGCCGAGCGGCCAGGGCATCCCGCTGCAGCTCTACTTCTTCTCCAAGGAGCAGCGCTGGGCCCACTACGAGGCCTTCCAGGCCGACGTCTTCGACCACATCCTGGCGGTGCTGCCGGAGTTCGGCTTGCGCGCCTTCCAGGAGCCGGCCGGCGCGGATTGGCGGCGGCTCGGGACTCCAGAGGCCTGAGCCGCGAACGCGGCGCTCGGCGCCGCAGCGGATCAGGTGCTGGGGTCGAGCAGCCGCTGGACCTGGGCGCTGAGGCGCTCGAGGTTCAGGGGCTTCTCCAGCACCTCGTCGGCGCCCAGGCGGCGCGCGACCTCGAGGTAGAGCTGGTTGGTCGGGGCGCTGAAGACGATCACGGGCAGCTTCGGCCAGTGCTCACGGATGGCCACGAGCAGCTCGATGCCGTCGGTCTCGGGCATCACGATGTCGGTGATGACCAGGTCGATGTCGCCCTCGCGAAGGGCGCGGAGCCCGGTCTTCCCGTCCTCCGCTTCCGTGATGCGGAAGCCGTCCTGCAGGAACTTCTCCCGCAGGACATCCCGGACCATGGACTCGTCTTCGACGATCAGGAGATTCGATGTCATGGAAGGGACGCTGGTGGCGCCGGTGGCGCCGCCCGGGATTATTTCAGATCGGCACGGACGGGGCCAGCGGCGATCGCGCGCCCGACCCGTTCGAGGAGTTCGAAAGGACGGAAGGGCTTCTCAAGGAGATCCACCTCCTCCGCTCGGAGCTTCTGGGTTGCCAAGATCTCGGCGCTGTAGCCGGAGATGAAGAGCACCGGGACCTCCGGCCGCCGCAGGCGCAGCTGCTGGGCGAGCTCATTGCCGTTGAGGCCAGGCATCATGACGTCGGTGACCAGCAGGTCCACCCCGAGGGCAGGGGCGTCGAGCTTCTGGAGGGCCTCGACGCCGGAGGCGGTCGGGATGACCGTGTACCCGGCGGCCTCCAGGATGCGGCAGGCGAGCAGGCGCACGGCCTCCTCGTCCTCGCAGAGCAAGATCGTTCCGGAGGGATGGGGGGCCGCGGATTGGCCAGTCGGGCGGCTCGCGGCCGGTGGATCGACCACGGCGCCCTCGACCGCGGGCAGCCAAGCCTGGAACACCGAGCCCTGGCCCAGCTTGGAGACCAGGGACAGTCCGCCGCCGAGGTGGGTGACGATGCCGTAGACCGTGGCCAGGCCGAGGCCGGTGCCCTTGCCCGGCTCCTTGGTCGTGAAGAACGGCTCGAAGACCCGCTCCCAGTGCTCGGGAGCGATGCCCTCGCCTTGGTCCTCGACCTCGAGCAGCAGGTACCGGCCGGGCTCGAGCGCTGGGTAGACGCCAGGGGGGGAGCTCTCCAAGTCGGCGGGGGAGGCGGCGATCCTCAGCTGGCCGCCGTTGGGCATGGCGTCGCGGCCGTTGACGGCCAGGTTGACCAGGATCTGCTCGACCTGGCCTTCGCCGGAGCGCAGCCAGGGCAGGTTCGGGGCGAGAGCATAGCGAACCTCGATGTGCTCGCCGATCAGGCGATCGAGCAGGCCGCGCACGTCCTCGATCACGGTCGCCGGGTTGCGCGGCTCGGGCTGAGAGTGGTCCCGTCGGCCGAAGGCCAGCAGCTTGCGGGTCAGGCCCGCCGCCTGCGCCGCGGCTCGGTTGATCTGATCCAGGCTCTCTTCGAGGAAGCCGCGCTCGCCGACCAGCGCCTCCAGCCGCGGCCGGGCCAGGTCGGTGTAGCCGAGGATCACCGTCAGGAGGTTGTCGAAGTCGTGGGCGATGCCGCCGGCGAGCTGGCCGAGGGCCTCCATCTTGCGGCTGAGGTGGAGCTGCTGCTCCATCCGCCGCCGGTCCTGCTCGTCCTCGAGCTGCCGGGTCAGGTCGCGCGCCACGACCACCAAGCCGTGGCGGCCGCCGTCGGGGTCGAAGAGCGGCACCTTGGTGACCTCGAAGGTGTGCTGGCCGCTCTCCCCGGAGAAGCTCTCCAGGCTCACGAGCCGTTCCCCGCGCTCCCAGGCGCGCTCGTCGGTCTCCGCGCACTGCTGGAAGGCCGCGGCGTGGCTGGGGTAGAGCCGGAGCAGGCCTTCGATCGTCTGGCCGCGCCACTCGTCGCCTTCGAGGCCGAAGATCTCCTGCGCCGCGCCGTTGGCGATCTTCAGCCGGCCTTGGCCGTCCTTGAAGAAGACGGCGTCGGGGACCGACCGGACCAGGGTGTCGAGCTCGGCCTCGCGCGCCTCGAGCTCGCTCTGGGCGCAGCGCCGCGCGTCGACGTCGAGCAGCAGGCCGTGCCAGCTGACGGACCGGTCGCAATCCGGGGCCGGCTGGGCGATGGAGCGGATCCAGTGGTAGCCGCCGCGGCCGTCACGGATCCGAAACTCGCGGTCGACCGCCTGGCTGAGCAGCGGGTCGAGAACCGGGCCGCCGTCGAGGTGGCGCCGGTCTTCGGGGTGGACCAACTCGAGGAACAGCTCCGGGTCGACGAGGATCTCGGACAGTTCCCGGCCGCCGAGCAGGGCGGCGCAGCTGCGGCTCTCGAAGAGCAGCTCGCGCTGACCGTCGCGGTGGGCCCGGATGGTGTAGACCAAGCCCGGCAGGTGCCGGGTGAGGGTCTCGAGCTGGCAGCTGAGGGCGGTGACCTCTCCATGGACTTGGATCCGCTCCAGCTCGGCGGCGCTGCGGCTGGCGTAGAGGCGGAGGGCGGCCTCCACCTCGTCGACATGCCGCAGCGGCTGGTCGTGAAGCACGCAGATCTGGCCGATGACGGCGCCGCCCGGGTCCTCCAAGCAGATGCCGGAGAAGGAAGCGGCCGAGACCCGCTGCAGCAGCGGCTGTCCGGGGAAGGCGTCCTGCACCGCCTCGGCGCAGGTGTACCGGCCGGACCGGGCCAGACGCTCGAAGGGGCTACCGGCGGCCACGAAGAGCAGGTTGTCCGCCAGGGCGCCGTCGACCCAGCAGATGAGGCTGCGAAGCCGCTCCGGGTCGAGGCGGTCGGACTGGACGACCATGACGCAGCGGACGCCGAGGTTGTCCGCGATGGTCCGCACCAGCGCGGTGAGGAACTCCGGGCCGGTCAGGTCCGCGAGGAGCCGGGCGCGGGGGAGGCGCCTGGGGCGGGGGGAGGGATGCGAGCCATGGGGGAGCGGCCATCTCCAACATAGCGGACGATCCGAGCCAAAGCGACGGCGTCGCCGCGGTCGCGGATGGTCCCTCGCGGGCGCTGCTAGGATTCGCCTCGACCATGTCCGAGATCCTCTGGGAACCCCGCCCCGAAGCCCGCGAACGGGCCCGTTTGACCGGCTTCCTCCGCCACTTGGCTGACCAGGAGGGGGTCGAGCTGGACGGCTACGAGCCGCTCCGGTCCTGGGCCGTCGAGCAGAGCCCGCGCTTCTGGTCCGCCTTCTGGGACTACGCCGGTGTCGTCGGCGACAAGGGCGCCGAGCTGCTCCGGGACGGCGACCGCATGCCCGGCGCTCGCTGGTTCCCCGAGGCCCGCCTCAACTTCGCCGAGAACCTGCTCCAGCGGGATGACGACGGCCTGGCGCTGCTCTTCCGCCACGAGGACGGCAGCCGCCGCGCCCTCAGCTTCTCCGAGCTGCGGCAGCAGGTGGCGCGGCTCCGCGCTCGCTTCCAGGAGTGGGGCCTGGGACCCGGCGACCGGGTCGCGGCCTTCCTGCCCAACCTGCCCGAGGCGGTGATCGGCATGCTCGCGGCCTCTAGCCTGGGCGCGGCCTGGTCCTCCTGCTCGCCCGACTTCGGCGTCGCCGGCGTGCTCGACCGCTTCGGCCAGATCGAGCCCAAGCTGCTGCTCGCTTGCGACGGCTACTTCTACAAGGGCAAGCGCCTCGACGTCCGCGACAAGCTGCGCCAGATCCTGGACGGCCTGCCGACGGTAGAGAAAACCGTGCTCGTTCCCTTTGCCGACCCCGAGGCCCGCTTCGACGGCACCTGCCGCTGGGACGAGGCCCTCGGCGACGGCCCGGCGCCGGCGCTGGAATTCACCCGCCTGCCCTTCGACCAGCCGCTCTACGTGATGTTCAGCTCGGGCACCACCGGCAAGCCCAAGTGCATCGTGCACGGCCAGGGCGGGACGCTGCTGCAGCACCTGAAGGAGCACCAGCTGCACAGCGATATCGGGCGCGACGACCGCGTGTTCTACTTCACCACCACCGGCTGGATGATGTGGAACTGGCTGGTCACCGGCCTGGCCAGCGGCGCCGCGGTGGTGCTCTACGACGGCAACCCCTTCCACCCTGGCCCGGAGGCGCTCTGGGACCTGGTGGCGCAAGAGGGCGTGCACTTCTTCGGCACCTCGGCCAAGTACCTCGACGCCTGCAAGAAGGCCGGGATCAGCCCGGTCCGCAGCCACGACCTGTCGGCGCTGCGCACCATCGCCAGCACCGGCTCGCCGCTGGTGCCGGAGTCCTTCGACTGGGTCTACCGCGAGGTCAAGGCGGACCTGCAGCTGGCCTCGATCTCGGGCGGCACCGACCTGATCTCCTGCTTCGCCCTCGGCTGCCCGGTGCTGCCGGTGTACCGCGGCGAGCTGCAGTGCCGCGGCCTGGGCATGGCGGTGGAGGTCTGGGACGACGCCGGCCAGGCGATCGTCGGCGAGCCCGGCGAGCTCGTCTGCACCCAGCCCTTCCCGAGCATGCCGGTCGGCTTCTGGAATGACCCGGACGGCGCCAAGTACCGCGCCGCCTACTTCGACCACTTCCCCGGGGTCTGGCGTCACGGCGACTGGGTGGAGCTGACCGAGAGCGGCGGCATGGTGATCTACGGCCGCTCCGACGCCACCCTCAACCCCGGCGGGGTGCGCATCGGCACGGCCGAGATCTACCGCCAGGTGGAGCAGGTCGAGGAGGTCGAGGAGGCCATCGTCGTCGGCCAGGACACCGGCGACGGCGACCAGCGGGTGGTGCTGTTCCTGCGCTTGCGGGCGGGCCTCGCGCTCGACGACGGCCTGCGTGACCGCCTGCGGACGACCATCCGGGCCAACGCCACGCCACGCCACGTGCCGGCGGTGATCGCCCAGGTGACCGACATCCCGCGCACCCGCAGCGGCAAGATCTCCGAGATCGCCGTCCGCGACGTGATTCACGGTCGCCCGGTGAAGAACACCGAGGCCTTGGCCAACCCGGAGGCGCTGGACCAGTTCCCGGCGGCGGTGGCCGCGGCCGGCCGCCCCTCCTGAGGCCACTCCATGGCTGGGGAATCTTCCGCGGTCGGGCGCGGAGGGATCCCCAGTTGAGACGCTCTTTCTCCTTGAGAAAGCAGGATTTGGAGTGGTTTAGAGGATTTCTCGTCTCAGGTGACAGTCCTGTGACCAGAACGCCCCTGGGTGAGCGATTCTTTGGGCAACAAGGACTCATGGAACGCTTCGGACTCATCGGGATCAGCCACCGCCGCGCGTCGGTCGAGGAAATCGGCCGCTTCACGCGGGGTCTCGGAGACCTCACCGAAATGCGGGAAGCGCTGGGCGTCGACGAGCTCGTCTGCCTCAACACCTGCAACCGGGTCGAGCTCTACTTCGTCAGCAAGGGACGCCGCGCCGCCGACGAGGTCCTCCGGGACTTCGCCCGCTGGCTCTTCCCTGAGGACCCGGACGCCCGCCGCATGGCCACCTCGGCCTGCTTCGCGCTCTCCGGCGAGGCGGTCGTCAAGCACCTCTACTCGGTGCTCTCCGGCCTCGACTCGCTGGTGCTCGGCGACGAGCAGATCGTGGGTCAGTTCCGGCGCTCGCTGGTCGACGGCCGCGAGGCCCGCACCTGCGGCCCGTGGCTCGGCCTGCTCGGCGACGAGGCCCTGAAGGCCTCCCGCAAGGTCCGCGCCACGATCGACTTCTCGAAGCGCCCGACCTCGATCGCCGAGGTCGCCGCCCAGCAGCTCAAGGGCTTCCACCGCGACCGCGGCCGCCTGCGGGTGGTTCTGGTCGGCAGCGGCGAGATGATCCGGACCACCGCCGCCCGCCTCAAGGGCTGGCAGAACGTCGCCCTGCACTTCGTCAACCGGACCCTCGCCGGCGCCCAGGCCCTCGCCGAGGTCCACGGCGGCAGCTTCGAGAGCCTGACCTCCTTCCAGGCCGACGCGCCCGATTTCGACGCCCTGGTCGCCGCCACCGGCTGCAACGAGCCGGTCGTGACCGCCGCCCAGCTGGCCGAGCTGCCCGAGCCGTCGCGCCCGCGGTTGATGCTCGACCTGGGCGTGCCCGCCGACATCGACCCGGCCCTGGGCGAGCACGAGCACTACGAGCGCTACGACGTCATGGAGCTCGGCAACCAGGCCGAGGCCGGCCGGCGCGAAGCCGAGCTGCTGGTCCGCGACGCCCGCCCGGTGCTGCGCAAGGCGATCAGCCAGCTGCGCGAGAAGCTGTTCCAGAAGGACCTCGGCCCGGTGGCGCAGCAGCTGCGCCAGTCGGTCGACGCCCGCGCCGACGCCGAGATGCGGCGCTTCCTCGACGGCCCGCTGGCCCACCTCGCCGAGGAGGACCGGGCGGTGGTCGAGCAACTGGTGGCCCGCCTGGCCGCCCAGACCGTCCAGGTCCCGCTCAGCGCCATGCGCAAGTCCTTGCGCGAGCTGCCGCTGGGCGAAGATGTCCTGCTCAACCTTCGGCTCGACGCCGAATCCGAGTACAACCTGTTCGCATGACTACGCTGCGCCTCGCCACGCGGGGCAGCGATCTAGCCAGGACCCAGTCCGGCGCCTTCGCAGATGCCCTGCAGCACGCCACCGGAACGCCCTCCGAGCTGGTGATCATCAAGACCCAGGGGGACCGGGTCCAAGACGTCGCCCTCAAGGACGCGGGATCGATCGGCCTGTTCACCGCCGAGGTCCAGCACGCGGTCCTCGACGGCAGAGCCGACTACGCGGTCCACTCGCTCAAGGACCTGCCGGCCGAGCAGGTCGCGGGCCTGCGCTGCGGCGCGATCCCGCTGCGCGAGGACAGCTGCGACTGGCTGGTGGTGCGCAAGGAGGCCTTCGAGCCCGCGCGCCACGAGCTGCCGATCAAGCCCGGCAGCGTCATCGGCACCTCGGCGGCGCGCCGGGTCGCCTTCTGCCACGCCACCGACCCGGAGTGCCGGACCGAGCTGCTGCGCGGCAACGTCCCGACCCGGGTGCGCAAGCTGGCCGAGGGCGATTACGACGCCATCCTGCTGGCCGCGGCGGGGCTGCGCCGGCTCGGCACCGACCTGAGCGAGTTCCAGGTCGTGCCGCTGCCCTTCACGATGTGGCCCGGCGCGCCCGGCCAGGGCGCGCTGTCGATCGAGTGCCGCGAGGACGACGACGCCACCTTCGCGCTGCTGCAGAAGCTGCACGACCCCGAAGCCGCGCTCGAGGTCGAAGCCGAGCGCACCCTGCTGCGGGCTCTCGGCGGCGGCTGCGGCCTGCCGCTCGGCGCCCGCGCCGAAGCCACCGCTGGCGGCCTGCGCATGATGGCCGCCTTCGGACCTACCGAAGACCGTCCCGAGGCCCCGCTGCTGGTGCGGGCCGAAGTCGAAGGCGCCGACCCGGCCGCGGTGGCGGAGGCCGCCCGCGAGGTCTTGCTGGCGCCGGTCCCGAAGCCGTGACCCCCCGCGCCTGGATCGGCCGCTCCGCGACGGCCTCCGCTCCCTGGAGCGAGGCCCTGGAGCAGGCGGGCTGGGAGGCCAGCGCGCTGCCGCTGATCCGGCACCGGGAATTCGAGCTCGAGGAGGACGGCGTCGCAGCCCTGGGCGCCCTCGACCGCTTCGGCTGGGTCTTCTTCGCCTCCGCCCGGGGCGTGAGGCTGCTGCTCCGCCGCCTGAGCGAGCGCCACGGCGCCGCCTTCGCTTGGCCGCCCGCCCTGCGCGCGGCCGCGGTCGGCCCCGCCACCGCCGCGGCGCTGCGGGCCGCCGGCGTCGAGCCGGCGCTGACCGGCGACAGCGGCGGCGCCAAGCTGGCCACCGCCTTCTTGGCCGCCGAGCCGGACCCCGACCAAGAGCTCCTGCTCATCGCCGCCAGCAACGGCCGCCCGGAGCTGCGCCAGACCCTCGAGGCGGCTGGCCACCCGGTCACCGTGATCGAGCTCTATGAGTCCCTCGCTTGCGAGGGGCCTCAGCCGGCGCCGGGCGAGCCGGTGCTGCTGTTCTCGCCCTCCGGAGCCCGCTCCCTGGCGCTCCGCGTCGACGACCCCGCCGCCCACCCGGTGTGGGCGGTCGGCCCGACCACCGCCGCCGCCGCGCGCTCGCTCGGCTTCGCGGTCGCCGGCGCCCTGTCGCGCCCCGAACCCGCCGCCCTCCACGAACTGCTCCCGTCATGACCACGGCCACCCGATACACGCTCCCGCAACGCCCGCGCCGCCTGCGCCGCAACCCGGCCCTGCGCGAGATCGTCGCCGAGAACGAGCTGCGCCTCCGCCACCTGGTGCAGGGCCACTTCGTGTTGCCGGGCGCCGGCAGGGAGGAGGCCATCGCCACCATGCCCGGCATCAGCCGCTACTCCGCCGACCTGCTGGTCCGGAAGGTGGGGGAGGACCTCGAGAACGGGATCAAGGCGGTGATGCTCTTCGGCGTCCCCGACGAGAAGGACCCCGAGGCCACCGGGGCGGTCGACCCGCACGGCGAGGTGCCGCTGGCGGTGCAGGCCTTGAAGAAGGAGTTCGGCGACGAGCTGATCGTCCTGGTCGACGTCTGCCTGTGCCCCTACACCGACCACGGCCACTGCGGCTTCGTCGAGGGCGAGGCGGTGGTCAACGACGAGTCCGTGGCGCACTTGGCCGAGATGGCGAAGGTGCTGGCCGCGGCCGGCGCCGACTTCGTCTGCCCGTCGGACATGATGGACGGCCGCGTCGGCGTCATCCGGCGCGAGCTGGACGACGCCGGCTTCCAGGACACCGCGATCCTGGCCTACAGCGCCAAGTACGCCTCGGCCTTCTACGGCCCCTTCCGGGACGCCGCCGGCTCGTCGCCGGGCTTCGGCGACCGCAAGAGCTACCAGATGGACCCGCGCAACAGCCGCGAGGCCTTGCGCGAGCTGCGCCTGGACCTGGAGGAGGGCGCCGACCTGGTCATGGTCAAGCCGGCCCTGGCCTACCTGGACATCATCGCCGACGTCGCCCAAGAGAGCGACGTGCCGGTGGTGGCCTACAACGTCTCGGGCGAGTTCAGCATGGTCAAGGTGGCCGCGCGTGAAGGGCTCGCCGACGAGCAGAAGATGACGCTCGAGGTGCTGGGCGCGATCCGCCGCGCCGGCGCCGATTTGATCATCACCTACCACGCTTCCCAAGCCGCCGCCGAAGGTTGGATCGACTGATGACCCCCGCCACGACGACCAAGTCCGCTGAACTCTACGACCGCGCCTGCCGCGTCATGCCGGGCGGCGTCAGCTCGCCGGTGCGCGCCTACCGCTCGGTGGGCGGCGTGCCGCCCTTCCTGGCTGACGCCCAGGGCTGCCGGGTGAAGGACGAGGACGGCAACGAGTACCTCGACTTCATCAACAGCTGGGGTCCGCTGATCCTCGGCCACTCGAACCCGGCCGTAGTCGCCGCGATCCAGGACGCCGCCGCCAAGGGCACCAGCTACGGCGCCCCCTGCCGCGCCGAGACCGAGCTGGCCGAGAAGGTCGTGGCGCTGTCGCCGGTCGCCGACCGGGTGCGCTTCGTCAACAGCGGCACCGAGGCGACGATGAGCGCGCTGCGGCTGGCCCGCGCCGCCACCGGCCGCGACGGCTTCGTCAAGTTCGACGGCTGTTACCACGGCCACGGCGACGCCTTCCTGGTCAAGGCCGGCTCCGGTCTGGCGACCTTCGGCGAGTCCTCCAGCGCCGGCGTTCCGGCCGACTGGTCGAAGTGGACCGGGGTGCTGCCGCTGGACGACGAGGGCGCCCTCGAGGCCTGGTTCGCCGAGCGCGGGCCGGAGACCGCCGCGGTCTTCGTCGAGGGCATCCCGGCCAACTGCGGCTTCCTGCCCCAGCGCGAGGCCTGGATGGACAAGCTGCGCGCGATCACGCGCGAGCACGGCACGCTGCTGGTGGTCGACGAGGTCATCACCGGCTTCCGGCTCGGCCCGGGCGGCTACTGCGGCCGCGAGGGTTACGACGCTGACCTGGTCACCTACGGCAAGGTGATCGGCGGCGGTCTGCCGGTCGGCGCCTACGGCGGCAAGTCCGAGTTGATGGACCGGATCAGCCCCGAGGGCGGCGTCTACCAGGCGGGCACGCTGAGCGGCAACCCGCTGTGCATGGCCGCCGGCATCGCCGCGCTGGGGGTGCTCGAGGACGGCGGCTGGGACCGCCTGGAGCAGCTCGGCCAGGCCTGGGAGGCCCGGCTGCGCCCGCTGGTCGAGCGCGAGTGCGCCGCCGGCGCGCCGCTGACCCTCACCCGGGAGGCCTCGATCTTCTGGCTCTGCTTCGGCGCCACCGAGGCGCCGCGCAGCTTCGGCGCCATCCCCGAGGCCGGGGCCGAGCGCTACACCCGCTTCTTCCACGCCCTGCTCGAGCGCGGGGTGATGGTCGCCCCGTCGGCCTACGAGGTCGGCTTCCTCAGCCTGGCGATGACCGAGCAGGACCTCGACTTCGCCGCCGAACGCTTCTCCGAAGCCCTGGAGCTCTCCCGATGACCGCCGCCGAACCCACCAAGCCGATCCTGCGCGCCCTCAACGGCCTGCCGACCGAGCGGCCGCCGATGTGGCTGATGCGCCAGGCCGGCCGCGCCCTGCCGGAGTACCGCGAGCTCAAGGCCCAGCACGGCTTCGTCAAGATGGCGAGCACGCCCGAGCTGGCCGCCGAGGTCACGCTGCAGCCGATCCGCCGCTTCGGCTTCGACGGCGCGATCCTGTTCGCCGACATCCTGACCCCGCTGATGCCGCTGGACTTCGGCATCGACTTCGCGCCGGGTCCGGTGTTCGCCAAGCCGCTCGAGGGCGCCGGCGACCTCCACCGGGTGGTGGCGCCGCCGCAGGGCTCGCTCGACCACGTCGCCGAGGCGATCCGCCTGATCAAGCCGGAGCTGCCCGAGGGCACCGCGATGCTCGGCTTCGCCGGCGCGCCCTTCACCATGGCCAGCTACCTGCTCGACGGCGGCGGTTCGCGCGAGCACGACAAGCTGCGCGCGGCGGTCTACGGCGATCCCGTTTTCTTCGCCGAGCTCCTGGAGCGGCTGGCGGACCTGACCATCGCCTACCTGCAGGAGCAGATCCAGGCCGGCGCCGAGGCCGTCCAGCTGTTCGACACCTGGGCTGGACTGCTGCCGATGGACCTCTACCGCGAGCTGGCGCTGCCGGCCGTGCAGCGGGTCATGAAGGGGCTCGAGGGCACCGTGCCGCGGCTCTACCTGATCAAGGACGGCGCCCACCTGCTGGCCGGCATGGCCGAGAGCGGGGCCGACGGCCTGTCGCTGGACTGGCGCCAGCCGCTGGACGAGGCCCGCGCCTTCCTCGGCGACTCGATGGTGGTGCAGGGCAACCTGGACCCGGGCTGCCTGCTCGGCAACCCCGACTCGGTGCGCCGCGCTGCCCGCCGCGTGCTCGACCAGAACGGCGGCCGCCCCGGCCACGTCTTCAACCTCGGGCACGGCCTGCTGCCGCAGACGCCGCTCGAGAACCTGCAAGCTCTCGTCGACGAGGTCCGCAGCCATGACCCTGCCGCAGTCTGAAGCCCCGGCCGAGCTGGTCGCCAAGTACGACCGCTCCGGCCCGCGCTACACCTCTTACCCGACCGCGCCGGTGTGGACCGACGCCTTCGGCGCCGAGCAGTGGGTGTCCGCCCTGCGCCTCGCCGACGAGCGCGCCGACGAGCCGATCGCGATCTACGTCCACCTGCCCTTCTGCCAGAAGCGCTGCCTGTTCTGCGCCTGCAACGTCGTCATCACCAAGCGCGAGGACATCGTCGAGGAGTACCTCGAGCGGCTGTTCCGCGAGATCGAACGCACCGCGGCGGAGATGCCCAAGCGGCGCCAGCTGAGCGGCCTGCACTGGGGCGGGGGCACGCCGACGCACTTGACGTCGGAGCAGATCACGCGCCTCTTCCGCAAGCTCGAGGAGCACTGGACGATCCTGCCCGACGCCGAGCTGTCGATCGAGGTCCACCCGCCGGTGACCTCGCGCGAGCAGCTCGAGACCCTGCGCGGGCTCGGCTTCAACCGCATCAGCTTCGGCGTCCAGGACATGGACGGCGAGGTCCAGGAGCTGATCGGCCGCGACCAGACCATGGACCAGACCGAGGGCACGCTGGCGGTGTGCCGCGAGCTGGGCTTCTCCAGCGTCAACTTCGACCTGGTCTACGGCCTGCCCGGCCAGACCGCGGAGACCTGGGACTTCACCCTCGACAACGTGCTGCGGCTGCAGCCCGACCGGCTGGCGATCTACAGCTACGCCCACGTGCCGTGGTTGCACTCCCACCAGAAGCGCATGCCGATGGAGCGGCTGCCGGAGCCCGAGCTGAAGCTGGAGCTGCTGCGCACCGCCTCGCGGCGCTTGTGCGGCGAGGGCGACTACGCCGAGATCGGCTTCGACCACTTCGCGCTGAAGAAGGACGAGCTGGCGCGGGCGGTCGACGAGAAGCGGCTCTACCGCAACTTCATGGGCTACACGGTGCGGCCGGCGTCGGACTACCTCGGCTTCGGGGTCACCGCGATCTCGGAGGTCGGCAGCGCCTTCGCCCAGACCCACGGCAAGCTCAACCGCTGGAACGAGGCCATCGACGACCAAGACTTCGCTGTCGCCCGGGGGCACGCCCTGAGCCTGGACGACCGGGTCCGGAAGCTGATCATCGAGCGCGTCATGTGCAACCAGTGGCTCGGCTTCGACGAGGTCGAGGCCCTGGCCGGCCAGCCCTTCGCGGAGATGTTCGCCGAGCAGTGGGCGGCGCTGGCCGAGATGGAGCGGGACGGCTTGGTCGAGCGCGGCGAGCGGCACCTGGCGGTGACCGAGCTCGGGCGGCTGTTCATGCGCAACATCTGCATGTTGTTCGACGCCTACCTGCCCGATCAGGAGAAGGATGGCCGGTTCAGCCGGACCGTGTAGCTAGACTGAGGTCATGGCCGAGCGCACGGGGATCCTCCTCCTCCAGATGGGGGGGCCGCGACGACTCGAGGAGATCGAGGACTACATCCGCCAGCTCTTCCTCGATCCGGACCTGGTGCGCCTTCCGGTGGTCGTCAACTGGTTCCGGCGCTCCCTGGCCGACAAGGTTGCGCGCAAGCGGGCGCCGGAGGTCCGCAAGCAGTACCAGCTGATCGGGGGCGGCTCGCCCAACAACCAGATCACCGAGCGCCAGGCGCGGCTGCTGCAGGAGGCGCTGGCCGCCGACGGCGACTTCCGCTGCTACGCGGCGATGACCTACACGCCGCCGCTGATCGACGAGGCGGTGCTGCGCGCCCACGCCGACGGCTGCCGCGCGGTGGTCGGCCTGTCGCTGTTCCCGCAGTACTCGACCGCGACCAGCCGCTCCTCCTTCCGCCTCTTCGACGACAAGGTTCGCGAGCACGGCTACCCCGCCAACCGGGTCCGCCGGGTCGAGCGCTGGGGGGCTCGCGAGGACTACCTCGACGCCCTCGAGGCCCGGGTGCGGGCCACCCTCGAGCAGGCCCGGGAGGCGCACGCCGACGAGCCCCAGCTCGTGGTCAGCGCCCACGGCGTGCCGGTGAGCTACATCAAGCGGGGGGACCCCTACGTCGACGAGATCGAGGAGAGCGTCGCCGGGCTGCGGCAGCGGCTGCCGGACACGACCGTCCACCTCGCCTACCAGAGCCGGGCGACGCCGGTGAAGTGGGTGCCGCCGGCGACCATCGACGAGCTGGCCCGGCTGGGCCGCGAGGGCGCCCGCAACCTGGTGGTGCTGCCGATCAGCTTCGTCAACGACCACGTCGAGACCCTGTTCGAGATCGACATCCAGCTCGCCGAGGTGGCGCGCGACGCCGGCGTCGAGGCCTACCGCCGCGTGCCGGTCTTCAACGACTCGCCCGACCTGACCGCCATCCTGCGCCGCCTGGTGCTGGAGGCCTGCTCCGAGGCCTGAAGGCCCGCACCGCCCGACCTGTCCGCAGCACCATGAATACTAACGACGTCGCCGTTGTCGGCGGAGGTTACTCCGGCCTCGCCGTGGCCCACTTCGCCCGCAAGCGCGGCTTGAGCGCGGTGGTGCTCGAGAAGGAGCCGACGCCGGGCGGCAAGGTCGTGACCGTGCGCGAGGACGGCAACGTCGTCGAGCTCGGGCCGCTGGGCTGGCTGGACAAGGAGCCGGCCGTGACCGAGATGGCGGCCGACCTGGGGCTGACGCCGGTGCCGGCGGCGCCGGCCGAGAAGATCCGCTACCTGCTGCGGCGGGGCAAGATCACGGCCCTGCCGAGCGGGCCGGGCAGCTTCTTGACCACGCCCTTCCTGACGATGGGGGGGAAGCTGCGGGTGATGGCCGAGCCCTTCATCAAGGCCAAGCGCGACGACGCGGACGAGAGCGCGCGCAGCTTCGCGCGGCGGCGGCTCGGCAAGCAGATGGCCGACGCCTTCTTCGAGCCCTTCGTCAGCGGCATCTACGCCGGCGACCCGGGGCGGCTGTCGGCGCCGGGGGCCTTCCCGCTGCTGGCCGGCTGGGAGCGCGAGAGCGGGTCCTTGGTGCGCGGCGCGGTCAAGTACATGCGCGCCAAGGCCAAGCGCCGCAAGGCCGGCGAGCCGGTCGGGACGGGCAGCCTGTGCAGCTTCTCCGGCGGCTTGGCCGATCTGGCCGAGGCCGGGACGAAGGCGCTGGGGGACGACTGCCGCCTCGGGGTCGCGCCGGACCGCGCGCGCAAGGACGGCGACTGCTGGGTGCTGGAGCGCGACGGCCAGGAGGAGGCGCGCGCTCGACAGTTGGTGATGGCGTGTCCGGCGCCCGCCACCGCGGCCATCCTGCGCGAGGAGGCGCCCGACCTGGTCGACGCCGCCGAGGGCATCCGCGGCGACCCGCTGTGCGTGGTGGCCGCCACCTTCCGCCGCGAGCAGATCCGCGAGCAGGTCGACGACGGCTTCGGCTTCCTCGCGGCGCGCTCCGAGGGCTTCCGGCCGCTCGGGGTGCAGTTCGCCCACGCCATCTTCCCCGACCAGACCGCCGACGGCCTGGCGCAGATCCGCGTCCTGATCGGCGGTAGCTTCGACAAGGAGGCGCACGCCCTGGACGACGCCGGCCTCTACCAAGCCTGCTTCGGCCCGCTCGAGGGCCTGCTGGGGATCTCCGGCGATCCGGTCCAGACCTGGCACCGCCGCGTCATGGGCGGCGTTCCCCAGTACGAGATGGGCCACCTCGAACGCGTCGCTCGCATCGACGCCGCCGCCGCCCGCCTCGGCGGCCTGCACTTCGCCGGCGACAGCTTCAGCGGCGTCGGCGTCGTCAAGGCCTTCGCTCGGGCCAAGGAAGTGGCAGAAAATTTGGGGTCAGACATCGATTGATATTCGAGGTCGTACGTCGATTTCCGCAGAGAGGGG
>CAYZXS010000041.1:0-32659 GCA_964482495.1 uncultured Planctomycetales bacterium
ACGCGCCCCCCCGCGGGGTGGGGGGGGGGGGGCCCGGCCAGACGAAGACCACCGACTACGCAGGCTGCTGCACCTCCACCGGCCCTCTGTCTTTGGTCAACAGATTGGAGCACACGGTGTTGGACGCGGCAGTCAGTGGGCAGGTCCCTGGCCATTCACGGAAACTGGGCCTCGGCGTCCCCTGTGGATCCAGCGGAATTGCTGACCGGAGTGGGGAGGAGCGGCCGGACCCCAGACCCAGCCAATCCCCCCACCCCTCCTACTCCGACCGATCCGCCGTCTGCACGATCAACTCCGAGCGATAGCGATCGAACAAGGTGGACTTCGAGATGGTCCCGACGAAGCGCTCGTCGTCGTCGACCACCGGCAGCACCCACGACCCGCTGCGCTCGAACTCCTGGGTGGCGTCGAGCAGGGACTGGGTCTGGCGCAGGGCGGGGCGGACCTCCATGACGGTGTCGACCGGAGTGACCTGCCGCAGCGTGTCATCGAAGATGAAGGCGCGCAGGTGGCTGAGGTCGAGCATGCCCTGCAGGCGGCCGTCGGCGTCGATGACGGCGAAGTGGTTGCGGTGCGTGGTCGGGAGGACCGCGGCCAGGTCCTGGAGGGTCTTGCCGGCCTCGATCGAGACGCTCTCGGCGTCGAGCATCTCCCCCACCGTCAGGTCGGCGAGGATGCGGCGGTCGGTGCCGGGGCGCAGCAGGCGGCCAGACTCGGCGACCTCCCAGGTGTAGAAGCTGTGCCGCAGCAGGGTGCGCGAGACCAGCGCCGAGAGGGTCGCGACGACCATCAGGGGCAGGGTTTGGTGCCAGCCGCCGGTGGTCTCGAGCGCCAGGAAGATGCCGGTGAAGGGCGCCTGCATGGCGCCGGCGACCAGGCCCGCCATGGCCGCCAGGGCGAAGAAGCCAGGGTCGGCGAAGCTCACGCCCGGAATCAGCGCCGGCAGCAGCTGGCCGAAGGCGGCGCCGAGCAGGGCGCCGAGCACCAGCGAAGGCGCGAAGATGCCGCCGGGGGCATTGCTGCCCAGGGTCAGCGCCGTGGAGAGGAACTTGCCGGCCAGCAGCGCCAGCAGCAGCGCCCCGCCGACCTGCAGGTCGCCGCCGAGGGCCTGGCCGACGACCGTGTAGCCCTCGCCGATGGCGTCGGGCATGCGCCAGCCGATCAGGCCGACGCCGAGGCCGGCGATCGCGGCGACCACCCCGTAGGCCCGCAGCGCCGGCCTCGCCTTGAGCCGCTGGGCGATGCCCTCGGCGCGGAAGATCGCCACCACCAAGCCGACGGAGATCAGGCCGCAAAGGGCGCCGAGTGGCACCGAGGCGGCGAGGTCGGCGGCGTCCCAGGCGAACTCACCGGCGTGGAAGGCCGCCTCGGCGCCGAGCAGGGCGCGGCCGATCTCGGTCGCCACGGCGGCGCTGACGGCGACTGGGATCACGGTGGCGAGGCTCCACTCGGCCAGCACCACCTCCATCGCGAAGATCAGGCCGGTGAGCGGCGCGCCGAAGATCGCGCCGATGCCGCCGGCGACGCCGCAGGCGAGCAGCCGGATGCGCTGGCGCTCGGCCAGCCGCAGGCCGCCGCCGATCGAGCTGCCGACCGCGGCAGCGCTGAAGACGATCGGGCCCTCGAGGCCCGCGGAGCCGCCGCCGGCCACCGTCAGCAGGCTGCCGACCAGGCGGCTGAAGATCGAGCGCACGCGCATGAAGCCGCCCTGCCGCGACACCGACTCCAGGACCGCCGGCACCCCGTGGCCGCCCGGCTCGCGGAACAGCACCCGCACCACCCAGACGCCGGCGAAGGCGCCGGCCGCCGGCAGCAGCGCGCCCCAGGCGGTGCCCCGCAGCGGCTCGAGCAGGTGGAAGAGCTCGTGCACCCCGCTGCGCAACGCCACGGCGACGGCGGCGCTGGCCACGCCCACCAGGTTCGCCAGCAGCACCATCAGCCACAGCTCGCTGGCGGCGGCGCGCGGGTGGTGGCTGCCGTCCCGGCTCATCCCTGGCCCGGCTCGAGCTGGTCGATGGCGCGCAAGATCTCGGCTTCGACCGGGCCGGCGGCGAGCAAGCTGCAGAAGGGGTCGTCGCGCAGCAGGAAGGCGGCGCGGGACAGCACCTTCAGGTGCTCGGGCGGCGTCGGGCTGAGGAGCAGCATGGCGGCGTGCACCGGCCGGCCGTCGACCGCCTTCCAGTCGACCGGCTGCTCGAGCAGGCCGAGCACCACCGTCGGCACGGCGGCGAAGGCGGGGTTCGGGGTGCGCGGGTGCGGCAGCGCCACCCCGTGGCCGAGGCCGGTGGTGCCGAGCGACTCACGCGCCACCAGCTGCTCCAGCAGCGCGGCGCGGTCTGCGCAGTCCGCCAGCTCCGCCCGCGACACCATCGACGCCAGCACTTCCGCCGGTTCGGCGCCGGAGACGGCCTCGAGCACGCCGCCGCGGCCCAAGGCGGTCAGGAAAGGCCGCGCCGCGGCGTCGTCGACCTTGGGCCAGGTCGGCGCGGCGACCGGGATCTCGCGCAGAGCAAGACCCTGGCGGCGAGCCCAGGCCTCGAGCTCGGGGCGCTCGAAGCGCAGCTCGCCGCCAGGGGCGCGCATGCCCAGCAGGCCCTGGCGGGCCCAGCGCCGCAGCGTGTCGGGGGACACGCCGAGCAGCCGAGCGGATTCGCGGACGTCGAGCGACATGGGAGCTCCGAGGCAGCCGGAGGCCGCGGGATTGTATTCTCCCGGCACGTGCGGCACCTCCCGATGGCGATCCTCGTGCTCTGGCTGCTGTCCGGCCTCGCCTTGCTGGCGACCTCCGGCCGCGGCCGCCTCATGGACGACGCCGCCTTGCGCGGCCTCGACGCCGCCGCCCGGCGGGCCGCCTGCTGGCAGCGCGCGGGCGATGAGGAGCTCTTCCGCGGCCTAGAGCGGCTGGCCCTGAAGCTCAAGTCGCCGGCCTACCCCGGGCTCGAGCGGGTGCTGTTCGCCGCCGGCCCGCGCAGCGGCTCCCTCGCCCCCCTCGCCCACCACCTGTGCTACCCGGTGCAGGTGGTCGAGACGGCCCGCGCCGGCCGCGACCGCGCGGCGCTGGCCGCCGAGGCGCAGGAGCGCGGCGCCGGTCTGGTCGTCTTCCTGGATACCGACGGCGCCTGGCAGGCCATGGAGGCAGCCCGGTGAGCCTGCCCGCCTTCCTCAGCCTGATGCTGGTCTTCTTCGCCGGCAACGGCCTGCTGCGGCTGCTGCGCTTCCGCAGCACCACCGGCCCCGAGCGCCTCGGCTTCGCCTTCGCCGCCGGCTGCGCCTTGCTGGCGGCCGTCGTCACCCTGCTCTCGCCCTTCGGCGCGGCCACCGCCCTGCCGCTGATGCTGGCGCTGGTGCTGGCGGCGGTGCTGCCCGTCTTCCTGCAGCGGCCGGTGGCCGTCGAGCTGCGCCAGGAGTGGGCCTCCTTCCTGCCGACCCTGGCGATCGTCGCCCTGGCCTTCTGGCTGGCGGCCCAGCGGCCGGTCTGGAACGTCGACGCCCAGATGCGCTGGGTCCTGCACGGCCAGTGGCTCGCCGAGCTCGGCACCCTCGCCCCCGAACGCGTGGCCGACCCCAGCTGGGCCCCCGCCCATCCCAGCTACCCTCCGCTGGTGCCCTCCCTGACCGGCCTGGCGGTGCAGCTCGGCGCCAGCCCCGACGTCGGCGTGCGCGGCCTGTTCCCGGCCTTCTTCCTGGCCCTGCTCGGCATGCTCCACGGCTTCGGCGTGCGGGCGCTGGGGCCGCTGCGCGGCTGGCTGCTGCCGCTGGCCTTCTCGCTGACGCCTGTGTTCGCCTGGATGCCCTCCCGCGGCATGGCCTTCGGGCTGGGCGCCGACGCCGCGGTGGCCGACGTGCCGCTGGCGCTGTACCTGACGGGTCTGTCGATGCTGCTGCTGGACGCCTTCCGCCGGGCGGAGCGAGCCCAGTTCCTGGTGATGGGCTTGTTGGCCGCCGGCGCCGCCTGGACCAAGCAGGAGGGCGCCGCCTTCGCGGTGGCGATGCTCGGCGCCACCCTGGTCTGCTCCGCGGCGATCGCGCGCGGCGAACCGAGGCTGCGGGCGCTGCGCGGCCTCGGGCTGGTGCTGGGGTGCGCCCTCGGCGCGATCCTGCTGTGGCGGTGGGTCGCCGCCGATCTGCCGGTTGCTCCGGGCGAGGACTACCTCAGCGCCGGCGGCCTCGGCGCCCTGTTCGGGAACCTCGGAAGGCTGCCGGATGTGCTCCAGCGCATCGGCGCCGAGTGCCTCGACCTCGGAGCCTGGGGTCCGCTGTGGCTGTTGGCGCTGGCGGCGGCCGCGGCCACCGCGCTGCGGCGCGACGCCGTCGGCCTCCTGCCGCTGCTTTGGCTCTTGCTCGGCTTCGGGGTCGCCGCCGCCGGCTTCCTGGCCTCGGGTTGGCGCGACGGCGACTTCGGGCTCCTGATGGACGTCAGCCTGACCCGGCTCCTGATCCACCACGCGCCGCTGGCGGCCCTGATGGTCGCGGAGCTGGGCCGCCGGACCATGCCGCCCGCAGGAGCGCGCGGTGCCGGCGGTGGGCCGGGCGGCGGGGCCAGGACGTGACCCTGGTCGTCAGCGGGGCCAGCGGCCTGGTCGGCCGGGCGCTGGCGAAGGCTGCAGCGGGCCGCGGAGAACTGGTCCGCCGCCTGGTGCGGCGGGCGCCGACGGCGGCGGACGAATTCGCGTGGGACCCTGGTCGCGGCGAGTGCGACCCCGAGGCCTTCCGCGGCTGCCGGGCCGTGGTCCACCTCGCCGGCGAGAACATCGCCGGAGGCCGCTGGACCGCCGCCCGGCGGCGGCGCGTGGTCGACAGCCGTGTCCTGGGCACTCGGCTCGTGGCGGCAGCGACCGCAGCGGAGTCGGCCGCCGCCGCGGCCTCGGGTCAGCCGGCGCCGGTGCTGGTCTGCGCCTCGGCCGTCGGCTACTACGGCGACCGCGGGGAGGAGGAGCTCGACGAGTCCTCCCCCGCCGGGACCGGCTTCCTCGCTGAGACCTGCGCCGCGTGGGAAGCGGCGTCGGCCGCCGCCGCGGACGCCGGAGTCCGCGTCGTCCTGCTGCGCTACGGAGTGGTCCTCTCCCCGGAGGGCGGCGCCCTGCGGAAGATGCTGCCCGCCTACCGGCTCGGCCTCGGCGGCCGGCTCGGCAGCGGCCGACAGTGGATGCCCTGGCTGGGCTTGGCGGACGCCGTGGCGATGATCGAGCACGCGATCCAGGCTGAAGAGCTGCGGGGGCCGGTGAATGCCGTGGTGGGTTCGGTCCGGAACGCCGATTTCAGCCGTGCCCTCGGCCGGGCGCTGCGGCGGCCTGCCGTGGTGCCGGCCCCAGCCCCGGTGCTGCGGCTGCTCTTCGGGCAGATGGCGGAGGAGATGGTGCTGGGCGGGCAGAGGGTGGTGCCGGGTCGGCTGGAGGGGAGCGGGTATCGGGCGGTCGAGCCGGGGCTCGAGGTCATGCTCCGGAAACTGGCCTAGTTCATTGGTCCCTGGCTCCTCCGATGTCCCATCCAGCAAGGGAAATGACGGGGCAATCCCTCCCCGCCCCAGGCCTGGCGGCCAGGGACGCACCGAAACCACGGCCCACGCGAGCCATCCGCCCGAGCGAGGGCCAATGAAGTGGGCCAGGTTCTAGGGGGTAACGGTCAGGACCCGCGCGACGCTCGGAATCCGGCCCCCTTCGCTGGCCCCATTCCTCGTGGCCTGGCGTAACCGCGCCGCCCCGCGGCCGTCTTCCCTGCACCCGGATCTACCGGGCGCACCCGGAGGACGCTGTTGCCCCGCTTTCACCCCGCCCACTGTCCCTATTCCCCCTGCCCCAGCCGCCTCGGCCGCGGCCGCTTCACCTGCCACCGCAAGGGCAGCTTCTTCCGCAAGACCGACGGTCGATGGGTCCAGCGCTTCCTATGCCACAGCTGTGGCCGCCGCTTTTCAACCCAGAGCTTCCGGCTCGACTACCGCCTCCACCGCCCGCAAATCACCGCCATGATCTTCGAGCTCCTGGTGTCCAAAACCACCCTGCGCCAGATCTCCCGGGTCATCGGCTGCTGCCGCGCCACCGTCGAGCACCGGCTGCGGCTTCTCGCCGGCCACGCCCGCTCCTTCCATGGGCAGCGGCTGGAGGAAGCGAGGGCCCGCGGCGGCTTGGTCGGCACCTTCCAACTCGACGAGCTCGAGACCTTCGAGGCCGACCGCCGACTGATGCCGGTCACGGTGCCGGTGTTGATCGAGCGCCGGAGCTACTTCCTGCTCCACGTCGACACCGCCCCGATGGCGGCCCGCGGACGCCTTTCCCCAGCCAAGCGCCGGCAGAAGGAGGCGCTGGAAAAGGGGCGCGGCAAGCGGCGCAGCGGATCCCGCCAGGCAGTCGAGCGGACGCTCCTGGTGCTGCGAGACCTGCTCCCACCCGGCGACCTCCTCAACATCCAGACCGACCGCAAGTCGAGCTACCGGACGCTCGTGCAGCAGCTCTTCGAGCGACGCCTCGGCTGCCACGTGCGCGAGTCCTCGAGACGCCCGCGCGACTACCGCAATGTCCTCTTCCCAATCAACCACACCCTGGCGATGATGCGGGACGGCGTGTCGCGGCTGGTGCGGCGCAGCTGGGCGGCGTCGAAGATCCGCGAGCGGCTGGAGATGCACCTCTGGGTCTGGGTGGTCTACCGCAACTACCTCCGCGGCGTGACCAACGAGGTGGCGGAGGTGACGCCGGCGATGGCGGCGGGAGTGGTCGGCAAGCGCTGGCGGAGGGCAGAACTGCTCCGCTGGCGGGTCTTCAATTGGGACCACTAAAGTAGGCCGGATTCAAAGAAGGACGGACACGGCGGGCGCCATCACACGAGGGCCAGGACCAAACGGTCAACCAGCCCATTCCCGCCGCATCCATCCCGGTTTCACCCCAAGTCGAAACTCGCCTCAGGGATTCTTGTACTCGGCCTTCGGGCCCAAGTAGTACCACCAGTTCAACACCGCACAGAAGGCGTAGAACGCCGCCAGACCGTACATCGCGATCTCGGGCGTCGCGGCCTTCATCTGCTCCCCGATCAGCTTGGGGATCAAGAACGCGCCGTATGCGGCGACCGCAGAGGTCCAGCCGAGCACTGGGCCCGCCTGCTCTTGGTTGAAGACCATCGAGATGGTCCGGAAGGTCGAGCCGTTGCCCACACCCGTCGCCGCGAACAGGATCACGATGAGGATGAAGAAGGGCATGAAGTACTCCTCCGGCGTCATCGACTGGTAGGCCTGCGCCGAGAAGTAGCCGACGCCGATCGCCGAGAGGGTCATGATGATGGCCACGACCTGGGTGACGATGGCGCCGCCGACCTTGTCGGAGAGCATGCCGCCGAGCGGCCGGATGAGCGCGCCGACGAAGGCGCCGACCCACACGAACATGAAGGTCGCGGGGGCGTTGGGGTTGTTGCCCTCGGCGGAGAGGACGCCGTCGATCATGCCGCCGTGCACCATCTCGCCGTCGACCATGCCGTGCTGGAAGCCGAAGATGAACTTGATGGCCAGACCCACAGCGGCGGAGAAGCCGATGAAGGAGCCGAAGGTCATCGTGTAGATGATGGTCATCACCCACGTGTGCTTGTTGCCGAAGATCTTGTACTGACGGTTCAGGTTGCCCTTGATCTCGCCCGGCGAGAGGGCCTTCATCAAGATGACGGTCAGGGCGATCACGGCCGGCAGGACGATCCACTTGACCCAGGTGAGGGCCACGAACTTCAGGATGAAGAACAGGCCGACACCAGCGGTGGCGAAGCCGATCAGCAGCAGCCAGCTGATCCGACCGAAGGAGGTCAACGGGCTCTTCAGGCCCGGGGTGACCGCCTCGGTCGTGATGTTGTTCATCTTGGTCCATCCGAGGATGGCCAGCGGGATGAGCCAGTACATCCAGACCCAGCCGGCGCTGGAGAGCCAGGTCTCCGATTCGGCCGGGATGCGCTTGAAGATCGTGCCGCTGGTGGTCTTCAAGATCATCGGATCGCCGCTCAGGCCCCCGGCGATGGCCGCGGTCATGCAGAGCGGGATCAGGATCTGCATGGTCGTGACGCCGAAGTTGCCCAGGCCGGCGTTCATGCCCAAGGCGTAGCCCTGCACCTTCTTCGGGTAGAAGAAGCTGATGTTGGACATGGAGGAGGCGAAGTTGCCGCCGCCGATACCAGACAGGAAGGCCAGGATCTGGAACACCCAGAGCGGGGTCTCAGGGTCCTTCAGGAAGTGCGCCGCGCCCAGGGCTGGAATCATCAGCAGCGCGGTCGTGAAGAAGATCGTGTTCCTCCCTCCCGCGAGCCGGATGAAGAAGGTGCTGGGGATTCGGAGGGTCGCGCCGGTGAGGCCGGCGATGGCCGTCAACGTAAACAGCTCCGACTGGTCGAAGGCGAAGCCCAGGTTCTTCATCTGGACCGTGATGATCCCCCACATCAGCCACACGGCGAAGCCGCACAGCAGGCTGGGGATCGAGATCCAGAGGTTGCGGGTGGCGACCTTCTTACCGGTCGATTCCCAGAACTGGGGGTCTTCGACGTCCCACTTGTCGAGGTTCGGGGTCATGCGAGAGTCTCCGGTGCGGCGTCGGTGTTGCCCGGCGCGGGGGGCGCGTCCTCCACCTCGTCGTGGTGGGCGTCAGCGAAGGAGCCCTTCGGCTCCCTGAGGAACAGCGAGCAGATCAGGCAGAAGATCGCGCAGCCGGCGATCGTCAGGAAGAAGGTGCTGGCCTCGTCGACCAGGCTGAAGACCGTCAGGAAGACCACCGCGCCGACGTTGCCGTAGGCGCCGACCATGCCGGCGATCTGCCCGGTGACCCGCTTCTTGACCAGCGGCACGATGGCGTAGACGGCGCCCTCACCCGCCTGCACGAAGAAGGAGCACATCATGGTGCAGGCGACCGCCAGGGGGATCGGCCACTTGGAGTCCAGCTGGCTCATCAGGAAGTAGCCGATGCCGAGGCCGACGAGCAGGAAGCTCAGGGTGCGGCGGCGCGAGCCCAGGCGGTCGGACAGGAAGCCGCCCATCGGCCGCGCGAACAGGTTCATGAAGGCGAAGGAGGCGCCGATGGCGCCGGCGGCCTGGGGCGTGAGGCTGAAGGTCTCCTGGAAGAACTTCGGCAGCATCGAGACCACCGCCAATTCCGAGCCGAAGGTGACGAAGTAGGCCAGGTCGAGGATCGCCACCTGGCGGAACTCGTACTTGTCGTTCTCTTCGTAGCCCTCGCGCAGGTGCGGGGCATTGACCGTCCAGGCCTTCCAGGCCTGGAAGATGAAGATCGAGAACAAGATGCCGTATGCCGCGTGCTTGCCCTGGGTGGGCAGGAAGTCGGCGGCCCACAGCTTCCAGACCAGCAGGCCGAGCGCGAACAGCATCGGCAGCTGCATGAAGATCAGGCCGTAGAGGGAGGACCAGGAGGTCACCTCCATGGCGCCGCCGCGCTTGGGCCGGTGGTAGACCTTGCCCGGCGGGGTGTCGGTCACCGAGTTGTAGTAGATGAAGCCGTAGACGAAGCAGGTGCAGCCGGTGAAGACGATCGCCCAGCGCCAGCCGTCCTCGCCGCCGAACAGGTTCAGCGCCAGCACCGGAAGCAGCATGGCCGAGGCGGCCGAGCCGAAGTTGCCGAAGCCGCCGTAGATGCCCTCGGCCTCGCCGACGTCCTTGGGCGGGAACCACTCGGCGACCATGCGGATGCCGATGACGAAGCCGGCGCCGATCACGCCGAGCAGCAGGCGCGAGATCACCATCTGGATCATCGTCTCGCCGAAGGCGAAGATGAAGCAGGGGATCGACATGATGATCAGGAGTCCCGAATAGACCTTCCGTGGGCCGAAACGGTCCAGCAGCATGCCGATGATGATCCGCGCTGGGATGGTCAGCGCGACGTTACAGATCAGCAGGATCTTGATGTTCGCGTCGGTGAGCCACTCCAAGCTCCCCTTCATCGTGGTGGCCAGAGGGGCCATGTTGAACCACGCCATGAAGGTGAGGAAGAAGGCAAACCAGGTCATATGAAGGACCTTGTAGGGGCCCTTGAATGACAGGAACTGGAGCGGGTTGAACTTCTTATTGACTGCTGCAGCCATGATGATTCCTCAGTCGGCGCTGCGGACCTTCTTGCGGTCGCGGTTCCACAACACCACCTGCGGCCGGCGCCACAGGTAGGGGTTCGGCACCACCAAGACGTGAACCAGTCTGGTGAAGGGGAAGATGCCGAAGATCAGGAAGGCGTTGATGAAGTGGAGCTTCACCAACCAGGGCATCGCGGTGACGAAGGAGGCGTCGGGCTGGAAGCGGAACAGCGACCAGATCCAGGGCGATGCGGAGGTGGAGAACCAGGAGCTGCCCCAGCCGTGGAGGATCGCCACGCACATGCCGGAGACGACCTGGACCAGCAGGAACAGGTACAAGATCCAGTCAGCCAGGTTGGTCACCCGCCGGGCGCGCGAGTGGTTGACGCGGCGCATGATGATGTTGAAGAGCCCGACCAGGGTCACCAGCGCCATGCCGAAGCCGGTGATCTCGAGCAGGAGCAGCCGCATCGGGCTGGCGTTCCAGGCCAGGATCTCCTTGGGCAGCAGCAGCGCCAGCAGGTGCAGGAGGAAGACGCTGAGGATCCCGTAGTGGAAGGGGACCGAGCTCCAGAAGTGCTTCTTGTTCTCCAGGAACTGCGAGCTCAAGCTCGAGATGGTGAACGGCCGCATCCGGTAGCGCAGGATCGTCATCAAGAAGAAGACGGCCAGGCACAGGTAGGGCAGGGCGACGAAGAGGAGGAAATCCGTCATGATCAGCAGCAGCCCTCAGGCTGGGCGGCGAGGTGGAGCTTCAGGACGTCGAGGACGGCGTCGAGCACGCCTTCGTAGGGGTGGGCGCCGGCCGCCAGGGCGACCGCGATCTTCTTCACGGACGGGATCACGACCTCGTCCGCCAGGGCGCGGGAGGTCTCGAGGTCGAGGCGACCGAGCACCGGCAGCACGTGGCTGAGGTGGTCCGGCAGCTCGCCGGTCTCGGCCACGCCGTGCTCCCGCAGCAGCTCGCGCATGCGGACCAGGAAGGCGCCGCGGGTGTAGTTCTCGCCGTAGGCGTGCCAGCCGATCTCGAGGGCGGCTTCGGTGGAGACGTCGAAGGTGCGCGTGAACTGCTCCTCGATCTCGCCCTCACCGCAGCCGCGCACCCACCCGAGGAAGTCCTCCAGGTGAGCGCCGGCCTCGGGGCAGGCGGCGCCGACTTGGGCCACCCACTCCTCGGAGGCCTCGGCGAAGCCCGGGCTCGGGTAGGAGACCAGCCGCGCCAGGGCGTCGTGGACTTCGGCGGGGGGGCGCATCGTCAGACTCGCATCGGCGGGGTGCGGAAGCCGAAGCCGGTCGACTTCTTGTGGTCGAGCGGGTCACCGAGCATTTCGATCGCCATCTCGCGCTGGGCCGGCGGGATCACGAAGCGGTCGTCGAAGGTCGCCAGGGAAGTGAGCTGGTAGATGGCGTCGGCCTCCTCGCGGCTGCAGTCAGCCTCGAGCAGGGCGCGGTCGGCGGTGGCCTCGTCGACGTCCCCCACCGTCAGGTGGCGGCGCCACATCCGCACCGCCGACTGCTTGCGCAGGGCGTAGCGGACCTTGGACTCGTTGCCGGCCGAGAACAGGCTGCTCAGGAACTGGATCGGCACCCGCGCCTTCTCGATGTCGGCGAACAGGTCCTCGCTGTCGTTGTAGGTGCCGTTGGCGTTGGCGGTGGCGACCACCGGGCTGAGCGGCGGCACGTAGAACAGCATCGGGAAGGTCCTGGCCTCGACGTGCAGCGGCAGCGCCAGCCCCCACTCCTTGATGAAGCGCCAGGAGGGCGACTCTTGGGCGGAGAGGATCACCGCGTCCGAGACGCCGTTGGCCTTGGCGGCGGCGATGACCTCGGGGTCGTTCGGGTCCAGGATCAGGTCGCGCTGGGCCTCGACCAGGTCCATGTCGCCGGCCTTAGCGGCGTCGGCGATCTTGGAGGCGTCGTAGAGGACGTTGCCGAGGTAGCGGATGCGGCCGACGCAGCTGTGGAAGCAGGCCGGCGCCTGCTGGGTCTCGACCCGCGGGAAGCACAAGATGCACTTCTCCGACTTGCCGGTGGCCCAGTTGAAGTAGACCTTCTTGTAGGGGCAGGCCGGCACGCACGAGCGCCAGGCGCGGCAGCGCTCCTGGTTGAGGAGCACGATGCCGTCCTCGCCGCGCTTGTAGAGCGCGCCGGACGGGCACGAGGCAACGCACGCCGGGTTGAGGCAGTGGTTGCAGATCCGCGGCATGTAGAAGAAGGCCAGCCGCTGGATCTCGAACATCTGCTGGCGGACCTCCTCTGGCAGGCCGTCCAGGTTGACGTCGTTCTCGGCGTAGACCGGAGAGCCGCCGAAGTCGTCGTCCCAGTTGGGGCCGGCCTCGACGTCGATGTACTCGCCGGTGACCATCGAGATCGGCATCGCCGTCGGTTGGTCATCGCCCTCGGGGGCGTTGAACAGGTCCTCGTAGCGGTAGGTCCACGGCTCGTAGTAGTCGTCCATGCTGGGCATGGACGGGTTGTGGAAGATGTTCGGGATGATGCGCGCCTTGCCGGTCGAGCGCAGGCGCAGCTTCCCGTCCTTCAGTTCCCATCCGCCGCGGTACTTCTCTTGGTCTTCCCAACGCGAGGGGTAGCCGGTGCCCGGCTTGGTCTCGACGTTGTTCCACCACATGTACTCGGTGCCTTCGCGGTCGGTCCAGATGTTCTTGCACGCGATGCTGCAGGTGTGGCAGCCGATGCACTTGTCCAGGTGGAAGACCAGCGAGATCTGTGAGCGAACGTCCATGTCGGTTCTCCTTCTCCGCCCTTACCAGATGAGTTCGGGGAGCTTCCGGACCAGGATGTGCGTGTCCCGGTTGCAGCCGATCGGTCCCCAGTAGTTGAAGTGGTAGGTGAACTGGCCGTAGCCGCCGACCATCAGGTTGGGCTTCAGGCGCGTTCGCGTCAGGCTGTTGTGGCCGCCGGCGCGGCGCTTGCCCCGCAGCGGCGACTTCGGCACCGAGTAGGTGCGCTCCGGCGAGTGGTAGATGATGCAGATCCCGCGCGGGATCCGGGCGCTGACCGCCGCCCGCGTCACCACCACGCCGTGGTCGTTGTGGACCTCGACCCAGTCGTTGTCGTTGACCGCGATCTCCTCGGCGTCCTTGTCGTTGATCCAGAACGGCTCCACCCCCCGCGACAGGGTCGTCATGCGGTGGTTGTCGCCGTAGGTCGAGTGGATGTGCCACTTGCCGTGCGGCGTCAGGTAGTTGAGCCGCAGGGTCGGCCCGGACTCCTCGCTGAAGCGCAGGTCGGAGTAGTCCGCCGGCGCCGGCTTCGGCTTGTAGGTCGGCAGGTGCTCGCCGAACTGGATGTAGCCGGGGTGGTCGAGGTAGAAGTGCTGGCGGCCGGTCAGGGTCCGCCACGGCACCATGCGTTCCTTGTTGTAGGTGAAGGGCGCGTAGGTGCGGCCGTCCTCGATCAGCGCCGACCACATCGGGCTGTTGTGGAGGCGGCGCGGCTGGGCCTGCAGGTCCTTGAGGTTCATGCGCACCGAGCGCGACTTCTCGGCCAGGTCGGCCAGCTTCAGGCCGGTCTTCTCCTCCATGCCCTTGTAGGAGCGGTAGGCGAGCTCGCCGTTGGTGACCGAAGCCAGGTTGAGGATGGTGTCGGCGACCTCCCTGCCGAAGCGCAGCGACGGGTAGGTGGCACCGTCCCAGCTCTGGGTAGGGCCGTCCTCGACCATCTTGTCGTAGAAGTCGTCGATGGCGTAGCTGGTGCCGTGGGCCCCCAGGCCGCCGTCGCGGGCGTTGCGCCCGAAGCTGATGTACTGCTGGTAGAGGTTGGCGTAGTCGCGTTCGACCACCTTCAGCCCCGGCATGGTCTTGCCCGGGATCGCCTCGACCTGGCCCTTGTCCCAGTCCAGCATCTGCGTCTGGGCGATCTCGGCCGGCGTGTCGTGCGCCAGCGGCAGCGCGACCACGTCCTTGACCTTGTCCGGGAAGTGCTTGGCCGCCAGCTCCGAGAAGCTCTTGGCGATCTCGCCGAAGATGTCCCAGTCCGACTTCGACTCCCAGCACGGCGGCACGGCTTCACTCAGCGGGTGAATGAAGGTGTGCATGTCGGTCGAGTTGAGGTCGTCCTTCTCGTACCAGGTCGCCGCCGGCAGGACGATGTCGGAGTAGAGCGCCGACGTGTCCATCCGGAAGTTGAGGTCGACGACCAGGTCCATCTTGCCGGTCGGCGCCTTCTCCAGGAACTCGACCGCCTTGACCTGGCCCTTGGCCAGCTCCTCGGCGATCTTGTTGTGGTGGGTGCCGAGGTAGTGGTCGAGGAAGTACTCGTGGCCCTTGGCGGAGCTCATCAGGGCGTTGCCGCGCCAGATGAACCACAGCCGCGGCCAGCACTCCTCGTGGTCCGGCTTCTCGATCGCGAACTTGAGGTCCTTGGACTTGAGCTGGTCGACGGTCCACTTGACGATGGCGTCGTTGTCCTCGGCGCCGGCGTCGATGGCGTCCTGGGCCAGCTTCAGCGGGCTGCGGTCGAACTGCGGGTAGAAGGGCAGCCAGCCGTTCTTGACCGCGCGGACGTTGGCGTCGATGGTGTGGCCCTCGGCCAGCGAGCCCTCGGGCTGGTTCGGCGGCACCGTGTGGTAGTCGCGGAAGCTGCGCTCGTAGCGCCACTGGTCGGTGTTGACGTAGTGCCAGCTCGGCGCGTTCTGCATCCGCGAGGCCGGGTACCAGTCCTTGGCGAAGGCGATGTTGCCCCAGGGCTCGCCGGGGGCCAGCTTCTCCTGGCCGACGTAGTGGGCCAGGCCGCCGCCGTTGACGCCGACGCAGCCGCAGAACATCAGGGCGTGGATCGCCGCCCGATACATCAGGTTGGCGTGGTACCAGTGGTTGATGCCGGCGCCGATGATCACCGTGCACTTGCCGTTGGTGTGCTCGGCGGTGACCGCCCACTCCCTGGCGAACTTGATCAGGGTCTTGCGGTCGATGCCGGTGTAGCGCTCGGCCCAGGCCGGCGTGTAGGTGGCGTCGCCGTCGTCGTAGCTGGCGGCGTAGGCGCCGCCGAGGCCGCGGTCGACCCCGTACTGGGCCATCAGCAGGTCGTAGACGGTGGCGACCGTGACCTCGCCGCCGGCGGTCTTGACCTTGCGCACGGGCACGCCGCGGTGGGTCGAGGCGCCCTCGGCGAAGTCGTCCAGGCGCACCTGCACGACCCCCTCGTTGTCCTTGAGGAAGGTCAGTTCGGCGTCGATGGCGCTGCCGTCCTTGCCGTCCTGGGGCAGCAGGTTCCACTTGCCCTTCTCGCCCCAGCGGTGGCCGGAGGCTCCCATCGGCATCTTCGGCCGCTTGTCGTTGCGGTCCCACTGGAGGAACTTCCACTCGCCGTTCTCCTCGTCGGCGTAGCCCTCGAGGCGGCCGGCGCGCAGCATCTGGCCCGCTTCCCAGGAGCCGTCCTTCTCGGTCAGCTCGACCAGGAAGGGCGAGTCGGTGTACTTCTGGGCGTAGTCCAGGAAGTACGGCGTCTGCTTCTCGTGGTGGAATTCCTTGAGGATGACGTGGTTGACGCCCATCCACCAGGCGCCGTCCTGCCCGGCGTTGAGCGGGACCCACTCGTCGGCGTACTTGGCGACCTGGTTGAAGTCGGGCGCGAAGACGAACATCTTCGAGCCGTTGTGGCGCGCCTCGGCGGCGAAGTGCACGTCCGGGGTCCGGGTCATGTTCAGGTTGCTGCCCATGACCGCCAGCATCTTGGCGTGGTACCAGTCGGCCGACTCGTTGACGTCGGTCTGCTCGCCCCAGGTCTCGGGCGAGGCGCTCGGCAGGTCGCAGTACCAGTCGTAGAAGGACAGCGCCATGCCGCCCATCAGCTGCAGCATCCGGGCGCCGGAGGCGTAGCTGATCATCGACATCGCCGGGATCGGCGAGAAGCCGGCGATCCGGTCGGGGCCGTGCTCCTTGATGGTGTGGACCGCCGAGGCCGAGATGATCTCCTTGGCGGTGTCCCAGTCGGCGCGGCGGAAGCCGCCCTTGCCGCGGGCCCGCTGGTAGCGCTTGCGGCGCTCTGGGTCCTCCTGGATGAACTTCCAGGCGTCCGCCGCGTCCTGGTGGACGGTCTTGGCCTCGCGCCACAGGTCGAGCAGGGCGCCGCGCACGTAGGGGTACTTGACCCGCAGCGGGCTGTAGAGGTACCAGCTGTAGCTGATGCCCCGCTGGCAGCCGCGCGGCTCATAGGGCGGGATGCCGCTCTCGAGCAGCGGGTAGTCGACCGCCTGCATCTCCCAGGTGACGATGCCGTCCTTGACGTGGATGTTCCACGAGCAGGAGCCGGTGCAGTTGACGCCGTGGGTGCTGCGCACGACCTTGTCGTACTGCCAGCGGTTGCGGTAGAACTCCTCCCAGACGCGGGTCTTGGGTTCGACCGAATCGTGGATGTGGGACAGGGAGCCGTGGCCAGTCATCGCTTGGAGCTCTCCAGGAGCGGCTTGCGGACGGCGCGGAAGCGGTTGCGCCAGACCAGGTTGAGGAGGAACAGGACGGCGACGCCGAACAGGCTGCCGGTGACGACGAAGCCGAAGGAGGCGGCCGCGGTCCGGCCGGTGCTCTCGTTGTCGGTGTCGCGGAGGTAGGCGATCAGGTTGTTGATCTCCGACTCGGTCAGCGGGTGGTCCTTGAAGACCGGCGCCATCACCGCCGAGGGCGGCGCCTGCAGCCAGCTGACCAGGGCGGCCTGCTTGCCCAGCCGCGAGTAGGCCTCGGTCAGGTCGGGGCCGAGGCGGCCGCCGCCGAACAGGCCGGTCTGGACCGTCGAGTGGCAGCCGAGGCAGGACGGACCGCCGTTCTCGAGCCGCGCCTCGCCGAGGAACAGTTCGCGGCCGGCCTCGGCCATCAGCGGCGTCAGCGGCACCAGGATCAGCGGCTCCTTGTAGAACTGCGACCGCTCGAGCTTCGACTCGGCCGCGATCAGGTCGAGGAGCTGGTCGGCCTCGGCCGGGGTCACGCCCTGCGGCGGCATCCTGACGCCGTTGGCCGCCTGCAGCAGCTCGGCCGCGTAGGCGTCGCCGCTGGAGAGCACGCCTTCGGGGTCGAGGATGAACTGCTTGAGCCACTCCCGGTCCTGGCGGTCGAGCGCGCCCTTCAGGTCCGGACCAGTCATGGTGGCGCCGCCGCCGATGATGTGGCAGGCCGCGCACTTGGAGCGGAACAGGATCTCCGCCTCCGGGGTGGATTCCTGGGCCACCGCGGGGGCGGCTAGGAAGATGGCGGGCAGGAAGGGGAGCAGCTTTCGAAGCACTGGCGGACCTCACGAGGGGGTTCGCCGCCAGATAGCAAGGGCCGTGCCGGGCCGCTCGGTGCTCCCGCGGGGCTCGTGGGCCTGCTCCGCATCCGGCGGCCCGCCGGCCTGCATCCTGCGGGATGCACCGTGAGCCGTGAGCCGGCTCTCTAGGCCGGGTTCCGAGGCCCGGGCGCTGCATCCTCGAGGATGCAGCCCGGCGCCGGCGGCGCTCAGTCCGCCAGGAAATCGCTGCGGTCGACGCCCAATTGCCGCAGGATTTTCTGGAAGGCGGCGCGGGTCAGGCCGCAGGCCTCGGCGGCCTGGCTGACGTTGCCCCGGGTCCTCTCGAGCGCCCGCTCGACGAACTCGCGCTGGAATTGCTCGAGCGCCCGCTGCTTGGCCTCGCTGTAGCTGCCGCTCCCGGCCTCGCCCTCCCCGCCCTCGGGCCGGCCCCAGGCGCCGCCGTCGATCCCCAGGTGGTACGGGCGGATGCGGTCGCTGCTGCACACCACCATGGCCCGCTGCACGGCGTTCTCGAGCTCGCGGACGTTGCCCGGCCAGGGGTAGGCCAAGAGAGCGCGCTCGGCGTCGGCGCCGAGGACCGGGAACTCCCCCGCCGGCAGCCGGCACAGCTCGCCGGTCTGGGCGATGAAGCGCGCCGCCAGCGGCAGGATGTCCTTGGGCCGCTCGCGCAGCGGCGGCAGGTGGATTCGGATCACCTGGAGCCGGTAGTAGAGGTCCTCGCGGAACTCGCCGGCGGCCACCATCTCCTGGAGGTCGCGGTTGGTCGCGGCGACCAGGCGGAAGCGCACCGGTAGGTCGCGGCTGCCGCCGACCGGCCGCACCACCTTCTCTTGGAGCACCCGCAGCAGCTTGCCCTGGAAGGCCGGCGACATCGACGCCACCTCGTCGAGGAAGACGGTGCCGCCCTCGGCCTCGGCGAAGAGGCCGCGGCGGTCGCGGTCGGCGCCGGTGAAGCTGCCGCGGACGTGGCCGAACAGCTCGGACTCGAGCAGGGTGTCCGAGAGCGCGGCGCAGTTCACCGCCAGGAAGGGGAGCTCGGCGACCTGGCTGTAGCGGTGCACCCCGCGCGCCACCAGCTCCTTGCCGGTGCCGCTCTCGCCTTCGACGAGGACCGGCATCGGGCTCGGCGCCGCCCGGCGCACGAGGTCGAGCACGCGCTTCATGCCCGGGTCCTCGGCCACCAGGACGCCGGCATCGGGTGAGCTGACGTTGCCCTTGCGCGCCAGGATCTGGCAGCCGAGGCGCTGCACTAGCCGCAGGATCTCCTGGTTGTCGAAGGGCTTGGTGAGGAAGTGCGCTGCCCCGTCCTGAAGGCACTGGACCGCGGTCTGGACGGTGCCATAGCCGGTCAGGATGGCCACCGCCGTGCCCGGCCATCGGCGCTTGACTTCGACCAGCAGCTCGGCGCCGGTCATGCCCGGCATCATCAGGTCGCTGAGCACTAGGTCGGCCGGCTGCCGCTCGAGGCGGCGCAGGGCGTCGGCGCCGGTGGCGGCCTCGGCGACGCGGGCGCCCAGGCTCTGCATCAGCCGCTTCAGGCCGAGCCGGATGTCGTCTTCGTCGTCGACGACCAGGACCTGGAGGTCGCTGAGGTCGGTGGCGTCGGTCATCGGTCGCGGGGCATCAGGACTCCTGGCGGGCGCGCAAGCGTACCCGGAACACCGTGCCGGCGGGAGAGCTTTCAGCAAGGGACAGGCCGCCGCCGTGGAGCTCGGCGATGCGCTGGGCGGTCGACAGGCCGAGGCCGGTCCCGGCGCCGCGGGCCTTGGTGGTGAAGAAGGGCCGGAAGATCTCCGCCCGGTGCTCCGGAGCGACGCCGGGGCCGGTGTCACGCACCTCGATCACCAGGTGGTCCTCCTCGTCGTAGCTCTCGAGCAGCACCTCGCCGCCGCCCTCGATGGCCTGGACCGCGTTCATCACCAGGTTGACGAAGACCTGTCGCAGCTGGACCTCGTCGCCGGTGACCCACGGGTTGCCGGCCTGGAAGGAGGTCCCGAGCACCACGCTCGAGCGGTCGCTGAGCGGCCGCAGGAAGCGGACGATCTGGTCGAGGGTGTCGTGCAGGTCGACCGGCCCGACCTCAGGCGAGGCGCCCGTGGCGTAGTCGAGCAGCTCGCGGATGGTGCGCTTGCAGGTCTCGGTGTTGCGCTGGATGACGTCGACGTTCTCGCGAAGCGGCGAGTCCGCGACCAGCTCGTCGGCCATCATCTGGTTGAACATCGAGATCGAGGCCAGCGGGTTGTTGAGCTCGTGGGCGACCACCGCGGCCACCTCGCCGAGCACCGACAGCCGCTCCTGGTGGATCTCGTGCTCGTCCTGGTTGATGCGGTCGGTGACGTCGCGCGACACCAGGACCCGGCCGAAGCGCCCTTGCTCGTCGGCTTCGAGCGAGGCGGAGTGGACCTCGAGGACCTGGCCGCCGGCCTCGATGACGCAGGACTGCTGGTCGCTGCCGGGCTGGAACAGGCACGCGAGGCAGTCGCGCCGGGCCGGCTCCAGGCGGCACAGGTGGCGGCTGGAGGCGGTGCCGCCGGACTCGCGGTACTGGATCAGGGGCTCGGCCGCGGCGTTCTTGAGCACCACCTCGCCGCGGCCGTCGAGCACCAGCAGGCCGTCGCGCATCGACGAGATCACCGTGTCCATCCGGTCCCGCTCCGAGCGCAGCTCGCCGGCGCTGCGCTCGAGCCTGCTGGTCCGCTCCTGGACCGCCTCGGCCATGCGGTTGAAGGAGTGGGCGAGCTTGCCGATCTCGTCGTCGCTGGTGACCTCGACCCGGTCGCCGTAGTCGCCGGAGCTGATCCGCTCGGCCACCTGCCCCATCCGGACCAGCGGCTGCGCCAGGAAGCGGATCGGGAAGAACATCAGCAGGGCCGACAGCAGCGCCAGGACGATTCCGACCGCGAGGAAGTCGCTCTGCAGACCGGAGACCGACAGCAGGGCGCGCTCAACCTGCAGCGTCACCTCGATCTCCCACTGGTTGGCGGGGATCTCGAAGACCTGGAAGATCGGAGCGACGCTCTGGAGCCCGGCCTGGGGCGAGGCGTCCGGCGCCGGGCGCGGCTTGCTCCGGAACTCGGTCCGCTGGGTCTCGCGGCCCTCCGCCGAGGTCTGACGCCGGACCTCCAGGTGCCGGCCCTCGCGGTCGCGCAGGCTGAGCTCGGCCCGGTCCTCGCCCTCGGCGAAGGTCCGCGAGACGGAGTGCACCGCCGAGGTGAGCCAGGCGTCGGCGTCGACCCAGGTCAGCAGGCTCCCGACGCGGGCGCCGCCCTTCAGCGCGTAGAGGGGCGTGCCGATCGCCAGGCCGGCGCCGCCAGCGCGCGCGGGCGGAGCCGGGCTGGCGCCGCTGGCCGGCACCACCGGCAGGATGCCGCTGTACCAGGGGTCGCCGGCGCCGATCTCCCGCTCCTCGTTGACCAGGCGGGCCAGGCGGGTGGCCTGGGCGCTCTCCTGGTCGTGGACGGCGACCACCACCCGGCCGAGGTGGTCGACCACGGTCAGGTCGACGAAGGCTTCCACCAGGGGCAGCTTGTTGTCCCGCAGGTGTCGGCCCAGCTCCAGGCGCAAGGCCTCGGTGCCGTCGCCCTCGGGCGCGGCGGCGTTGATCTGCTCGAGCAGGCCGCGGATGTGCCCGTCCGAGGCGAAGTCCTCGGACCGCCGGGCCAGCATCTGCAGGTAGGAGTCGAGGGCGGTGGCGTAGGCCTGGCACTGGAACACCAGCCGGCTGCGGATCTCCTGGACCAGCACCTCGCCGGCGGAGCGCGAGATCAGATAGCCGCCGAGACCGAAGGCGATCAGGCACAGCCCCACGAACATCAAGGCGAGCTTGTGCTTGACCGAGATCGAGTGGAGGGGATCGCGCATCGCCGGGGGCCGGTCAGCCATCCTAGAATCGGAGGCGGCGGGCCGACAGGAGGATCCTGGCGCCGCCGGGCCGTCTGGCCGCCCCCGTCACCATGCGCCTCCGCCTCCCCTCCCCTTCCCCCGCCCTGCTCCTCGGCCTGCTCCTCGGCTCGCCGCTGGCCGCCCCGGCCTGCCTGCCGGCGCCCAAGGTGGTCGAGGGGACTGGGTCCGCGGCCCCGGAAGTGGCGGCGACCCCGGCTCCCGCGCCTGCGCCCTGGAGACGGCTGGCCGTGCTCGGCGCAAGCGCCTCGGTCGGCTTCGGCACCGAGCTCGGCCGGGACGACGACCAGGCCATCGGTCTGGATCAGCTGCTCGACCTGGCCTTGCTGGCTGAGCACGAGCCTCCTCGCCTGCACGCCACGGACCTCTTCTTCCTCAACCCGACCGGCTGGGGCGAGCTCCTGATCGGGCAGGCGCTGGAGGAGGAGCCGAGCGCCCTGGTGGCCATCGACTACCTGTTCTGGTTCGTCTACGGCGGCGGCAAGGACGAGGCCCAGCGCCTGGCCGAACTCGAGCAGGGCCTGGCCTGGCTCGGGCAGTTCCCCGGCCCGCTGGTGATCGCCGAGATCCCCGACATGAGCGCCGCGGTCGGCAAGATGCTCGCCCGCTCCCAGCTGCCGGCGCCGAAGACCCTGGCGGCCGCCAACCGCCGCATCCGCGCCTGGGCGGCGGCCCGCCCCGGCACTTCCGTCCTGGTGCTGGCGCCGCGGACGGGTGAGGGCCTGATCCAGGACGACCAGCTCCACCCGACCGTGCGCGGCCTGGCCGAGCTGGCGGTCGAAGCCCTCCAGGCGCTGGACCCGGCCGGCGCCGCCGACGGGGACCGGGTCCTGGCCGATCCCGCCGAGCTGGAGCGGCGGGCCGGGGGATGAGCCGCCCCCCCTACAATGGCGCGATGGAGCTCCCGCTCGACGCCCTCGAGGAGCGCGCCGCCGCCACCGGCCTGCGAGGAATCCCGACCAAGGTCCGCGCCGGCGAGCGCCTGACGGCCGGCGACGGCCTGGCGATGTACCGCAGCGACGACCTCGCCCTGCTCGGCAGCCTGGCCAACGAGGTCCGCGAGAGGCGGCACGGCGACACCGCCTTCTACAACGTCAACATCCACGTCAACTACACCAACTGGTGCAACAAATTCTGCGACTTCTGCGCCTTCCAGCGGCGGCCGAAGGACGAGGGCGGCTACTGCATGTCGCCCGAGCAGGTGCACGAGGAGCTGGCGAAGGCCAACCCGGAGGCGACCGAGGTCCACATGGTCGCCGGGGTCTGGCCGGCCCTCGACTACAGCTACTACCTGGACATCCTGCGGGCGGCCAAGGCCGCGCGGCCGGACATCCACGTCAAGGCCTTCACCATGGTCGAGATCGACCAGATCGTGAAGACCGCCGGCAAGCCGCTGCATGAGGTGCTGGCCGAGTTGCAGGAGGCCGGGCTGGACTCGATGCCCGGCGGCGGCGCCGAGGTGTTCTCGGAGCGGGTGCGGCAGGACCTCTATCCGAAGAAGATGGGCGCCGAGCGCTGGATCGAGCTGGCGCGCGGCATCCATGAATTCGGCTACCGCACCAACTGCACCATGCTCTACGGCATGACCGAGACCCTGGAGGAGCGGGTCGACCACCTCGAGCAGCTGCGGGCGCTGCAGGACCAGACCGGCGGCTTCCAGACCTACGTTCCGCTGGCCTTCCACCCGGCCAACACCGGCATCGACCACCTGCCCTTCCCGAGCCCGCTCGAGCGGCTGCGCTCGATCGCCATCGGCCGGCTGTTCCTGGACAACATCGAGCACGTCAAGGCCTACTGGGTCATGCTCGGGCTGCCGGTGGCGCAGCTGGCGCTGACCATGGGCGCCGACGACCTCGACGGCACCGTGACCCAGGAGAAGATCTACCACGACGCCGGCGCCGGCACCCCGGAGCGACTGGACCGGCTGGCGATCCACAAGCTGATCCGCGAGGCCGGCAGGCAGCCGGTGGAGCGCGACACCCTCTACCAGGTGATCCGCAGCTTCGAGGACGGCGATCCGGCGCCCGAGCCCGCCGCGCCCGTCGCCCCGCTGGAGGTCTGATGCTGCGCGTCGGCACGGTCCCCTACCTGGTGGCCCGCCCGCTGACCTGGGGGCTGGCGGAGCGCGATGACGTCGCGCTGGTCTCGGCGCCGCCCTCGGAGCTGGCCCGCGGCCTGGCCGAGGGGTCGCTGGACGTGGCGCTGGCCTCGTCGATCCTGGCGGTCCAGGACCCGCGCTTCCGGCTGTGGCGCGAGGGGCCGGTGATCGCCTCGGACGGGCCGGTGCGTTCGGTCCTGCTGCTGCTCCGGCCCGGGCTGGAGTCCCCGGCGGCGGTCGGCCGGGTGGCGCTCGACCCGCACAGCCGCACTGGCCGGGCGCTGGCTTCGGTGGTGCTGCGGGACCGCTGGTTGGCCGAGGCCGAGGCGGCGCAGGGCGGCGGCGGCGAGGCCGACTTCGGCGACGACGTCGACGCCGTGCAGCGGATCGGTGATCCGGCGCTGCGTGCGGCGGCGGCGCGGCCGGACTGGCGGCAGCTGGACCTCGGCGAGGAGTGGCGGCAGCTGACCGGCCTGCCCTTCGTCTACGCCGGCTGGGTCGGCCGGCCGGGCTGGCGCGGCGGGCGGAGATCGCCGCCGCCGGCGTCATCGAGGGGGTCGATTCCAGCTTCCTCCGCCGCTACCTGTTGGAAGACATCCGCTACCGGTTGCCGGCGGACCAGGTCGGCGACGCGCTGGCCGAGTTCGGCCGCCGCGCCGGCGCCTTGGTGCGGGGATGAATTCGCCTGGAATCGGGTGATCGCCGCCGTAGGAAGCGCTAATTCCACCGGTCGCCGAAGGTGCTCCAACTCCCTCTCTTCCCGCTGCCGAACGTGCTGCTCTACCCCAGCGCGATCCTGCCGCTGCACGTCTTCGAGCCGCGCTTCGTGCAGATGGTCGAGGACCTGGTCGCGCGCGGCGAGGACCGAATCGTGCTCGGCCTGCTGCAGGAGGGCTGGGAGGACGCCTACTTCGAGGAGCCGCCGGTGCACCCGATCGCCGGAATGGGCAAGATGCTGCACACCGGCGGCAAGATCGAGGGCCGCTACAACATCCTGGTGCAGGGCTTGGAGCGCGTCCGGATCCTGGACGAGCCGGTCACCGACACCCTCTACCGCCAGGTCCGGGTCGAGCCGCTGGAGGAACAGACCGCCGACGGCTCGGACGCCGAGGCGGTTCGCGTCGCCCTGCGCGACGGCCTGATCGACTTCGCCGACGGCTCCCTGATGGTCGAGGCCCGCGCCCCGCTCGGCTACCTCGCCGACGTCCTGCTCGTGGCCCTACCCAACGGCATCGAGGAGAAGCAGGCCCTGTTCGAGATCCTCGACCAGCGCGCCCGCGCCGAGCGCGTCCTCGAGATCCTCCGCAGCACCGCCCGCGACCGCCAGGACTACCGCGACCTCGGCGATTCCGTCCCCACCTGGAACTAACGGGGTCAGACATCGATTGTTTTTCGAGGTCGTACCTCTATTTTCTATCGACGTCTGACCCCGTTTCGTCGTTTCATGCTCGTCCTCCGCGATGACCGCTTCTTGCTGCACCACGCCGGCCCCGGGCACCCGGAGCGGCCGGAGCGGCTGCGGGCGGTGCACGCGGCGCTGGACGCGGCCCGGTTGCCGCGGCTCGTCTACGAGCAGCCGCCGTTGGCGGATCCGGGCGAGCTGATGCGGCTGCACGGGCCGGCCTACCTGCACCGGCTCGAGGACACGGCCCACGAGCACCGCTGCCAGCTCGACGGCGACACCGCCACCAACGAGAGCTCCTGGACCTGCGCCCGCCTCGCGGCCGGCGCCGCGGCCCGCGCCGCCGAGGCCGTGGTCTGCGGCGAGGCGACCGAGGCCCTGGCCCTGGTCCGGCCGCCCGGCCACCACGCCGAGCCCGACCGGGCCATGGGCTTCTGCCTGCTCAACAACATCGCCCTGGCCGCCGACCACGCCATCCGCGAGCTCGGCTGCGAGCGGGTCCTGATCCTCGACCAGGACGTCCACCACGGCAACGGCACCCAGACGATGTTCGAACGCCGCGCCGACGTCTACGTCGCCAGCAGCCACCGCTGGCCCTTCTACCCCGGCACCGGGGCCGCCGGCGAGCGCGGCCTCGGCGAAGGCGAAGGCCGCACCCTCAACATCCCGCTCTCCCAAGGCGCCGGTGACGACGCCCTGGTCGACGCTTGGCACCGCCAGCTCGGCCCCGACCTGGCCCGCTTCCGCCCCGAGCTGATCCTGGTCTCGGCCGGCTTCGACGCCTGGGAGGGCGACCCGGTCGGCGGCCTCGGGGTCACCCATGACGGCTTCCGCCGCCTCGCCGCCCTGTTCCGCGAGTGGGCGCTGCAGCACTGCCACGGCCGCATCGCCTGGGTGCTCGAGGGCGGCTACGACCCCGAAGCCCTGGCCGCCTGCGTGACCGACCTGGCCGGCGGCGCCGGCTAGCGCGCCAGCCGCAGGAGCACCGGGTTGTGGTCGCTGGCCAGCTTCACGGCCTCGTCCTCCCGGATCTCGGCCGAGACCAGCCCCGCCGCCAGCGCCGGCGTCAGCAGCAGGAAGTCGATCCGCGTCCGGTAGGGTTCGCGGTTGTAGGTGACGTCCTCGGAGCCGGCGCAGGGGTCGACCAGGCCGGCGTCCAACAGCGCTTGGATCGTCGGGCTCTCGGGCACGTCGTTGAAGTCACCGGCGATCAGCGCCCGGTAACCAGGGTCCCGCGCCAGCTCGTCGGCGAGGATGCGCGCCGCCTCGGTCGCCTCCGCCTGCCGCGCCACGTCCGCGGCGTCGCCGCCGTGCTGCGACTTCAGGTGCACGACGTAGACGTCGGCGTTCAAGGCCCCGCCGATCTCGACCCGGAGCAGGTCGCGCCGGAAGCGCTGGGGCTGGCCCTCGGCGTCCTCGAAGCGGAGGTGGCGGTAGGAGGTCACCGCCCCCACCGGCAGCCGGCTCAGCAAGGCGACGTCGATGCCGCGGCGGTCATTGCCCTCGACCAGCACCACCTCATAACCGAGGGCGCCGAGGTAGTCGCGGTTGAATTCCTCGAGCAGCCAGCGGTTCTCCACCTCCTGGACGCAGACCAGGTCGGCGCCCAGCAGCTTCAAGATCCCGGCCAGCCGGCCGAGCCGGGCGTCGCTGGCGTAGGCCGGCTTGGTCCGCTGGTCGTCGGTCCAGGGGTTGTCGAAGCGGTCGAAGAGGTTCTCGACGTTCCAGGTGACGACCCGGAGCGGCGCCGGTCCGTCGGCGTGCTGGACGGCGGCGGGATCCTGGGCCAGGAACAGCAGGCAGGCGAGCAGCATGGGGCGCGGAGTATAGGATTCCCTCAGAGCCGCCGGCCGTCCGCCGAGGAGCCTCTTGGGCTTCCGTCGGTACAAAGGACGGCCGGAGTCGACATCCCCGCCACCACGTGTAGATGCCAACCCCGGCCTAGCAGGCAGAGCCCGCTTGTTAGCAAGGAGAAGGACTTCCCCTCGCTGCGTATCACTAACTTCCCCTGGGCACCCCACAAGAGGGGAAATTTGTTTCCCTAGAGCGCCCTGCGGGCGGCTGGGGGCCCCAGGAGCGGCTAATCGTCGAGGACGAGGATCTGCCGCGGCTCCTCGATGACGATCTGCGGCGCCCCTTGGTGCTCTGAGATCTTCCCAATCAAGCGGATCCGCTTGTCGAGGAACAGCTGCTCCGGCGGCCCCGCGTATTCCGGGAAGGAGCTGGCGAAGATGACGCCGTGGAATTTCCCCTTCCAGTCCTCGGCGAAGTTCAAGAAACAGGCGCGGCCGCTGTTGTAGCTGCGCACGATTCTGCCCTCGACAGCCATCCGCTTGCCGAGGTGCTGGTGCGCCTCCTGCCAGGGGATCACCGCCTCGAAGGCCGGCGGACCGTCGAGCCGCTTCCATGGCTCCAGCTCGTCCAGCGCCTCCTCTTGGTCCGCGGGTCGCGGCGGCAGCATCGGCGGGTCCGCGCCGGCGGTGGTCAGGGCCTGGTCCCCTGGGGTCGGGGCGGCGGGTTGCTCCGGGCTCTCCGCCCCGGCCTCCGCCGGAGCGGAGCCCGCATCGGCGGCCGCATCGACGGCCGGCTCCCCAGCCGGATCGGCCGGCGGAGGCGCCACCTCCCGCTGACCGTCGCCGCAGCTAGCGAGCAGCAGCGCGAGCAGCGCGAGCAGCCTGGCCGAGGCCCTCACGCTCCCAGCTCCGCGATCGCCGCGCGCACCCGCGCCACGGCCTCGTCGGCGTCGACCACCTCCTTGTCGCCGCCGGCGCGCAGGGCCCACTCGACCTTGCGCTCGGCGGCGTCGCGGCCGATGACGATGCGCAGCGGCACCCCGATCAGGTCGGCGTCCTTGAACTTGGCGCCGGGGCTGACCTTCTTCCGCTCGTCCCACAGCACGTCGACGCCGGCCGCCTCGAGGGTGTCGTGCAGCTCCTGGGCCAGCGCGTCCTGCTGCTCGTTGCCGACCTTCATCTGCACCAGGTGGACCGAGTAGGGCGCGATCGGCAGCGGCCAGATCATGCCGTCGTCGTCGTGGTTCTGCTCCACCGCCGAGGCCGCCACCCGCGACACGCCGATGCCGTAGCAGCCCATCCAGATGGGCTGCCGCTTCTGCTGCAGGTCGTCGTACCAGGCGCCCATGGCCTCGGAGTACTTGGTGCCGAGCTGGAAGATGTGGCCGACCTCGATGCCGCGGGTGATCTCGATCACGCCGTCGCCGTCGGTCATGAGATCGCCTTGCTGGACGACGCCGAAGTCGGCGGTCTCCGGCTGTTCCAGGTCGCGGCCGAACCAGACGTCCAGGTAGTGAGTGTCGGTCTCGTTGCCGCCGCAGAGGAAGCCGTCGACGCCCTCGACGCTGGAATCCGCCAGCAGCCGCACGTCTTCGCGCAGGCCGATCGGGCCGGCGAAGCCGACCGCGGCGCCGGTGACCTCCTTGACCGTCTTCTCGTCCGCCAGCTCCAGCGCCGCCGCGCCGAGGTGGTTGAGCAGCTTGACCTCGTTCAGCTCGCGGTCGCCGCGGCACATCACCGCCACCGGCGCCTCGCGGTCCTCCCAGGTGACGGTGTAGAGCACGGTCTTCAGCATGCGCTCGAGCGGCAGCTCCGGGAACAGCGCCAACAGGTCCTCGCAGCTCTTGGCGGCCGGCGTCGGCTCCTTGTGCATGTCAACCTGCTCGGCCGGCGCCGGCGCCGCCGGGATCCGCGACACCGCCTTCTCGACGTTGGCCGCATACCCCCGAGCGCGGCACACCGCGATCGCGTCTTCGCCGGTGTCGGCGTCGACCATGAACTCCTCCGAGCCGCTGCCGCCGATGGCGCCGCTGTCGGCCTCGACCGGCGTGAAGCGCAGGCCGCAGCGGGTGAAGATCGCCCGGTAGACCTCGCGCATGGTGGCGTAGGACTCGGCCATCGCCTCGGCCGTGCAGTCGAAGGAGTAGGCGTCCTTCATGATGAACTCGCGCCCGCGCATCAGGCCGAAGCGCGGCCGGATCTCGTCCCGGAACTTGGTCTGGATCTGGTACAGCGTCACCGGCAGCTGCTTGTGGGACTGCACCAGCTTGCGGGCGTAGTTGGTGACCACCTCCTCGTGGGTCGGGCCCAGACACACGTCAGAACCCTTGCGGTCCTGGAAGTGGAACAGGATGCCCTCGTTGACGTAGCGGTCGAGCCGCCCCGACTCCTGCCACAGCTCGGTCGGCTGCAGCGCCGGCATCAGCATCTCCTGGCAGCCGGCCTTGTCGTGCTCCTCGCGCACGATCTGCTCGACCTTGCGCAGCACCCGCCACATCATCGGCGCGTAGACGTAGATTCCGGCCGCGATCTTCTGGATGAAGCCGGCGCGGGCCATGAGGGCGTGGGAGCGGACCTCGGCGTCGGCCGGGTCCTCCCGCAGGGTCACGAAAAGCTGTCGGGACAGGCGCATGAAGCCGCGAATTCTAGTGCCCCCGCGCCGTAGCATGGAGGGAACGATGCCTCGGAAGGCCCTCCTCGTCCTCGCGATCCTGGTCCTCGGCGCCGTCCTGGCGCTGGTGTTGTCCGAGCCGCCCGGTTCGACCGTCCCGGAGGGGCCCGATGGAGGCGGCGGTGAGGCCGTCAGCGCGCCCGACGCCGGCGACGGCTCGGCGCTCACGGGTCCTGGTCCGGAGCCCGGCGGCGGCCGAACCGAGCTCGCCCCCACCGCCGGCGCAGGCGTGCCCGAGATCGATGCCGAGCTCGGCATCCCCTCCTTCGTCGGCCGGGTGCTGAGGCCCGACGGCTCCCCCGCCGGCGGCGCCGTGGTCGAAGCCTGGGGCCGCAGCGGCTGGGCGATGTACCTCAACCCCGACGACCCCGACGACCCGCCGCTCGCTCGGTGGACCGTGGAATGCGGCTCCGATGGCCGCTTCGCCCTGCCCGAGCCGCGCCGCGACGGCCTGCGCTTCGTCATCCGCGCCGGCGTTCCCGAGTTGCCGGCGATCGAGCTGGCCAACCAGCCGGCCATGCCCGGCCGCACCCGCGACCTCGGCGACCTGCGGCTGCGGCGGGGCTGGACCGTGAGCGGCACCGTCAGCGGCCCCGCCGGCGAGCCGGTGGCCGGGGCCCTCGTGGTGCCGGTGCCGGAGCCCGACACCGCCGTCTACCCCGTCCGCCGGCTGCAAGAGCTGCCGGCGCTCCCTCCCTACCAGGCGGTCACCGGCCCGGATGGCCGCTTCGAGCTGCGCCAGCTGCCGCCCGGCCGGATGCGGCTGCGCGCGGCCGGCCCCGGCTACGTGCTCGGGCTGTCGGCTTCGATCAAGGCCGGCTCCGGCGAGCAGGTGGGCGGGGTCGAGATCCAGCTCGACCGGGCCGGCACGATCACCGGCTTCGTGCTCGACACCGGCCGCCAGGGCCTCGGCGGCGCCCGGCTCCGACTGGACGCCGAGGGCGTGCGCCTCGAGACCGTCAGCGAGGCCAGCGGCGCCTTCCGCTTCGAGGCGCCGGCGGACTGCGAGCGTGCCCGGATCCGGGCCGGCGCCGACGGTCACTGGCCGGTCAACGCCGACTTCCGCGGCGACGAGCTCAAATTCCCGGTCGAGCTGATCCTGCCCGTGCTGCCCCCGATCACCGGTTACGTCCAGGACCCGGCCGGCCGCGCGGTGGCTGGCGCCTCGGTCAAGCTGGTCACGATCTCGCGCAGCCGCAACACCGGCCAGGACCCCGAGCGGCTCGAGGCCGCCGCCGAAGCGGTCTCGGAGAGCGACGGCAGCTTCCGGCTGGAGCCGGCGATCAGCCGGACCTGGGAGCGCCGCTTCCGCGTCGCCGCCTGGTCCGACCAGCACGCGGTCGGCTGGTCCGACGCCGTGGTGCTCAAGGAGAACGACCCCCAGCCGCCGCCGGTGGTCGCGATCACCCTCGGGCCGGGCCAGAGCATCTCGGGCGTGGTGCTCGCCCCTTCCGGCGCCGCCGCCTCCGGCGCTCGGGTCCACCTGCGCCGGCTCCTTGCCAACCGCCTCGCCGGCAGGCGGGCGCCGATGGCCCCCGACTCGCGCCGCCGCAGCTCGATCCTGCGCACCGCCACCGCCGGCGCCGACGGCGGCTTCTCCTTCCCCGGCACACCGGTCGGCGACTACCGGCTGGAGGCCTTCCTCCCCGGCCTGTCGCCCGCCGAGAGCGAGGAATTCCCGCTGCTCGAGGGCAAGCCAGTCGAGCTGGTGCTGCAGCTCCAGCCGCCATCCGCCATCGAGGGGGCGGTGGTCGGCGCGCTCGGCCTGCTCGGGCCGCTGCGGGTGACGGTAAGCCGCCGGGGCACCGACCCGATCGACACCACCGTCGACGGCGACGGCGAGTTCCGGATCCCGGACCTGGCGCCCGGTGAGTACACGGTCGAGGTGCGCGAAGTCGATCCGGCGCTCGGCGCGGCCAACTTCCTGTTCGGCAGCGGCGAGCCGCTAGCCCGTGAGGACGGCGTCCTGGTCGAGGAGGGCGGCACGGCGCTGGTGACGCTGCAGCTCGACCTCGAGGACCGCGCGACCCTGCGCGGTGAGGTCCGGATCGACGGCGAGGCGCGGCCGGGCATGTCCGTCTACCTGGTTCCCCAGGATCTGGGCGGCATGGCCGACCCACGCTCCGGCTGGCGCAACGTCGCCCGGCGGCTGCGCAGCACCTCGACCGACTTCCAGGGCCGCTACGCCATCACCGCGATCGACCCAGACACTTACTGGGTCGTGGTCGACCTGCCCGGGCGCCGGCCCGGCGGCATCTTCCGCTTCGGCGGCGGCGACGAGACCCAGCGCGGCCCGACCGGCGCCGCCCGCCAGGAAGTCCGCCTGGGCAGCGGCCAGGACCTGACCCGGGACTTCCAGCTCTTGCTCGGGGGCATGCGCGGCACGGCGCGGATCCCGAATGAGAAGGGTCAGCTCAAGGCCGCCCCGCGCGGCAGCCGCGGCAGCCTGGTGCCGGTCGGCATGACCGGCGTGGCCCCGCTGGACTTCCAGGTCGGCCGCGGCGGCGGCTTCCGCCTCGACCAAGTCCCGGCGGGCGACTGGCTCCTGAGCCTGAACACCCGCGCCGGCTCCCTCCGCGACCACCCGGTGATGATCCCCTCCGGCGGCCACGCCGAGCTCGAGCTGGAGCTCGAACCCCGCCCGCCGCGCAAGAGGAACGGCGGCCGATGAAGCTGAAGCCGCGGGCCAGCGCCGTCGCGGTGCTGCTGCCGGTGCTGGTGGTGGCCATCAGCCTGGCGATCGGCCACCGCGACCTCGGCCAGGCGGTCGAGGGCGCCGCCTGGGACCCCGGGCCGGCGCCGGAGTACGGCGCCCCCCCCGCGCCGGAGGTCCGCGAGACCCTGGTGCGCATCTTCGACGCCGACGGCCAACCCGCGCCCGACGCCCTGGTCGTCCAACTCGACCCCAGCCTCTCCAGCCAGCGCACCGGCGAGGACGGCCGGGTCGAGCTCCGGAGCTACGCCGACGGCCCGCTGCGGATCATGGCCTGGGCCGAGGGCCACGAGGTCTTCGGACCGGAGAGCTTCGCTTCGCCGCCAGAAGCCGGCTTCCACCTGACCCGAATGCGCCACCCAGAGCTGCCACGGCTGGAGCCGCTGATCGAGACCACCCGGCCGCTGCGCCTGCGCCGCCGTGACGACGGCACCCCGGTGGCCGCGGCGCTGGTGCTGGCGCGGCCCGCGACCGAGCCCGAGCGCGCGCCCCTGGTGATCTTCAGCGGCCCTGACGGCGACGCCACCGTGGTCGGCCTGCCCGCAGGCGCCGCCCTGTTCGAGGCCTATGCCCCAGGAATGCCCCCCACCCCAGCCTGGCGGCTCGGCTCGGGCGCCGGCCCGGAGCTGGCCCTGGCCTGCGCCGACCTGGTGCTCGACGGCCTCGAGCCCGGGACGATCCTGAGCGGTGAGCGCCTCGACGAACCGGCGCCGCTGCCCTCGCACCTGGTCCCCGCCTCCGGCGAGCTGCTGTTCAGCCCGCTGCCGCCCGGGCGCTACCGCTTCCGCAACGGGGAGCGGGAGTG
>CAYZXS010000042.1:0-10751 GCA_964482495.1 uncultured Planctomycetales bacterium
CGGCGGGGCCGGAAAATCGACGTACGACCTCGAATATCAATCGATGTCTGACCCCTAAACTACGGTCATGCGGCTTTGGCTCCTCCCTTTGCTCCTGACCGCTTGCTCCCGCGGCGTCGTCACCGAGGCCTATTACGCGCCGGAAGAGGCCCAGATCGAAGTGGCGCTGTCCGAGGGCGGCGATCGCTGGGTGGTGCCGGTCAAGAGCGAGGAGCTCGACTCCTGGACCTGGTCCTGGCAGGAGCGCTTCCCGAAGCTGGTCGACGCGCGCGCCAGCGCGCCGGACGGCGAAGCCACGGTGCCGCGGGCCCACTACGCCGCCAGCCCGCTCGACCCCTCCCTGCCGGCGGTCACCGTCAGCGACGCCTCCGCCGACCGGCTGTTCAACGGCTCCTGGCGGGTCAAGCTGCGCATCAGCTACCGGTCCCCGCGCGACGGCGTCATCTGGACCCAGCGCCTGCGCCTCGACCAGGACGCCGACGGCGTCTGGAAGGTCGACCTCGGCCCGAACCCGCTCACCGGCCTGCCGCACCACGCCACGGTGACCGTGCAGCCGCCCGCCGGCGGTGACTCCGGCGCCGGCGCTTCCTGATCGCGACCATTCCGGGCCGGTCGCCTGCTGAATCAGCAGGTAGAATAGGGGCATGCGGATGGTCGCAGTCACCCTGCTCGCCCTGTCCGCCACCACCTGCCAGGTGCCGCCCGACGTGGGGCGGCCGCCCGGGAGTGACCCGGTCCTGCTCGCGGTCGAGCTCTTCGAATCCAGCTCCCGCGCGCCCGATCTCGGCGATCGGCGCCAGGCCCTCAGCCTCGGACGGCAGGAGCTCGCCAGCTGGGACTCCGGCACCGCCGTCTACCAGGCCCGCGCCTCGGTGGTCAGCACCCTGCCCGACCAGGGGCTGCGCGCCAGCCGGCCGGCCGAAGCCGGAGCCACCGGCCGCGACGCGGGCGTCGCCCTTCCGGCCGGCTACCAGAACGCCTGGCTATTGCGCCTCGAGCTCCGACCCACCCAGGCCGACGGCCGATGGAGCGCCGACGGCGTCTTCCAGGTCATCCTCGACGGTGACCGGGTGGCGCTCGAGAAGCCGGTCGAGCTGGCGGCCGACCCCGCCCAGGTCTGGCTGCTCGCCCTCGGGCGCAGCGCCAGCAGCGGCGGCTACCTCCACGCCCGGGTCGAGGTCCTGCCGCAGCCGCCGGCCGACGGCTAGCCGCCCAGCACCCACTCGTCGAACCACGCCAGGTCCCACTCCAGCTTGGCGCGCCGGTGCCGGTAGCTGCGCAGGCTGTGGCCGGTTCCCGGGTAGACCACCAGCTCGACCGGCACGTCCAGGTAGTCATAGAGCGTGCGGTGCAGCGCGGTGCTGTGCTGCAGCGGCACCCGCGGGTCGTTGGCCCCGACGTGGATCAGGGTCGGGGTCGAGATGTCCCCGGCGGCGTAGATCGGCGAGCTCCGGTGCATGCCGCCGGCGTTGGTCCACGGCAGGCCCTCGGAGTAGTTCATGACGTGGCCGGGGGTGTCCTCGATCGACCACTGCATGACGGTGTCGAAGACCCCGGCGCCGCTCGACGCCGCCTTCCAGCGGTCGTCGCGGGTGATCAGGCAGTTCACGAGATAGCCGCCGTTGCTCCAGCCGCTCAGCGCCAGCCGCTCGGGGTCGGCGATGCCCTGGTCGATGAGCCAGTCGACCCCGGCTTCGATGTCGACGACGTCGCGGTCGTTCTTGTGGCCGATCAGGTCGGTCAGGAAGGCGTCGCCGTAGCCGGTCGAGCCGCGGTAGTTCGGAGACAGCACCGCCCAGCCGCGCGCGGCCCACAGGGTGCGGCCGTAGATCCAGTAGCGGAAGGCGAAGTAGGTCGCGGCGGTCGGCCCGCCGTGGATCTCGATCAGGGTCGGCAGCGGGCCGTCGGCCGGCACCCATTCGGGCGGCAGCTCGAGGATGCCCTCGACCTCGTCGCCGTCGGCGCCGCGCCAGCGCACCCGGCGCAGCTGCGGCAGCTTCCAGCGCGCCATCTGCGGGTTGAGTTCGGTCAGCCGCCGGTCGCCGGCCGCGGTCAGCTCGTACAGCTCGCTGTCGTGCCCCGGCCCGCGCTTCGCCACGTAGAGGTCGCCGAGCGCCGACCAGTCGAAGCCCTCGACGACGACGTCGCCCTCGCTGATCACGCGCAAGGCGGCGGCGCCGTCGCGCTGGCCGGCCTCGGAGGCGCCGAAGAGGCGGCAGGCGCCCTGGTCGTCGGCGGTGAAGCAGAGCTCGCCGCTGCGCGGGCGCCAGGCCATCCGGCCGACGGGGTGGACCTCGCCGACGCGCTCGATGCGCCGCAGCCAGTTCTGGCCGCCGTCGTCGAAGCCGGCGACGAAGACCTCGGAGGGATAGCCGTCGAAGTCGACGCGGAAGGCCAGCCGGTCGCCGGCGTCGTTCCAGCACGGCTGCTCGATCCAGCCGTTCGGCGACGGCGCGCGGGTCCGCCACAGCTCGTCGGGCAGGCGCGTGGTGCGGCCGGTGCCGAGGTCGTGGACCTCGACGTGGGAGCGGCCCTCGTGGGTGATCTCGCGCTCGTCGGGCGTGGTGATCATCGCGATCCGCTGGCCGTCGCCGCTGACCGCCATGCTCTTGATCTTGCGGTCCTGGTCGACCAGCAGCTCGGGCGCGCCGCTGTTCAGGTCGATGCGCCACACCTGCGACAGCTTGGGCCGGCCGTGGGCGTAGCCGAGGTCCGGGAACTTGCGCTTGAGCTCGCCCCAGGTCCCGCCCTCGACGTGCTGGTAGTCGAGCACGGCGTAGAGCCAGCGGCCGTCACGGGTGACGGTGAAGGACTCGACGCCGCCCGGCGAGGTCGAGACCGGCTCGGGCGCGCCGCTGCCGTCGGCGGCGACGCGGAACACCTGCGGCCGGCCGTTGTAGGGCGGCCGCGGGTCGTCCGCGTTGGTGCGCGCGGTCAGGAAGTAGACCCACTGGCCGGTCGGCGACCAGACCGGATTCCCGTCCCAGGCGTCGTCGGAGGTCAGCTGGAAGCGCTCGCGCGTGACCGTGTCCGTGACCCACAAGTCGGCGTTGCGCAGGTCATCCTCGGGCTGCCACCGCAACTCCTGCGTGGCCACCATCGAGCCGTCCGGGGAGACGGCGAGGTCGGTCAGCGAGGCGATGCTGAAGTAGTCGTCGAGCGTGATGTCGTGGGTGCGCGCGGGGGCGCCGGCCGGCCCCTGCGCAGGCAGGGAAGCGGGGGCGGCGAGCAGGGCCGCCGCGGCGAGGAGGATCCGGGGATGAGGACCGTGCATCGGAAGGCGACAGGATACGGGGCCGTTTGGGTCCTTGACGAAGGAGCCTGACACCTTTCAGGCGGCGAAGACGAAGTCCGCGCCCTCGACCAGCCCGAAGTCGTCCATGGCGCCGCGGATGATGCGGCGGGCCTGGGCGCCGGCCACGGAGACCACCACGCGCAGGCCGCGCAGCCGCTGCAGCTCCTGCGGCGCGACCACCGGCGTGCCGTGGATCTTGTTGCCGATCCGGCCAGGGTGGATCTCGACGATGTGGCTGGGGATGCGGCCGAGCTCGAGCAAGGCCGTGCGCAGCGCCTTGCCGGTGCCGCCGTAGCCCCAGAGCACGTAGTCCTGCTCCCCCGCCAGGACCTGTTCGGCCAGGAAGGCGGCGCGGCAGCGCGTGAAGGCGTCGATGGAGTACGCCGGCGAGCGCCGCGACAGGCTGTCCGGCCGCAGCCGCCAGGCGTGCAGGCGCTCCGGCACGACGCCGATGCGGGCGCCGCCGCCGAGCAGCCGCAGCAGCAGGTCCCAGTCCTCCGGCCAGCCCTGGTCGCGGTAACCGTGCTCGCGCAGCAGCGCCGCCCGCAGCAGCAGGGTCGGGTGGCCGACCGGCATCTCGATGAAGCGCTCGCGCGCCACCTGCTCAGGGGTGGTGATCCCGTTCAGCCAAGCCTGGTAATGGCCGCGGCCCTCGCCGACTTCGGAACTCGGGAAGTAGCGGACATGGCAGCCGACGCCGTCCAGCGACGGGTCTGCCGCCACCGCCGCGAGCTGCCGCTCCAGGCGCCTCCGCCGCATCAGGTCGTCGGCGTCGAGCAGGGCGATCCAATCGCCGCGGCACTCCGCCAGGGCGGCGTTGCGGGCCGCCACCACGCCCTCGGCCGGCAGCGCCAGCGCTCGGAAGCGCGGGTCGCGGGCGGCGAAGTCCTCGGCCAGCGCGCGGGTGGCGTCGGTGGAGCCGTCGTCGGCCACCAGGCACTCCCAGTCGTCGCAGCTCTGGCGCTGCACCGAGCGGAGGGTCGAGGCGAGCGTGCCCGCCGCGTCGCGCGCCGCGATCAGCACCGAGACCCGCGGGGCGCCCGCGCCGGCTTCAGCCATGCCGCGCGGCCGCGTACTCGGCGGCGGTGATGCCGTAGACCACGACGTCCTTGCCGTAGATCTGCGTCGGGCTGCGCTGACGCTCGCCGATCCGCTCGGCGACGCGCATGCTGGCCGTGTTCTCGGGGTACATCATGCTGATGACGTCTTCGCGGCCGAGCTCCTCGAAGGCGTAGCGCAGCACCTCGCGCGCCGCTTCGGTGGCGTAGCCGCGGCCCCAGCAGTCCTTCTGCAGCGCCCAGCCGAGCTCGAGGCCGGGCCAGCCCTCGGGGTGGACGATGCCCGCGTGGCCGACCAGGCGGCCGCCGCCCTTCTCCTCGAGCGCGAACATCCCGTAGCCGCGCAGCTGCCAGTGGCCGCGGATGTAGGCGATGTGTCGCCACGTGCCCATGCGGTCGAGGGTCTGGCCGGTGCCGAGGAAGCGCATGATCTCGGGGTCGCCCATCATCACGGCGTAGGCGTCGGTGTCGGCGGCCTCGAACTGGCGCAGCAGCAACCGCTCGGTCTCGAGGGTGGTCATCGCGGCATTATGGCCGCTCGCGATCCAGACGCGGGTCGCGGCCGCGCGGCGGGGTGCCCCAGGTCTTCGCCTGCTCCGGCAGCGCCTCGAACTCGGCGAAGAACTCCACCCGGCAGTCGGGACAGGCGTAGACCAGCGCCTTGGGCTGCGGCCGGACGATGCAGCCGGCGAGGTAGTCGTCGTTCACGTTCGGGTAGCGCCGCCACAGTTCGCCGACCTGGTCGCTGATGGGCCGAATCAACCCGTATCGCGTGTCCACCCAGTCCTCGAGGCAAGGCCGCCGGTGCACGCGACAGGTCTCCTCTCCCATCGGGCGAGCGTCGAGGGTGTGGTCCGGGTCGTCGCGCAAGGCGAAGTCCGGGCCAGGAGGACGCCACCACTCGAGCTCCACCCCGGCGACGGCGCCGCCCAGCCGCTCGGCGGGGCTGGCGCCGCGGATCGAACGGATCCGGACCAGCACGAACTCCCCCGCCCCGACGCGGACCCAGAAGGCCTCGCCGACGCGGTCGGCGGTGAGCGGGTGGATCGCGATCACGCTCGCCGAGGACGCCGTCGGCGGCTCCAGCCGGCACAGCTCCTCCCACGGCAGGTCGCCGACCGGGAACAGGTGGCCGATGCGCTCCTCGGGGCCGAGCAGCGCCCCGTCGGTGCAGTCGTCGGCGTCGTAGTAGAGCATCAGGTCGAAGCGGCCCGGCGCGGCGCCCGGCACCACCGCCACCGGCCCGTCGTCGAAGGACCAGAGCGCCAGCGCCATGCTGTCCAGCCACGCCGGCTGGCACTCCAAGCGGACCCTGGCGACGCCGGCCGGCGCGGCGCAGGAGGCCGCGAGGACGGCGGCGAGGATCGCGGCGAGCAGGGCGCGGGAGGGGGACCGCATGCCGCAGCCTAGCCGCCGGCCTCCGCCATCCGGCCCCGGATCAGGTCGAGCATCTCCTGCCGCTCCGCGTCACTGGTGAAGGCGGAGTTCCTCATCAGGAGGAGGCCGCCGCGACCAGGAGCAGCGCGTGGAAGATCCGGAGAATCGCCTGCATGAACCCCAGTCTTCGGGCGCAGCGCGGCCGCGGATGGGCGACCGGAGGCCTAGGGCTCGGTGAAGCGCCAGCTGTGCTTGGTGCCCGGGTCGTCGGCATAGCGCACGATGAACTCGCCGCCCCCTTGGCGGAGGTGCTCGGGGATGGGGAGCGACACCACCAGCGAGTCCGTCCAGACCGGGCTCTGCGAAGGCGTGGCCGGCGCGTCGACCTGGCCGCCGCCGTCACCGCGCAGGAAGCTGATGGTGCGCGTGTTGCCCTCCGCCTCGACGCGGATGCCGGGGCAACTCAGGCCATCGGGCGGCCGGAAGTAGAGTTCCACCCGGTCGCTGTGGCCGGAGAAGCAGACGATCTCGATCTGGTCGGTCGGGATCGTGTGGGGAGGCGCGCAGGCCGGTGAGAGGGACAGGAGCAGGAGCAGCGCGGCGGTGGTACGGCGCATGGTGATTCAGAATGGGGAGCAGGCCTTGAACGCCCGCGGGACCGGTCCATCAGTCTATGCGCGCTGAGCGGGAATCGAGGGCCGGAACGCCGCCACCCCACGCATCCTGTGCCAGAATCGAAGGGCTGGCCATGACCCCCTCGCCCCCGACTGGATCGAGCCCCCCGGAAGCCGCGCGCGGCCCGGACGGACTGACCGAGGGGGAGCTCCGGCGCGGGCGGGCGGAGTGGTGGGACGAGGCCTTCACCTCCCTGCTGGTCGACGCCTTGCCCCGCGGCTGGTGCCGGCTGCTCGACCTCGGCTCCGGCTTCGGCCAGGCGGCGGCGACCTTGCTGCCAGCGCTGCCGGAGCTGCGCTACCTGGGGCTGGACCTCGACCCGGCGCGCGCCGCGAGCTGCGCCGACACCCTGGCGCCTTGGCGGTCGCGGGCCGCGGCCGCGGCGGGCAACGCCTACGCCCTGCCGGTCGGCGAGGGCGAACTCGACGCGGTGCTCACGGTCTCGACCCTGATGCACCTGCCCCGCCTCGACGCCGCCCTCGCCGAGATCCGCCGCGTGCTGCGACCCGGAGGACGCCTGGTCGCCGTCGAGGCCGATAACCGGGTCCAGGTGTTCCGCTTCGGCGCCTCGCTACCCACTCTCGACCTGGCCTTCGGCGCGCTGTACCGCCGCCTCGGCGAACTTGGCCGACCGCCGCACATCGGGCTCGGGCCGAGCCTGCCGGAACGCATGAGCGAGGCGGGCTTCCGCGACCTGGGCATCCGGCCGCACCTGATCCGCTCCGCCCACCACGAGGGCGCGGAGGTCTACTTCGACCGGGTCTCCTGGGTGGCCGACGTCATCGCCGAGAGCGCCGGCCTGGCAGCCAGCGAGCCGAGCCTGCGCCGCTGTCGCGAGGAGATCGCGGCGCTGCGCGCCGAGTTGGAAGGCCAGACCGCGGATTCGCTTCACGCGGTGCCGATGTGGCGCTGCGTCGGCCTGGCTTAGGCGGCGCCGCCGCCGTCGGCGCTGGACCGGCGCCCGAAGCGCGGCAACAGCATGCCGGTGCGGCGCTGGTAGGCGCGGTAGTCATCCCCGAAGTGTTCGGTCAGCAGCCGCTCCTCGATCCGGATTCGACGCCGGATCAGCGGCACCAGCAGCGCCATGACGCCGAAGCCGATCCCGCTCTTGGCGAACACCGCAATCCCGAAGCTGACCAGCAGCGCGCCGAGGTAGATCGGGTGGCGCACGCGGCGGTAAGGCCCGCTGGTGATCAGCTGGTGGCCCTCGCGAATCACCAGGGTCGAGGAGTATTGGCGGCGCAGCCAGGTCGCGCCGACGACCGCGTGGAGCAGCCCGACCGCGACGCCGATCACGCCTACCGCGCGCAGCGGCGTCATCTCGACCTCGCCCTCCTGGGTCACGGCCAGCTCGACGGTGCAGACGGCCATTCCGGCGACGTAGACCACCAGCGCCGGCAGGAGGAAGTTCCAGACGTCCTCCCGGATGGCGTTGCGCTGGTACCGGGCCACGCCGGATTCTAGCCCGCCGCGGACCGGCGGAGAGAGCGGCCGCGGCTCAGGGCCGCTCGATCCCGTAGGCGTTCAGCTCCTCGGCCGGCTCGCCCAGCCGGATCGTTCCGCGCCGGGAGAAGCCGAGCTTGGCCAGGAGCTGGCCAGAGGCTTCGTTCTCGAGGGCCGTGACCGCCGCCACGCGCAGGAAGCCGAGCTCGCTCCAGCCGAAGTCGAGCGCGGCGGCCGCGGCTTCGAAGGCAAAACCCTGGCGCCAGTGCTCGCTCAGCAGCGCGAAGCCGATGTCGGGGTCGGGCAGCTCCTCGCGCTGCAGGAAGCCGCACAGGCCGACCGGCGTGCCGGCCTGCTCCGCGCCGTCGGCGCTCAGCGAAACCAACCACAGGCCGAAGCCGTTGCGGCGGTAGGAAGCCAGCGGCCCCTGTTCCAGGTAGCGGCGGGCGTCGGCCAGATCGCGCACCTTCTTGTCGCCGATGTGCCGCAGCCAAGCCGGCTCGTTCACCAGGCGCAGGATGAAGGGCGCGTCGCCGTGATCGAGCCGCCGCAGCACCAAACGCCCGGTGCTGAGGATCACGCGAGGGTCGGTAGAGTCGTCAGTCGGTTGAAAGGGCGGCATGATCCTCGCGGGCTCCTTCAGCTGTCCCTCGGAGGGGGGAGCTCACCCAGCTTCGCCGCCCACTCCAGGGCGTAGTTCTCGGCGAATGCCTCGGCGCGGGCTCCCTTGTAGGTCCAAGGCTGGTTGATGTGCCCGAGCTCATGCAGGAAGAGGTGGTAGAGGTAGTAGCGGCGGATCTCGTCGCGCGACCAGATCAACTCCACGCTGTCGCCCAGCGGCCTCCACTTGCTGCACCATCGCCCGTGATGGCGACGTTGCGCCTCCGTCGGCGGAGGTTTCCAGACCATTCGATTCGACTTCGGGAAGGCGTTCAACAGGACACAGAAGTAGCGGCGACGAGCTTCGATCCCCACCGCGAGGTCGCACTTCGAGGTCCGGCGAAGGACGATGGCCCGCAAGGAGTCGGTCTGATCCTCGGGCAGGCGCTCCAGGACCTCGAGGTACTCCTCTCCGGAACACGGGTGATAGAGCTGGCTCGAGGGGTGATCCCGCAGGATTCGGATCTCGTCACCCGGCGTGTCCTGGGAGAGCCGCGTCCAGATGTCCCGATGGAAGACCCGGCTCCACTTCTCCTCAGGCCGGCCATCCTTGACCCGGCCACCTTGGGTCTTGCCGATCTTGCGGCTGCGCCGAATCGGATTCCTCATCTCGGTTAAAGCTCCCCGGGTGAGGGACCAGACCATCCCGGCCCCGACCCACGCTCGCTAGCCTACCTCGTCGCGTCGAAGACCGCCTGCAGCTGGGCCTCACTCAGCGCGCCGTTCCAGGTCCGGACGTCGTCCATCCAGCCGCGGAAGTAGCGCACCTGGCTGCCGGCTTGGTCCTGGCCGAGGGTCAGGGTGGAGTCGAACTCCTCGATCCCGTGGCTGGCCAGGTGGACCGCCTGCTGCAGCGCGCCGTTCTGGCCCAGGTAGATCGTGGCGCGGTCGGGCTCGACCACCCAGGCGACGAAGACCCACTGGTCGTCGGGCACGGTCAAGCCGCTCTTCCAGTCCCAATTCCAGTTGTTCCAGTGGTAGCGCAGGCCCTGGTTCTTGCCGAAGTGCAGGCCGGCGATGGTCGCGCCGGCGCGGCTGAAGATCAGCCCGGCGTAGTCCTCCTGGTCGCCGGAGCGGCGGATCCAGGCGCTGGCGGTGAAGCGGTCGCCGTGCAGGTTCAGCGACGGGATCTCGACCTTGTCGTCGACGCCGTCGAACCACACCGCGCTGCCGGTCTGGGCGCTGGCGCCGGGATGGCCAAGGCCGGCGCCGTTGAGGTAGCTGCCGTCATGGCTCAGGTAGTCGTCGGCGGCGGTGGTGCCGGAGCTCTCGTCCAGCCGCCACCGGTGGCCCTCGGCCATGTCGAAGCGCCAGACCGCGCCTTCGGTGCGGGCGCCGCCGCTGACCTCGTCGACGCGCCAGAACCAGCGGCCGTTGGCGAGGGGCGGCAGCGTGAATTCGGCGACCGAGACGCTGCCCTGGTACTCGGGCGAAGCCGGCGTCGCCGCGCCGACGGCGGCGTAATCGCTGCCCAGGTAGACCTCGTGGCCGGTGGCGCCGTAGGCCCCGAACCACTTCAGCGGCAGGCCGGCGCCGACCGCGCCGTCGTCCGGCGGGTCCGGGAACTCGGCCGGGCCGAGCAGCGCCGCCAGGGCGCCGACCTCGGCGGCGCCGAGCGCGCGCTGGTAGACGCGGACGTCGTCCAGGTTGCCCTGGAAGCTGCGCGTGGTGGGGTAGCCCGGGTCCTGGCCGATCACCAGCTCGGCGTCGAAGGCCTCGGCCGCGTGCGGCGCGGCGCGGCTGGCGCTCTGCAGGCCGTTGCCGTCATCGAGGTAGATCGTGGCGCCGTCCGGCTCGACCACCAAGGCGACGAAGCTCCACTGATAGGCGGGCAGGACCAGACCGCTGCTCCAGGCATGGGCCGCCGGGTCGTCGTTCCAGTCGTAGGCCAGCTCGCTGCCGGCGGCGAGCCGCAGGCCGGCGACGGTGCCGCCGCCGCGGGCGAAGAGCAGGCCGGCGTCGGTGTTCTGGACGCCGCGGCGGTAGACCCAGGCGGCCATCGTCAGGCGGTCGGCGTTCAGGTGCAGCGGCGGCACCGCCACCTGGTCGAGGGTGCTGATGAAGCGCAGACTGTTGCCGACCTTGCCCGCGGTCCAGCGGGCCATCCCGCTCACCGCGCCGTCCAACCCGCCCGGCGCCCGGTTCGCGGCGACGGCGCCGGCGGTCTCGTCGAGCTGCCAGAGCTGGCTGAGGCCGGCCGGGTTGACGACCACGCGCACGGTCTCGGCCTTGATCAGGCCGTC
>CAYZXS010000042.1:10851-31180 GCA_964482495.1 uncultured Planctomycetales bacterium
CCGCAGCCGGGCAGGCTCAGGTCCTCGAGGTCCGCCGGCAGCAGCAAGTGCAGCGAGCGCGGGGCCGCCGGGTCGAGCTCGCGCGCCGGCAGGATGCGCCAGTCCAGGCCGAGGTCGGACTCCAGCCGCGCCCGCAGGCCGTCCGGGCCCAGGCCGGCGAGGGCGATCGTGCCCGGCAGGCCGGAGAGGCGGCCGCGGTAGCTGGAGGGCGGCGGCGCGACGGCGGCGGCGGCTCCCACAGGCGACCAGGCCTCCAGGCGGAAGCCGGGACCGCGCAAGGAGTGGCGCGTCAGGGTCGCCGTGGTCTCCAAGCCGTCGACCGTGATCGGCAGCTTGAAGGAATCCGGCAGACCCGAGGGCAGCTCCAGCTCGATCAGCTGGAGGTCCGAGGTGCCGTAGCGCTCAGCGACAGCGCGGCGGAGGCTGTCCAGCGAGTTGGCCGGCTCGGGCTGGCAGGCTCCGAGAGCGGCTGCGAGCCCCAGGGACACGAGCACGGAGCGGTGGCGCGAGAGGAAGGACATGGCGGATCCAGCTTAACCGGCGGCGCGACCGCTGGCGGCCCTGGACGGTCGATCTGCCCCGGAGCCTTCCTCGCAGGAGCCCCAGCGATGCCAGCTCGGAAGGGCTCGGCGCGGATCGGCCAGGACGCGCCCAACGGGCTCTTCTTCCCGTCCCCGAGGCGAGAACGACCTAAGCTCTGCGGTGCCGAACCTGACCGCCCTCGACCCGTCCCTGCTCCTCCCCGGCGGCACCGCCCACCGACCTGCGATCGGCAGCGGCCTCGACGATGAACCCAGCATGAATCGACGCGCATTCCTGTCGGCCGCCGGCCTCCTGTTCCTATTCATCCTGCTGCTGGGCGCGCCTGGCTGCCAGGCGGCCGACGGGAGCGGGGCGCCCCGCATCGTCGCCTTCGGCGACGTCCACGGTGACCTCGACGCCACGCGCCGGGCGCTGCGCCTGGCCGGCGCGATCGATGAAGGAGATCGATGGTGCGGCGGCGACATGGTGGTGGTCCAGACCGGCGATCAGCTCGACCGCGGCGACGGCGAGGCGGAGATCCTGCTGCTGTTCGAACGCCTGGCGGCGGAGGCTGCCGCGGCCGGCGGCGCCTTCCACTCGCTGCTCGGGAACCACGAGCTGATGAACGTCGCCGGCGATCTGCGCTACGTCACGCCCGGCGGCTACGCCGACTTCGAGGGGCGGGTCGATTACGACGCCGGCGACCCGGAGCTGGCGGAGGTGGCGCCGGAGCAGCGCGCCCGGGTGGCGGCCTTCCGCCCGGGCGGGCCCTACGCCCAGCTGCTTGCGGGCCACGACGTGATCCTGGTCCTCGACGGCAACGTCTTCGTCCACGGCGGCCTCCTGCCCGCGCACCTGGAGTACGGGATCGACCGCATCAATACCGAGACCCGCGCCTGGCTGCGCGGCGAGCGCGGCCGTCCCGACATCTTCGAGCAGCGCGACAGCCCGATCTGGGCCCGGACCTACTCGCGGGAGCCGGACGCAGCCGCGGCGGCCACCGCCCGCGAGGTGCTCCAGGCGCTCGGCGCCGAACGCATGATCGTCGGCCACACGATCCAAGAGGGCGGCATCCAGCCGACCTGCGATGCCCAGGTCTGGTGCCTCGACGTCGGCATGGCGGCCCACTACGGCGGTCCGGTCGAGGTGCTGGTGATCGAGGGCGAGGAGGTCCGGGTGCTGCGCGAGGCCGAAGCCGTGGAGGCCCCCTAGCGCTCCTCAGGCCTCCTCAAGCCGTCCGGACTCGAGCGCGCGGTGGTGTCGGGCGAGCAGGCCGAACAGGGTGAACAGCGCCAGGCTGGTCATGATCGCGCCGAGGAAGGGAGTGAAACGAGTCCACCCCTCGTCCGCTCCCATGATGAGGAACAGCGGACCGAAGGCGGCGAAGGGCGGAAAGAGCGGGAGCAGGTACTTCATGGCGGGCGGAGAGCGGAGCGAGCGGCACCAGGGCGCAGCCTAGCACTATCGCCGAGGGGTCAGCGGCTCCCCGCCTCGCGACCTCCTCGCTCGTGGTGGCGCTCACCGCGCACCGCTGCCTCGCGCGCGCGGCGCTCCTCGGCGACGAGCGCGGCGGCCTTGTCGACCCGGCCTTGGTCGACCGGACCCGGGCGGAAGCCGGGCATGTCGGCGCGCGGTCGCTGCGCCAGGCGCTCGGCGCCCAGCCGGATCAGCGCCAGCGCTTCGTCGAGATCAGGACCGCCGGCCTCGAGCAGCGCGGCCAGGCACGGGCTGCGCTCCGGGCGCGTGAAATTGACCTGCGAGCCGCGGCGTTCGGCGCCGGTGGTGCCCGCCGCCAAGGGCACCCCTGTCAGCTCGGCCAGCCGCGCCAGCTCGGCGCCGGTCAGCGGCGAGCGGCCGAACGGGTTGTCCGGGTAGGCGCTGGCGTAGGGGCCGTAATAGGGCGCGTTCAGGTCGAGCCAGGTGAACACGCGGTCGAGCTCCTCGCCGGTGAGCTCGACGCCTTCGTGTCCCGCGACCAGGGTCTGCGCCAGCCGGCTCCGCGTCGATCCCCAGGAGTAGGCGGGCAACACCTGCGGCGGGCCATCATCGACCGCCATCACCAGCGGGTCGACCTCGTCCGGGCCGAACGGCCGCCAGCGCTCCGGGCTCTTGGTGCGCAGCTCGAGGTAGGAGGTGTTGAACACCAGGCCGAGGTCACCGCTGAGGTCCAGGCCGCCGGCGGGCTCCGGCCCCTCCCCGTGGCAACTCACGCAGCTGCGGTCGAAGACCGGCTGCACCTCGGTGAGGTAGTTGAAGTCGCGCGGCGGGCCGTACCAGGGCTCAAGCCGGCGCGGCGGCGCGCTCATGGCCAGCGGCCGCGGCCCCGGGGGCACCGTGGTCTGGCGGGTCTCGTGACAGCCGACGCAGCCGACGGTCTCGCCGGGCCGGATCAGGGTGCCGCTGCGCATCGACTGGACCATGCGGCCGCGCTCGTCGAGCAGCTGGAAGTAGAGGAAGGTGTCCGCCGGAGCCAGGAAGTAGACCGAGCCGTCCTCCTCGACCGGCACGCTGCCGAGGATCCGCTTGTTGTTGGTCAGGTTCCAGTTCATCGCCGGCGCCTGCGTCGCGTCGATGCCCCAGGCGGCGTGGGTCCAGGTGGTCTTGACCGGCGCCTCGACCACGCGCAGGTGGGTGATGCTGCCGCGCGGCACCCCCTCCATGCCGACGCCGCGGTAGACGTCGGCGACGTAGAAGGCCCCCTCCTCCCGCTCCAGGTCGTGGCGCTCGGCGATCGGCGCCGGCCGGGGCCGCGGCTCCAGCGGCATCGGGTCGTAGCAGCCGAGCTCCTCCTCGTGGATCACGGTCTCGCCGCCGGCGGCGTCGAGCAAGACCAGCCCCATGCGCTCGCCCTCGACCTGGCGGCTGCACAGGATGTGCCGCGCCGACAGCGGGTAAGGGTCCTCGTACTTGACCGGCAGGCCCTTGAAGGCGTCGATCCGGCCCGAGCGGCCGTGGTCGGGGTCGACGACGTCGGCCCGGCTCAAGTAGGGCGACAGGTCGTCCGGCCAGGTCCGGCGCAGCGGGGCGGTGCCGTCGAGGCCGCGGCTGCGGTCGAGGATCGCGATCGCGCCCCACGGCCGGTCGTGGCAGGAGCCGAGGGTGGCCACCATCCAGCTGCTGCCGGGGATGACCCGGGCGTCGGCCACCATGCCCGGCGACCAGGCGTTGTTGCCGTAGATCAGCTCGTGGCCGGTGCCGTCGGGGTTGGTCGCCCAGAGGCCGAAGGAGGGCCCGAAGTGGCGGTCGACGTACTCCCAGCGGTCGTAGAGCAGCCGGCCGTCGGGCATGACGTGGGCGTGGCCCTCGAACAAGGTGTTGCCGCCGATGCGCCGGATGTTGGCGCCGTCGGCGTCCATCCGGAACAGGTTCGCCATGATGTGGCGGTTGCACTGGCAGAACTTGTAGTCGCGGGTCGACGAGAACACGTAGCCGCCACCCGGCAGCCACTCCGGATCGATGTCGCTGACGCCGTCGAGGAAGGTGAGCTGGCGCAGGCCGCCGCCGTCGGCGCCGATCTCGTAGATGTGGTAGTCCTCGGCCGCACGCGGCCGCCAGGAGAAGACGATTCGCCTGCCGTCGAAGCTGACCTCGGGGTCGCGGATGACGCCCTCCGGGGACTCCAGCAAGGTCCGCACCCGGGCGCCCTCGGCGCCGAAGTCGAGCACGCGCAAGGCGCTGCCGCCCTCGAACTTGCTCGCGTTGATCTCGCCGTTCTGGAACAGGGTCGCGGTGGAGTGGTGGTCGTCGCGGTACTGGTGCCGCGCGACGAAGAGCACGCTCCTCCCCTCCAGGACCGCGGCGGCAGCGGCCTCGCTCTGCGCCGGCAGGGTCGCGCCGAGGCCGAGGGCGATGCCCACGAGGCCGGGGAGGAGCTGCGACCAGCGGCGAGACATGAGTTCAGCTTAACGAGGATCCGGTGAGCGGCGCCGGGCCGGGCCTAGAGGGACATCAGGTAGGCGATCAGGTCCTCCAGCTGTTCCTCGTCCAGCTCGGAACTGATGCCGTGGCGGTCGCCCTGGTTGTCGCGCGTGAGCAGCTCCCGGAGCGTCGCCGAGCGGCCGTCATGCAGGTAGGGTGCGGTGCGGTAGAGCTCGATCAGGCTCGGCGTGTCGAAGCGGTCGCCCTGATCGACCGGCCCGCGGGTGCCGACGTCGTGCAGCTTGAGGTCGGTGAGCAGCGGCCCGCTGTGGCAGGCGGCGCAGCCGGTCAGCTCGCCGTGGAACAGCTCCCGGCCGCGGGCCGCGGCGGGCGTGAGGGCCCCGTCGGCTGTCAAGTAGGGGCTCGGCTGCGGCTGCAGCGAGCGCAGGTACGCCTGCACCGCCTCGACCTCGCCCGGCTCCGGCTGCCGCAGCATGAAGCGGAAGCCCTTGGCGGTCGCGGTCTCCATGTCCTCGCGCGCGCCGCGCCACATCATCGGCGGGGTCTCGTGCGCCTGCAGCAGCGACTTCAGGTTCTTGGGGTTGCCGATGCCGTCGGACAGCGTGTCCCAATTCATGCCGTCGACGCGGGCCTCGTTCGGGTGGCAGGTGGCGCAGCTCAGCCAGTTCTGGAAGCACAGGGTGGCGTCGTGGAACAGCTCGCGGCCGCGGGCGACCAGGTCGTCGGCCGGTGCGGCGCCGAAGGCGTAGCGCGCCTCGACCCCGCCGCTCGCGGAGTCGAGCAGCAGCACCTCGCCGCTGAAGTGGCCGGCCACCGCGAGCTGCGCGCCGTCCGGCGACAGCGCCAGGCCTCGCGGGCCGCGGGCGCCGAGGTCGCGGCGCTCGATCAGGTCGGCGGCGTAGAGCGCGGCGAGGTCGTTGACCAGCTCGGCGCGTTGGCTGGGGTCGCGCTGGATCCGCAGCCAGATGCTCTCGACGCCCTGGCTGTAGGCCTCGGTGCGCGCCAAGGGGTCGCCCTCCGGCAGCCCGCCGTCGAGGTAGTCGTGCAGGCGGGCCAGATCGACCCGGGCGAGCTGGTGGACGCCGCTGAGGGTGATCCAGGCGCTGGCGCCGTCGGCCGAGACCGCCAGCCCCCAGGGATCGGCGGCGCCTTCGAGCGGGTGGTCGAGCAGGACCGTGGCGTAGAGCTCGCCGGCCTCGAGGTCGACGATCGAGAGGGCGTTGGTGCTGACCCAGCCGCGCTCGAGCTGAGTGGCCGGCACCCGCGTGCGGCCGACCACGTGGACCGCGTAGGCCCAGCGGCCGGAGGGGTGGACCGCGACGCCGCGGACGTCGCTGGCGCCGGCCGGGAGGCTGAGCGTGCGGGGGGGACCGCCGCCGAGGTCGAGCAGGCTGAGCGCGGCGCCGTACTCCGGGGCGTCGGCGCGGCCGGCGGGCAACAGGTTGCTGACCACGGCGATGGCGCCGCCGGGGGCGAGGGCGAGGGCTTGCGGCTCGCGAACCGCCGGCAGGCGGCCGAGCTCCGCGCCGGCGGCAACGTCGAGCAGCGAGACGGTGTGAGTGGCCGAGTTGGCGACCAGCAGCCGGGCGCCCTCCGCCGCGGCCAGGCCGCTCGGATAGCGGCCGGCGGGCAGGCGGCGGAGCACCGCGGCCTCCGCCGCGTCGACCTCGGCGACGCTGCCGGCGCCATACTCCCCCACCCACAGCCGCGACGCGCTGGTCCAGCACAGGCCGGTGGGGGAACCAGCCAGCGCCACGGCGCGGCCCTCGCCCGTGCCGAGCTCGATCAGCCGGACGCAGGCGGCGCCCGGATCGGTCACCGCCAACAGGCCGCCGTCGGGCGAGTAGGCCAGCTCCAGCGGAGTGCTGAAGGAGGGCGTCTCGACCGGGTCCGCGCCGGCGCCGAAGAAACCAAGGAGGACCCCGCCCAGCAACAAGGCGGAGCCGCTGATCCACTCACCGATGCCCGATCTCATGACGATGGCGGGAGGATACCAGAGCTGCCTGACGACGTCCGGCGCGGCGACCCCGTGCTAGCCTGCGCCGATGCGGATCCTGGCCATCCCCCTGCTCGCGTCGGCCCTGGCGCTGACCAGCGCGTGCGCCAGCACCGCGACCGGACTCGGCCCCGGCCCCGGGGCCGGGCCGCCGCCCAACATCATCGTCGTCTTCACCGACGACCAGGGGTACGGCGACCTCGCCTGCTACGGCCACCCGACCATCCGCACGCCGAACCTCGACCAGCTCGCGGCCGAGGGCATGAAGCTGACGCAGTTCTACGTCGCCTCCTCCGTCTGCTCGCCGTCGCGCGCCGCGCTCCTGACCGGCTGCTACCCGAAGCGGGTCGGCATGCACCAGCACGTGATCTTCCCGGACTACGACTACGGCCTGCACACCGACGCCGTGACCATCGCCGACCTGCTAGGCGACCAAGGCTACGCCACCGGCGCGTTCGGCAAGTGGCACCTGGGCCACCGACCGGGGTTGCTGCCGCTCGACCAGGGCTTCGACCGCTGGCTGGGCGTGCCCTACTCCAACGACATGGCCCAGCTCCACCGGCGGCCGGGGAACGGCTACCGCTACCGCCTGCCGCTGATCCGCGACCGCGAGGTCATCGAGTGGGAGCCCGACCAGCGGCTCCTGACCCGCCGCTACACCGAGGCCGCGGTCGCGTTCATCGAGGAGCACCGCGACCAGCCCTTCTTCGTCTACCTGCCGCACACGATGCCGCACGTCCCGCTGTACGCCTCGGAGGAATTCTTCGGCGGCAGCGCGCGCGGGCTCTACGGCGACGTCATCGAGGAGATCGACTGGAGCGTGGGAGAGCTGATGGCGGCGCTGGAGCGGAACGGCCTGGCCGAGGACACCCTGCTGCTGTTCACCTCGGACAACGGCCCTTGGCTGAGCTACGGCCTGCGGGGCGGCAGCGCCGGACCGCTGCGCGGCGGCAAGGGGGGCACCTGGGAGGGCGGCCACCGCGTCCCCTGCGTGCTGCGCTACCCGGCCATGGTGCCGCCTGGTTCGGTGAGCCAAGAGGTCGTGACGACCATGGACCTGCTGCCGACGATCGCCGGCCTCGCTGGCGTGGAGCTGCCGGCCGGGTACGCCGTCGACGGCGACGACGTAGCAGGGGTCCTGGCCGGCGGCGCCCTGGCCGAGGAGCGGCCCTACCTCTACTACACCCCGCGCGGGGAGCTGGCGGGCGTCCGCCGCGGGCAGTGGAAGCTGCTGCTCGGCCCCGGCGAGCTCTTCGACCTCGAGCAGGACGTCGGCGAGACCAAGGACCGCGCCCAGGAGTTCCCGGAGCTGGTGGCCGAGCTGCGCCAGCTCGCGGCGCAGATGGACGCCGAGATCACCGCCGCCGCCCAGCCGGTCCGGGTCGTCGAGGAGCTGCTCTTCGATCCGCGTCGGCCCGAGGAGGAGGCCGCTGGCCCTGGCTGAGCCGGCCGACGTTCGCCCGGCGGCGCCACCAGCGGTACGATCCCAGCCTCTCCGAGGCGAACGGCCTCGAGCAACCGCGTCCCAGGCTCCGGTCGATGTTCCCCTTCCTCCTCGGTCTCGCCCTCCTCCCCCAGTCCCCGCAGCTGCAGACCGACTCCTTCACCGCCACGGTGTCGCCGACGGGCCACTTCACGGCCTTCGTCGACCGCGGCTCCGGGCGAGACTACCTCCCCGAGGGCCAGACCGCGCCGCTGCTGCGGCTCCGGGTCGCCGGCGAGTACCGCGAGCCGGAGGCGCTGAGCGCGGACGGAGACCGCTGGACGCTCGACTTCGGCGGCGGCTACGCCGTCGCGCTGCGCGCCGAAGCCGAGCCCAGCCACCTGCGCTTCGAGGTCCTGGAGGCCCGGCCGCTGGCCGACATCGAGCTGCTCATGTGGGGCCCCTACCCTACCGCGATCGGCGAGACCATCGGCGAGACCGTCGGTGTCGTGCGCGACGGCGACTACGCCATCGGCATCCAGGCCTTGAACGCCAAGACCCTCGGCGGGGCGGCCACGACCGAGGACGACGTGATGCCCAGCTACAACATCTTCAAGCAGGGCGACTACAGCGACGTCGGCGAGGACGTGAAGGTGCTGTACCGCGGCGACACCGCGGTGGCGACCGACTTCGGCAGCACCCTCCAGGCGTACACCCGCGACCGCAGCGGCGACCGGGTGATCGCCAACTGGGGCCACGAGCGCTACCTGGCGCCGGCCTTCGACGACGGCGGCGTGGTCGGCTCGGCGATCGCCCTGTTCGGCTGCCCGGCCAGCGAGGCCCTCGCCACCCTCGGCGCCATCGAGCTGGCCGAGGGCCTGCCGCACCCGATGATCGACGGCGAGTGGGCCAAGACGGCGCGCGGCGCGACCGCCTCCTACCTGATCATCGGCTTCGGCGAGGACAGCATCGACGCCGCGATCGAGCTGACTGAGCGCGCCGGGCTGCGCTACCTCTACCACGGCGGCCCCTTCCAGACTTGGGGCCACTTCGAGCTCAACGCGCGCCAGTTCCCGAACGGCTGGGACGGGCTCGAGGCCTGCGTCGACCGGGCGCGCGGCCGCGGCATCGGCGTCGGCGTGCACACGCTGAGCAACTTCATCACCACCAACGACCGCTACGTCACCCCCGTGCCCGACCCGCGGCTTGCCGCCGTCGGCGCCAGCGCGCTCGCCCGCGCGGTCGACGCCGGGGCCGAGAGCCTGGCGGTCGCCGACCCCGGGTGGTTCAGCCAGATGAAGAACAACACCCTGCGCACCGTGCGCGTCGGCGACGAGCTGATCCAGTACGCCGCGGTCGAGGGCAACGAGCTGGTCCGCTGCACCCGCGGCGCCTTCGGCACCGCCGCCAGCGCCCACGCCGAGGGCGCCGTCGTCACCAAGCTGATGGACCACGGCTACCGCACCTTCCTCACTGACCCCGGGCTCAGCCGCGAGGTAGCCGAGCGCATCGCGGCGCTCTACAACCACACCGGCCTGCGGCAGCTCTCCTTCGACGGCCTCGAGGGCACCTGGGCCACCGGCATGGGCCAGTACGGCCGCACCCTCTTCACCGAGTGGTGGTTCGAGGCGCTGCGCCCCGAGCTGCGCGGCGGGGTCATCAACGACGCCAGCAACCCCGGCCACTACAACTGGCATACCTACACGCGCATGAATTGGGGCGAGCCCTGGTACGCCGGCTTCCGCGAGAGCCAGACCCAGTACCGCCTGATGAACCAGCGCTACTACGCCCGCAACCTGATGCCGCGCATGCTCGGCTGGTTCAAGATGGGCACCGCGACCACCCTCGAAGACGCCGAGTGGCTGCTGGCGCGCGCCGCCGGCTTCGACGCCGGCTTCGCCTTCGTCACCGGGCCCGACGTGGTGGCTGGCAACGGCCAGGGCGACGCCATCCTGGCGGCCATCCGCGAGTGGGAGACCGCCCGCCTGGCCGGCGCCTTCCCCGAGCGGCTGAAGCCGGCGCTGCAGGACATCGGCCGAGAGTTCCACCTGGAGCCGGACGGCGACGGCGCCTGGCGCCTCACCCCGGTCTACTCCTTCAAGGGCGTGCACGAGCGCCAGGAGCAGCCGGGCATGGCCACGGCCACCGCCTTCGAGATCGACAACCCGCACGCCGAGCAGCCGCTGGGCTTCATCCTGCGCTGCACCGGCGCGGTGGCCGCCGAGGAATCGGTGCTGGAGCTGAACGGCCGCGAGCTGGCGCTGCCCGGCTCCCTCGAGCCCGGCCAGGTCCTGCGCCACGGTGGAGGCGGCGAGCTGGTCCGCACCGACGCCGACGGCAGGGTGCTCGAACGGTTCCAGGTCGACCCGGCCAAGCTCTCGGTGCCGCGGGGGCGGAGTTCCGTCCGGCTGACCTGCCGCTTCGCCGGCTCGGACGCCCCGGCGGTGAAGGTCGAGTTCCGGACGAGCGGGCCGGCGGACCGGATCGGCGGCTAGGCCGGTGCTGTTGCACCGACGCCACCGCGGTGGCGTGCTTCTCCTGCTTTCTCGGACCGGTGTTGCGCTCCGGCCGTCCATCGAGCGCGTGGACCTCGAGGGCGGCCCATCGGCCGCCGGTCGACACCTGACTCCCCACCGCTCGCCTGCCATGATTCGACGCCTCTTGACCCTAGTCTTCCTCACCGCGCTGCTCGCGCTCGCGAGCTGCGCCTCCACCAACCAGCTCGTCCCCTTCCCCGACCAGAGCGTCGAGGTCGAGAACCCGGAGCTGGGCAGGATCTACGTCATGCGGCCGAGCTCCCTCGGCGGCGCCATCTCGATGGCGGTCGAGGACGACCAGCGCCTCATCGGCCACACCGGGCCGGACAGCTACCTCTGCTGGGAGCGCGAGCCTGGCACCGCCACGATCACCGGCCGCGCTGAGAACGTCGCCACCCTCTCGATCGACGTCACCGCCGGCAGCGTCACCTACGTCCACCAGGGGATGCGCATGGGAATGTGGAAGGCCCGGAACGTGCTCAAGCTGCTCGACGAGGAGAAGGGCAAGAAGGAGCTCGCCGGCTGCGACCCGCCCGACAACGCGCCCGAGGAGAAGCTCGGCGCGAGGGCCGGGGCGGCGCCTGGCGCGGAGCCGGCGCCTCCGCCCGCTGCGGGCTCCTCCCCGCAGCCTTGACGGCCGACGCGGCTCAGGCGCGGACCGAGACGACCTGGCCCTGGATCCTGCCCTCGACGGCGCCGGCGCCGAAGCGGGCGGCCAGGGCTGCGGTCGCGATCGCGGTCGCGCGGGCCAGCGCCTCTGGATCGCGCTGCTCGATCTCGTTGCGCAGCGGCGTGCCCTGGCAGTAGGCGACCGCCGGCAGGGACGGGTCGGTCGCCTCGCTGCGGGCGGCGACGGTCTCGAAGCTGGGCGCCGCGGCGAAGCCGGCGGCGCGCAGCTCGACCTCGATCTGCGCCCGGTCGGAGTAGCCGTGGGGGGTCCGTTCGAGGAAGCGCGGCGGGTCGTCGGGGAACAGCGGGACCAGGGCCTCGGTGACCACGTCGGCGAACTCGTTGTCGGCGATCGGGTCCCAGGTGTTGAACAGCAGGCGGCCGCCGGGCCGCAGCACGCGCCGGGCTTCGGCGTAGGCGCGGACGCGGTCGGGGAAGAACATGACCCCGAACTGGCAGACCACGGCGTCGAAGCCGTCGGCGGCCAGAGGGAGGTCGAGGGCGTCTGCCTTCCGCCACTCGATCCGGTCCTCGTCGCGGATGGAGGCGGCGTGGTCGAGCATCGGCTGGTTGATGTCGGTGGCGACGATGGCGGCGTCAGGAGGCACAGCGTCGGCCAGCGCCCGGGTCAGCACGCCGGTGCCGGCGGCGACCTCCAGCACCCGCGTGACGGGCTCGGCCGCCACCCGGGCGGCGAGGTCGGCGGCGTAGGGCTCGAAGATCAGCGGCACGAGGTAGGCCTCGTAGAACTCCGGGATCGAGCCGGTGAATTCCTTGTCCGGATGGCGGTCGGTCATGGCGGCTCGGCGCAGCCTACCGCCGGACGAGGACGGGAGGCGAATCGGGAGCGGTGGGGCACCGGTGAGCCCTTCACATGGAGGCGTTGATCATCGAGCGCACCGCCAACAGGGTCCAGGCCAAGGACCAGGCCAGGCCGGGGAGCAGCGCGGCCAAGGGCCAGCGGCGGCGGCTCCCGACGATGGCCAGAACCGAGGCGGCCACGCCGAGGCCGATCGTCGCCAGAGACCAGCCGCGCAGCTGGTTCCACATGGTGCAGTCAGAGTGGCCGTAGAGCATCCCGGCGAAGGGGCCGCATCCGGGCGCCAGCAAGGCGGCCGGCTCGGCGCCGCCGAAGGCGAAGGAGAGCAGGCCGAGCCCGGCCGGGACGCCGAAGAAGGCGGCCGCAGCGACCGGCCACCAGCGACGTCGTGTGCGGGTGTCGGTAGAGGCCATCACGGGCACTCGATGACCGGCGGAAGGGCCGGCACCTCGCCGTCGTGGCCGAACCAGCCGCGCGTCCCGCGGAGCATGGCGGCCGACAGCTCCTCCAGGACCTGGTTGCCCTCGAAGCTCTGCTCCTCGGGGTCGGTGCGGTTGTAGAAGAAGGGCGTCGTGCCTTCCGGTGCCTCGAGCCAATTGCCGCGGATGGCGTTTGCGCCGGCGAGATGGAAGCGAATCGGCGAGTGGTCGACGTCGTGGATGTGGTTGCGCTCGACCAGGATCTCGGCGCTGCCCTGGTCCATGAAGATGCCGTTGCTGGGCGCGCGGCCGGCGTGGCGCGGCACGCCGTGGAGCAGGTTGTCGCGGATCACGGTGCCGGGCTGCCGCCCCAGGGTGTAGACGCAGCCGCCGTCCGACAAGAGCTGCATGACGTCGTGGATGTGGTTGCGCTCGATCACGTGGCCGCCGCAGGGCGAGGGGTCCTGGGCCCACACCCAGCCCACCGACAGGCCGGTGTAGGGCAGCTCGCGGATGGTGTTGTGGCGGATGACGCAGTCAGCGGCGAAGCCGATCCACAAGCCGACGGCGCCGCCGAAGCGCTGGCCGCAGCGCTCGATCAGGCAGCGCTCGACGATCAAGCCGCGGGCCAGCTCGGCCTCCGGCACCGCGCCTTCGGCAGGGGCCGCGGCGAGCGCCCGCCACCACGGCTCGCCGTCGACCTGGCGCTCGGCGTCTTCGCCGAGGTTGACGCCGTTGGCGCCGACGTCGCGGATGACGCAGCGGCGCAGCGCGACCTGGCGGCAGCCGCGGCCGAGCCACACGGCGCTGCCGTCGAGGCGACGGAAGGAGACGTCGGTGAAGCTGCAACCCGCGGCGAACTCAAGCTCCACCGCCGCCGGCACGAAGGTCCGCTGGCTGTGGCGATCCGAGCCGTCGCGCGGCTCGTGCATGCTCGCCTGCGCCCCGGCCCAGCCCGCCGCCGGCGGGATGAAGGCGCAGAGCTCGAAGTCGATGCCCTCGAAGCGCAGGTTGCGGACCGGGGCGTCGACGGTCCCGGCGATGCGCAAGAGCTGCTCGAGCACCGGCACCTCCACCGGCGCGGCGGGCGGCGAGCGCATCAGCAGCTCGCCCGCGCCGGCGTCGACCGCCCACTCGGAGGGGGCGTCGATCAGCGCCGGGTGCCCCTCGAGCCGGAAGCGTGGGTGCGGCTCGAAGTTGTCGATGGCGTAGTGCGGCGCGGCGCAGCCGAGCGGCGCCGTCGTCGCCAGCCGCCCGGCGGCCGGGTCGTACTCGGCCACCGGGATGCGCGAGGTCGACCAGTCGTGCAGCAGCAGCACCTCCAGCCCCGCCGGGTCAGGGATCTCCGGCGCCGCGCCGGCGGCGAAGGTGAAGGAAGTCCGCCGGTCCTCGCCGGCCTGGTCGACCCGCAGCCAGTCGTCGTTGGGGTAGTGCGCCCGCGGCAGCCGAGCGAGGCCGGCGAAGGCGCTGCGCGGCGTCGGCGCGCCCTCGATCAGCGCGAACCGGGCCAGCTCGTCGCCGTCCTCGTGGCGCAGGCGCTCCAGCGCCCGGCCGCCCGACAGCGCCGCCCGCTCCCCCGGGTAGCTGCTCCACAACACCGTCGCGGCGTCGCTCCCGCCGGCCTCAGGCCTCATCACGAGCGGCGCGGCCATGCGATAGGTCCCCCCGCGCAGGAGCACGACCACGTCGCGGTCCGGGTGGGCGCGGCGCAGCTCGATCACCTGCTCGAGGGCGCGAGCGGGCGTGGCGAAGGGGCGCGAAAGGCTACCCGGGCCGGCGTCGTCGCCGTCGGGGGCGACGAAGACCTGCGGCGCGAGGGCGAAGGAGAGTAGGGCGGCGGTCAGCATCGGGCTCATCTCCGCTGGAGGTCGTAGGGGTCGACCAAGACGTGGAAGGTCTGGAGCGGCCGCACCGCGACCTGGCTGGCTTTCTCGCCGCGGGGCGCGCCGAGGGCGTCGGCGGACCGCAGGAGCAGCGGCTGCCCCTCCGGCCCGAGCACCTGCAGGTCGCCTCCCGCCCCGGCGACCTCGCGCAGCTGCAGCAGCGCCGCGCCGCGGCCGGCCGGGCGGGCGCCGACCAGGACCACCTCGGCGCCGCCGAAGCCGAGCATCGAGAAGGGCGCCGGCAGCGGCCGGGCCTCGCGGCCAGGCGGCAACACCCGGCTCAGCAGCGGCGCCTGGTGGTTCCAGCCGAAGCGGGTGGCGGCGCCGCGGTCGCCGGCTCCGTCCGAGCCGCCGCTATCCGCCGGCTCCGACGTGATCGCCTGGGTCCAGACCAGCTCTCCGTCCTGGCTGGCGAGGAAGTTGGTCACCCAGTAGTTGTTGAGCAGCCACGAGTAGACCTGCGGCCGCTCCACCGCCGCGCGGTCCTGGAAGCGGCCGAGGGTGAGGCCGCCGAACTGGTGCAGCAGGATCTCCGGGCTGCTCAGGTTGACCCGGGCCTCGCGACCGGCGAGCGACACGAACCTCTGGGCGCATTGCCAGTCGGTCGAGGTCCGCGGCAGCTGGTCCCGCTCGGGGTCCACCGCCCCGCCGACCGACTCGTAGACCAGCCGCGCCTCCTCCAGCGCGAAGGGGAAGGCGGCGTAGAGGCCCTCCGGCGCTGTCTCCGGCCGCTTGCGCAGGCGATAGCGCAGCTCCACCTTCTTCTCGCGGTGGTAGAGCCGGACCTCGACCTCGACGCCGTTGGCCGCCGGCGCGATCGCCGCCTCGCCGCGCAGGACCACGCTGCTCCACAGCGGGCCGTCGTCGCCGGGCTCGAGGCGCAGCGGCGCCAAGCCGCTGCGCGAGTAGTCGTCGAGCCGGAAGCGCTCGAGCTGCCAGCGGTTGCCGAGCTGCTCGTGCACCAGCTGGCCGAAGCCCCACTCGGCGCCGGGGTCGACCAGCTCGCGCCCGAGCTCCTTGTCGTAGAGGCTGACCAGGCCGCCGCGGGCCGCGTCGACCTGGAGCCGGTAGTGGCCGTTCTCGAGGGCGCCGCTGCCGTCCACCGGCCGCGACCAGGCGTCCTCGGCCTCGAGCAGCTCGAGCCGGTAGCTGCGCCAGCCGAAGGCGGGCAGGTCGCGCACCCCGATGGCCCACCAATTGCCGTCGTGCTGCGCCTTCCAGAGCTGCGCCGGCACCTCGGCGCCGCGGTCGTCGAGCAGGCGGAAGGCGCGGCCGGGGGGCAGCAGCTCCTTGTCGATGAAGACCCGCGCCAGTCCGTCACGGGCCCATCCGAGGGTGTTGAAGACCGTGATCGTCGCCGCGTCGGTGCGCGGCAGGCTGCCTTGGATCAGGCCGAGCGCGGCCTCCTCGAGCATCGCCGTCTCCTTGACCGCGTCCCAGACGAAGGCCGACTTCTCGGCCCACTGCACCTGGCTGTTCTCCGCCCCGGGATCGCTGACCGACTCGGCCGCGCCGTAGGTGTGCTCGCCGTAGATCACGAGCTGCTCGCGGGCCCGCGCCAGCCGCCCCAGCAGCTCCGGAGCGACCGGCGCGCCGGCCAGCGACTGCAGCGCCAACAGGGACTCGACCGCCGTCAACCGGTCCTGGGTCAGCCGCGCCGCCGCCGCCTCGCGCGGCGCCGAGCCGACGCCGTCGGACCACCAGTCCGGCCACGCGGCGCGGTGCACCGGCAGCTCGGCGCCGTGCTCCTCCTCGAGGATCCGCGGCAGCTCCGAGACCGTCGCCGAGCGCAGCCGCGGCCAGGCGAAGCGCTCGTTCCAGGCGCGGATGAAGTCGTTGGCGACGATCCCGGGCGGAGCGTTGTCGAGGAACACGCCCGAGTACTGCACCGCCACCGCGTCCATGCCGTAGCCGCGCGCGGCCAGGTCCTCCAGGTAGCGGAACAGCGCCGGCTCGACCGTGTCCATCCGGCCGGTGTGGATGCCCCAGAAGTTGCCGGTGTTGTAGTGGTCCGGCCGCCACGCCAACAGCCGGGCGCCCGACGGCGCCTCCCACCAGAATGCGGTCGGTACGTCGAAGGGGATCAGCGCCCGGTGGCCGTGCTCGCCCATGTTCAGGTAGCGCACGCCGAGCTCGGGCAGCAGGTCGGCGTAGACCCAGCTGATGCCGTTGACGTCGTCCTGCATCGCCGACTCGACCGGCAGGCCGTGCTCGCGCATCAGCGCCACCGGCTCCAGGCTGGCCGCGCAGCCGCGCTCGTCGAGCAGCTCGCTCATGTTGGCGAACATCGCCGTCAGCTCGATCCGGCCCTCGGCGATGCGCCGGCGCAGCCGCTCCACCTGCGCCGCCGGGCGGTAGCGCAGCCACTCGCGCACCGGCCAGGCGGCCTCGCAGGTCCAGCGGAACTTGGCGTCCTCGGGGTAGCCGTCGGTGAGGTCGCAGTAGTCCAGCGCGTAGTCGATGTAGCGCAGGTGGTCGGGCAGGATCTCGGTCTGGGGTCGGGTGTAGCCGAGGTCGGTGTGGGTGTGCTGGACCAGGTGAATGGTCCACGGCCGCACCGGGGCCACCCGACAGGTCAGCTCGTAGGCGGTGCCGTCCTCGGCGCGCAGGGCCACGCGCTCGTCGACGGCGGCGGCGGCTTCGGGGTGCGGCAGTTCGAAGCGGTTGGCGCCGAGCTGGAGCTCGACCTCGCGCGCCGCGCTCCAGCTGGTCTCGATCACCGCCGGCGTCGGCGCGCCGAGGTGCACCACCTCGAGCACCACGGGCTGCCAGGGCGCGGCGCCGTCCTGGCCGCGGAGCAAGGCGTCGCGGGCGCGGACGTCGGCGCCAGCCTCGGGCGAGGCGCGGAAGGTCATGTACCAGACCCGGCTCTCGGCGCTCTCCCCCACCACCTTCAGCCGCAGCGGTTGGCCGGCGCGGACCCGGTCGCGCGGCAGGCTGAGCACGGCGAAGCCGAAGACGTCGTCGTGGCGGTCGATCAGGGTCGGGCGGAACTGCAGCCGGACGCCGCCGGCGCCCTCGACGTCCCAGGGCTCGAGGCTCGGCGCCACCGGGTTGCGGAAGGCCAGCGCCTCCTCGCCGTCGACCGCCAGGCGGAATTCGTGCTGCTCGGCGTTGGCGTCGATGCCGAACAGCCAAGTGAACGCCACGCGCTCGCCGTCCAGGCCCTCGGCGACCGGCTGCGTCTCCCACTCGATGAAGGCTGCGGCGTCGATCGAGCGGACGAGCAGGGCCGAGTCGACCTCGGGCAGGGCCGAGGCGTAGGGAAGGACCTCGCCGCGCAGGTCGCGGCCGTAGCCGCCCTGCCACGGGGATCCGCCGGGGAGCGGGAGGAGCGGGAGCATCGCCAGGAAGGCCGGGAGCAGGGCCGGGTGCATGAGCTTGGATTAGACCACCGCCCGCCGGGACAAAGCGCAAGAACCGTCAAGCGACCGCGGCGCTCGCGGCCTACCATCGAGCCGGAGCCGCCGCGGCGCCGACGCCTCGGCCACCAGGACCATGAAGACCAGCACCCAGAAGGACTACGCCGAACGCATCCTCAAGGTCCTGCTGCACATCCAGGGCCGGCTGGACCAGGAGCTCGGGCTGGAGGAGCTGGCCCGGGTGGCGCACTTCTCGCCCTACCACTTCCACCGCGTCTTCCGCGGCATGGTCGGCGAGGGCGTCAAGGAGCACGTGCGCCGGCTGCGGCTGGAGCGCGCCGCCCACCAGCTGCGCCACAGCGAGCGCAGCGTCACCGACATCGCCTTCGACGCCGGCTACGAGACCCACGAGTCCTTCACCCGCGCCTTCCGCGCCCGCTTCGAGCTGCCGCCGTCGCGCTTCCGCGAGCAGCGTCCCGCCGAGCCGGCCGGCGTGGGCGGCGGCGACGAGGCTCCCGCCCAGCCCGGCCGCGTGCTCTACGCCCCCGATGGCCGCATCCACGCCTTCACCCCTCACCGGACCGATTCCATGCAAGCCGAGATCAAGACCTTCCCCGCCCGCCGCGTCGCCTTCGTCCGCCACACCGGTCCCTACGACCAGGTCGGCGCCGCCTGGGGCCAGCTGTGCGCCTGGGCCGGCCCGCGCGGCCTGCTCGGCCCGCAGACCGCCATGTACGGCCTGTGCCACGACGACCCCGAGGTCACCCCGGCCGACAAGATCCGCTACGACGCCTGCGTCGAGCTCAGCCGCGAGGTCGAGGCCGAAGGCGCGGTGGCGGTCCAGGAGATCCCCGCCGGCGACTACGCCGTGACGACGCTGCGGGGGCCGTACTCGGGCCTGGCCGAGCTGTATGCGCGGCTGTGCGGCGAGTGGGTGCCGGCCCAAGGCCGCGAGATCCGCTCGGCGCCGAGCGTCGAGCGCTACCTGAACGACCCCAACTCCACCCCGCCCGAGCAGCTGCTGACCGAGGTGGCGGTGCCCTTGGAGGGCTAGGCGGGCGGCGGCCTGCAGCCGTGGCGGTCAGGCTCCCTGCACCATCTCCAGGAGCTTGGCGACGGTGCGGTAGTTCCGGCCGGTGCCGGCGACGCCGAGCTTCTGCTCGATCTTGGCCGCGAGCTTGGAGCGGCCGATGCCTTCGGGGGCGTGGAGGTAGAAGACCGGGTCGGTGAGCTGGTAGCGCTCGCTCGGCTTGCGCAGGGCTTCGATGGCCGCGAGGTCGGCCCGCGCGGCAGGCGCGGCGAGGAAGAAGAGGTGGAGGGACTTCGGCTCGGCGACCGCCTCCGGGTAGGGATTGGCGTCAGCGGCCGCCGACAGCTCGGCCGGCGTGAGCACGAGCACCCGCGGGCGGAAGCCCTTCTGCTGCTCGATGCAGTCCGCGATCGAGTCGCCGAGGGCCGCCGCGGACTTCGCCGGCGACGCGAAGACGACGTTCCCGCTCTGGATGTAGGTGCGCACCTCGCGCAAGCCCAGCGACGCCAACGCCTCCCGGAGCTCCGCCATGGGCAGGATGTGATTGCCGCCGACGTTGATGCCGCGGAACAGGGCGATCCAGGTGCTCATGGGGACGTGATCACGGGCTCGAGGCCGGAGGAGGCATCTTATCGGTCCCAGCTCCACCCGCCGGCCGCGGCCGGGGTCGATGGAATGGAAGGCGCCAGGCGGGTCCTCGAAGCGGAGCGAGCTGACCGCGGCAACCGAGACCGGCGCTCAGAAGTCGTCGCCGCCGAGCACCAGGAGAGTGAGGATCGTACCCCAGACCAGCAGCCAACCCCCGGAGAGCACCACGGCGACCTTCGCCCAGACAGTCATCGCCGAGCGGCTGGGCCGCCCGGCTCGCCGCGGTCCCCTCCCGGAGAGGAGGAAGGCCGCCGCGCTGGCGAAGCAACCCAAGGCGGCGAGGAGCTGCGTGGTGTGCCAGAAGGATTCGGGCCACTGCTTCGCCTCCGCCAAGAAGATGGCGGGGATGCAGAGCAGGGCGTAAGCGCCGCAGGCGAGGAAGCCGCGCCCGAGCCAGGCGTTGCGGCGAGTGGTCATGGACGCGGAAGACGCAGCCAGGCATACAGCTGCTCGGTGCTGAGGGTACCGTCCTCATGCCATTGCGCGAGGTTGGTGAGGTTGGCCATCACTAGGACGGAGCCGCAGGAGTCCTTGACCGCCAGGACGGCCTCGTTGGCTTCCGACCAGAAGACGTCCTCGGGCGAGTTCTGCATGCCGTGATGGGCCTGGATCAATGCCAGCAGGCCGGGTTCTCCCTCGGTCAATGCGGGCGTCACTTCGGTCCCCTAGCGGGAGGCGGAGGTTGCGACCGGGTGTTCAGTTGCGCCACTGCTCTGTCACTTCCTCCTTCCCTTCGGATGCCATATCCCCTGTCGGCCTAACCGCTTGTTCGAGGGAACCGCTCCAGGATCATGAAGGGGAACCTCCAGAGGAGAAGGCACGAACCCCACTGACGGCCCAGTCCACCAGGATGAGAAAGGGAGTCCACGTGCAGAAGAAGAATGCCCCCTGCTTCATGGCTGGGCGCATCCGAGCAGCTTCGCCATTGAAGCTCGCCACAGCAACAAAGGCAGCGATCATGGAGGCGAGGCCGGCGGACCTGGCGATCACTTGAGGAAGGAACGTGCCGAGGGACGACTCCACCAGAATCGAAACAACTGTGGCAACGGCCATCGCCAGGAAGACCCAGCGCCACTTGTACTCAAACCACTCCAACTTCGGGACTTGGTTCTTCATCCCTCTAACGGGTTTGGCGTTCAGC
>CAYZXS010000043.1:0-31166 GCA_964482495.1 uncultured Planctomycetales bacterium
TCAGAGAGCCAAATTGGTTCCCGATGTCGAGGGGTGGATTCGGCACACCTTGCGGAGGCAGGTCAGCCGACCAGCAGGCCGCCGCGCTGGTCGATCTCCATTTGGACCGAGCTGGAGGGATCGCCGTGGACCTGCCCGCCGTCCCAGCGGATCGCGCCGGTCTCGAGGTCGACGTTGACCTGGTCGCCGTCCTTCAGGCCGGCCCTGACCGCGTCGGCCACGACCAAGACAGCCAGCCCGGCGCCGAGCAGATTCTAGACGACGTTGGCGCCGCCGAAGTCGCGCGCCGAGCGCACGTCGACCCGCATGTCGACGGTCGAGCCCGGCTTGACTTCCTGGTCGCAGAGGCTGGCGATGATCTTCTCGATGATGCTGTAGCCCACGGTTCTCGTCTGCTGGACTGGGGTGCTGGGCAGGGTGGGAGGAGAAACCGCTTGGGCCACGTCCGGTTAACTGGCTAGGCTGCTCTCAGGGTCTAGGTTATTCCCGCCGGATCACCACCCGTGCCCGCAGGCCGTCGCCCTCGAAACTGAGGCCAAAATCCCCTGAGACGATCCCCTCGAGGTCAGCGGGAGCCCGCGGCCCCCTGCGAGGCTGCCCGGGGTGGCCGTAGACCGTGGACTCCATGGTCTGCCACTCCTCGTTCCAGGTGTAGTCGCCGCCTCCAGGGCAGACCAGCCGGAGCTGCCACCTGACTTCGTGATAGAGCACTGGGTCCGTTGCGGGGCGGAGCCGCCTCCACTCGTTCAGGATGGCCAGGTTTTTCCACGAGGCGTAGTTCTGCGCCCCGAATTGCCAGAGCAGCGGGTGTCCGAGGATCCCCCGATCGGCGTGGAGCGCCAGGCTCTCGCCGAGCCACGGCGTCGTGCCTTCGGGCGCCGTCGCGGAGGCAGGCTCCGCCTTGCTGCGCGCGGCCTGCCGCTCGATCGCGCGGTGGATCACCTCCTCGCGCAAGCTCAGCACGAAGCTCCCGGGTAGCGCCGCGTAGTGGATGGCGAGCCGAGCGAGGGGATCGGAGTCCTCCTCGGCCGCCGCGAATTCCGGCGACGCGCCGATCCGCACGTAGTCCCGGCCGAGGTGGCTGCGGTTCTCCCACCGCGTCATGCCGGGCGCGGCTTGATCGCTGAAGGAGCGTAAGGCGGTCAAGAAGGCGGCCAGGCCGAGCGAGTCGCCGACTTGGACATGGAGCGCCAGCGGGAGCCGGTGGAAGTTCTTGCCGATGTACTCGTCGGGATCCTCCGCCGTGGCCCATTCCTGCCAGAAGGGATCCTGGTCGGCGTAGACCGCCACCGCCTCGCCTACCCAGGCGAGCGGGTTCACCGAGAGCCCGGGCGTCATCGTGGACAGCTCGCTCTCCAGACCCAGGATCGGATCGGAGCGCGGATTCAGCGCCATCACCCAGTGGAGCAGGGTGTCGGCGTGGGGGTCGCCGGAGGCGGGCTTCAGCGAGACGCCGCGGGTCAGTTCGATCATCTCGCCGTAGTCCGTGCTCTCGGTCAGCGGCAGGACGCTCAGGTCAAGCGCGGTCCGCTCCGGGCTCAACTCTAGGACAGCGGCGATGGGGTCGAAGAAGGCCCGCCAGGCGTGCTGGTAGCGATTGCGGAACTGGTCGTAGGCGTTCGCTTCCTGTTGGCTCACGAGGTCGATCTGGAGTTCGGCGATCGGAGTCAGGAAGGCCAGGGTGCCGTACTCCTCGGAGGAAACCAGCTCCGAGGTTTGATCCTGGATTCGGCGCGCCTGCCGGTCGGCCAAGAGCGAGGCGGCCAGGGTGCGGCGGGCAGCGCCTATCCGCCACTTCGGGCTTCCCCAGCGGCGGATGGTGGCGTCGGAGAGCAGCAGGAAGGCGGACTCGGCGCGGTTGGCGCGGGGGTAGCGGGTGCGGAAGAAGCGGTACTCCGGCGTAGTGGCCAGCGCGGTCTCCGGTTCGCCGATGACGGCTGCCAGCCGTCGGAGCTGCGCCGCGGAGTTGGTCAGGATGACCACGTCCTGGTGCCGGGCGGTGAAGCCGCTGGCCAGGCGGTCCGGCGAGCGGTATCCCTGGAATGTGAGGCCGCCCAGCTCGCCGTGCTCGGGCCAGGCTCCGGTGCCGGAATCCTCGAAGGCCTCGGCTTGGTTCTTGCGCAGCCGCTGGAGGACTTGTCCGGCGTCGCGGCATTGAAAGAGCAGCGCCAGGTCGGTGCCGGTGCGCAGGAAGGGATCCGAACCGGTGAGGGCGAGGCTGGTCACCTCCTGCGGTCCCAGCAGCTCGCCGAGGCCGGCGACCTCGATGCCCAGCTGGCGTTCGTAGAAGCTGCGGGTTCGGGCGTCTTCGGAGCGGGGTTCGACCATCCGGAGGACCGGCGTTCCGGATCGGGCGGCCTCATCGAGCACGGCCTCCAAGGACTCCAAGGAGGGGAAGAACAAGCCGTGCTGATCCGCGGGGATCCACGCCGCGAGGGGATCCAGCTCAGGATCGGTCCCCTCCAAGCGCTCGGTCCAATCCAGCTCCTCGATATCGATGCCGGGCAGCGTGCCGATCGGGATGGTCCGGTCCGCTTTCTCGGAGATCTCGAGGACGCGGTCGAGCCGGAGGTTCTCGGCCACCGCCCGCCCGCCGCTGAAGAGCTCGTAGGCGTCCTCGGCTTCGGACATCCCGGATTGGAATCGAGAGCGCTGGCGCCAGCGGTCCACCGCGCGGGAGAGACCTGCCGGATGGCGGTCGGCCTCCTTCCAGGCGGCGTCGGCCTGATGACGGAACCACGCCGCGCCGGGCAGGTCGGCTGCGGCGAGCCGGCTGTAGTGGGCGGCCTTGCCCTCGTAGAAGCCGCGAGGCGAATCGTCGCCGAGCAGCGCAGCCGGGACCGAGAAGCGGAAGATCTCGTGGCCGCGCCGGTCTTCCCGGGGGAGGAAGAGCCGACCGCGGATCTCCTCGCCTTCCGGGGCCCGGATGGCAAGGTCCGTGTCCGAGAGCAGCCGGTCCCGGTTGAAGAAGTACCCGCCGTCCGGCGGAGCGAGGTAGGCCTCACCTGCGGATTCCAGGACGACACGCGGCGCCATCAACTCGAAACCGTCGAAGGGGACCGGTGCGACCGCGGGCTCGGAAGCCGGCGTCTCGACCTGCTCCAGCCGGTAATGCTCGAGTGGCGCAGAGTAGTACACCTCCTGGCACCAGGCCGGGTCCGGGAGCAAGGCGGTCAGGAGCAAGGCGCCGAGCATGGAGCCTCTCAGCTGACGAGTTCGTTGGAATAGGGCGTGATTCATGGCGTCGTCCTGGGTGGGAAAACCCTCAGTCCGTTTCCGGCTCGGATGAGTGCAGCGATGCTGCACTCGAGAGCGGCGCCTGGCGGCGGGCGGAGCGCCATCGTGGGATCAGCGTAGCCTCAATTTGGGCGGGAGTGGGGGTTCGTTGCCGAGCAGAAGGTCCAGGCTGGATGGGGGCACAGTTGAGCCGCCTGGGATTGCAGTCGACAGCACGGCGCACGAGGCCTCGAGTTGCTCCGGATCTGCGCCCACGTGCTGCCTTTCCTCGCGCGGGAGCCTCGTGGAGGGATCCTGGAGTTCGCGTTAGCCTGGATACCGCTCGGCTGGATCGGCATCCCACTTCCCTGTTGGGGAAACGCGGCCGCGAGCGCCCTCCACCTTCCCTTCCCCAGCTTCCACCATGACCGGCTCCTCGATCCTCCTGGCCTTCCTCCTCGTCGCCTTCGTCGAATTCGTCGCCGGCGCCGCCCTGGTCAAGGGCGCCGGCTCCGCGGCTCCGCTGCGCCGATTGGGGGTCGCGGCCGCCGTCTCCGCGCCCGCCGCGTTCGTGGCCCTCTTCTTCAGCCTGGCCGTGCACATGAAGCAGAGCCTCGGCGGCTGGCCGGAGCGGATCGGCACCGCCGGCTTCCCGCCCGCGCTGCTCGTGCACGACGCCCTCGCCGGCTACGCCTTCACCGCCTTGATCCTCGGGAGCATCGGTGCCTGGCCGCTCGCTGTGCTGCTGTGCGCGGCCGTTCCCCGCTGGCGCCCCGGATTGCGCTACCTCGGCATCGCCGCGCTCGCCGCGGGGGCAGCCCTCGTGGCCATTTGGCTTGCCCCGGCGCCCTTCCTGGAGTGGTGGTGGGATTGAACCGGCCCCGCCGGACGCCGATGTTGCGGCGGCCCTCGCTCCAGGCTGCAGCTGGATTCGATCCGGGCGCCCGCGATCGTGGTTTAGACTAAGGGTGGAATCGGGCGCTTCGCCCTTTCGTTGCTTCCAGCCGGCGTCGGCCCGTTCCTCGGGAGGACGCCATGATCCGGGAATGCGCTTGGTGCGGCCGGCTCCTCGGAGAGGACCGCGGCCCTCGTGCGTGCCCGATCAGCCACGGCGTCTGTCCGGATTGCCTGCAGGAGGTCCTGGGCAGCCGGGCCGTGCCGATCCAGGACTTCCTGGACTCCTTCGGGGACCCGGTCCTGCTGGTCGATCAGGACGGCAGGATCCTCAAGGGCAACCGCCAGGCTCTTCAGACGCTCGGTCGGGGCGCCGAGGAGGTCGAGGGCCGGTTCGGCGGCGACGCCTTCTGCTGCCGCTACGCGGAATTGCCCGGCGGCTGCGGCAACACGGTCCATTGCCGGAGCTGCACCATCCGCCGCACGGTGGAGGACACGCTCCTCACCGGACGCCCGCACCTGCGCGTGCCTGCCTATCCCGACCTCCACTTCGAGGCCGGCGAGTTCAAGGTCGAGTTCCTGATCAGCACCGAGCGGGTCGACGGCGTGGTCCTGCTCCGGATCGACCAGATGACGCTGGGCGCGGCGGAGCCGCGCTAGCTGCCCGCTATTCGATGCGCCGGTAGCGGCCTCCGGTGGCCTCGGCCAGCTTGCGCAGCCAAGGCCGATCGGTGCCGATCGTCAGGCAGTCGACGGTGGTGTGCCGCGTGCGGTTCCACTGCACCACGAGTTGGCGCATGGCGTTGCGGTCCTGGAGCAGGCTGAGCTGCGGGTCGCCGTCGGTCAGCAGCAGGATGGTGTCGGCCCGCGGGTCGCGGAAGGACTCGCGCAGGGCCTGGTAGACCTCGGTGCCCCAGCTCATCCTCAAGCCGTCGATGCGCTCCAGCGCCCGCTCCTTGGTCCGGCGCTTGCCCTCGACCAATTCCCCACGCCAGCTCCAGGCGCTCTTGCCGAAATTGACCAGGTCGAACTCGCTGCTCTTGGGGAGGCCGCGCACCGCCTCGCGCAGCTCCTCCTGGGCGACCTCGAGCCGGGTCTGCTGGCCGTAGCGCCCGGCCGGCTGCTTCATCGAGTCGCTGGTGTCGACGGCGAAGACCAGCCGGTCGGCGTGGATCGCCAGGCCGTAGAAGCGCGCGGCGGTCTCCGACGGCTCCGCCGGGCCCGCGCTCGCCGCGCCGGTGGGGGATTCCGGCAGCCGGAAGGAGCCGCCCTCCTCTCGCCACCAGCGCATCCAGGGCTCCGCCTGCGGGCCGAAGCTCAGCCCCGTGAGCCGCCGGAGGGCTGCCGAGACGCGGTGGGCCTCGCCGGGCGTCGCGGCTTCGAGCGCGGCGACCAGGATCTCCAGCGCCGGGCGGGCGCGGCTGCGCTCCAGCGAGGCCAGGGCCTTGCGCTGCACCGGCGGCTGCTTGTCCTCGAGCCCCTGCCGGAGCAACTCGAAGCGCCGGGAGTGTTCGGTGGTGGCGAGGAGCTCGACCGCGGCCAGCCGATTGGCGACGTCCTTGGAGCGAGCCAGCTTGAGGAGCGTTCCCTCGCGCCGTTCGGGGCCCACCGCCGCGGCCCGCGCCAGCACGCCCTCATAGCGCACCATCGGATCCTCGTGGCGCGCGAAGCGGCCGAGCTCCTTGTCGCTGAGCGGCATGCCGTTGCGGACCAGGTGCATCAGCGCCAGGGAGCGGCGGTCGGAAGCCGGGTGCTCCAGCGCCAGCGCCACCAGCGCCGGGCGCGAGGCCGGCCAGAGCGCGCCCAGCCTCCAGGCGGCGTGGACCGAGCGCTTGGCCTGACGCCCGCGGGCTTGTTCCGCCAGGTACTCCGCGGCCTCGGCCCCTAAACCAGGGGCACCGGCGAAGTGGCGCAGGCTGCGGTAGGCGGCGCAGTGCTTGTCCTGGTTCTGGATGCGACCGAGGGCCTCGATCAGGCCGGCCAAGGCCTCCTCGTCGCGGTGCCGGGCCAGCGCTTCGAAGAGCTCCGCGTCGACGCCGTCACCGGCGGCGCGGATCGCGTCCACCAGCTCCGCGACCGACCGCTGGCCGCTGCCCGGCTCCTGGAGCGCCGGCGCGGCCGCGGCGGCTCCAGCGAGCGCGGGTGCCAGGACGGCGATCAAGAGGGGGAGGGCGCGGCGCATCCGGTTCATCCGCCGCGGATCACGATCGCGGCGAGCATGCCGTTGCCGCCAGAGAGCAGGGCCACCGGCACGGCGACGAACCACTTGGTCCGCCCGCGGCCCCGCATCAGGGCCGTGAGGAGCGCCAGGAGGCCGAGGGTGACGAGGCCGGCGAGGGCGAAGAGCCGGGAGTCCCCGCCGGGCTGGCCGAGGCCGGCCAAGAGCCCCGGCATCACCGGGAACAGCTTCAGGTACCCCGCGAGGCAGCCCTCCGAGCACTGGAGGAGGTGGCTGCTGAGCAGGACCATCACCAGGAGCTGGGGCAAGTAGAGGACGGCGGCCGCCTGCCAGCAGCCCGTCCACCAGGAGCGGCGGCCGGTGTTCACGCCGCGCCCTGGGCCCGCAAGGCGGCCTCGATTCCGGACAGGCACAGGGCGACGTTGGCCCGGGTGGCGCCGGCGCCCATCAGGCCGATGCGCCAGGTGTTGCCGGCCATCGGGCCGAGGCCGCCGCCGATCTCGACCCCGAACTCCTCGAGGAGGAAGCGGCGGGCGGCGCCGTCGTCGACGCCGTCTGGAATGGCCACGGCGGTGAGCTGGGGCAGGCGGATCTCCATCGGCACGCGCATCCGCAAGCCGAGGGCTTCGAGGCCGGCGACCAGCTCGGCGCCGCGCCGCCGGTGGCGCTCGGCGCACGCCTCCAAGCCTTCCTCCAGCGCCAGCCGCGCCGCCTCGTGCAGGGCGTAGAGCATGTTGATCGGCGCCGTGTGGTGGTAAGCGCGCTCCCCGCCCCAGTAGCTCGCGATCAGCTGGAGGTCGAGATACCAGCTCTGCGCCGGCGCCTGGCGCGACCGCAGCCGCTCGGCGGCGCGGGCCGAGAAGCTCACCGGGGCCAGCCCCGGCGGGCAGCTCAGGCACTTCTGGCTTCCGGAGTAGGCGGCGTCGATGCCCCAGTCGTCGAGCCGCACCGGCACCCCGCCGAGCGAGGTGACGCAGTCCGCGGCGAGCAGCGCTCCGCAGGCGTCGGCGGCCGCGCGCATGCCCTCCATCGGCTGCCAGACGCCGGTGGAGGTCTCGGCGTGGACCAGCGCCATCAGATCGAAGGGGCCGCCGGCGTCGCGGGCGGCGTCGCGGAAGTCCTCGGGGGCCAGCGCCTGGCCCCACTCGCCAGCGACCTCGACCACCTCGGCGCCGCAGCGCCGGGCCACCTCGGCCATGCGCGTGCCGAAGACGCCGTTGACGCCGACCAGCGCCCGGTCGCCGGGGCGCAGCAGGTTGACGAAGACCGTCTCCATGCCGGCCGAGCCGGTGCCGGACATCGGCAGGGTCAGGGCGTTGGCGGTGCCGAAGAGCGCCCGCAGCATGTCCCCGATCTCGTCCATGACCGCCAGGAAGCGCGGGTCCAGGTGGCCGAGGGTCGGCTTGGCCATCGCCTGGAGCACGGCGGGGGCGACGTCGGAGGGGCCGGGGCCGAGCAAGGTGCGGCGCGGAGGGTCGAGCGGGGTCGGGATCGTGGCCACGGCGGTCTATCCTAGGGCTCAGCCGCAGGTCCGGCGCCCGCTAGACAGCCCGTCCACGACTCGTGGATCGTCAGCTCCGACGACTCGGGCTTCTCTCGGTGGCAGCAGCGGCAGCAGCGGACTGCCCGGCGTGCCCCCTGAAGCTCGACCCTCGGCGTAGCATGGGGGGATGCTCCTGTGCTCGCGCCGTTCCCTGCTGCTCGCCGCCGCCGCGCTGCTCACGGCCCCGCTCGTCGCCGGCGATCCGGCCGGCGGCGCTCGCAGCACCAAGAAGGTGCTGATGATCGGCAACAGCTACACCAACGGCGGCTGGACCGCGATCCAGGGCTTCGCCAACGCCGACCCCGCCGTCACGCTGCAGCTCGAGGTGGCGGCCAACGGCGGCTGGACCACCGAACGGCACTACGACTCACGGCTGCAGAAGTCCTATGACGGCGGCGCCAAGAGCCTCGAGGACAAGCTGCGGCAGGAGCCGTGGGACTTCGTCGTCATCCAGGAGCAGAGCACGCGTCCGTCGCAGGCCTGGATCGCCCCCGGCGTCGAGCGCACCGGCTTCCAGTACGGAATGCTCCACCTCGACGCCTACGTGCGCCAGGAGGCGCCCACCGCCACGGTGATGTATTTCCAGACCTGGCCGCGCGACTGGGGCAGCTCCTACCTGCGGATCTACTTCCACAGCGATCCGGTCGAGATGCAGCAGGCCACCAACGGCGCCTACTTCCGCGCCGCCCAGGCGACCGGCTCCGAGATCGTGCCGGTCGGCAGCGCCTGGGCCTACTCGATGGTCCAGCGCGGCGGGCTGCAGCTCCACGCGGGCGACGGCTCGCACGCCGGGCCGGCGGGCAAGTACCTGACCGGCGCTATCTTCTACAGCTTCTTCTTCGACAAGAGCCCGCTCGCGAGCAGCTTCAGCGCCGGATTGCCGGCCGCCGACGAGCAGTGGATGCTGTGGCTCGCTGACCAGACCTGGCAGCGCTTCGGCTGAGGCGGAGGGAGCGTCGGGCCGGAGGCCTTCGGCCGCGAGCGGAATCGAACGGGGCCGTGCGACCAGGCTCCAGGGGAGGGGCCTTTCCTCGCTGAGGCGCACGGCGCGCCCCCGATCCTCAGGCCCAATATTTGCGGATTATCTGGTTCCCTGCTCGATCTCACCTGCCTACCTCTGGGAGGAAAATGAAGCTTATCGCCGCTCTATCGCCCATCCTCCAGCTCGTCCTCGTCTCGCCTCTGGTTGCCCACGGCGGCAGTTACACCAACCGCCCCTACGCAGGCCCGGGGGACCTCGTCCCGGCGCCCACCCGCCCGAATTCGACGAATCCGACGACGCCGAGCGCCCCGTCCACGCCGACCACTCCCGACACGCCGGCGGTCCCCGCTGCTCCGGGGACGGGCCCGATTCCGGTCACGCCGCCGGCCCTCACCGGTCCGGCGGTTCCAGCGGCGGGCACCGCCGCAGGGGGCGCGGTCACCGGAGGGGGCCTCCCGCTTGGTCCTGACGACACCACCTGGGACATCTGGTGGCGCTTCAACCGTGGTTCCTTCCTCGACCTTCGCCGGCGGATCGCCTACGGCGGGGTCTTGACCGAGGTCTCCGGCCCGACCGCGGGCCTGGAGGGATTCCTCGCCACCGGCGGCGACCTGCCCACCCGTGCCCAGATCCTGCAGGTGGTCCGGCCGGCGCTGATCCGGTCGCTCGAGATCGACGCCAGCCGCGACATCCTGAGCGCCGACCTGATCGCCCTGGCCCGCGTCGGCCGGGAGGTCGGCTCGCGGGCGCGGATCCTCGGCTTCCTCAGCCACTCGAAGCAGGAAGTGGCCGAGAGCGCAGCCTTGTCGCTCGGCATCCTCCAGGACATCCGGTCCCTGCCTGCGCTGGAGGACTTGGCGCGGGACAGCAAGGCAGGCCGCAGCTTGACGGGCGACCAGACCGAGGTGCCGACGCGCACCCGGGTGTTCGCGGTCTACGGCATGGGTTTGCTCGGCCGGGCGGCGCCCCAGCAGCTGTTCCGCGAGACCGTCGCCGGCAAGCTGCTCGATCTGCTCGAGAGCGACGAGGCGGCCTACTCCGACCTGCGCGTCGCCTGCGTGCTGTCCCTCGGCTTGCTCAGCCTCGATCGTCCGGAGCCGGTCGTGGACCGGCTGCGCGCTTACCTCGCCGAGGATCGCAACGACCGGCTCGCCCGGGCGCACTGCCCGAACACCATCGCCCGGCTGCTGCGCGGCCGAGCCGCCGCCTCCGACTCGCCGCTCCCCGGGGTGGTGGTCGGCGAGCTGAGCAAGCTCATGCGGAGCCAGCGGACGCCGGCTGAGCTGCGCCGCTCCTGCGTCCAGGCCCTCGGCCTGCTGACGCCGGCCGACGCGCCCTGGGCGACCGACGTGGTCGCGCTGCTCGTGCGCCACAAGGAGGGCGGGCGGGACCGACTGTCGCGCAATCTGACGGCGATCGCCCTCGCCGAGATCGCCGCCACGAAACCTGGACCGATCCGGGACCGGATCTTGGAAGGCCTGGAGGAGTCCGTCCGCAAGGGCAGCACGCAGTACCGGCCCTGGGCGGCGATCGGGGTCGGGGTCTTCGGCCACCGGCTGCACCAAGGCGGGGCGGCCATCCCCGCCTTCCTCGAGGTGGCGGTGGCCGAGCGCTTCCGCGATCCGGCCAACGCCCTCGAGCGGTCCGCCTACGCCATCTCCCTCGGCTTGCTCCAAGCCCGCGATGAGGGACGGACCATCTGGAGGGTCCTCGAGGACACCCGGGACCCGGCCTTCCGCGGCTACGCCTGCGTCGCCCTCGGCCTGCTCGGGGCCTGGGACCACCGCGACGGCATGCTGCGCTTGCTGCGAGAGAGCCGGCGTCATCCCGAGCTGCAGCAGCGGGTGGCGATCGGCCTCGGCCTGCTCGGCGACAAGGAGGCGGCGGCGGTGCTGCTCGAACTGCTCGCTCCCGAGCAGGGACGCCCGCCGCTGTCGGTGCTCGCCTCGACCGCCACGGCCCTCGGTTTCATCGGCGACTATCGCTCGGTCGATCCGCTGGTGGAGATCCTCGACGGCCGCGACAGCCAGCTCAAGATCGGCCGCGCCTTCGCCGCAGTCTCCCTGGGCATGGTCGGGGACAAGGAGCTGCTGCCCTGGGTGACCGCGATCAGCGAGGGGGTCAACTACTCGGCCACCGTCGGCACGCTCTACGACCCGATCTACGCCAGAGGCATCCTCGACATCTTGTGACCTCGCGGAGGCCGCTGGGGCCGCTCAGTCGAGCAGCGCCGCGCAGGCGCTGCCGACCAGGTTGGCGTGCTCGACGGCGACGAAGTCCAGCGGCCGGATGCCGCGGATCAGCCGCTGCGCGGTCCGGGTGGCGCGGTCCCGGTAGCCGGGAGAGCGCCAGAACAGGCTGCCTTCGGCCACCACGCGCACCGGCCGCTCGGACGGCAGGTGGTCGCAGAGGCCGGCCACCGCCGCGCCCACGAGGTCGGCCGAGCGGTCGAGCAGCAGCGCCGCGGCGGTCGCCTTGGGCCCGCTGCGCCGGCGCAGCTCGCCCAGCGGCCCGGCGCCGTCAGCGGGGGAGAGCGCCGAGTAGTTGGGGAAGACGCGCCGGAACAGGTACGGCAGGTAGTAGCCCGAGACCGCCTTCTCGAAGCGCTGCAGGCCGGGGTTGTCGGTGACCCGGTCCAGCTCGTCGTCCCAGTCGGACAGGCCCGGGGGGTGGAAGTTGCCGGACTCGAGGTTCACGGCCATGCGCGGGGAGCCGTCCCGGCGCAGGAAGGCCGCCATGTTCGTGCCGGTGCCGACGATCAGGCCGACGCTCTCGGCCTCGCCGCTGTGGCTCCAGGCGCCCGCCATGAGGGCGGCGACGGTGTCGTTCAGGACCCGCACCCGGCCCGGCCGCAGGCCGAGGTCCGTCATCGCGCCGCGCAGGCCGTCGCCGACCCGGCTGCCCACGACGCCCTGGATCTGGATGCCCTTGGTCCAGTGCAGCAGCACGGCGTCGCCGTCCGGCGCGCTGGCGGTGGGGTAGGAGAAGCAGTAGCCGACGGGCAGCTCCGGCGGCGGCTCCAACGAGGCCACCAGCTCCGCTTGGAGCCGGAAGAAGTCCTCGGCCCCGACGCGGCGCTCGGGGTCGCGCGGCACCTCGCCGCTGCTCTGCTGCGAGATCCGCGGCGGCTGGCCCTGCCGCAGCTCCACCAGGGCGGCGCGCATGTTGGTGCCGCCGGTGTCCACCACCACCGCCCGTCCGTTGGCGTCGGGCGCCGGCTGCGGCAGCCAAGCCGGCAGGGCCTTGATCTCCTGGCCCTCGGCGGCGAGGCCGCGGCCGAGGCGGTCGGAGAGGGCGTCGCGCACCGCCGCGAGGGCGCGCTCGTCGAGCCGGAGGGGGGAGAGGGGGTCGGCCAAGGTCCTTGTTCTAGTGGCCGCCGAGCTTCCGCGCCCGGGCGCTGACGTCGCCGCGCAGGCGCTCGAGGAACTCGAGGGTGTAGTCGATGACCGAGGCCTCGGGGTCCTGGACCAGCGGCGTCAGGTCCATGGCCCAGGAGAGGGCCGCGCTGTCGTCGACGGCGTGGGAGTCGAACATGGTGGCGTGGGCCCGGCGGCGGCCCTGGATCGCCAGGTCGTAGCGCTTGCCGCCGCAGAGCTGGGAGTCGAAGACGCCGGAGAGGGCGGCGGCGAGGTTCTCGCGCTCGTCCACTGGCAGCACCACCTTGTCCTGGTCGAGCATCCAGTCCAGGTCGCGCCAGATTTCGCAGCCGTAGACCCGGGCCGGCCGGGCGTCGGCGGGCAGCCGCCGCAGCGCCTCGAGGCCGCGCAGGCAGCAGGCGACGTGGGTGTCGTGCTTGTCGGCGGGGTTGTGGAGGTAGACGGTCTCGGGCCGGGCGATCTCCAGGATCCGGACCAGGTCGCGGACCACGTCCTCGCGCACCGGGTCCTTGACCTCGCGGCTGGGGTAGCCGAGCTGGATCTGGCAGGCGTACTCGCCGACCACGGCGGCCTTGCGCTGCTCGCGGCGGCGCACCGCCTTCATGGCCTCGTCGCTGAAGTCGGCGTAGAGACCGCTGCGGGCGCTGCCGCCGCCGTCGCTCACCACCACCCCGGTGAACCAGCGGTCGCTGCGGCCGAAGCAGGCGGCGATGCCGTGGTAGGCCATGAACTCCTGGTCGTCCGGGTGGGCGCCGACGCAGAGGTGGGTGGTGCGGTCGAGCGCGGCCGGGAACAGGGCCCCGTCGGGCACGAAGAGGTCGGCTTCACGGTGGTGGAATTCCATGGCTTGCGGTCCTCTCGAGGCCTCAGTCTACCGGATGGCCGGGAGGCTGGCGGCGGCGATCGCCTGGCCGTGGCGCTTGTCCTTCTCGTTCGGGGTGGTCAGGGCGACGCGCTCGGCCAGCGCCGGGAATTCGCGGCGCAGGAGGGCGCCGGCGGTGTCCAGGATCACCGCCCCGCCCTCGCCGGAAGTGACCCGGCCGAGGATCAGCAGGTGGCGGATCTCGTAGAACTCAGCCCAGTGGGCGATGGCGTAGCCGAAGCAGCCGCCGATGCTCTGGTAGACCGCGCGGGCCCGCGGGTCGCCGGCGGCCATCAACTCCTGCACCCGCACCAGCTGCTCGGGGAAGGGCATGTCCGCGGGCAGGTCGATGCCGGCCTTCGGCGCCAGCCGCGCCACGCCCTGCTGCGAGAAGTACTGCACGCCGCAGCCGAGGTCGCCGGACCACTCGTCGGCCGGCGCCGCCGGGTGGTAGTCCACCGGCGAGAAGGCCAGCTCGTTCAGGCCCAGGGTGATGCGGCCGTCGCCGTCGCAGTAGCCGGCGGCGGTGCTGGTTCCCATGGCGACGCCGAGCACCGCCCCGTCGCCGATCGACATCGAGCCGGCCAGGGCCGTGACCTCACCGTCGTTGACGACCTCGAAGGGCACGCCGTCCCAGGCCTCCTGGACCCGGAAGAAGATGCGCCGGACCTTGGCCTCGTAGTCGGCCGGGGAGATGCCGCGGAACAGCGAGGCCGCCTTGACCTCGTTGTTGACGTAGACCCCGGCGGCGCTGCCGCCGATGGCGTCGACCCGCGGCAGGTGGGCGGCGGCGCGCCGCAGCGAGTCCATGATGCCGTCGTAGTGGTAGTCGGGGTCGGCCTCGAAGTAGGGGTCCCACTCGACCTCCTCGGAGTGCACCACCTCGCCGTCGACCAGCGCCGCGCACTTGCGGTCGCTGCCGCCGAGGTCGAAGCCGATGCGGCAGCCGTCGAGGTTGCGGCCGAGCGGCATCGCCCGCTCGCGGGCCGCGGGCACCTCGTCGAGGCGGCAGGCGGTGACGGTGATGCCCTCGTCGAACATCTTGCGGCCGACGATCTCGTGGTCGAAGGCGCGGGCGCCGTCGGCGGCGTAGGCGCGGCCGAGGGCCTCGGCCAAGGCGGCCGCCGGGCCCTCGGCGGGGCCGCCCAGGAAGACGCGGGCGCCGCCCAGGTGCCAGAGCTGGGTCTTCACCAGCCGCTCGACGTAGCGCTCGGTGAGCGCCGCGTTCGCATCCGTCGGCGCCAGGACCTGGACGTCGAGCACGAAGCAGGTGCCGTCGGCCCGGGCCAGGCCGATGCGCAGCGGCGTCGCGCCGGGGTCGGCCGCGGCGCGCTCGCGGTAGGCGCGGTTCCAGAGCACCGCCGGCACGAAGTCCGGGTCCAGCGCCGGCGGGCTCGGGACCTCGACACGCAGGCCGCCGCTCATCGTCCGCCCTCCTCGCCGCGCTCGCGTACCACCACCAGGCCGGCGTCGAGGTATTGGCCGCCGCCGGTCTGTCTGCAGCGCAGCGCCAGCAGGTTGCCGCCCGACTGGATCAGCTCCTTGGCCTCGGGGCCGAGCGGCACCAAGACGTAGCTGGTGGTGTACCCGGGCAGCTCCGCCACCCGCTGGCCGTTGAGCCAGACCTCGGCGTCTTCGTCGTGGTGCACCCGGAGGTGCAGCTCGCCCTCGGGGAGCCGCCCCTTCCAGATGAAGCGCCGCCGCAGCCAGATCTCGTCGCTGAGCCACTCGGTGGCGATGACGCCGCCGGGGGTGCCGGCGCTGCCGAAGCCGCCCAGGCCCTGCTCCCAGGCGCCGTCGTCGAAGCCGCGTTGCTCCCAGCCCTCGGCCGGCGCGGCGGTGGTCCAGCGCCAGGGTTGCGGGGTGAGCCGCGAGTCCTCGAGCACCGTCTCGACCACCGGCGGCGGCAGGTAGAGCGCGAGGTTGGCCTGGCGCACGGTGGCCTCGTCCATCTTCAGGACCTCGCGGTCGTAGCTCATGAGGCCGTTGACCTCGATCTCGACGTCGGTGGTCTGGGTGTAGACCGCGGCGCAGAGGCCGTCTGCGATCAGCGGCCGCAGCCGCTGCAGCAGCTCCAGGTAGGCGGCGGTCAGCGCCGCGGGGTCCTCGAAGCTGCGGTAGCCCCAGTTCTCCTCGTCCTGCCAGGTGTGGCCGGTCACCGGCAGGCCGAGGCCGCCGAATTCGCCCAGCACCGCCGCCCGCGCCGCCTCGAGCGGCGGCATCGCCGGCCCGGGGTAGGCGTGGATGTCGTAGACGTCGCCGACCCCGCGGTCGCTCCAGCCGCTGGCCGAGTCGACCAGCCGGCCCGGGTCCTGTTCGCGGATCCACTCCACGACCTCGCTGGTCTTGAATTGCCCCCAGCCCTCGTTGAAGGGCACCCAGGCGACGATCGAGGGGTGGTTGCCGAAGTCGCGGATCAGCTCGGCGTGCTCGCTGAAGTAGATCTGCTCCGAGGCGGCGTCGCGCTCGAGGTCGGGGTCGTTGGGGCCGATGGAGCGGTCGCCGCTCGGCATGTCCTGCCACACCAGCAGGCCGAGGCGGTCGCACCAGTGATACCAGCGGTCGGGCTCGACCTTGACGTGCTTGCGCACCATGTTGAAGCCGAGCCGCTTGGTCATCTCCAGGTCGTAGCGCAGCGCCTCGTCGCTCGGCGCGGTGTAGAGGCCGTCGGGCCAGAAGCCTTGGTCCAGCGGCCCGTACTGGAACAGGGGCTCGCCGTTGAGCCGGATCCGCGGCACGCCGGCGTCATCCGGCGCGACGTCGATGTCGCGCAGGCCGAAGTAGCTGCTGACCTGGTCGAAGACCTGGCCGTCGCGGAGCAGCCACAGCTCGAGGTCGTAGAGGGTGGGGGAGTCGGGGGACCAGGCCTGCGGGTCGGGGACCTCCACCCGCAGCCGCAGGGCGCCGTCGGCGCTCGGCGTGGTCGAGGCGCTCAGGACCTGCTCGCCGTCCAGGCGGGCCAGGACTCCCAAGCTGACGCCCGGCGCCGGGTGGGCGAGCTCGGCCTCCACCTCGAGGCTGGCGTCGAGGTAGCTGCCGCGCAGGCGCAGGCCGGCGATGTGGGTCTCGGGCACCGCCTCGAGCCAGACCGACTGCCAGATGCCGGTGGTCGGCGTGTACCAGATGCCGTGCGGGTCGGCGACCTGCTTGCCGCGCGGCTGCGGACCGGCGTCGGTCGGGTCCCAGACCGCGACCACCAGCTCGTGCGGCTGCCCGTCGGCCAGGCCGTCGCCCAGCTCGAGGGTGAAGGGGTCGTAGCCGCCGCGGTGGCTGCCGACCGGCCGGCCGTCGACGCTGACGGTGGCCTGCCAGTCGACGGCGCCGAAGTGCAGCAGCAGCGCGCGGCCGTTCCACTCCTGCGGGACCTCGAAGCTGCGCCGGTACCACAGGACCTGCTCGGGCTGGACCCGGCGCTGGACACCGGAGAGGGCGGACTCCACCGGGAAGGGGACCAGGATCTGCCCTTGCCAGGACTCTGGCTGCGGCTCGAGCGCCGGCTGGATGGCGTACTGCCATTCGCCGTTCAGGGACAGCCAGTCGGGGCGCCGGAGCTGCGGCCGCGGGTGCTCCGGGTGGACCTGGGCAGGGTCCAGTTCGGCTCCCCAGCGGGTCATCAGCCGGGATTCTTGGGCCGCCGCCAGCGGGGTGGCCGTGGCGGCCAAGCAGCCCAGCAGGGCCAGGGAAAGGGGCCAGACGGCCCTCGAAGGGCGGAACAGCGGGGGATGGAGCGCCATTGGCCATCATCATCCCCGGATCCGGCGCCAGGGCAAGGCCGCGTTCCCCGGAAGAATGGAGGAAGACGGTCGAAACTCGACGACTTTTATCGGCTATTCTAGAACCAGTTCGGGCCGAATCCCCAGCCCTTTGGCCACTGCACCCCCATGTCCTTGGAGAAAGCCGAGCAGACCTCCCCCCGCGCATCCGAGCAACGCCCCAGCGTCGCCCTGATCGTCGAGACCTCCCTCGGGTCCGGTCGCGATATTCTTCGCGGCATCGCCCGATTCCTCCATGAGCATCGCGTGTGGTCGGTCTACCACGAGGTGCGCAGCCTGGAAGACGGCTTCCCGCAGGCGCTGGTCGACTGGATGGGGGACGGCATCATCGCCCGCATCCCGACCGCGGCCATCGGCGAACGCATCAAGCGCGCCGGCCTGCCCACGGTCGACGTGCTCGGCATGATCCCGGAGCTCGGGCTGCCGCTGGTGCACGTCGATGACCGCGCCGTCGCCGGCCTCGCCGCCGAGCACCTGCTGGCGCGCGGCTTCCGCAGCTTCGGCTTCGTCGGCTTCGGCGACGCCAACTGGTCCTGCAACCGTCGCGCGGCCTTCGTCGAGGCCGTGACCGCCGACGGCCGGCCGTGCTCCGTGCTCGAGGACATGAGCCGCCACCCGCTCGGCAACTGGGAGGAGTTCCTCGACCGGCTGACGCAGTGGATCGCCGGCCTGCCGAAGCCCGCCGGCATCATGCTGGCGAGCGACCAGCTCGGTCCGGCGGTGCTCGAGGCCTGCCGGCGCATCCCGGTGGCGGTGCCGGACGAGGTCGCCGTGATCGGCGTCGACGACGACGAGCCGCTGTGCGTGGTCTCGGACCCGCCGCTGTCGAGCGTGCGCCCGGACCACTTCCGCGTCGGCTGCCAGGCCGCCGCCCTGCTCGACCGCATGCTGCGCGGCGAGCCGGCGCCGCCGCAGCCGATCCTGGTGCCGCCGCTGGGCGTGACCACCCGGCTGTCGACCGAGGTCCTGGCGCTCGAGGACCGGACCGTGGCCGACGCCCTGCGCTACATCCGCGAGCAGGCGATCCACGGCATCAAGGTCGACCACGTGGTCGAGGCGGTCTCGATGTCGCGCAGCGTGCTGCAGCGGCGCTTCCGCGAGCAGCTCGGCCGCACCATCCACGACGAGATCCTGCGGGTCCGGCTGGACACCGCCAAGAGCATGCTGGCCGACACCGACCTGCCGATCTCGGTGGTGGCGGAGCGCTGCGGCTTCCGGCACCAGGAGTACCTCGGCGCGGTCTTCCGCCGGCGCCTGAGCACGACCCCTGCCCGCTTCCGGCGGGCGGTGCGCGAGCAGGGAGTCAGCTGAACCCGGCGCCGGTTCCTGCCGAAGAGGGGAGATGAACTGCAGGCTCGGCATCCTCGGCTTCGGCCGCTTCGGCGCGGCGTTGGCGGACCTCGCCCGCGAGGGCGGGTGTGAGGTCCGCGCCTGGGATCCGGCGGCCGAGCTGCCGGCGGCGCTGGCCGCGGGATCGGAGGCGGAGCTGGCGGGCTGGGCCGAGGTCATCGTGCTCGCCGTGCCGGTGCATCGAGTGCGGGCGGCCATCGAGCCCTGGGCCGGCCTGCTGCGGCCGGGGCAGCTGGTGATGCACGTCTGCAGCGTCCAGGCCGGGCCGAGCGCCGACCTGGCGGAGGTCCTCGGCGAGCGCGTGCCGTGGATCGGCAGCCACCCGCTGTTCGGGCCGTCGGCGCTGGCGCGGGGCGAGCGGCCGCTACGGACCGTGGTCTGCCTGAATCCGGCGCATCCTGAGGCAGACGAGCGGGCCCGGCGCTTCTGGGAGCGGCTCGGCTGCGAGGTCCAGGTCGAGGAGGCGGAGATCCACGACCGCAGCATGGCCTACTCGCACGCGCTGGCCTTCTTCGTCGCCAAGGGGCTGCTGGACCTGGGCGAACTCGACCGCCTGGCCTTCACCCCGCCGTCCTTCCAGGCGATGTCGCGCACCGTCGACTCGGTGCGCAGCGACGCCGGCCACCTGTTCCTGGCGATCGAGCGGGCCAACCCCTTCGCGGCCGAGGCGAGGCAGAAGCTGCTCGAGGCGCTGGCCGAGGTGCACCAGCAGCTGGAGCGGGTGGAACCGGAGCAGGTCGACGCCAGCGCCGCCCTGTTCTCGATCCCGGCGCTGGGGGAGCGCGCGCCCGAGCTCAAGCAGACCCGGGAGCTGATCGACGAGCTCGACGTCGAGCTGGTGGAGCTGCTGGCGCGCAGGGCCCTGCTCGCCAAGCGCGCCGGCTCGATCAAGGCCGAGCACGGTCACGGCGTCCGCGACCCGGGCCGCGAGCAGGCGGTGCTGGAGCGGCGCCGGGAGTGGGCCGAACGCCAAGGCCTGGACCCCGACGGCGTCAGCCGCGTCTTCGAAGCCGTGATGCGCTTCAGCCGCGACGTCCAAGCCGAAACGGGGTCAGACATCGATTGTTAATCGAGGTGCGACCTTGATTAACAATCGATGTCTGACCCCGTTTCGAAGCGCTTGTAGGTGAGGAGGAACTCCTGGTGGCCGAGGGCCTCCGACGCGGTCGCTCGGCCGGCGGCCACCGCCAGCACCTGCTCATAGAGCGCGTCGCCGACCTGCTCCAGGCTGCGCTCGCCGGTCAGCACGGCGCCGGCGTTCAGGTCCATGTCGCCGGCCATGCGGGCGTAGGTCTCGGGGTTGCCGCAGATCTTGATCACCGGCGCAATCGCCGAGCCGACCACCGAGCCGCGGCCAGTGGCGAACAGCGTCAGGTGGCAGCCGCAGGCGATCAACTCGGCGATCTCGGCGTTGTCGGCGATGTTGGGGAAGCCGAAGCGGACCTCGCCGTCGGGCACGACGTCGAGCAGGTAGAGGCCGCCGCCCGGCGGCAGGTCGCCGGGCTTGAGCAGGCCGGCGATCGGCGCGCTGCCGCTCTTGGCGTAGGCGCCCATCGACTTCTCCTCCTGGGTGGTCAGCTCGCCGACGGCGTTGCCCGAGGCGAAGCTGCCGTGCCCGAGCACGGCGTAGTAGTCGCGCGCCTTCTCCACCGATGCCACCAACGCCGCGCCCAGCGCCGGCGTCGCCGCCCGCCGCGCCAGGTGCGCCTCGCAGCCGATTAGCTCCCCGGTCTCCTCGAAGATGCAGGCGGCGCCGTCGGCGGCCAGCCGGTCGAAGGCGATCCCGACCGCCGGGTTGGCGGTGATGCCGCTGGTGGCGTCCGAGCCGCCGCAGATCGTGCCGACGACCAACTCGCTCGGCGCCATCTCCACCCGCGGCGTGTCCGCGAGCTGCTTTAGCGCCGACTCCACCCAGCGGCGGCCGGCGGCGACGCTCGCCTGGGTGCCGCCCTCCTCCTGGATCACCAGGCTGGCCACCGGCCGCCCCGACGCCGCCACCGCAGCCTCGAGCCCGGCGCGGTCGAAGCTCTCGCAGCCGAGCGACACCAGCAGCACCGCGCCGACGTTCGGGTGGGTGCACAGCCGCCGCATCATGCGCTCGGCGTAGTCGTTGGGGTAGCAGCCGGGGAATCCGATCAGGTGCGCGCCGCGCTCCCGCGCCGGCGCCGCCACCTCGCGCGCGACGTGGTGGGCGCACTCCACCAGGTAGGCGACCACCACGACGTCGCGGATGCCCTTGCTCCCGTCCGCCCGCAGGTAGCCCTGGATCACTCCGCCGCCTCCCGCGCCGCCCGGTGGTCGAGGTAATCGCTGCGCAGGTTGTGGACGTGCACGTACTCCCCGGCGGCGATGTCGGCCGACGCCGTGCCGATCGGCTCTCCGAACTTCAGCACCGGGTCGCCCGCCGCAATCGGGCGCAGCGCGATCTTGGCGCCCAGGCGCAGCTCCCGCGGCGCCACCCGCTCGGTCCCGGCCGCGGTGAAGACGGCTCCGGCGGCCACCGGCGCCGTCAGCACCGCGACGTTGTCGTCGGGGTGGATCTGCAGCGCCCGCGGGGGGGCGCCCGCGGCGGGGGCGGGGGAGTCGCTCATTCCGGGACCGGCGTCGCGCCGGCTTCGCTGGCACGATAACAGGCCTCGACCACCGCCATCGTCCGGTAGACGTCGTCGACGGCGGTCCAGAGCGCATCGTCTTCTCCGGCGACGAAGCGCTGCAGGTTGGCCATGGTGCCGATGAAGGCCTCCGGGAACCACGAGCCCTCCAGCGCCACCGGCCGCCACGCCGGCTCGCCGCCCGCGCCGTCGAGCAGGCAGTACTCGAGGGTGTCGGGCTCGCCGGCGGGGTAGTTGAGGTTCACGCCCATGGTCGCCTTGATGGCGCCGCGCGTGCCCTCCCAGAGCAGGTAGCTCTCCTGGTGGCGACGGCCGAAGGCGTGGCTGTGGTTGGCGTCGAAGCCGGCGCTGCGGTCGGGGCCGTAGTCGAAGGCGGCCCGCGTGCGCACCGAGGCCAGGTGGGGAGATCCGGGGTGCTGGCGCGTCAGGCAGCTGACCGCCCGCGGCTCGCCGAGGAAGCTGCGGATCAAGTCGACGTAGTGGATCGAGTGGTATTGGATCTCGAGCCGCGGCGCTTCCTGCAGGAAGTCCCAGAGCTGCCAGGGCGTGTGCACCGTGACCCGCGCCTCCATCGCGTGAAGCTCGCCGATGGCGCCGCCCTCGACCAGCTCGCGCGCGAACAGGCAGTAGGGCGCGAAGCGCAGCTGGTGGTTGACGGCGGCCACCAGGCCCTTGGCGCGGCAGCGGTCGCGGATGGCGCGGGCGCCGGCGAGGTCCTCGCCCATCGGCTTCTGGAGCAGGACCGCGGCGCCGTTAGGGAGCTGCTCCAGGGCGCCGAGCAGGGCACCGGCCGGGAGGGCGAGGTCGAAGACCGCGTCCGCGGGCGCTCCGGCGACCAGGTCGGGGATGTCCGCGGCGACGCGGGGAATTCCGAAGTCGGCCGCGAGGGCCTCGGCCTTGGCCGGGATCAGGTCGCAGACGGACGCGAGGGCGAAGCCCGCCTGGCGGTAGGCGGGCAGGTGAGCGCTGCGGGAGATGCCGCCGGCGCCGGCGACGCAGATCGGGCGGGGGCGGTTGGGGAGCGGCCAGCGTTGGCGGGCCTGGGACCAGTCGGGAGAGGGCATGAGCGGCAGCCGCGGGCGCGGAGGGAGGGCCTGCGGCGCCGCCATTGTGGCACAGTGGGGCCGCTGGAGGGGGAGTGGACCCGATCGACTGGAGGAAACCGGTCGCCCCGGCGGTGGGCGGGGCGTCCGCTCTGCTCCTAGAATCCAGGCATGCCTCTGGCGCCGATCGAGCTCCTCCTCCTCCTCCCCCTCGGGATCTCGGCCGCGCAGGACCCGCCCGCGACGAGCCCCGATGAGCGGAACGCCGCGCCGGTCAGCCCCACCGGTGGAGAAATGGGGCCGGCGCCGGAGCTGCTCCTTCTGGAGGCCCCGATCGCGCGCTGGGACGAGGCCATCCCGCTCGGCAACGGCCTGCTCGGGGCCCTGCTCTGGGGCAGCGGCTCGACCCTGAACCTGTCGCTAGACCGCGGCGACCTCTGGGACGAGCGGCTGCCGGAGCTCTACCACGAGTCCGACTGGAACTACGCCACGATCCGGCGCCTGGTGGCCGCCGGCGACGCCGCCGAGCTGGTGCGCCGCTTCGACACGCCCTACAGCCAAGTGCCGTACCCGACCAAGCTGCCGGGCGGTCGGTTGGTGCTCGAGCTCGAGCCGGGGCTCGAGGCCGAGCGCTTCTGGCTGGACGGCGCTCGCGCGGTGGGGGGCGTCGACTTCGCCGAGGCGGAAGACGCCGCCGCGGACGCCGCCGCGCCGGCGCCGCTGGAAGCCATCCTCTCGGCGACGGACCCGGTCGGCTTGGTCCGGATCCCCGGCCGGCTGCGTCGGGTCACGATCACCCGGCCGGGAGGCTTGGACCGGCTGGGGTACCCGGCGTCCGAGCCGCAGGCCGCGTCCATCGCCGGGAAGGGCGTGGTCTGGCTGGAGCAGGACGCGGCCGAGGGGGCTTCGTACGCCATCCTCGCGAGCTGGCGCGAAGAGGCAGGGCGGACCCTGCTGGCCTGGAGCATCGCCAGCAGCGCCGAAGCCGAGCAGCCTTTGGCCGAAGCCAGCCGCCGCGTCGAGGCAGCTCTCGACGCCGGTTTCGAGGCCCAGCTCCGGCCGCACCGGAATTGGTGGCGCGACTTCTGGTCCACCTCCTCGGTGCGGCTGCCCGACCCGGCCTTGCAGCGTCACTACGACCTGGTGAAGTACTTCTACGGCGCCGCCTCGCGCACGGGCGCGCCGCCGATGCCGCTGCAGGGGGTGTGGACCGCGGATGAAGGCGGGCTGCCGCCGTGGAAGGGCGACTACCACCACGACCTCAACACCCAGATGACCTACCTGGCCTATCACACGGCCGGACTGACCGAGGCCGGGCGGAGCTTCCTGGAGCAGCAGTGGCAGCTCTTCCCGGTCTACCGCCGCTTCGCGAGCAGCTTCTACGGGCTGCCCGGCGCGGTCGTGCCCGGCGTCGCCACCCTCGGCGGCAAGCCCACCGCCGGCTGGTCGATGTACTCGCTGTCTCCGACCAACGGCCTGTGGGTCGGCCAGAGCTTCCACCTGCACTGGCGCTACACGCGCGACCGCGCCTTCCTGGAGCAGCGCGCCTACCCGTGGTTGAGCGCCGTCACCGAGGCCGTGATCAGCCTGCTCGAGCTGCAGGGCGGGCACTTCCGGCTGCCGCTGTCGAGCTCGCCCGAGATCCACGACAACAGCCTGCGCGCCTGGCTGCCGCCGAATTCCAACTACGACCAGGCCTTGATCGACTGGGCGCTGGGCGCGCTCGAGGAGATGGCGCTCGAGCTCGGCCTGGAGACCGAGGCCGCCATGTGGGCGCGGGCGCGGTCGAAGCTAGAGCCGTTGGTGCTGGACGAGGACGGCGGCCTGGCCTTCGCCCGCGGGGAGTTCTACCGGAGCTCGCACCGCCACTTCTCGCACGCCATGGCGATCCACCCGCTCGGGACCCTGACGGTCGAAGGCGGGGAGGCCGCCCGCCGCACCATCGACGCCACCCTCGACCGGATGCTGCGGCACGGCCCGGACTGGTGGGTCGGCTACAGCTACTCCTGGTTCGCCTGCATGGCAGCGCGCGCCGGCCGGGCCGAGCTGGCGCTGGACATGCTGCGCGACTACGAGCGGGCCTTCACCCTGCGCAACGGCTTCCACGTCAACGGCGACCAGACCAAGAGCGGGCTGTCCAAGTTCCATTACCGGCCCTTCACGCTCGAGGGCAATTTCCTGGCCATGGAGGCGGTCCACGAGATGCTGCTGCAGAGCTGGGGCGGCGTCGTGCGCGTGTTCCCGGCGGTCAGCGAGCGCTGGCCGGAGGTCTCCTTCGAGCGGCTGCGGGCGCAGGGCGGCTTCGAGGTGTCGGCGCGCCGCGAGGGCGGGAGCGCGGTCCGGGTCGAGGTCACCGCCACGGTCACCGGTACGCTGCGCCTGGCCGACCCCTTCGCCGGCGCCGCCGCCGACTGGAGCCGCGCGCCGCGGCGGCAGGAGGGCGCCCTGGTGCTCGAGATGGAGGCCGGCGAGGTCCTGGTCGGCGTCGCCCGCTGACCGCCGCCTGCTAATTCAAGATCAGCCGGATGAAGCGCGGCCGGTAGATGTCGGCGTAGGTGAAGTGATCCCAGAAGCTGCCGGTGGTGTTGACGTTGTAGCTGATCAGCAGCTCGCCGGGATCCGACAGGTGCGGGTGGGCCTTGGCGTGGTAGGTGAACAGCCCCGGCGGGTTGGCCGGCACCGGGATGTGGTAGATCTCGGTGAAGTCGCCCCACGGGCCCTCCGGCGCCGGCGCGGTGCGCACGGCGATCTTGCGGCTGATGGTGTCGAGCATGAACACCATCAGGAAGCGGCCGTCGGGCAGCGGCGTGACGCTCATCTCGGTGCTGATGCGGCCGGCCACCGGCTTCGAGGCGGTGACGTCGGCGACCCAGGCGGCGCCGTCCCAGAAGCGCCAGGCGTCGAAGTCGGCGAAGTCGGCGCGAGGCACGCGGGCGACGATGGCCTTCTTGTTCGAGGGGTCTTCCTGCACGCCGTAGACGTAGACGTGGCCGTCGGGGTCGGGGGCGCCGGCTTCGGCCGTGTTCTCGAGCACGGCGCCGCCGAAGGCCAGCTGGCCGCGCCAGGAGTTCTCGGGGCGCCAGAGCGGCGTGTCGCGCTGGACCGCGTTCGGGAAGGGCGGCCGGTCGGTCAGCGGGATCGAGATCAGGCTGATGCCGTGGCGGCTGAAGGGCGGCGGCGTCGTGTTGAAGCGGCCGGCGAAGAGGTGCAGGGTGCCGTCGATGGCGATCCCGTCCTTCATCCAATAGAAGTCGCCGGGCTGGGTCGCCGGCGTGTCGGGCCGGAACATCGCCGCGGTGGCGCCGTTGACCACGCCCCAGTCGAACTGGATCTTGGCGGGCGCGGCGCCGGTGTCCGCGGGCAGGAAGGCGACCGTGTTGTTGACCATCACGGTGCCGCCGAGGCGGTGCCCCTGCGGGTCGACGTCGCCGATGAAGGTGTCGCTGAAGACCCAGAAGGTGGCGGACTGCGAGCCGTGGCGGTCGTCGCCGTCGAGCGGGATCGAGTAGATGCCGTCGGCGCCGGTCCAGCCGCTGGTGCGGTCGAAGACCCCGGTCCACTGGGGGTGGGTCTCGACGGTCCAGGTGGCCTGGGGAGCGGCGAGGAGGAGGGCGGCGAGCATCAAGGACATGGCCTCTCCAGCTTATCGGCGGATATTCTGCGCGGGTGGACCGCTGGCCCGAGATCGACTTCGCCGCCGCCGCCGACCGCCTGCGCGGGGTGGTGGAGCGCACCCCGCTCGCCCCATTCCCTTCCGGGGACGACCAGATCGAGCTGAGGCTGAAGCTGGAGTGCCTGCAGGTCGGCCGCGCCTTCAAGGCCCGCGGCGCCTGGAACCAGGTGGCGCAGCTGGACGGGGCCCAGCGGCGGGCGGGTGTGGTGGCGACGAGTTCCGGCAACCACGCTGGGGCGCTGGCTTGGGCGGCGGCGCGCGCCGGGGTGCCGTGCACGGTGTTCATGCCCGCCGACGCCTATCCGGTGAAGATCGAGGCTTGCCGCGAGCGCGGGGCCGAGGTGGTGCTGCTGCCCAGCCGCGAGCAGGCCGAGGCCGCCTGCGCCGAGGCGGTGGCCGCCGGCGCGACGCTGGTGCACCCCTACGACGCAGCGCGCACCGTGGAGGGCGCGGGCACGGTCGCGCTCGAGATCCTCGAGGACTGGCCGGAGGTCGACGTGGTCGTCTGCCCGGTCGGCGGCGGCGGCTTGATCGCCGGCTGCTCGCTGGCCCTGCGCCGGGCCAGCGGCGGCCGGGTCCGGGTGGTGGGGGCGGAGCCGGCCGGGGCGCCCAGCATGAGCCGCGGCCTGGCGGCGGGCGGGCCCGTGACCCTGGAGCGGATCACGACCGCGGTCCAGGGGCTGTGCCCGCTGGATTCCGGCGCCATCAACGTCGCCATCGCCGCCGCGTGCGTCGAGCGGGTGGTCCTGCTGGAGGACGAGCCGATCCTCGCGGCCCAGCGCCGCCTGGTCCGCGAGGGGGGCTGGCCCGTGGAGCCCGCCGGGGGCGCCGCCCCAGCGGCAGTGTTCACCGGTCAGATCCCGGCAGAGGGCCCCCTCCGCGTCGCCGCCGTGGTCTCCGGCGGAAATGCGGGGTCAGACATCGATTGATATTCGACGTCGTACCTCGATTTCCCCGCCGAGGGAGGGCCGCGCGAAGCGCGCGCCCTTCCCTCGGCGGGGAAATCGAGGTACGACGTCGAATATCAATCGATGTCTGACCCCGCTCCCTCCAACATCACTCGCGTGCAGCAGTTCATCGTCGGCGGGCTCGCCGCGGGCTGCTTCCTCTTCGGCGCCATCGTCCTGGGCATGACCCTGACCGGCCAGGTCGAAGCCAAGGAGCTCTCCAGCGGGCCCTTCTGGCTGGCCCTGGTCCTGATCGCCGGGGTGGCCGCGGTCTTCCCGGTGATGACCCAGCGCGGCTTCGAGGAGCGCCTCGCCTCCCTGATCCGCGCCGGCCAGGCCGAGGCCGCCGGCCAGGCCCTTCTGGCCCGGGTCATCCTCCGCTCCGCCTTGATCGAGGGCTTCGGCGTCCTCGGCGGTGCCTTCGGCTTCGTCACCGGCTCGATGCCCTTCGCCCTCGCGCCGTTCCTGGCGACGGTCTGGTTGCTGCTCGACTTCCCGACCGAGCGCAAGACCCAGGAGCTGCTGCGCCGCTGATCAGCCCGCCGGCAGGAATCGGCAGCGGATCGACCAGCGCTGCTCCTCGCCCGGTTGGATGGTCCGCGCGGTGCCGCTGGCTTCGGCGGTGAACAAGGAATCGAAGGGGCTGGTGCCGGGTTCGATGCCGATGTTCCGGTAAGGCTCCCCAGGCGTTCCCGTCCAGCCGCCCAGATTCAGCCACAGGCCGAGGTGGGGCAGCACCTCCGGATCGAACTCCATGCGCAGCCGCTCGCCGTCCGGCGCCTGCCACTCCACCCAGCCTTCGGGCAGGCGTTCGGTGAACAGCTTGGCCGCCCACCCGTCCGGGCCGTCGGCCGGGGCGCGCAGGTCGATCGCGGCGCCGTCGGCGCGCGACAGCTCCAGGCCCTCCACCGGCGCGCCAGGCGCCAGGTCGCGCAGGCCGCGGCAGGCCTCGCAGCGCATCCGAGTGCCCTCGGGCAGCCGCAGCCTCATGCCGGCCTCGACCTCGAACAAGGGGTGGCTGCACCAGATGTACGGGACCTCCACCGCCGCCCGGTTGTGGACGAGGTAGCGAAACTCGAAGGCGCCGTCCTCGCTGGCCAGCCAGACCTCCTTCTCGATGTGGACGGGGAGCGCGGGATCCTCGAGCGACAGGCGCAGCCCGACCGCGCCGCGGCCGTTCTCTTGGCCGGCGTCGAGCCGCTCCTCGACCGTCCCCGGCCGGCACCAGAGCTCGCCGTGGTCGGTCAGGTTGGCGCCGGTCCAGATCCCCTCCGGCGAGGCGCAGAGGCCGATGGTCGGGAAGACCTCGTCCCAGCCTCCGGTGTCGAAGTCGTGGATGTACGAGCGCCCCGGCGCGGGGGTCCGCTGCGGCAGGCGTGGGTTGCGCCACAGCCAGGAGCGGCCGCTCGGCCGCGACACCAGGTCGGTGATCTTGCCGCCCAGCGCCGGCGTGAGCCCGAAGCTCAGCCACGGGTTCTGGAAGCGGTAGTGACGCCGGCCGTCCACCTCGCCCGCCTCGATCACGGCGGGGGTCAGGCTTTCCATGCGGTGGGTAGGGAGCGCGGGAGCAAGAGGGGGAGGCGCGCCGCCGCCATGGCGAGAGGGGGAGGCGAAGGACTCAAGCCGTCTACGATGCTAAGGGCCCACGGCGGTCGCGCCAGCGCCTGCCGTCGTCGGCGCCGGCGAGTTCGGAGAAATCCGGGGGCGGACGTCGGCATCCGGGCGTCGGCAGAGGAATGCGGCCTCAGGGCGGGGAAGACGGGTCGGATCAGCCGGCGCCGGATTCTCGAATCGCGCTTCCATCTTCCGTTAGGGTGGAATCAGCCGACCCCATCATTCCTTCCCCCCCCTGGATGATGCAGCCCGAGCTCCTCCGATCCACCTCCCCGTAGCCCTTGCGCGTCGAGCGCGAGGACATCGACTTCCGGACCGACCCGGCGGGCACGGTCCACTTCGAGGTGACGGTCCACAACGACGGCGCCCGTCCGTCCAAGGCCGCGGCGATGCAGGTCGGCCCGGTGCCGCTCGGCGCCTTCCACGAGCCCGCGGGCCAGACGCTCGTCACCGTGCCGCCGATCCCCGCTGGCGGATGCGAGCGGCTGCGGCTCGAGTTCCCGGCCGGGGCCGGCGAGCCGGGAGCGAAGCCGGACGGGGAGGGGTCGCCGATGCGCCTGCCGCCGGACCTGCTGCGGCTGCAGGACCCCGCGCGCTGGTCCTGGGCCGGCGGCTTCGAGGTCCGGATCGGCCAGCAGCGCGCCGCCCGCCAGCGTGGTCGCGAGATCCGCTTCACGCCGGGGCGCGCCAACTTCACCCTGTTCCTAGTCGGCTCCCGGCCGGACGAGTACCGCTTCGACTTCGACGGCGACGCCCTCGGCTGGTGCCCGCGGCTGCACTGCGTTCGCCCCAGCGCCCGCGGCCTGATGGAGGCGCTCGAGGGCGTGGTCCGCGCCAACGGCCGCGCTGGGCAGATCGAACGGGTCGAGCCCTGGACCTGGCACGCGACCGACAAGCCCGCCTGGATGACCCTCAGCTTCGTGCCGCCGGTCGACGCCGACCGCGGCCTGCTGGAGGTCGAAGTCACCCAGCGCTCGACCGGACGGTCGGGCCTGGTCGAGTTCGAATTCCGCACCGGAACCGCCTTCTGAGGATCCATGACCGTGCTCCGTTTGCTGCTGATCCCGTTCTGCCTTTCCGCCGCGGCCTCGCTGCCGGCGCAGGAAGAAGCCAAACCCGCGGCGCCGCTGGTGCGGCCCGCCGCCCCCGCCACGCGCGCCGTGGGGGCCACCCCGATGGTGCGGCCGGCCGGCGGCGAGCAGGCCGGCGGCGGCCCCGCCTTCGTGGCGCTCCGCGAGGAGTACGACGCTGCCTACACCGACTGGCGCCGCCAGGTCACCGCCATCGCCGAACAGGGAGGCGGCGACTACCCGGAGTCGCCCGACGCCGGCTTCTACGGGCGCTTCCGCGCCCTCGCCGGAGACGGCGAGGCCTACGCGGCGCTTTGGTGCCTGCAACGGCTGGAGCACGACCCCGTGCCCGAGCCGTACCGGGCCGACCGCTGGCGCGGCGAGGTCTTCGCCTTGATCACCGACCACGCCGACGACCCCCAGCTGATGACCGGGCTGGTGCGGACCGCGATGCGCGGGACGCGACTGGTGGGGGAGGCCCAAACCGTCGGGCTGCTGCGCTACCTCGAGGGCACCACGCGCAACGACGACGTGGTGCGCGGCGCCATGAACATGCGCGCCAGCCTGCTCGGGCGCAGCCGCGACGCCGGCCGGCGCGCCGAGTCCGGGCGCGTCTACGCGGCGATGATCGAGCGCTGGCCCGACAGCGCCGAGGCCAAGCGGGCCAAGGGCAAGATCTTCGCCAAGAACAACCTGGCGGTCGGGCAGACCGCCCCGGACTTCGTCGGCGTCAACGTCGACGGCGAGGAGCTGCGGCTGAGCGACCACCGCGGCAAGGTGGTGCTGATCGACTTCTGGGGCTTCTGGTGAGGTCCTTGCCGTGGGGAGTTCCCCCACATGAAGGCGCTGGTTCAGCGCCACTCGGCGGACGACTTCGTGATCCTCGGCGTCAACACCGACCGCGACCCGGAGAAGTACCGCCAGGAGATGATGGCGAACGAGATCCCCTGGGACAGCGTTTGGAACGGCTCGACGCGGGGCGGCATCCCCGAGGCTTGGGGCGTGAGCGCTTACCCGACCCTCTACCTGCTCGATCGAGACGGCGTGATCCGCTACCTCAGCCCGCGCGGGGAGCGGCTCGAGGCGGCGGTCGACGAGCTGGTGGCGGAGGGGCGCTGACCGGCGCTTGCCTGGGCCAGGGGCGGCCGGCGTAGAATCCCGGTCGCCTATGGTCGTTCCTGAATCGTCCGCCGCTGCGCTGGTCCTGGCCGAGTCGCGATTTGGCCCGCTGGAGTTGCCGCTCGCTGGCGGCCGGGCGGTGGCCTTCAGCGCCCGGGCGCCGGACAAGGACAGCCCGAACGAGGACGGCTGCCTGGCGCTGGAGCTGGCCGCCGGGGTGGGCCTGCTGGCGGTCGCTGATGGCTGCGGCGGGCTGCCGCACGGGGAGCAGGCGGCGGCGACCGCGTTGGCTTCTCTGCGCCAGGAGTTGGAGCCCCCCCGGTCGGGCGTCGATGGGGAAGCGGTGGCCTGGTCGACGCGGGTGTACGCCGCCTTCGAGGCCGCTTCGGCGGCGGTCTCTGCCCTGGGCGGGCCCTGCACGACCCTGTCGGTCGTTCTGCTCGAAGACGGAACAGCGCGGCCCTTCCACGCCGGGGACTCGCCGATCCTGATCTTCGGCCAACGCGGTCGCCGGCGGCTCGAGGTCGTCGCCCACTCGCCGACCGCCTACGCGGTCGAGGCCGGCTTCCTGGTCGAGGAGGAGGCGATGCGGCACGAGGACCGCCACCTGGTCCTGAACGCGCTCGGCGCCGAGGGCGCGCGCATCGAGATCGGCGCTCCGGTGCGGTTGCGCCAGCGCGACACGGTGCTGATCGCCTCCGATGGCCTGTCCGACAACCTGGTCACCGAGCAGACGGTCGAGTTGCTGCGGGCCGGGCCGCTGGAGGTCGGCGTCGCGGCCGTCGCCGCAGCCTGCGCCGACCGCATGGCCCCGGAGTCCGGCGGCCACCCCGACGACCTGACCCTGCTGACCTTTCGGGGTCAGACATCGATTGATATTCGACGTCGGACATCGACTTCCTGAACCAGAGC
>CAYZXS010000044.1:0-9472 GCA_964482495.1 uncultured Planctomycetales bacterium
GATGACGAGGGCGGCGTGGGCCGGACCTTGCCAGACCCCTCGCCCCACCAAACCCGTCACGAGGAGCCCTCGCCCAGCGGCCCGTTCCGTCCGCTCCCCCGTGCCTGAGGGAACCGTCCCGCGGGGGGGGGGGGGGCGCGCGGCGGGGGCGGGGGGGGGGGGGGGGGGGGGCGCGGCGGGTCCCCCGGGGCGGGCGGGCTCGCCCGGCCGCACCCGTACCAGTACCAGTACCCATCACCGGCCGCGCGAACTCGTCATAAAGCACCTTGGCGATCGCCACCAACGGGATCGCCACCAGCATGCCGAAGACGCCGGCCAGCGCGCCGCCGGCCATCACCGCCAGGATCACGGCGAAGTCGCCCAGGCCGAGGCCGCGGCCGATCAGGCGGGGCATCAGGACGTAGCCCTCGATGGCCTCGGCGATGCCGTACGCCGCTAGCGAGAACACCAGGCCGCCGAGGCCGGAGTCGACGAAGGAGACCAGCGCGACGCCGAGGAAGGCGATCAGGGGACCGAAGACCGGCAGCAGCGACAGGCTTCCGGCGAGCAGCGCCAGGGTGTAGGCGCCGGGCACGCCGCCGAGCAGCAGCAGCCCGAACCAGATCAGGCCCTTGCAGGCGGCCACCAGCACCCGGGCAGTGGCGTACTTGCGCATGATGTCGATGATGCGCGGCACCACCCGGTCGTAGCTGGCGCGCCACTCCGGCGGCATCTCGGCGCGCAGCTTCGGCTCCCAAGGCGCGCCCTGGAGCAGGAAGAAGGCGAAGATCGGCAGCAGCACCAGGGTGCCGAGGATGCCGAAGAAGCCACCGAGGAAGCGGCCCACGGCGGCGCCGAGCTCGGCGAGCTGGCCGCCGAGGCTGCGGCTGAGCTCCTTGACCTGCTGCTCCTCGAAGCGCAGCAAGTCAGCGGCGCTCTCGGGCAGCTTCTGCTGCAGCGCCTGCAGCTGCTCCTGGGCGCGCTTGCCGAACTGGTCAGTCTCGTCGGCGGTCGGCAGCAGGCCGACGAAGTCGTCGAACTCGAGCAGGATCGGCAACGCCAGCACCAGCGGCACCACCACCAGCAGCGACAGGCACAGGAAGATCGCCAGCGTCGAGCCCATGCGGTGCTCGAGCCGCGTCTTGAGCGGCACCAGCAGCAGGCACAGCAGGTAGGCCGCGAGCAGCGGCACCGTGACCGAGCGCAGCAGCCAGCCGAGCAGCAACGCCGCGACGGCGATCGCGAGCCGGAACCAGGAGCGGTGGTTCACCGCTTCCCCCGGATCGCCGCGTCGAGCCTGGGCACCCGGCTCAGGGCTTCAGGCTCTCGACCTCGGCGAAGGCTTCGGTGAAGTCGAAGCCGTTGGCGAAATCCTCGGGCCGGTCCTCTTCCCGCTTGTTCAGCAGACCGACCTCGCACATCTGGAAGACGATGGTCCCGAAGTCCTCGGTGCGGTGCACGCCCCAGGAGCGGAAGGCGAAGGGCGCCAGCGGGCCGAATTCCTCGCGGGCGTACTTGCGGATCCCCTCGAGCAGCTCGGGCCCGGCGATGTGCTTCTCCTCACCTTGCATCCGCGTCTTGCCCAAAAGAAACATCGTATAGTCCAGAGCTTCGAGGACGAAGAAGTAGGCCGCCTCGGCGAAGCGCCGGCGGTAGTGCTGCCGCAAGCTGCGGATGACGGCTTCGAGCTTCTGGTCGTCCATTCCTTGAGTACCCGGGCTTGCTATCGGCCCCGGTCGGCGGAGGTTTGCCCCCTATCTCAGCCGGATCTCCGGGGTCCTCCGCTGCTTAGGATGTCGCTATCACTCTAACCGATATGAGGATGCAGTTAAGGCTGCTCAAGCCCGCGAGAGCAAATTTTGGCCGAGATGCTCGAACAAGATCGACGGGCTGATCTGCCCTTCGAGGTCCGCCAGGGCCTCCGATAAGAGCCTCACCATGCGGTCCAGTCGGAGGGCTTGATCCGGGCTCGAATCGGGGTAACAGGCCGCTCCCCAGCCCAGGGCGGCGGCCAGGCGGAGCCGGCCGTCGGCGCGCTGCTCGGCCAGCCCGGAGCCCTGGGGCGGGGCCAGCCAGGCCCCCTCCGCCCGGTCCCCTGCCAGCCAGGCCTGGAAGCTGTCGTGGGCCGCGGCCAGGAGCTCGCGCTCCTCCGCCCGCAGCCCCAGCGCGGTCTCGGCGCTGCCGCAGGCCTGGCGCAGGACGGTCCAGAGCGGATCCTCCAGGCCCGCCGCCGCGGCCCGCCGCTCGAGCTCCTCGGTCGGCGGCGCCGGCACCCGGTAGGTGCGGCAGCGGGAGCGCAGCGCCGGCAGCAGCGGCGACAGGTCGGTGGCGGTCAACAGCAGGACGGTGCCGGCCGGCGGCTCCTCGGCGGTCTTGAGCAAGGCCGCCTGGGCGTCGGCGCCCATCCGGTGGGCGTCCAGCAGCAGCAGGCAGCGCCGGTCCCCCGCCACCGGCCGGAAGCGCAGCGCCGCCTCGACGCAGGGCACGCCGTCACGGCGCTCGGCGATGTGCTCGACCCGCAGGCCCTGCACGCCGAGCTCCTCGGGGTCGAAGACTTCGCAGTCGGGGTGCTCGACGGCGCGGCCGCGGGCCCCGAGCAAGGCCCCCGCGGCCTCCTCGGCCGTTCGACGGAGGGAGGCGCGGGAGCGGCCGAGGAACAGGTAGGCGTCGGCCGCCCGGTCCCGGTCGAGCTCGCGGCGGAAGCGCTCGAGGACCAAGCTCACTGCGGCCACAGCTCCTGGAGGGCGGCGGTGATGAGCCGCTCCACCGCTTCGGGATCGAGGCCGTCGACGGCGATCACGGCGCTGCGCTCCGGGCGGGCCTCGGCGTAGCGGAGGTAGCCGCGCCGCACCCGCTCCTGGAAGGCGGCGCCGCGGGCTTCGAAGCTGTCGGCGGCGCCCCGGTCCCCCGCCCGGGCCAGGGACTCCCGCGGGTCGAGGTCGAGGATCAGCACCCGGTCCGGCCGCAGCTCGTCCGCGACCACCAGCCGGTCGAGCTCGAGCACGAAGGCCTCCAGCTCCGGCGTCTGTCCCTGGTAGGCGAGGGTGGAGGGCGTGAAGCGCTCACAGATGACGTCGCGGCCGCTGGCCAGGGCCGGAGCGACCTCCGCCCGCAGCAGCTCCGAGCGGGCGGCGAAGAAGGTCAGCGCCTCGGTGCGCGGGTCCCAGGACTCCCGCCCCGGGGCCAGCAGCAGCTCCCGGAGCCGCTCGCCGATCGGGGTCGTGCCCGGCTCGCGCAGGTGCAGCGGACGGCGGCCGGCGGCCTCCAGCCGCCGCACCAGCCGGAGGGCCTGGGTGGACTTGCCGCAGCCGTCCGGACCCTCGAAGACCACGAAGCTCCCGCGCATGGCAGAATCCTAGCTCCGCGTGCTGGAATTCCGTGAAAGCCGTGCGGTAGGCTTCTGCCCATGGTTGCGGCTTCCTTCCGCCCCTTTGCCGGTCTCGGCCTCGCTCTGCTCCTGCCCCTGCTGGGGAGCTGCACGGCGCCGCCGGCCCCCCGGCCCGAAGTCGCCGCGCTCGACGCCCCGGTGATGTCGCCCCCGGGCCACCTGCCGCTCGCGGAGCGCATCCGCTGGTGGGAGGACCGCCTTCCTTCCCTGGCCAGCCCCGACCGAGACGAGGCCCGCATGCGCCTGGGCCAGCTCTACCTCGACCAGGGCCAGCCGGTCGAGGCCCGGCTGTCCTTCCGCGAGGCCCAGCTCGGCTGGCTCTCCGACCGCGAGATGGCCCAGGCCGAGTACGGCCTTGGCCTCAGCTACCTGCTCGAGGACCGCGTCGACGCCGCTACCCCCCACCTGCTGGTGGCCGAACCGGGGCTGGCCGGACCCGAGGCCGACGAGTGCGCCTACCTGCTCGAGATGAGCCGCGGCCGCGCCAACGGCGGCGACCCCGGGCTGCTGGCCCGCCTTCGCCCCTACCTGCCCGACGAGCTGCTGGTCCAGCCCCGGCCGGCCAACGGGCCCGGCACGCTCACCGGCCTCTACGACGTCAGCCGCAGCCAGTGGCACGCCCGCCGCATCCGCGCCAACCGCGAGGCGATGCAGAAGCCGTGGCGCCTGACGGTGCACCACTCCGCCGAACCGCTGCACTCCGAATCGCTCGCCACCTCCAAGGCCGAGGTGCGCCGGATCCAGCAGTTCCACCAAGACGGCCGCGGCTGGGCCGACCTCGGCTACCACTTCCTGATCGACCGCGCCGGGCGGGTCTTCGAGGGCCGCTCGCTGCAGTACCAAGGCGCCCACGCCTACGGCGACAACAACGTCGGCAACCTCGGCGTCTGCCTGCTCGGGAACTTCGCCGCCGACGAGGAGCGGGGCGGCCCCTACGCCCAGGTGCAAACCCCCAGCCGCGCCCAGATGGCGAGCCTCGAGTCGCTGATCGAGCGGCTGCGCGGCCACTACGGCATCCGCCGCGACGAGGTCCACGGCCACAGCGAGATGCGCGGCACCGAGTGCCCCGGCCCGCGGTTGCTGGGCTGGGTCAAGCGCTACCGGGTCGGCGGCGTCTGACCAACGGGCGGGACGAGCCCGGCGCCGCTCAAGCCCGCTCGAGGCTCTCGCCGGCCGCGAGCCGGGCGCGGGCGTCCGCCATCAGTTCGTCGAGCAGGGCGTCCTCGTCCAGGACCGGCGCCGCCCCGAGCAGGGCAGCCAGCCGGGAGGGGTCGCCGACCAGGGCGTCGGCGTCGGCGGCGCCGCGCAACCGCGACGGGTCCTGGCGCAGCCCGACCTCGACCGACGCCCGCGCGCGCAGGCCGTCGAGCAGCCGCTGCATGCTCCGGCCACGGCCGGAACAGAGGTTGACCCGGTCGACCTCGCCGGCCCGGTCCAGCAGCTCCAGGTAGCCCTCGGCCACCTGGGCGACGTGCAGGAAGTCGCGCACCGCGTCCAGGCGGCCGGTCTCGAGCGCGCCGCCGCCCTGCAGTTCCAGCGCCGCGATGCGCAGCGCGAAGCTCGGCAGGGCGAAGTCGGCGGCCTGGCCGGCGCCGGTGTGGTTGAAGGGCCGGACCACGGTCACGCGGCGGCCGCGGTCGCGCATGCCCAGCGCCACCGCCTCGCCCTGGAGCTTGGTGGCGCCGTAGACGTTGACCGGCTCGAGCGGCTGGTCTTCCCGCAGCGGCGCGGCCTGCGGCTGGTAGACGTGGCCGCTGGAGACGTGCACCACTGGCAGCTCCGGCCACCGCCCGAGCAGCTGCTCGTAGAGCCGGGCCGGGCCGGTGACGTTGACCGAGCGCGCCAGGTCGGGCTGGCGCTCGCAGGCGGGCGGGAAGCTGAGCGCCGCGAGGTGGATCAGCCCGCGCGGCGGCGGCAGGGCGTCGAGGTCGGCGACGGCGCCGCCGGGGTCGGCGGCGGCGGCCTCGACCAGGTCCAGCCGCTGGACCGGCAGGCCGGCGGGCAGCTGCTCCGGGAACAACGACAGCGCGGCCGCCGGCACGCCGCGCCGCTCCAGGCAGCGCAGCAACCAACCGCCGACGAAGCCCTCGGCGCCGGTGAGCCAGACGGCCGCGCTCACGGCAGCGCTCAGACCGCGGCCGCGCCGCGCACCGGTTCCCGCCCGGCGTCCAGGCGACGCCGCACGTCGTGGTCGACCATGCGCTCGACCAGCTCCTGGAAGCCGACCTCGGGCTGCCAGCCGAGCTTCTCCTTGGCCTTGCTCGGGTCGCCGAGCAGGAGGTCGACCTCGGCCGGGCGGTAGAAGCGCGGGTCGACGGTGACGAACTCCTCCCAGTCCAGACCGACGCGGCCGAAGGCGTGCTGGCAGAACTCACGCACCGAGTGGGTCTCGCCGGTGGCGACCACGAAGTCGTCGGCCTCCTCCTGCTGCAGCATGGCGTGCATGGCGCGGACGTAGTCGCCGGCGTAGCCCCAGTCCCGGCGGGCGTCGAGGTTGCCGAGCGCGACCTCGTCCTGCTCGCCGAAGGCGATCGCGGCCACGGCGTTGCTGATCTTGCGGGTCACGAACTCCAACCCGCGGCGCGGCGACTCGTGGTTGAAGAGGATGCCCGAGCAGCCGTAGAGGCCGTAGCTCTCGCGGTAGTTGAGCGTCGCCCAGTGGCCGTAGACCTTGGCGACGCCGTAGGGCGAGCGCGGGTGGAAGGGCGTCTCCTCGCTCTGCGGCACCTCGCGCACCTTGCCGAACATCTCGCTCGAGGAGGCCTGGTAGAAGCGCGCGTCGGGCTTCACCAGGCGGATCGCCTCGAGCAGCCGGATGACCCCCAGCGCCGTCACCTCGCCGGTGTGCAGCGGCTCGGAGAAGCTGGCGTGGACGAAGCTCTGCGCCGCCAGGTTGTAGACCTCGTCCGGCTGGTGCTCCTGGAGCACGCTGACCAGGGAGCTGAGGTCGAGCAGGTCGCCGGCGGCGAGCTCGACCCGGTCGAGGCAGCCCTCCAACCGCTCCAGCGAGGGCGTGGCCGAGCGGCGGACCAGGCCGACCACGCGGTAGCCCGAGGCGAGCAGGTGCTCCGCGAGGTAGGAGCCGTCCTGGCCGGTGATTCCGGTGATGAGAGCGGTCTTCATGTCGACAGGGAGACGGCGAGTCCGGTCAGTCCGAGGAGCCAGCAGTAAGGCGCGAACCACGACAAGCGCCGCGCGCGCATGATCCAGAGGAGCATAGCAAGGGCCAGGTAACCGACGAAGAAGCTGAGCGCCGCGGCGCCGAACAGGGCGCCGCCGCTGACCCCGCCCTCGCCCTGGGCGGCCATGTCCGGCAGCTTCAGCACCGCGGCGCCGAGGATCGCCGGGATCGACATCAAGAAGGAGAAGGCAGCCGCCGCCTCGACCCCGAGGCCGAAGGCCATGGCGGTGATGATGGTGGCGCCGCTGCGGGAGATACCCGGCAAGATGGCGCAGGCCTGGGCGACGCCGATGACGAGAGCGACGCCGACCGTGACCTGGGCCAGGCCGCGGCCGCCAGCCGGAAGCCGCCGGGACCACCACAGGCCGGCGCCGGTGACCAGCAGGCAGACCGAGGCCACCACCGGGGTGGTGAAGGCGGCCTCGATCGCGTCCTTGCCGAAGAGGCCGACCGCCACCGCGGGCAGGGTCGCCACCACCAGCAGGCCGAGCAGGCGGCGCTGGCCGGCGGGGTCCTCGCCGCGGCCGAACAGGCCAGCGGCCAGCGCCGCGACCTCCCGGCGGTAGAAAAGCACCACGGCGAGCAGGGTGCCGAGGTGGAGCAGGACCTCGATCGTGGCGTCCTCGGGCAAGGCCTCGCCGCCGGGGATCAGCTCCCGGCCGAGCACCAGGTGGCCGGAGGAGGAGACCGGCAGGTACTCGGTCAGCCCTTGGAGGACGGCCAGCAGGAGCAGGAGGGCGACGGGACCCATGGAGGGAGTGCGGGGGCGGGGGCGCCAGAGCCGGGGATGCGGCCTTGCATTCCGGCCGGGCGCGGAGAATCATGCCGGGATCCGGAACCGGCCCGCCACGCCGCGAGATTCTAGCCCGGTGGACCGGGCAATTCCCCTCCCCCGCAGCCGATGCCCGACCTCGCCGACCGCCTCGCCGACATCCGCGCCCGCATCGCCGCCGCGGCCGCACGGGCCGGCCGCGATCCGGCGGCGGTCCGGCTGGTGGCGGTCGCGAAGACGGCCAGCCCCGAGGACCTGCGCCAGGCCTGGCGGGCCGGCCAGCGCGACTTCGGCCACAACCGGGTCCAAGCCCTGGCCGAGCACCACGCCGTGTTGCCGGAGGCCCGCTGGCACCTGATCGGCCCCCTGCAGCGCAACAAGGCCGGCGAAGCCCTGGCGCTGGCGAGCACGATCCAGACCGTAGGCGACCTGCGCATCGCCGAGCGGCTTCAGCGACTGCTCGAGGCCCGCGGCGACGACCGCCGCTGTCCGGTGCTGGTCCAGGTCAACCTCAGCCCGGAAGACGGCCGCTACGGCTGCGACGCCGAGGCGCTGCCGCCGCTGCTGGAGTCCCTAGGCGCGCTCGACCGGCTCCAGCCGCGCGGCCTGATGACCCTCGGCCCCCGCGGCGCCGGCCCCGGCCGCCTGCGCCAGCACTTCGCCGCGCTGCGCTTGCTGGCGGAAGGCGCCGCCGGCCGCGGCCAGTTCCCGCCCTGCCCCGAGCTGTCGATGGGCATGACCGAAGACTATGAAATCGCGGTCGAGGAAGGGGCTACCCTAGTGCGCGTCGGGCGCGCGATCTTCCCCCCTGTCGCCGAACGCGAGCCGGAACGCCCCCGCTGACGAGCCGATTTGTTTTGAAGATCCACTGGCAGGTCGAGGATGAGGAAGGTGTGCTGCCGCTGCGCGGCGGGCGGGCCTGGGTCCTCTACGCCGACGGCCTGCTCGACCGCTTGAGCCGGGCCCCGGGCGCCGAGGAGGACGGCTTCGCCGCCGCCGCTGAAGGCGGCAAGGTCGAGCTCAGCGCCTCCGGCCGCCTGGCCTTCGTGGTCGACGGCAAGCGCGGCCGCAAGGTGCTGCTCCCCTCCGGCGGCAGCATCGACTTCGAGGTCGGCGAGGAGTCCGGCAGCCTGCGCCTGAGCGGCGGCGAGGCGGCAGCCGACCCGCTCGTCGGCAAGCAGGTCGCCGGCTACAAGCTGCTCGGCCGGCTCGGCAGCGGCGCCGTCGGCGTCGTCTACCGGGCGCTGCAGACCAGCCTCGACCGCGAGGTGGCGCTCAAGATCCTGAACGCCGAGGCCTCGAAGGACCCCGACAAGGTCGCCTCCTTCCGGCGCGAGGCGATCGCCGCCGGCCGCCTCAGCCACCCCAACCTGGTCCAGGTCCACGACGTCGGCGACGAAGGCGAGCTCCACTTCTACTCGATGGAGCTGGTGCCGGGCGGCACCCTCGAGGAGCGGTTGAAGGAGGCCGGGCCGATGAGTTGGCGCGAAGCCGTCACCGCCGTGCGCGACGCCGCCCTGGCGCTGGCCTTCGCCGAGAGCCACCACTTGGTCCACCGCGACGTCAAGCCGGAGAACCTGATGTTCACCGCCAGCGGGCACGTCAAGCTGGCGGACCTCGGCCTGGCGGCCACCCGCGGCATGATCGACCGCGAGGCCGCGGGCGGCACGCCGCACTTCATGGCGCCGGAGAGCATCCACCCCGACGGCGTCGACCACCGGGCCGACCTCTATTCGCTCGGCTGCACCCTGTTCCGGCTCGCCACCGGCGACACCGTCTTCCACGGGGACTCGGTGCGCGACATCCTGCGCGCCCACCGCGAGCTCGACCCGCCGAGCTTTCGGGAGGCCGAGGTGCACGCGCCCCGCGAGGCCGAGGAGCTGCTCCAGGCGCTCCTGCAGAAGGACCCGGAGGACCGGCCGGAGAGCGCCTCCGCCGTCGCCGAGATGTGCGACCGGGTCCTCGCCCACCAGAAGCAGCGCCGCGGCCTCGGCCTGCTGACGCTGCTGGTGCTGGCCTCGGCCGGCACCGTCGCCGTGCTCCAGTCGATGAAGGAAGAGCCCGCGCCCGAGCCGGTGGCGCCGGTCGAGGGCCCGGACCCGGAGGCCGAGCGGCTCGAGGCCGAGCGCCTGCTCGAGCAGCGGATCCAGCG
>CAYZXS010000044.1:9572-30938 GCA_964482495.1 uncultured Planctomycetales bacterium
CGCTCCGGCGCCGCCCTGGCCCGGATCGACGCCGCCCCCGAGCTGGTGCTCGAGAGCCTGCCGATGCGAGACCAGATCGTCGAGCAGGCGGAGCGCCAGCTGCGGAGCTGGGAGGACGAGCACGCCGGCCTGCTGGACGCCCAGGACTGGCCCGCCGCCGCCACCCTGCGTGATCGCTTCGGCGCCGCCATCGAGGAGGCCACCGGAGCCGAGGGCCGCGCCTGGCCCGGGCGCCTCCTAGCCCTCGCCGACGCCGACAACGCGCGCCAGGCGGAGGCCGCCGACCAGGCCTTCCGCGAGGCCCGGCTGCAGCTCGTGACCACCCTGCAGCAGGAGCTCCCCCCCGCCTGCGCCGCGTTGGACGCGGCCGCCGCCGCCGACGCCTTCCGCCTGGCGCTCGAGGCCTGCCCGCACGACGGCCTGCGCCAGCTCGGCGGCGGCAGCGCCGCGCTCCTCGACGCCGCCGCCCGCGCGGAAGCGGCGCTGCGGGAGCACCTCCGCGCCATGGGCAGCCTGAACATCAAGGAGGCCCAGGACGGCAAGCGCGCGGAGTTGCTGACCCTAGGCTCCGACGGCCTGAGGCTGCGGGTCCAAGTCCGCGGCGAACGGGTCGAGCGCCTCGACCCTTGGGAGCTCTACCTGTCGTCCGCGGCCTTGCCGCTGCTGCTCGACGAGGCACTCCCGGAGGACACCGACCCCGCCGACCTCGCGGCCCTCCAGCTGTTGATCGCCGGCCACAACGCCGGCCTGCGGCTGCGCCAGCTCGGCGACCAGCTCCCCTCCCCCGAAGAAGCGCGGCTCTGGGCCGAAGACCTGGACCGGGCGGTGGCGCTGGTCCGGCCGGTGGCCCCGCCGCCCGCCTGGCTCGAGGGCGAGCGCCAGGCCTTGCTCCACTTGGCCGGCTTCGCCCGCGCCCTGGGAGCCCAGGACGACTACTCGGCGCTGCTGCGCTTCGAGGACTTCCTCGGCAGCTTCAGCCTGGCCGCCGCCCTCGGCTCCGGCGGCGCCACCGACTGGGGCCTGGAGCGATGACCGGCCGGCTGGTGGTGCTCGCCTCGGGGGGCGGCCGCAGCCTCGAGAACCTCCAGGACCGGATCGAGGACGGAAGCCTCGACGCTCGCGTGGTTCGGGTGATCGTCTCGCGCGCGGACGCCGGCGCCGTCGAACGCTGCCAGCGGCGAGGCCTACCCTGCCAGGTGATCGGCCGCGCCAGCCACCCCGAGCGCGCCGCCCGCGACCGAGCCTTGGTCGAGGCCATCCTGGCAGCCGAGCCGGACTGGGTGGTGCTGGCCGGCTGGCTGCTGCTGCTGCCGATCCCGCCCGCCCTGGAGGACCGGGTCATCAACATCCACCCGGCGCTGCTGCCCGCGTACGGCGGCCAGGGCTTCTACGGCCACCGCGTCCACGAAGCCGTGATCGCCGACCGGCCGCCGCTCAGCGGCTGCACCGTGCACTTCGCCAGCGCCGAGTACGACCGCGGCCCCGTGATCCTGGCCGAGGCGGTGCCGGTGCTGCCCGAGGACGACGCCGACACCTTGGCCGCCCGGGTCTTCGAGGCCGAGAAGCGGGCCCTGCCCGAGGCGCTGGGCCACCTGATCGCCGGCCGGGTCCGGTACCAGGACGGACGCGCTGTCTGGGCCTGAGGCCGGCGCGGGGCTCAGCGCGGCAGCACGCCCCGCACGCCCGCGTCGAGGTTGAACTCGAGCGGCGTCGCCTCGCTGCCCCCGGCCGCCGCCGCGATCGGCATGCCGGCGCTGCGGGTCCACCAGACGACCTCGGCGCCGCTCCGAGCGAGCGGCTGCATCGATCGCGACAGCACCAGCCGGCCGGCCGGCTCGCCCGCGGGCAGCGGGGAGGCCGGCAGCTGGGGCCGGATCGAGCACACGCGCTCGACCAGCTCGGTCAGGTGGTTCTGGAGCGACGCCTCGAGCAGCTCGCCGTCGGGGCCGAACCAGCCCTGAGCGCGGCGCTTGTACACGTGGCCGACGCCGTCGAGCGTGGCCTCGAGGCTGACGATCTCGCTCGGCACGAGGTCGAAGAGGAAGGGGCTGCGGAGCTCGTCGGCGTCGCTGTGGAGCATCCGGAAGTCGTCGAGCAGCACCGGCAGCAGGTAGGGCCGGTCCTCGGCCAGCAGCATGGCGCCGGTGATCCAATAGTCGGTGGAGCCGCGCTCACCGCGGCGCAGCACCAGCCGGTCGCCCTGCTCGAGCTGGGCGCGCGCCTCGTCGTTGACCTGCTCCTCCGGGATCAGGCCCGAGCGCGTCCGGAGCAGGCGCGACAGCATGCCCTCGGCGCCGGGGCTGAGCAGGAAGTCCTCCGGCTCGGTCATGCGCCAGCGCCGGCCGGCCCGCTCCATGGCGAAGCCGGCGCGGCCGGCGGGGAACCACTCCAAGCGGTCGACCGCGCCCGGGTCGGCGAAGACGCCGACGTCGCGCCAGCGCATCGCCTCGCGCTGATAGACCCGGACGTCGGCGACGCCGAGCATGATCCGGCGGCCGTCCAGCAGGGCCACGAAGCGCTGCTCGCTGAGGTCCGGGGCGCCGACTTGGAGCTCGCGCATGACGCCTCCGGCGAGCTCCAGCTCGACCGCGAAGCTCGGCGGGTCCAGGCCGAGGGCGGCGTCGTCGTGGCGGCGCCAGTCCTCGCGCAGCTCCTGGATCGGCGAGAGCCGCAGCGAACGCAGCAGGCTGTTGACGGCGGCGGTGTCGGCGCGGTCGATCCAGGGCTCGACCATCTGCCAGGTCTGCCCGTCGTCCTGCCGGCGCAGGCGGACGATGGTCGGCCGCTGCGGCAGGTGGATGACGACGCCCTCGAGCTGATCGACCGCCTCTCCGAGCAGCGGCTGCCCGGGGGCCGCGGGCGGCGGCGGCTCGGCGGGCTCCGCGCCGCCGCCCTCGGACAGCAGCCAGGCGCCGCCGGCGAGCGCGGCGAGGAACAAGACGACGAGCAGGAAGCGGGCGGGGTTCATCGGCGGCGGCGCCAGAGGATCAGCAAGCCGAGCAGCAGGGTGCTGCCGGGCAGGGCCAGGATGGACAGGTTGGCGATACGGGCGTGCTGGGCGGCGGTCGGCCGGAAGGGCAGGCTCTTCAAGGAGACCAGGCCGGAGGAGGCGTCGTCCTCGCCGAGCAGCCAGCGGGTGGAGGAGGCCAGGAAGTCCCGCGCCAGGTCGAGCTGCGGGTCCACCAGGAAGGTCGAGGTGCCGGAGAGCAGGGCGCGGCCGCGGCCGTCGTCGCCCTCGTCCCAGCGCGAGGTGGCGACCGCCAGGTTCAGCGGGCCGCGCGGCGTGCGCGAGCTGGGCTGGAACACCGGGCGCTCCTCGTCGGGTTCGATCCAGGAGTCGCCGTCGAGCCAGAGCAGGGTCTCGCGGGCGTAGTCGGCCGAGCCCTCGGTCAGCTCCAGTGCCTGCGCGGCGCCGAACTCCAGCCACCGGCGCTCGAGCCGCAGGTCCTGCGTGATCGGGTGGCTGGGGGCCATGCCCTGGAAGCCCAGGGCGATGTTGCTGGCGCAGGCGGTGACGCCGGTGGCGCCGCGGAAGCGGGCGCAGACCAGGCCGTCGCGGAAGGCGACCCCGCGCGGGGCGAGCAGCCCGTTCCAGAAGTCCATGACCGCCGGCGGCGTCAGGAAGCCGAGCGTCAGCAGGAGCGGCTTGTCCTGCTCGACCCAGGCGCGGGCGGCCGCGGCGTCGCCCTCGAGCAGGGGCTTGCTCTGCCCCGGCAGGACCAGCAGGTCCCAGTCCTCGCCGGGCTCCGGGATGCTCTCGACGGCCACCGGCGCGTAGCCCTCGGCGGCGAGCAGCTGCAGGAAGCCCGCCAGCGCCTCGCGCGGGAAGGCCGGCGGCAGCGCCCCGACGCAGACCGCCACCCGCGGCAGCTCGTCCCGGCCCAGGCGCAGGGCGGCGTCCCCGAGGGCCTCGTCGACCCGGTGGCTGCGCAGCCGGGCGGGCTGCTCGTTGACCGGCTGGTCGACCCGGAACAGCTCCTCGAAGCGCAGGATGCGCCGCTTGTCACCGGACTCGAGGTAGATCAGCTGGCCGTACTGGTGGCCGAGCCGGGTCTTGGCGGCCGCGACCTCGACCGGCGCCGAGAATTCGTCGAAGACCTGGACCTCGACCCGGCCGCGGCTCTGGATCCGGATCTCCTCGGCCGCCACCCGCAGCACCGCGTAGGCGTTCGGGTAGACCGCCGATCCGAAGTAGGTCAGCGGGTCGCGGGGCGAGGGGCGGTCCAGGAACAGGGTGGCGCGCGAGCCCTCGGGCATCGCCGCCAGCGCCTCCGCGGAGCGGTCGCTGAGCGCCAGCGGGCTGGTCCCGGCGAAGTCCCAGCGGTAGCGCAGCTCGGGCTGAGCGAGGGCGCGCAACAGCAGCGCCACCAGCGCCACGCCGATCAGGCCGGCGCTGAAGGTCAGCAGGCCGAGGCGGAAGCGCCGGCTCACGGCACCCACCTCCGCGACACCAGCCGCACCCAGGTGAGGAACAGGAACAAGGCCGACAGGCCGAGGAAGTAGGCGGCGGCGTAGCTGTCCAGCAGGCCGGCGGCGAAGCCGCGGTCGAGCATGTTCGGGATGTGGGTGGCCTGGGCCAGGGCGCCGACGGCGCCGTCGGCGTTCTCGGTGATCGCGGGCAGGAACAGCAGCAGGTAGTTCAGCGCCGCGCCGCCGCCGGCGGCCAGGATCAGGTTGCCGCTCCAGGAGGAGGCGAACAAGCCCGTGGCGAGGAACAGCAGGCTGCACAAGAGGGCGCCGCTGAACCCGCCCAGCACCCGGGCCCAGTCGAGGTCGGCGCCGACCGAGGCCAGGAGCGCGAACAGCAGCAGCACCCCGCCCCAGAACAGCAGGAAGAAGATGCTGGCGCTGAGGTACTTGGCGAGCACCACCGCGGCGTCCGAGATCGGCGCCGTCAGCAGCGGCTCGACGGTGCCGAGGCGGTGCTCCTCCGCCAGCAGCCGCAGCGTCACCAGCGGCGGGAAGGCCGGCAGCAGCAGCCACACCAGCAGCGAGCTGCCGAACAGATACTGCGGCAGCAGCGACAGGTCGCTCTGGACCTCGGGAGAGAAGTCGAGGGCGTAGACGAACAGCAGGCCGTTGAGCAGGTACCAGACCCCGAGCAGCAGGTAGATCGACGGCGTCACCAAGAGCGAGAAGACCTCGCGCTTGAGCAGGGCGGTGAAGGCGCTCACGCCGCCTCCTCCTCGCCGGCGTCGGCGTCGGCGTCGGCCACCAGGACCCGGAACAGGTCCTCGAGGGTGGGCGTGTCGGGGTGGAAGGCGTGGACCTCTTCCCCGCGGCAGGCGATCCAGCGGAACAGGGCGCCGCGCTGCTCGGCGTCGGCCAACTGCAGCAGCAGCTCGCCGCCCTCCTGCTCGAGCAGCTGCAGGCCGGGGAAGGCCTCGGGCAGCTTGGCGCCGAGCGCGGCGGCGTCGCCGGCGATCCGGAGCCGCTGGCGGGGCGCCTGCTCGAGCCGGGCGAGCAGCTCTCCGCGCCGGCCCATGGCCAGGCTGCGGCCCTGGTCGATCACCAGGATCCGGTCGGCCAACGACTCCACCTCGGGCAGGACGTGGGAGCTGAACAGCACCGCCTTGCGCTGGTCGTCGGCCAGGACCCGCAGGAGCTCGCGGAACTCCTGGCGCTGCAGCGGGTCGAGGCCGCCGAAGGGCTCGTCGAGCAGCAGCGCCGGCGGATCGGCGAGCAGGGCGTCGGCCAGGCCGACCCGCTGCCGGAAGCCCTTCGAGAGGGCGCTGAAGGGCTGGCGCAGCCGCGGCCCGAGGCCGAGCAGCTCCACCACCTCGGCGACCCGGCGGCGGCGGCGGGCGCGGCGCACCCCCTTGAGGCCGGCGCGGAAGCGCAGGTACTCGCCGACCCGGAGCTCGGGCGGGGCGACGAAGTTCTCCGGCAGGTAGCCCGTGGCCCGGCGGGCCTGGATCGAGCGCTGGGTCAGGTCGTTGCCGGCGACCGCCGCGGCGCCCGCGCTCGGCGGCAGGAAGCCGCTCAGGATGCGCAGGGTCGTGCTCTTGCCGGCGCCGTTGGGCCCGAGGAAGCCCAGGATCTCACCCGGCAGGACTTCGAAGCTGAGGTCCTGCACGGCGTGGACGGGGCCGAAGCGCTTGTGGAGATGGTCGACGCGGATCATGCGGCGAAGGCCGGGACCGTCACAGGATAGGAGCGAGCCGGGTGGAACGCAGCGGGGGGCCGGCGAGCCGGCCCCCCGCTGGCTGGGAGGAGCGCAATCCGGACGGTCAGTCCTTGACCTCGTAGTCCGCGTCGACGACCTGGTCGCCGCTTTCCTGGCCGGAATCTCCGCCCTGCGGCGGCGCCCCGGGGGCGCTGGCCGAGGCCGCGGCGTAGAGCTTCTCGCCGACGCCGCTGACCAGGGTCTGGAGCTCGTCCTTGAGCCGCGTCATGGCCTCGACGTCGTCGTCCTTGACCGCCTGCTCGAGTTCGTCGGCCTTGGCGTTGACGGCGTCGGCGTCGGCCTGCTCGACCTTGTCCTCGTGCTCCTTGAGCAGCTTGCGGGCCTGGTAGGCGGTCTGGTCGGCCTCGTTGCGGAGGGCGGCGGCCTCCTTGACCTTCTCGTCCTCCTCCTTGAAGCGCTCGGCCTCGTCCTGCATGCGCTGGATGTCGTCGTCGGTCAGCCCGGAGGACTGTTCGATGCGCACCTTGTGCTCCTTGCCGGTCGCCTTGTCCCGGGCGGAGACGTGCAGGATGCCGTTGGCGTCGATGTCGAAGGTGACCTCGATCTGCGGGGTGCCGCGCGGCGCCGGCGGGATGCCGTCGAGGTGGAACTTGTCCAGGGTGCGGTTGTCACCGGCGCGGCTGCGCTCGCCCTGCAGGACGTGCACGTCGACGCTCGGCTGGCTGTCCGCGGCCGTGGTGAAGGTCTCCTTCTTGGTCGTCGGGATGGTGGTGTTGCGCGGCACCAGCGTCGTCATGACGCTGCCCAGGGTCTCGATGCCCAGGCTCAGCGGCGTGACGTCGAGCAGCACCAGGTCCTCGACCTCGCCGGAGAGCACGCCGCCCTGGATGGCGGCGCCTAGCGAGACCACCTCGTCGGGGTTCATCGACTTGTTCGGCTCCTGGCCGAACAGGGCTTGGACCACCTCCTGGACCTTGGGGATGCGGGTCGAGCCGCCCACGAGGAGGACGTCGTCGACCTGGCTCGGCTGCAGGCCGGCGTCCTTGAGGGCGTTGAGGCAGGGCTGCTTGGTGCGCTCGATCAGGTCGGCGCACAGCGACTCGAACTTCGACCGCGACAGGGTCGTCATCAGGTGCTTCGGGCCCGACTGGTCGGCGGTGATGAAGGGCAGGTTGATCTGCGTCTCCGAGGCCGAGCTGAGCTCGCACTTGGCCTTCTCGCAGGCCTCCTTGAGGCGCTGCAGGGCCATCTGGTCCGAGCGGAGGTCGATGCCGTTCTCCTTCTGGAACTCGTCGGCGACCCAGTGGATCAGGGCCTCGTCGAAGTCGTCGCCGCCGAGGTGGGTGTCGCCGTTGGTGGACAGCACCTCGAAGACGCCCTCGCCGATCTCCAGGATGGAGATGTCGAAGGTGCCGCCGCCGAGGTCGAAGACCGCGATCTTCCCGGCCTTCTTCTTGTCCATGCCGTAGGCCAGGGCGGCCGCGGTCGGCTCGTTGACGATGCGCTGGACCTCGAGGCCGGCGATCTTGCCGGCGTCCTTGGTGGCCTGGCGCTGCGAGTCGTTGAAGTAGGCCGGGACGGTGATGACCGCCTTGGTGACCTTCTCGCCCAGGTAGTCCTCGGCGCACTCCTTGAGGTAGGTCAGGACGTGCGAGGAGATCTCCGGCGGGTTGAACTCCTTGTCCCCGATCTTGACGTGCACCAGCTCCTTGGCGGCGCCGGTGATCTCGTAGGGGATCATCTTCTCCTCTTCGCCCACCTCCTCGTGGCGGCGCCCCATGAAGCGCTTGATGGAGAAGACGGTGCGACGCGGGTTGGTGACCGCCTGGCGCTTGGCCGGGCCGCCGACCAGCCGCTGGCCGTTGTCCTGGAAGGCCACCACCGACGGGGTGGTCCGGCCTCCTTCCTTGTTGGGGATGACCTTCGGCTCACCGCCCTCCAGGACGGCGACCACCGAGTTGGTCGTTCCAAGGTCGATTCCGATGATCTTGCTCATGAAGGGTGACTCCGCTGGAGGTATGTCAAGCGGCGTGCCAACCGACTCCTGCCAAACTGACAGCCCAGGAAGCGGGCTCGATCCGTGGCCCCAAGCCATCCCTAAGCATGCCCTCAAGCTCGATTAATGGCAGATCATGGCCACAGGCCTGGCCGGGAGGGGCCGACTCCCCTCGCCACGGCGGCGCAGGGCCTTCGCGCCGGCCGGAGGACCAATCCACGGGGCAGGCTGTTAGAGGCCGTACTCCTTGATCTTCCGGTAGAGCGTCCGCTCCCCCATCCCCAGCATCTCCGCCGCCCGCTGCCGGTTGCCGCCCACCCGGTCCAAGGTCTGCCGGATCAGGTCCTGCTCGACCTGCTGCAGGCTCTTGCCCGCCAGCTCGTAGCCCCCGCCAGCCTCCCCAGCGCCCTCCCCCGCGGCGGGCACCGCCGCCTGGCCGGCCGCCACCTGCATCGCCGGCAGATCGGCCGGCCGCAGGGTCCGCGGCAGGTCCTCGAGGCCCAGCACGCCGTCCTGGTCCAGCACCACCATGGTCTCGATGACGTTCCGGAACTCCCGGACGTTGCCCGGCCAAGCGTGCTCCCGGAGCCGGCCGACGACCTCGTCGGCGACCCGCTCGACCGCCTTGCCGTGGCGCTCGGCGCACTCCTGGCGGAAGTGGTCGGCGAGCAGCGGCAGGTCCTCGAGCCGCTCCCGCAGGGGCGGCAGTTCGACCGCCATCACCGCCAGCCGGTAGTAGAGGTCCTCGCGGAAGCGGCCCTCGCGCACCCGCTGCTCCAGGTCGCGGTTGGTCGCCGCCACGATGCGCACGTCCACCGGCCGCTCCTCGTTGGCCCCGACCGGGATCACGGTCCGGTCCTCGAGCACCCGCAGCAGCTTGGCCTGGGTCGGCAGCGGCATGTCACCGATCTCGTCCAGGAACAGGGTGCCCCCGTCGGCGAACTCGAATTTGCCCTCCTTGGCGCCGTGGGCGCCGGTGAAGGCGCCCTTGACGTGGCCGAAGAGCTCGGACTCGATCAGGGTCTCGGACAGCGCGGCGCAGTTGATGGCCACGAAGCGCCGGCGCGAGCGCGGCGACAGCTGGTGCAGCGACCGCGCCACCAGCTCCTTGCCGGTGCCGGACTCGCCCAGGATCAGCACCGTGGCGTCCGTCGGGCCGGCCTGGCGCACCAGGTCGAAGACCTGCTGCATCGACGCCGCCCCGCCGACCATGCCCTCGAGGCCGAAGCGCTGCTCGAGCTCCGAGCGCAGCTCCTTGTTGTCCTCGGCCAGCCGGCGCTTCTCCAGCTCGCGGCCCACCCGGGTCCGCAGCTCGACGATGTTGACCGGCTTGGTGAGGTAGTCGGCCGCCCCCTCGCGCATCGCCAGCACGGCGGTCTCGACGCTGCCGTGGCCGGTGATCAAGAACACCGACAGCTCGGGCTCGAGCTGGCGCGCCTCCCGCAGCAGGTCCAGGCCGTCGCGCTCCCCCAGCTGCAGGTCGGTGATCACGAGGTCGAAGCGCCGGGCCCGCAGGCGGTCGAGGGCGGCGTCCACCGAGGTCGCCATCTCGGCCTCGTGGAACTCGGTCTCCAGCGCCATGCGCAGGGCCTCGCCGTGGGGTTCGTCGTCTTCGACGATCAGGATCCGGGACACCTTGTTGCTCATTCTCCGTCCTCCTCCGGCGCCTCGGCGGCGGCTTCGATCGGCAGCCGGATCCGCGCCCGGGTGCCGTGGCCGGGGCTGCTCTCGAGCTCGACCGCGCCGCCGTGGGCCTCGACGATGCGGCGCACGGTCGGCAGGCCAAGGCCCGAGCCGCCCTTCTTGCGCGAGAAGTAGACCTGGAAGCAGGCCGCCAGGGTGTCGGCGTCCATGCCGGGGCCGTCGTCGACGACCTCGATCACCGCCTCCTCCCCCTCGCGGCGGCTGAACAGCTCGACCCTGCCGCCCTCTTCGCCGATCGCCTGCCGGGCGTTGATCAGGAGGTTCAACAGCACCTGGCGCAGCCGGCTCGCGTCCACCACCAGCTCGGGCAGGGCGCCGTCGAGGTAGGTCTCGAGCCGGATCGCGCGCGCCGCCGCCTCGGGGCGGACGAAGTCGACCACCCGCTCGACCAGCAGGTTGAGGTCGGTCGGGGCGCGGTCGAGCTGGTCGGTGCGCGCGAACAGCAGGAAGTCCTGCAGGATCTCGTCGAGCCGGCCGACCTCCTGCTTCAGGGTGTCGATCATGCGCACCGAGCGCCGGGTGCGCGGGTCCTCCTCGCTGGCCCACTGCTCGCGCAGCAGCTCGAGGTGCAGGCCGATCGTGCTCAGCGGGTTCTTGAGCTCGTGGGCCAGGCCCCCCGCCAGCCGGGACAAGGTCCGCGGATCGAGGGCGTCGGGCTGGGGGGCGGGGTCGGTCACGGCGCTTCGCCGGGCGCGGACGGCCGGCGGAAAGGGCCTAGAATACCGCGCCCGAGCCCGATGCCCTCTTCGCCCGCCTACCTCGACCCCGCCACCGACCACGGCCGGGCCGCCCTGCTCGCCACCCTCGACGCCGGCGGCGCCGTCGCCCTGCCCACCGACACGGTGCCCGGGCTGGCGGTCCTCGCGGACCGGGACGGCGCCATCGCCCGCCTGGCGGGCTGCAAGGACTCCCCGGCCGAGAAGCCCTTCTCGCTGCACCTGCGCTCGCGGCAGGACCTGTTGCGCCTGCTGCCGGCGCTGCCGCCCGGCCTGGCCGGCTGGCTGGACCGGCGCCTGCCCGGGCCGCTGACCGCCGTCCTGCCCCGGCGCTGGGTCGGCCTGCCCGCGGGCTGGGACTGGCCCTGGCCGGCGGTCGGCCTGCGCCTGCCGGCGGACCCGGGCTACCTGGGCTTCGCCGCCGGGCTGCCGGCGCCGCTCCTGATGACCAGCGTCAACGCCCACGGCCAGGAGCCGCTGCACGGCCGGGAGCTCGCCGCCTGGCTCGCCGAGCGGCCGGAGATCGGCTGCGGGGTCCGGGCGGAGAGCCTGGAGGCGACGGCTCCGTCCTCGGTGGTCCAATTCGACCCCCTGCCGCAGCTGCGGCGCGGCGAGCTGCCGCCCGCCGAGCTCCGGCCCGGGCTGCGGGTGCTGGTGGTCTGCACCGGCAACATCTGCCGCTCGCCGCTGGCCGCCGCCCTGCTCGAGAGCGAGGTGGCCGCAGCTTGGGGCTGCCCGCCCGCCGACCTCCAGGAGCTGGGCTGGACCATCGCCTCGGCCGGCACCTTCGCCATGCCGGGAGGCCCGGCCAGCGACTTCTCCTGCCAGGCCGGCGCCGAAATCGGCCTCGAGCTCGACGGCCACCGCTCCCGCAACCTGATGGAGCTGGCCGAGCTGCCCTGGGACCGGGTGCTGGTCATGAGCCGCTCCCACCTGGCGGCGCTGCCGCCGGCGCTGGCGGCAAGGGCGGAGCTCTACGACCCGAGCGGCGAGGAGGTCCCGGACCCCTTCGGCGGCAGCCTGGAGGCTTACCGGCACATGCGCGAGCAGGTGCAGGCCGCCACCGCCGACCGCCTGCAAGCCTGGTCCCGCTGGCCCGATCGCCGCTAGGCGCGGGCCGCTAGGCCCAGAGGCCGATCAGCTCCTCGCCGCTGCCGCAGCCGAGGATCTGCTGCCGGAAGGCGCCGTCGCCCAGCCGCCGGGCGACCTCGGTGAGGGTCCGGACGTGGAGCAGCTTCTCCTTCTTCGGCACCAGCAGCATGACCACGATCTTGGCCGGCAGCTGGTCGAGGGACTGGAAGTCCAAGCCGTCCGGGATCACGGCCATGGCGGCGCGCACGCCGTCGAGCTCGTCGAGGGCGGCGTGGGGCACGGCGATGCCCTGCTCCATCCCGGTGCTGACGCTGCGCTCGCGGGCGTCGAGGGCGGCCACGGCCTCCTCGCGGCGGGCGGCGTCCAGGTGACCGGCGCCGACCAGGCCGTCCACCATCTGGCGGATGAGCTGCCACTTGTCGTCCGCCTGCGGGGCGAGCAGGACGGTCTCGGGGCGGAGGTAGTCGGCGAGGGCCATCAGGTCAGGAACAGCTTGGTGGCAAGGAAGAATACCGGCAACAGGAAGATGCAGGAATAGACCATGTAGCCGAAAAAGCTCGGCATCTTCACCTGGCGCTCCTCGGCGATCGCCTTGACCATGAAATTCGGGGCGTTGCCGATGTAGGTCATGGCCCCGAGGAAGACGGCCCCCAGCGAGATGGCGGTCAGGAAGGGCTCGGAGATGACCCCGCCGGAGACGGCCACGGTCTCGTGCCCGGCTGGGACGTCCATGCTGGCCGCGGTCTCGAAGAAGACGACGTAGGTCGGGGCGTTGTCGAGGAAGGCGCTGAGGGTGCCGGTGGCCCAGAAGTAGAGGCTCGAGCTGTCGATGCCCAACTCGGGGCCGTGGATCCGGAGCAGCTGGATCGCGGCCATCATGCTCAGGAAGATGCCGAAGAACAGCGCCGCCACCTCGAGGATCGGGTGCCAGGTGAAGGAGTTGGCCCGGCGGTAGTCGGCCGGGGTGAAGCGGTAGGCGCCCAGGGCCACCGCCACCAGGGCCAGGTCGCGGGCGTAGACCGGCAGGAAGGCGTGCTCGTCCACTCCCAACCAAGCGGCGAGGTTGGGCGGGGTCAGGAAGGCCACGGCCAGCACGACGGCGGCGATCCAGAGGAAGTTCTTGGTGCCCGCGATGCGCAGGGGCTGGACCTCGACGCGCTCGTGCAGCAGGTGGCTGCGGTCCTCCCGACGCCAGAACCAGCTGTCGACGGCGAAGTAGATCAGCAGCAGCAGGCCGTTGGTGAAGGCCCAGGGCGCGACCAGTCCGAAGGTCCAGGAGAAGGGCACCCCGCGCAGGTAACCCAGGAACAGCGGCGGGTCCCCCAGCGGCGTCAGGCAGCCGCCGATGTTGCAGACCACGAAGATGAAGAAGACCACCGTGTGGGTGCGGAATTGGCGCTCGGAGTTGGTCTTCAACAGCGGCCGCACCAGGAGCATCGCCGCTCCGGTGGTGCCCATGAAGGAGGCCAGGAGGGCACCGATCAGCAGGAAGGTGCTATTGACCAGCGGCGTCGCCTTCAGGTCGCCGCGCAGCACGATGCCGCCGGAGGCGACGTAGAGGGAGGTCAGCAGCAGCAGGAAGCTGGCGTACTCGTGCAGGGTGTGCTGGATGACCAGCCACTCGCCATGCCAGGCGAACAGGCCGAAGACCGGCAGGCCGCAGACCAGGGCGACCTTGAAGCGGTTCAGGTTCGAGTGCCACCAGCGGCCGGCCACCAGCGGCAACACCGCGATGCTGAGCAGCATCAGCACGAAGGGCGCCACCCAGCCCATGGAGGGCAAGAAGTCCCCGTGGTCGGCCGGGGCCATCGCAGGGAGGAAGGGAGCGCTCATGGAGAGGATCGGGGGAAGCCGCGGCGGCGGGCGGCCCAGATCCTAGCGGGGTGATTCGTCGGAACCACCGTCCCCGCCTGGGGAAATCCCGGAAGCCCGGGCCCAGGAAGATCGTCCTAAAGCCCGGGCCCAGCCCTTGGTCGTGGACATGGCAGGGGACTACACTCCTCGCCAGGCCCGATCCGTCCGAACCTCTTCGGAGACCGCCGCATGCTCCCGAGCACCATCGCCGCGCTGATCCTCGCTGCCCTCGCCACCGCCCTGCCCGCCCAGGAACCGGGCGAGGGCGAGATCCAGGTCCCGGAAGGGGTCGTCGTCCAGGACGAGGAGTACCTCACCCTGAAGTTCGACGAGACCAAGGAAGGGCTGACCCTGGCCCAGTTCGTGAAGATCGCCCAGGAGATGACCGGGCGCAATTTCACGATCGACGAGTCCAGCGGCGGCACCGGCGCCGCCAGCGCCCTGGAACAGAAGCGGCTGCTCCTCTACGGACCCAAGCGGATCCGCAAGGAGAGCTTCTACGACTTCTTCCAGATCATGATGAAGATCAACGGCTTCGTCCTGGTCCGGCAGGGCTCGGGCGACCTGGCCGTGGAGGTCATCACCCTGGACAACGTCCAGACCAAGGGCACGATCAAGGCCAACGGCACCTTCGTCGAGTCCGAGGACGTCGAGGGCTTCTCCGACCAGCCGGCCACCTACATCATCACGGTGTTCCGGCTCCAGCACGGCCAGGCCCAGAGCCTGGGCGTCAACCTGCGCACGGCCCTCGCCAGCGGCGGCGGCGGCAGCAGCAGCAACGACACCTTCATGCCCCTGCCGCACGAGAACGCGCTGCTGGTGCAGGGCTACGGCCCCTTCGTGGCGGCGGCGGTGCGGATGCTGCGGATCCTGGACGTCGAGCCCTTCGTGGTCCAGCCCGAGTTCGAGCGGCTGCGGCTGCAGGAGGCCAGCGCCGAGGAGCTGGCCCAGACTCTGACCGACCTGCTCGAGAACATCGAGAACCCGCAGGGGCGGACCACCGGCCGCAACCCGGAGCAGGGCACGACGCCCGAGATCGAGACCCGGATCCTCGCCAACCCGCGCGACAACTCGCTGCTGGTGGTGGCCTCGAAGAAGCAGATGCAGCTGGTGAAGAACCTGGTCGCCAAGCTGGACAGCAAGGTCGAGATCCCGGAGACCAACTTCCGGGTGTACATCCTCCAGAACATCGCCGCCGTCGACCTCCAGGAGGACCTGAAGAAGTTCCTGGACCGGACCCGGCAGGCCGAGGAGCAGTCGGTGCGCAACACCCAGGGCAGCTCCCAGCGGCGGATCGAGCAGTCGATCGTGGTCGAGGCCCAGGAGGAGACCAACGCCCTCCTGATCACCGCCACCCGGACCAAGTGGGAGGAGCTGCGGCGGCTGCTGGAGCGGCTCGACCAGCGCCAGCCGCAGGTCCTGATCGAGACCGCCCTGATCGAGGTCACCGAGGAGTTCTCCAAGGACATCGGGGTCGAGTTCGCGACCGTCGACCCCCCCACCGGCTCCTACTCCAAGGGCTTCGGCTTCACCTCGGTGGGCATCTCCACCCTGGTCGACAGCGACGGCGACAACCAGGTCGACACCCGCCTGGTCGACACCTCGGCCACCGGCTTCACCGCCGGCATCCTGGACGGCGACGCCTTCGGCATCCCGATGCTGCTGCGGGCCGCCAAGACCAGCTCCAACGCCAACATCCTGTCGGTGCCCTCGATCCTGGTGACCAACAACCGCGGCGCCAGCGTCGAGAGCCTGGACGAGATCCCGACCTCCGAGCAGACTCCCGTGGCCTCGGTGGGCGTCACCGAGACCTTCCGGGACTACCAAGAGGCGGGCATCAAGCTCAGCATCACCCCCTCGATCTCGGGCAAGAAGTACCTGCGGCTGGGCGTGAGCCTCGAGATCGCGGCCTTCGTCGGCAACTTCACGCCCGGCTCGACCGTGCCTCCGCCCCGAGTCACGCGCAAGCTCGAGACCACGGTGTACCTGCCGGACGGCGCGACCATGTGGATCGGCGGCATCATCCGCGACGACATGATCCAGGACACCACCGGCATCCCGTGGCTGAGCGACATCCCGGTGCTGGGCTGGATCTTCAGCCGCAACACCGACACCACGACCAAGACCACCCTGTACTTCTTCTGCACCCCCCGCATCCTCGACGACTTCGAGGAGCTGGCCGACCTGTCCCAGGACGGAAAGGCCCGCGCCGCCGACGTCATCGGCCTGGACCGGGTGCAGCGGATCGACCCCAAGTTCCGCCAGAAGAACCCGCTGGACCTGATCCAGGAGCAGGACCTCGACGGCGACGGCATGCCGGAGACCGGCTACATGGACCCGTCCAGCTTCGAGGACCCGGTCTTCATCACCTCCCAAGGCCTGGTCAACCCGGGCCAGGTGCGGGTGAATGGCGCCGCCCCGGTGACGCCTCCCGCCGCGGACCCGGCCCCCCCGGCCCCTGCCGCCGGAGGCCGCAACCTGCCTGAGGGCCTGTAGTGAGCGAAGGCGACGCGCTGACCTCCCTGCCCGATCTGATCGGGCTGCTCCACCGCGAGACCGGCCTGGAGGAGGCCGAGCTGCGCAAGCTGCGGGACCAGGCGACCGCCAGCTCGACCACCTTCGACCGGGTGCTCCTGAACCGGGGCATCGACGAGCCGGCGATGCTGCGGGCCTTCGCTGAGGACCTCGACCTGGAGCTGATCGAGAAGCTCGAGGGCACCCGGGTGCCCGGCACCTTCGTCGACCTGGTGCCGCTGGCCTTCGCCCGAGCCCACAACATGATCGCGGTCTCGGACGAGGGCGGCGTGCTGGTGGTCGCCACCGCCCACCCACTCGACGTCCACCCGCAAGACGACATCGCCAGCATGCTACCGGGCGAGGTCCGGATCGCCCTGGCGCCGCGCTCGGAGATCACCGAGCTGGTCAACCGGGCCTTCCGCCACCGCGCCGACGGCGTCGACGAGGCCCTCGAGGACCTCGGCGGCGGCGACCTGGCCGACCTGGCGGCGGCGGTCGAGGACAGCGAGGACCTGCTCGACGTCGCCAACAAGGCGCCGATCATCAAGCTGGTCAACTCGGTGCTGTTCCAGGCGCTGAAGCTGCGGGCCTCGGACGTCCACTTCCAGCCCTACAACGACCGGCTGCAGGTGCGCTTCCGGATCGACGGCATCCTCTACGACATGGAGTCGGTGCCCAAGACCGCCCAGGACGCGATCCTGTCCCGGATCAAGGTCATGGGCAAGATGGACATCGCCGAGCGCCGGCTGCCGCAAGACGGCCGCGCCACCATCCGCATCGGCGACGGCGAGGTCGACGTCCGGATCTCGATCGTGCCCACCTCCAGCGGCGAGCGCGCGGTGCTGCGCCTGCTGGACAAGACCGCCAAGGTCTACGACATGAAGGAGGTCGGGCTCGACGAGCACCACCGGGCGATCCTCGAGACCTACATCAAGTATCCCCACGGCATCATCCTGGTGACGGGGCCGACCGGCTCGGGCAAGACCACCACCCTCTACGCCTCGCTGACCCGGATCAGCACCGGCGACAAGAACATCCTGACCATCGAGGACCCGGTCGAGTACGCCCTCGACGGCATCTCCCAGGTCCAGGTGAACGTCAAGAAGGGCCTGACCTTCGCCGCCGGTCTGCGCAGCTTCCTGCGCCAGGACCCGGACGTGATGATGGTCGGCGAGATCCGCGACCTCGAGACCGCCGAGATCGCCATCCGCGCCGCCATCACCGGCCACCTGGTGTTCTCCACCGTCCACACCAACGACGCCCCCAGCACCATCACCCGCCTGGTAGACATCGGGCTCGAGCCCTACCTGGTCTCCTCGTCGCTGCTGCTCGTGGTCGCCCAGCGCCTGGTGCGCAAGCTGTGCGAGTCCTGCAAGACCTGGGACGACCCCAGCGAAGGCGAGCTCGCCGAGCTGCGCGGCTTGGGCTTCGACCCGGCCGAGCTGCCCGACGGCAAGCTGGCGCGCGCCGCCGGCTGCCAAGAGTGCTTCAACTCCGGCTATCAGGGCCGGACCGCCATCTACGAGATGCTGCCGATGGCCGAGGAGATCCGCACCCTGGTCACCGAAGGCGCCAGCGCCACCATGCTCAAGAAGGCCGCGGTCCAACAGTGTTCCATGCGCACCTTGCGCCAGGACGGCCTGCGGCTGATGGCCCTCGGCAAGACCTCCCCCGACGAGGTCATGCGCGTCACCCAGCTCGACGTCATCTAGGAGCAGCCGGTGCCGGTCTTCGAGTGGAAGGGCTTCGACACCAAGGGCAAGAAGGCCTCGGGGGTCATCGACGCCGACTCGCCGCGCGAGGCGCGGGTCAAGCTCAAGCGCCAGCAGGTCATGGTCACCGAGGTGGCCGAGACCCGCGGCGGCCGCAAGGTCAAGGGCTCGAAGGAGTCTCGGGCCCTGGCGAAGGCCAAGAAGAAGGAGTCGAAGCTCTCCAAGACCCTGTCGAAGGGCATGGAGGCGGCGCGCGGCCGCGGCGGCGGCAAGGTCCGCATCGGCAAGAAGCGGCTCGAGGAGGTCTCGACCTTCACCCGCCAGCTCGCCACCCTGGTCAAGGCCGGCATCCCGATCACCGAGGCGCTGCGGGCGATCATCGAGCAGACCGACAACAAGCGCCAGGGCCTGGTGTTCCGCGACATCCGCGAGCAGATCGCCCAGGGCAAGCCGACCGCCGACGCCCTCGCCACCCACCCCGACTGGTTCGACGAGCTGTACGTGTCCATGGTGCGCTCGGGCGAGGCCGCCGGCCGCCTCGACGACGTGCTCGAGCGCCTGGCGGAGTTCATCCAGAAGCAGACCACGGTGAGGAACAAGGTGCAGGCGGCGATGGCCTATCCGGTCATCATGCTGGTCATCGGCTTCTTGGTCGTCGCCGCGCTGCTGGTGTCGGTGGTGCCCAAGATCACCACCATGCTCGAAGCCCGCGGCCAGGTGCTGCCGCTGCCGACCCGGATCCTGCAGACCAGCTCGGACTTCCTGGTCTCCTCCTGGTGGCTGATCCTGGTGCTGTTCATCTTCGGCATCCTGGTCTGGAACCTGATCTACGCCTCGGACAAGGGCCGGCTCAGCATCGACCGCAAGCTGCTCAGGATCCCGGTCTTCGGCGACCTCCTGACCAAGCAGTCGATCGCCCGCTTCGCCCAGACCTTCTCGACCCTGCTCAGCTCCGGCGTCCCGGTGGTGCGCTGCCTCGAGGTGACGCGCACCGTGCTCGGCAACCGCCTGCTCGAGAACACCATCGACGACGTCCGCAGCAAGATCCTCGAGGGCGCCGACATCGCCGGGCCGATCAAGTCCTCCGGCGTCTTCCCGCCGTTGGTGGGCTACATGATCGCCGTCGGCGAGCAGTCCGGCGAGCTGGATTCGATGATGCTCCAGGTCGGCGAGTCGTATGACCTCGAGGTGGACATCGCGACCCAGAAGTTCACCTCCCTGATCGAGCCGCTCCTGATCGTCTTCCTGGCGGTCCTGGTCGGCTTCATCGTCCTGGCCATCCTGTGGCCGGTCATCCAGATGGCCCAGTCCTTCTAAGGAGGCCCGACATGAACAAGCGAAACACGAAGCGCCGGCGCGCCGCCGGCTTCACCCTGATCGAGATCCTGGTGGTCGTCCTGATCATCGGCCTGCTGGTCGGCCTGGTCGGCCAGAACGTCTTCAAGGCGCTGTTCAAGGGCCAGCGCGGCGCGGCTGAGATCCAGATCCGCAATTTCGACGGCGCCCTGGACCTCTACCGACTCGAGTTCTCCAAGTACCCCGACTCGCTCGAGGACCTGCTCGAGGAGGACGAGAACGGCGAGGCCTTCCTCGACTCGATCCCGCTCGACCCGTGGAACAACGAGTACGAGTACTCGGTCGAGCCGGACGGCAGCTACCTGATCCTCTCCTTCGGCGCCGACGGTGAGGAAGGCGGCGAGGGCGAGAACGCCGACCTCCGCTCGGACGAGATCTGAGCCCGGTGTGCGACGGGAGCCCGCGAACCGCGCCGGCTTCACCCTGATCGAGATCTCGGTCGTGGTGGTGATCATGGCGCTCCTGATCACCACCGCCACCGTCAACCTGGACCGGGTGCTGCCGAGCAGCCGCAGCGAGTCGGCGGCGCGGGAGCTGCTCAGCACCCTGGACCTAGCCCGGACCTCTGCGGTGGCCCAGGGGCGGTCCTACTGGGTCGAGCTGGACCTGGACGAGGGCTCCTTCCGGATCCTGCTGCCCTACGACGCCGACGGCCGGCCGGTGCGCTCGCCCGAGGATCGCGGCTCCCTCGAGCCGCGCAGCCTGCCCGACGGCGTCCACTTCGCCGGGGTCATGCCCTCCGGCGGCCGCTACGTGGAGGCCGGCAAATTCGAGCTGGGCTTCGACCAGATCGGCTCCGCCGACGAGCTCTACATCCACCTCAGCAACGACGCCGGCGAGGGCTACGACCTGACCGCCCGGATCCTGTCGCTGACCGGCCACGCCCGGGTGATGAAGGGCAAGGTGATGCCGCCGGTGGTCTCGGAGGCCGACTTCTGATGCGCCGCGCCGGCTTCAGCCTGATCGAGGTGCTGGCCGCGGTGCTGCTGCTGGCGGTGGCGCTGACCAGCATGCTCCACCTGCGCAACGAGGCCCTGGGCTCCGCCATCGACTCGCGCAGCCGCTCGATCGCCTCGCGGCTGTCGCTGCAGCTGATGCACCGGATCGAAGTGGCGCGGCTGCCCGACCTCTTCGACGGCTTCCAGGGCGACTTCGCCGACGAGGGCTTCCCCGAGTTCAGCTACACCGTCGGCCTGGGCGACGGCAGCGCCTACAGCGGCGGCACCCCCGAGGACGACGGCGAGGCCGCCTGGCGCGAGGCCGCCCAGCGCGACTACGAGGAGAGCGACGACCAGGAGAAGCCCGAGCTGACCCGGGTGTTCCTGAACGTCGCCTACCTGGCCGCCGACGGCAGCCTGGACAGCTACGACCTGGAGGCGCTGCTGCCCACCTGGGCCGTCTACCAGGACTTCGAGCTGTGGCAGGAGCTGTGGGGCGACAACCTGCCCCCGGAGGTCGACTGATGGCCCGCCTCCCCCGCCGCGCCGGCTTCACCCTGATCGAGGTGCTGGTCTCCCTGGCCATCTCCGGCCTGGTCATGGCCAGCGTGCTGGGCTCCCTGGACTACACCCAGCGCGCCGTCGACGCCATCCACAACGTCATCGAGACCGAGACCGCCGGGCCGCGGCTGCTGGCCCTGATCCGGGAGGACCTGGACTCCCTGGCGATCTACGACGCCGCGGAGTACCAGGTCCTCAAGGGCGAGGACCGCACCATCGGCGGCGCCGACGCCGACTCCCTCGACTTCCTGGCCTACCGCCGCTCCACCCGGCCCTTCGTGGACTCGACCCGGCTCGATCCGGTGCGGGCGCCGATCGTCGAGATCGGCTACCGCTGCCGCCAGTCGCCGGCCTCGCCCGACTTCCTGGAGCTCTACCGGCGCGAGGACTTCCTGCACGACGACAAGCCCTTCGAGGAGGGCGAGTTCACCTTGCTCTACGACCGCCTGGTGAACTTCGAGCTGCTCTACTACGAGAAGCCGGAGTACGACCCGGTGTGGGAGGAGGAGTGGGACTCGGCCGAGATGGAGGCCCTGCCCTACGCCATCGAGCTGCGGCTCGAGATCGAGATCCAGCCGCGGCGCTCGGCCGAGAGCCTGGGCATCCTGGGCTCCAACCGCTCGCGCCTGTCCTTCACCGACATGTTCTCCATCCCTGAGACCAGCCGCTGGGTGTTCCGCAACCGGCTCCACCCGGTGCTGCCCAGCCCGGGCCAGCAGGGCGCCGAGGAGCAGGGCACGGGCGCAGGCACCGGCGCCCGCGGGCCGCCCGGCGCCCGGCGAGGGGGTGCGCA
>CAYZXS010000045.1:0-29264 GCA_964482495.1 uncultured Planctomycetales bacterium
GAGAACATCTCGTTGAAGCGGCGGAAGATCGGGTAGCAGGGCACGCCGACGAAGATCAGCCGGTACTCCTCCTCGGTGAGGGTGCCGATGCCGTTGGCGACCTTGTACTCCATCTCCTCGACCAGCTGCTCGAAGTAGCGCGCCGCGGCCTCGTCGCCGCGCAGGCAGTTCGCCACGCCGAGGTAGATGGTGCCGTCCGTCAGCGCGTTGAACACCGAGGGCCGGTTCTTGTTCAGGTCGAGCAGCTTCTTCCAGCCGCTGGCGACGCCGTTGGCGTGGCCCATGATCTCGCGCAGCTTGTCGATGTCGAACTTCTTGCCGGTGACCTCCTCGCAGACGCCGATCAGGTCCTTGATCTGGGCCTCGACGTAGCGGCGGTCGTGCTCGAAGTCGGCGTCGCCCTGCCAGGTCTGGCCGCCGGCCTGGCGGGTGCCGGGCACGTCGATGGTGACCATCGGCATGTCGTACATGCGCTCCCAGGCCTCGCCCCACTTCAGGTAGGTGTTGCAGGCGTTGGTCAGCACGGTCAGCGCCGGCTTGGGGATGCGCCCCATCGGGTGCTCGCCGCCGCGCAGCTGGGTGCCGATGTCGGCCTTGACGTAGCCGCAGATGTCGGGCGAGTAGCCGTGGTCCTCGGCCTCCTCCAGGTACTCGTGGGCGACCCGGCGCACCGCGGTCTGCAGCGAGTTGATCTCGGGGAAGACGACCGGCAGGTCGAAGGACTTCAGGATCTCGTTGAAGCTGCCCATGACGAAGACATAGGCGGCGCCCTCGCCGGCCTCGGCCGTCTGGCCGAGCTCCCCGAACCAATCCCGGAAGAGGTCGGCGCCAGCCTTGTTGCCGCGGCCGACGATGCTCTGTTGTTGCTGGTCGTTCATGATTCTCGGGCTCAGGCGAAGAGCAGGTTCTCCATGAAGGTCTCGATCTGCAGCTCCAGGTCGGCGAAGCTGGACTGGTTCTCCTCGAACTCGCTGACGAAGTGGGGGATGCCCTCCTTGTCCAGCGCGTGGGTGTAGGCGACCTGCTCCTCCAGGCCGGGCTCGCACATCTTGGCGGCGGTGACGATCACCGCCTCGCCGCGGGCGCCGCGGTAGCGCGCGATCAGCATGTCCTCCTTGCGCTTGCGCAGGTCGTGCTGCACCGGGCTGTAGGAGGAGTCCTCGACGTAGGCGTGCGCCAGGTCCTGCAGCGGGTCCTCGCCCACCGGAACCGGCCCCAGCAGCCAGCGCAGGCCGATCAGGAAGTCGTCGTCGACGACGTAGCAGGCGCGGCCGAGCATGCGCACCAGGTCCAGCGGCGGCTGCTCGCAGAAGGCGCCCTCGAAGACGACGCGGATCCGGTCCTCCTGCTTGGCCTCGACCGCGTGGATCAGCGGCAGCACGTACTCCATCAGCTCGTTGTGCTCCTCGCGCGGCATCATGCCGGCGGCGGCCACCAGGGCGTAGGCGTCCTCGGCCGCGATCTTCTCCGGCGCCTCGCGCTTGAGGTCATAGAGCTCGCGCAGCAGCTCGCGGTTGCGGTTGAAGACCTGTACCGACTCCCGCAGCGCCTCATCCGTGACCTCCACGCCGGCGATCTCCTCGACCGTGCGCTTGAGCCGGTCGTATTCGCCGCGCAGCCAGCCGATGCTGGTAGCCGAGTTCGGGTTCTGCGGAAGGTAGAGGATCTGGCAGGGGTAGTCGTAGTTGCGGCCCCAGATCGCGCCCAGGTTGCGAGCGGCGTCGCAGATCGGGTGCGTCACGAACATGTCCAGCTCGATCTTGTCGGTGAGCGCTAGCTCGAGCGAGGTCTTGATGATCGAGCACAGGTAGGAGCCGAAGCGCGAGTCGGCCTTGTCCGGCGCGACCGTGGCCCCGCGCAGCTTCACCGGCAGCATGCCGGCGGCGTGGGCGATCTCCTCGGGGAAGTAGACCTGGAAGTGGCCGAGGACCTTGCCGCCCTGCTCGCGCCAGCGCGCGACGGTCGGGTAGTCCGCGTCCTCGCAGAGTTCGCGGCACTGGAACAGCACCTCTTCCAGGGGCTGCCCTTTCCAGGAGTCGAAGACGGGGTTCTTCATGTGCGGTGATCGCCGGGGGTCGCGGAGGCGCCCCGGAAGAAGAGGTTGAGGACGTGGTCGAGCTTGGCCTCGTCCCGGGGATGGACCGACTCGGCGTAGGGGCTGAGCGAGACTTCGACCAAGGCGACGAAGTCCCAGGAGAGCAGGCGGGGATCGGCGCCGGCGAGCTCGCCGTCGCGGATGCCGTCGCGCAGGATGCGCTCGACCTGGGCCGGCAGGGCGGCCTGGTAGGCGCGGACCAGCTCCGAGCGGACCGGCTCGTCGAAGACGTTGACGTCGCGCCGGACCAGCATGATCAGGTCGCGCTTCTCGCGCGGCAGCTCGAGGAAGCTCTGGGTGAGCCGGCGCAGCCGCTCGCGGCAGCTGCCGGTGGAGGCGGCGGCCTGCTCGAAGAGCTCCTGCTTCTCGGCCAGGTCCTGGTGGAGCAGGGCCAGGTAGAGCTCTTCCTTGCTCTTGAAGTGGTGGTAGAGAGCGCCCTTGGTGACCTCGGCCGCCGCCACCACCTGGTCCATGGTCACGTCGGCGTAGTTCCGCTTCAGGAACAGCGTCCGCGCCCGCGCCAGCAGGCGGCTGGCGGTGTCGGAGCCGGGGGAAGTGGGGGAGAGAGGCAAGGGAGTCCATACCGACCGGTCGGTATGGCAATACCATACAGAGCCGTGTGGGAATCGGCAAGTCGCCGCGCCTGGCCCGTCGCCAGGACAAGAAAAAGGCCAGAACCCCTTGTTCAAAAAGGAGTTCTGGCGAACGGAGTGTCTTGGCCTAGAGAATGCGGATCGTCAGCGGGTACTCGTAGAACTCGCCGCGGCTGGTCCGGTAGGCGGCGATGACGGTGCAGATGAAGGCGAAGATCGGGAGCGCGACCAGGAAGGGAATCCCGATCAGCACGATCGACAGGATCCCGAACATGGCGGCGTAGATGGCGATCGAGATCTGGAAGTTCAGGGTCTCGCGACCGGCCTTGTCCACTCCCGGGTACTGGTCCTTGAAGATCAGCCACAGGATCAGCGGGCCGATGAAAGCGGCCACGAAGGTGCTGAGCGGGATCAGCGTCGACCACATCCGCTCCTCCCCGACCAGGGCGCCGGCGGGGGCGGAATACCCAGGAGGGGGCGGCGGGGCGTAGCTGGGCTGCCCCGTGGGCGGGACCGGGGGCGGGGCGCCGTGCTGGCCCGAGGCGCCGCTGTGGCCATAACGGCGCTTGGCCCGCCGGGTCTCCCGGCGGCTCAGGGGCGGCGGCGCCGGGGCCGGGCCGCTGTTCGGCAGCGGCATATCGGTGGGGGCGCCCGGCAGATAATGACCCCCGTCAGGACCCATCGCGCTGAACGGATCGGGGGGATCGATGTAGGGCTGTTGTTCGCTCATGGCAGGTCGCGGCCTTATTGGGATTGGCCTCCGGCTGCTTTCGATGCCCTACCATCTTCGCATGGGAAGCGAGCAGGGCAAGCGGGCGCCGGAGGGCGTGGTCGACGTCCACGTCCACATCCAGCCCTGGGAGCAGCTGAAGCCCGAGGTGCGGGCCAAGCTCGGGGGCGGGCGGGAGGACCTGGAGGCCATCCGTCGCTATGAAGCGGACCCCCACGCCTTCGCCGATTTCCTGGCCGAGAACGGTGTTTCGCGGGTCGGATTGGTCAATTACCCCTCCCCCGAGGTCATGGGCTTCGACCGCACCAGCAACGACTTCGTGGCCGCCTACCGCGACGCCCGCCCCGAGGTCTTCCTGGCCTGGGGCGGCCTGTTCCCGGCCGCCGAGCCCGACCCGGCGGCCGAGGTCCGGCGCCTGCTCGACGAGCTGCGCCTGGACGGGATCAAGGTCCACCCGCCGCACCAAGGCTTCGCGCCCAACGCCTACCTGGACGGCTTGGACGGCCTGCGCGACCTCTACGCCGGCTGCCAGGAGCGCGGCGTTCCGGTGATGGTCCACACCGGGACCAGCATCTTCCCCGGCGCCCGCAGCCGCCTGGGCGACCCGATGGCGGTCGACGACGTCGCGGTCGACTTCCCGGAGCTTCGCATCGTCATGGCGCACTGCGGCCGGCCGCTCTGGTACGACGAGGCCTTCTTCGTCTCCCGGCGCCACCCGAACGTGATGGTCGACCTGTCCGGCATCCCGCCGCGCCAGATCCCCGAGAAGCTGCCGTGGCTGGAGCGCATCGGCGACAAGGTTCTGTGGGGGACGGACTGGCCCAGCCCCGGGGTGCGCGACCTACGGGCGAACCTCCAGGCCTTCCTCGACCTGCCGCAGCTCAGCGACGCGCTCAAGCAGCAGGTGCTGGTGACGAACCCGGCCCGGCTGTTCCCGCCGCGCTGAGCCCGGCCGCGCCGCCCGCGATGACCGCCGCTTCGGCGCCCGCGCCCGCCCCCGGCAGCTTCTCGCCGATGGCGTTGCCGAGGTTGCGCAGCTCCTCGGCCACCCGGCGCTCCCGGGCCTGGATCAGCCGCAGCTGCGGGGCGGTGCTCTCGAGGGCGGCGTCGAGCACCACCTCGGCGCAGCGGTCGCCGTGGACCCGGGCCCAGGATTCGCGGGCGTGCTCCGCGAACGGGAGCTTCAGCAGCGCCCGGAGCTGGGCCGCGAGGAAGGGATCGACCTGATCGGGGGTGAGGGCGCACAACGCGGCGCCGAAGGCGCCGGCGCGGACGAAGAAGTGGTCGATCTCGGGCGCGCGCGCCTGGACCGCCAGGTCGAAGGCCATCTGAGCCGCCGCCGGGTCGGCCAGCGCGGCCTGCGCCAGCTCGTCGCAGCTGGCCTGGAACCGCTCCAGGCAGCTCTCGCTCATGCCGAGCTCGCTGGCGGCCCGCTTCAGGGCCTTCGGGCTCCGGAGGCTGGCCAGGTCGCGGTCGAGCATCTCGGCCTGGCGCACCGAGCAGGTCTCCCGGGCCGGGTGGCGGCCGGTGCGCCCGAGCTCGCGGCCCAGCATGGACCAGGAGTCGGGCCAGTTCTTCTCCAGCTGCTCCCGCAGGGCCCCGCGCAGCGCGCCGCCGTCGGGCAGGCGCCGGCTCTCGGCCGGGGCGGCGATGCCGAAGGCGACGCGGCGCCAGGCCAGGCCCGCCTGGCGCGCCCAGCGCCGCCAGCCCCGGAGGGACGCCAGCGAGCGCTCCCTGGCGGCCCGCCGCATGGCGTCGTGCAGCGGCGCCAGCGGCATCGCCCCGGCGGCGATCCGGCGCCCGGGTTCGCGGCAGCAGGCGGTCGCCGCGTCGAGCAGCTCGCGGGCGCGGTCCGCGTGGGAGGCGAGCTCCGCCGCCAGCGCCTCGAGCGCGTCGCGCAGGTGGTTCAACGAGGCCGCGAGCGCGCGGCTCTTCAGCTCGGCCAGGTCCTCGCGGTCGGCGCTGCGGGACGTCGCGAGCTCGAGCAGGCAGGCGCCGAGCTCGCCCGCTCGCCAGCGGCCCCGTGACCGGGTCGGGTCCTCGCGCTCCAACCAGTCGGCGCCGATCTCGGTCAGGGCCTCGCCCAGGGGCGCCGCCGGGTCGAGGACGCCGCGATAGATGGCCAGCGGATAGGACCCCAGGTCGCGCACCAGCTTGGCCGCGTTCTCGAGGTCGCGCTCGGGGTCGACGCTCTCGTTGTAGACCAGGATCCAGGGCCGGCCGCGGTCGAGCCAGCCTTGCAGGAAGCGGACGACCTCGCGGTTCTGGTAGCTGTGCCGCGTGACCACGACCACCGCCAGGTCGGCGACCGCCAGCAGCGACTCGCTGGCGTCGCGGTTCTCGAGCACGACGCTGTCGAAGTCGGGCGTGTCGATCAGCAGGAGGTCCGGGGGTAGCTCGGGCAGGGGCACCGCCAGCAGCTCGGCCGGGTCGACCGGGGACTGCGCCGCGGCCGCCGAGGACTCGCTCAGGTCCTCGCCGACCTCGAGCGGGAAGCGGCGCAGGGTCGGCTCGAGGCGGAGCTGCTCGAGGAGCTCCGGGTGGGCGGCGCCGATCAGCCGCCGAGTGCGGCCGCCGACCGGGTCCGAGGGGCTCAGCGCGCGGCCGACCAGGCGATTGAACAGCGCCGACTTGCCGGCGTTGGCCGGGCCGACGATGCCGGCGACCAGGTAGGGGCGGCGTCCCGCGGTGCGGGGCAGCAGGTCGCGCTGCAGCAGGTCCCGCGCCCGAACCGCCTCGGGCGAGTTGATGCCGCTCTCGAGCGATTCGAGCAGGCGCCAGCAGCGGCGCAGGACGGAAGGAAGGCTGCGGGACACGGGGGGGCTAGATTATGCGTCGTCATGGCCGTTTCCTGGAAGCTCCCCCGCGGTTGCCGCGGCGCCGGCTGGCGCCAGAGCGAGCTGCGCCCCGCCGCCGAAGCCGCGCTGCGCCGCCTCCTGCCGCTCGTCACCGCGCCCTACGCCGAGGACCTCCCGGCGGCGGCCGTGCGAGCCTGGTGCCAGGAGCGCGGCTGGAGGCTGCGGGCCGACGCCGCCGGAAACCTGATCGCCACCGTCCCGGACCGGGAGGGCTCCTTCGCCCGCCCTTCGATCGCCTTCGAGGCCCACCTCGACCACCCAGCCATGATCGTGACCGCGGTCCTGGCCGACGGTGAGCTCGAGGCCAGCTTCTACGGCGGCCATCCGCCCGAACGAATGAAGGGCGGGCGGGTCAAGCTGGTGGACCCCGCCGCCGCCAGCCGGCGCCCGCGTCGGGCGACCGTCCGCTGGGCCGGTGACAAGGACCCCCGCACGGGCGCCATCCCGGTGCGCCTGCGCCTGGACACCCCGGGGCGGGCGGCGGCCGGCGCCGAGCCGGGGCCCGGCTGGATCGGCGGCTGGGACTTCCCGCTCCGCCTCAGCAAGAAGACCGTCAGCAACACGGTCTGCGACGACCTCGCCGGGGCTGCGACCATCCTCGCCGGCCTCGACCTCGCCGCTCGCGGCGGCCTCGACCGCCCCGTCTTGGCCTACTTCACGCGCTGCGAGGAGAACGGCTTCGTCGGTTGTCTCGAGGGCATCCACCTCGGCAGCTTCCCCAAGCGGGTGCCGGTGGTGGTCCTCGAGTGCTCCCCCAAGCTGCCCCACGCGCCGCCCGGCGCGGGGCCCATCTGCCGGGTCGGTGACCGGCTGAGCATCTACGACCCCGCGCTAGTCGCCCGGCTCGAGGACGCCGCCCGCTGCCTCCAGAAGGAAGTCCCCGGCTTCCGCTGGCAGCGCAAGCTGATGGACGGCGGCGCCTGCGAAGCCACCGGTTACTGCGACGCTGGCTACCAGGCGGCAGGCCTGGCGCTCGCCCTCACCAACTATCACAACGTGCCCGACGACCGCAGACAGAAGGGCCAGGCCCCCGAGCAGATCAGCCGCGAGGACCAGGAGAACCTCGTCCTCTGGCTCGCCACCCTAGCCCGCGGCCGCAAGCTCGGCGCCCGCCCGATCGGCCAAGAACTCGCCGGCACCACCGCGAGCCTCGACAAGCTCCGCCGCACCCGCGCCCCGAAGCTCTACCAGGCCTGAGGGCCAAAGTCCTCAACGCTGTTCCCGCGTGCAGCAGCTGGAGGGACCATCAGCCACGCTTCCGCAGGCGGGGTGAACTGGAGCTGCCGGAGGCAGAGGGCGAGCCAACGAATCAGATCCAGCTGTTGATCGCCGGACCGCGCCACTTTGAGCTGGAGGATCCCTTCCACGGAATAGGCCCACGGAAGGCGGGTCCCTCTCCGGCCACCTTCCCAGCGCGGGAACTTCTTCTGCCACTCATCCGCGGTCAGCAGGAAAGCGAAGTCAGCCGGAAAAGAGGCGGGGCGCCGGCGCACCGATCGATTCAGTTCCTTCGGCGTGGAATTGAGGATCTTCGCGACGTCCCGGTCCAGGAGAATCCAGCGTTTCCGGATGCGACGCCATCGTAGGACGCCGGCAGAGCTTGGGCCGGTCAGGAATCCCATCGGCACTGCCCCAGCACGGCCCTCGACATCAGGAGCCAATTTGGCTCTCTGCCGCCACGCCTCTTCCCGGGTCTCGGGTCTGGCGTCGGCTTGGACTGTCCGCCACCCTTCCTCCACGCCGAGTTCCACCGACCGTCCACTCCGAGGGCCCATCGAGGGGCCCCCACTCTCCTCTACGGTTCCCATCCCGTAGCAGACGGACCACGAGGCTCAGGTTACGGCAGTAGCTGGCCTGTTCTCCTCGCCCGATGAGTCCACAGGACCGGCTCAGCCCGCCACGTGGCTCCCATCCGCGGCCACTACGGCGTTTGGGGGTGGGGCCTCGAGATGGCATCGCTCGGCTGGCGCAGGGAACCGATTTGGTTCCTGATGTCGAGGGCGCCGATCCAGGTGGTCCAGCGGGCGTCCTCCGGCCGGAACGGCGCATGGGCGCTCAGCCGAGGCCTTGGGGGTCCCGCAGGAAGAGGTAGTACATGCGGCCGAGGGCGAGGACGTGGCCGGCGCGGGCCATGGCTTCGGGGCCGGTGCCGAGGAAGACGTCGCAGCGGCCGGCGGAGCGGATGGCGCCGCCGCGGTCCTGGTCGGCGGCGAAGAAGCGCTGCGGGCGCTGGGTCAGCTGGCCGGCGGCGTCGAAGCTGGGCAGGCGGACCTCGCAGAAGACCACGCCGGCGCGGGGGAAGATGTCCTTGTCGGTGGCCACGGAGCGCATCGCCAGCACCTGGCGGCCGAGGCAGCCGAAGGGGCCGCCCTCGCTCTTCTGGAAGAAGACGAAGGAGGGGTTCATCGGCAGCACGCGCTCGACTTCTTCCGGGTGGTCGCGGAAGTACTGGCTCAGGGCGGTGAGGGAGAGCTGTGACTTCGGGATCTTGCCCTCTTCGACCAGCGCCAGGCCGATGCTGCGGTACTCGTGGCCGTTCTTGCCGGCGTAGCCGAGCTCGAGCATGGCGCCGTCGGGCAGCTCGACCAGGCAGGAGCCCTGGACGTGGGCCGAGAAGGCCTCGAAGGCGTCGTCGACCCAGACCAGCTCCTTGCCGTCGAGGTGGCCGTTGTCGAGCAGCTCGCGGTGGCTGTAGTAGGGGACCAGCTCACCGCTCGCGGTGCGGCGGCCGAGGATGGCGCCGTCGTCACCCTTGACCAGGTCGTCGGGCAGGCCGTAGAGCGGGAACTGGTAGGCGCCGCCGCGGGTGCGCGAGCCGTGCAGGATCGGCCGGCCGTAACCCGTGAAGAGGACGTCGCCGCGGTCCTGGCCGCCGCGGGCCATCCAGACGTCGAATTCGTCCTGGATCGACTGGTTGAAGTCCTCGGCGCTGCGGGAGGTCTCGATCAGCTCGAGGAAGCGCTCCAGTGAGCGCACCATGTGCTCGTGGCTGATCGGGCCGTAGGGGAAGTAGGCCTGGGAGGACGGCGCCGCCAGATAGGACAGGCTGTTGAGGACCGTCGCCGCCAGCTCGTCGCGCTGGTACCAGCCGGGGCTGAAGTCGGGCGGCGGGTCGCCGGGGCCGAGCATGGCCAGGCCCAGCTCACCGGGGGCGAGCTCGATGGCGTAGTCGTCCAGCCCGGCCGGAGCCGGCTCGGGTTGGACCTGGCACGAGGCGGCCAGCAGGAGCGGAACGACCAGGAGCGCGCGCATACGGGCAGACTAGCCCGCGGCGCGCGCGGGGTTCAAGAGCGGATTCCGCGCCAGCGGCCGGCGGCGGTCACTCGCGGCCGTCGAGCAGGTTGCCGAGGCCGCCGAGCACCGAGCCCTCGCCCTTGCGCTGGACGAAGGCGCCGGCGATGCGGGTGGCCAGCCGGGACAGCGGCAGCGACTGCAGCCAGACCTCGCCGGGGCCGGTCAGGGTGGCCAGGAACAGCCCCTCGCCGCCGAAGAAGGTGTTCTTCAGGCCGCCGACGAACTCGATGTCGTAGTTCACCGAGGGGTTGAAGCCGACCAGGCAGCCGGTGTCGACCTTGAGCCGCTCGCCGGGCGCCAGCGTCCGCTTGGTGATCGTGCCGCCGGCGTGCAGGAAGGCCAGGCCGTCGCCCTCGAGCTTCTGCAGGATGAAGCCCTCGCCGCCGAAGAAGCCGGCGCCGAGCTTCTTGGTGAAGGCGATGCCGACCGTCACGCCCTTGGCCGCGCACAGGAAGCTGTCCTTCTGGCACAGCAGGGTGCCGCCGAGCTCTCGGAGGTCGGCGTCGATGATCTTGCCGGGGTAGGGGGCGGCGAAGGCCACCGTCTCGATGCCGCTGCGGGCGGCGGTGTAGGTGGTCATGAACAGCGACTCGCGGGTCAGCAGCCGCTTGCCGGCCGACAGGAACTTGCCGAGCACGCCGGTGTCCTCGGCGGACGGGTCGCCGAAGCGGGTGTCCATCTGCACGCCGTCGGTCATGAACATCATGGCGCCGGCCTCGGAGACCACGGTCTCGCCGGGGTCGAGGTCGACCTCGACGAATTGCATGTCGTCGCCGTGGATCCGGAAATCGATCTCGTGGGCGCGGCGGGGATAGACGTGAGGGGTCGGGACGGGCGGAGGTTGATTCATGACAGGCTCCTTGGGCGCCGGTGCGGCCCCCTTTCGCGTCCGTATCCTAGGAGGATGCGGTACGAACGCGAGGTCCACGGCGCGACCCTGACGGTCTTCCCCTTGGAGTCGCGGGCCCTCCGCGGCAACCCGCTCGGCGACCCCGCCCTGCGCCACTCGCCGCTGCTGGTCCCCGCCGCCGGCGGCGCCGGCCTGCCGCTGGTCGTGGTCCTGGTCGGCTACACCGGCTTCGGCCACAAGGTCTTGAACCGGCCGAGCTTGTGGGCGGAGAACCTGCCTGAGCGCTTCGCCCGGGCGACCGCCGCCGGGGCCCTGCCGCCGGCGGTCTACCTCTGGCCCTCGTGCGAGACCCGGCTCGGGGGATCGCAGTACCTCAATTCGGCCGGCACCGGCCGCTACGAGGACTTCCTGGTCGAGGAGCTGGTCCCCGCGGTCGAAGCCGCCCATGGCTGCGGCGGCGACGGCCGCCGCGCGGGGGCCGGCAAGTCGAGCGGCGGCTACGGCGCCCTGACCCTGTGCATGCGCCGGCCCGGCTTCTTCTCGGTCGCCGCAAGTCACGCCGGAGACATGGGTTTCGACGTCTCCCACGTGCGGGGCTTCGTCGACGCCCTGAACTGCTGGCGCCAGCACGGCGGCCCGGCGGCCTTCCTCGAGAAGCTGCCTCAGCTCAACCTCGGCTTCCAGGAGCACGCCGGGGTCGAGCTGCTGGCGATGGCGAGCTGCTATTCCCCGAATGCCGATTCCGAACTCGGCGTAGACCTGCCGGTCGATCCCGAGACCGGCGAAATGCGCGACGAGGTCTTCTCCCAATGGCTGGCCCACGACCCCCTGCGGATGGTGGACCGGCCGGAGCACGCCCAGGCCCTGCGCGGCCTGCGGGCGCTCCACCTCGACGCCGGCGAGCGCGACGAATTCGCCCTTCAGTGGGGCCTGCGCCGCTTCCTGAAGAAACTCGAGGCCCTCGACGTCCCGCACCGCTCCGATTTCTTCGACGGCGGCCACTTCGACATGGACGACCGCTACGAGGTCAGCCTGCCCTACCTCCTCTCTGCCCTGAACTGACCCATGAGCCTGCTCCTCTCTCTGCTCCTGGCCGCGCCGGCCCAGGTCCTGCCGGCCCAGCAGCCGCTGACCCCGGCCGACGCCCTCGCCTACTTCCCCGCCGACACCATGGCCGTGGTGCAGCTCGACCCGGGGCCCTGGAAGGAGCACGGCGCCGGCACCCGGGCCCACGAGCTCTTCGCGCATGAGGGCTTCCAGGCCTTCCTGGCCCAGTTCCCGGTGCCGGAAGATGTCCCCACGCTGCTCGCCAACTACCGGGTGACCGCCGGAATCGGATACCAGGACCTGCTGATCGGCCGCTTCCTGCTGGTCCTCGACCCGGTCGGTGACGCCCCGGCGTTGGACCCGCACCACTTCGGCGACTACCCGAAGCAGGGCCTGAAGGACGGTCTGGTGGTCCACGGCTCCGAGCACGAGGGCTCCTGGTGCCGCGACGGCGACCGCGTCCTGCTGCTCCCGTCCTTCCCCGGCCTCGGGCACGAGGCCCCCAGCTTCGAGCGCGACGTCGCCTGGCTGGCTGCCCGGGTCAACGCCTCGCGCGGCCAGGTGGGTCACGCCGGCGCGCTGGCCTCCCTCGCCGGCCTGCGCGAGCGCGTGGAGTCGGACCAGGACCTGTTCCGCTTCTACGTCCCCTTCGATGAGTGGAGCCTGGCCAACTTCGGCTTCCTGCTCGGCTTCAGCGAGGACGACATGCCGTTCTCGATCCAGGAGATGCTGGCCCCCTTCGGCATGGACAAGATCGAGAGCCTCGGCTGGGTGATGGCCGTCGAGGGCCGGATGCTCCGGGATCGGATCATGATCTCCGGCGAGGAGCCGATGGCGCGGCTCTACGCCGGCGCCTACTCGCCCGACGGGGACGTCCTGGCGAGGTTCGAGCAGCTCCCGGGTGACGCCACCATGGCCACGATCAGCCGCTTCAACCTGACCGGCCTGCTCGAGGGCATCGAGGAGATGCTCGACCTGATCTTCGGCAGCTTCGGCGGCGACTGGGAGGCGAACGAGTTCTCGGGCTGGATGGAGACCGGCAAGCGGATCGCCGCCACCATGGGCGACGAGGTCGTCGGTGTGCAGCGGGCCGAGGACCTGTGGCAGCGCCGAAACGGCGCCCTGTGGTTCACGCTCGCCGACCCGGCCGCCTTCCAATCGGCGCTCGACGAGCTGCCGCCCGAGGTCCACGCGATGCTCGCGCAGGGCATCGACGCCGGCCCGGGTAACTACCGCTTCGGCCTGAAGGTGGAGGGCGACCGCGCCTACGTCGCCTTCAGCGCCGCCGAGGAGGAGGCCGGCGGCGCCCTGGCCGAGAACAAGCCCTACCGCGAGCTGCGGCCGTGGATCGAGGCGCGGATCCGGGAAGGCGACGTCAACGGCATGGGCTACGTCGGCCCCGAGGTCGCGGCGGAGGGCTTCGACGCCATGCGCCGCGACGGCATCCCGCCGGAGTTCGCGCAGATGCTGCCGATCGAGCTCGACTTCAGCACCTTGCCCGACTTCGACTTCGTGGTGAACCGCATCGGCGGCACCGCCACCGTCTCCCGCGGCCTGCCCGACGGCCTGCTGCTGGAGACCCTCAGCCCGCTGGGCTACCTCGGCACCATGCTGGCCAACCCGGCGATCTTCGACGCCATCCTGCAAGGGATGAGCGGCCAGACGCCCTTCGGCGGCAACGCCTACGACAGCGACGTCTTCGACGACGAATTCTGATGCTCACGACCCTCGCGCTCCTCCTCACCGCCGCGCCGGCCCAGCAGCCGGAACCGCTCGGCGCCCTCGACTACCTGCCCGCCGACTCTGTGGTCTGCTTCGAGGCCTCGCGCGAGCCCTGGCAGCGGCTCGGCGCGTCCACCCGGCTCCACGCCCTGCTCGGCCTCGAAGGGGTGCAGGAGTGCCTCGACCCGACCCAGGAGATGCTCGCCGGCCTCGACGACGAGGAGATGGGCGGCATGGGCGCCGCGCTCTGGAACGCCCTGGCCTATTCCCGGCTCTATACGGCCGTCTCGGTGGAGGACCTGAACCGCTCTCCGCGCTTGATGGCCGGCCTCGAGCTCGGTCCCGGCGCTGTGATCGACCTGGCCGCGCTGCTGCCGGAAGCCCAGCGGGTGGAGCTGCTCGGCGGTGAGCTGTTCGTGCCCGCGGAGGGCGGCTCCGCCTTCTGGCGTCACGACAAGCTCGTCCTCGCGGCCTTCCAACTCGGCTTCGTCGAGGTCGATGACTCCGCCGCGTGGCTGGAGGCCCAGATCCGGCGCGCGCGCTCCGGCGACCGCGGCCTCGCGGCGCTGCCTTCGGTGGGGCGCTTGCGCGGCGAGCTGGCCGGCGGCGATGACCTGGTCGGGGTCTGGGTCCCGGCCGAGGCCCTCGACCTCGAGCGCTGGCGGGCGCAGGTCCCCGAGACGGAGCGCGAGGAGGCCGAGCAGATCTTCGGTCTCCTGACCGAGGCGGGGCTGCACGACCTCGGCGGCTTCGGCTGGACGATCTCGATCGACGGCCCGGACCTGCTCGACCGGACGGTGATCTACAAGGCGGGCTTCGGCGGCGAAGTGCTGCGGCCCGAGGTCCTCGCCGCCGCGGACCTGCCCGCCCGCGCCGCCGCCCTGCCTGGCGACACCGCGGTCGTCCGGCTCGCGGCCTTCGACATGGGAGCCGCCGTCGTGGAGCTGATCCGGATGGCCGGCATCTTGGCGTCCGCCGAGGGACAGCCCTGGCCTCCGGAAGGCATGGGCGAGCACTTCGAGACCGCGCAGCGGGTCGCCGCCGCCCTCGGGCCGGTGGCCGGCCACTGCCTGCGGGCCGAGGACATGTGGACCGCGGCCGACGACGACAGCTTGATGATCGGGGACATCTGGATCGACGTCCGGGAGCCGATGGAGCTCGACGCCGCGATGCAGCGCGTCCCGGCCGAGGTCATGCGCCTGCTCGAGCAGGGCTTCCCGGTGCGGGGCAAGACCTTCGCCGCCCGCAACCAGGGCAGCCGCCTCGTCATCACCGAGACCAGCGCCGATCCGACCGAGAGCCGCCTCGGCGACACCCCGGGCTTCCAGCGCGGCCTGGCGCCCTTCCGCGGCTACCTCGAGCAAGGCGGGGTGATGGTCCTCGATTACGCCGGCCCGGAGTTCCTGGCCTTCGTGGTCCAGCGCCTCCGCGACATGGGGACCGACCTGGATTGGGAGGACATGGCGGGCGTTCCCCGGATCGACCGCCTTCCGGGCTTCGACGAGCTGGTCGGCCTGGTCGGGCCCGTCGCTGGGGTGACCCAGGTGCGTCCGGACGGCGTCTACGTCGAGTACCGCAGCGCTCTCGGCTACAGCGGCAGCAGCCTGATCGGCAGCAGCATCGACCTGCTCGTCGGCCTCGGCTCCTGGTTCGAGGCCGTCGGCGAGGAGGTCAACGCCGCCGCAGCAGAGGAGGACGGCCCGGTCCGCTAGAGGTCGAACTTCCCGCGCAGGTACTCTTCCCAGCGCTCCTCGAGCAGCTTGACGGCGTTGCCGCTGAGGTCGGCGAAGGTCTCCTCGGTCAGCTTGCGCAGCAGCACCGGGAAGTCGTGCTTGCGGATGATCGGGTCCAGCCCGCGCAGCCAGATCTGGCCCTCGAGGCCGGCGGCGTCGGCGATGAAGGAGTAGAAGGCCCAGGACTTGGCCATCTCCGGGTTCTCGAAGTCGAACAACCCCTTGACCGCGAGCTTGTCGAAGGGCGGACCGGAGTCCATGGCCACCTTGGCCATGACGTCGCGCACGCCGCGGATCAGGACCACGGTCTCCCGGTCCTTGTCGTCCTTCTTGCCCCGGTCCGGTCCGACCGACACCGTCTCGCCCTCGTCGCGGGGCGGCTCGAAGGCCGAGCAGGTGACGTTGTTGCGGCCGAGCAGCTGGAAGGAGAGGTAGTAGCCCACGCCCTCCTCGAGCCAGTCCTGCTGGTTGCCGGTGATGCCGTAGTGCAGCCGCGCCAGCTCGTGGCCGAGGCTGTGGATGACGATGCCCTCGAGGTCCGACTTCTCATCGGTGCGCCAGTAGGAGAGGGCCCGCTTCTCCACCCGCCGCGACGAGCCCATCGAGGACAGGTGGCGCCGGCGCTGCTCGCCTTCCCCCCAGCCGAGGCCGTAGTACTGCTCCATGAGCCGCTCCTGGTGGCGCGGGCTCTTGTCGGAGAAGAAGTACTCGATGAACAGCTCGTCCGGGATCCGGTCCTTGAAGTCGGGGCTGAGGTAGGGGTCGACCATCGAGATGCGGAAGGCGTCGATGGTCTTCTCGGCCAGCTCGATCAGCTGCGCTGCCTTGGCGTCGGAGATGCCGGCGTGGTGGATCAGCCGGACATGGGTGGTCTCCTGGACATGGAAGATCAGGTCGGTGCCGCCGACCGCGGTGGCGGCGCGCTCCAGCTTCTGGCCGGCGGTCGCCGCCCGCCGCGAGGCCAGGGCGGCCTCGAGCCGCGCCGCCTTGGCGATGTCGGCCTTGCGGCGCTCCTTGGTGATCCGCTTCTTGGTGTCGCGCGCCGCTCTGGAGTAGCCGGTCTCGGCCAGCCAGACCTCGAGGCTCTCCAGCTCGAGCAGCAGATCGGTGTGGGTCGCGAACCAGTCCGTGGTCTCCTTGCGGAAGGAGTCGCGACGGTCGGCCAGGGCCTCGACGGCGTCGAGGCGGCGCTGATACTGCACCGACATGGTGTAGAAGCTCTCGTCGCGCAGGAAGGTGCCGATGCGGGAGACCCGATCGGCGTTGATCTTGATGACCTGCTTGCGGACGTCCTTCTTGATCGCGCCGTCCTTGATCACGTACGGCAGCTTGCGCGGGTCCTTCGGGTCCAGGACGTAGAAGCCGAGGCGGACGTCCGGCGGCCAGGAGAGCTTGCCGTCCGGCGCGCGCTTGATGCCGGAGTGGACCTCGACCAGCACCACCTGTTCGCCGCCCCACTCGTGGAGCAGCTCCTTGTATGGCTTGGCGTACTTCTCCTCGCTGAAGTGCAGGGTGTAGATCTGCGCTTGGGCGACGGTGGAGAGCAGGAGAGAGAGCAGCGCCGGGGGGAGGACGCGGAGCATGCCCTCAGCTTAAGGCACGCGCGGCGGATTCGCCCGCCAGACGGCCGCTGAGCCAGGCCCACTGGAAGTTGTAGCCGCCGATCCGGCCGATCACGTCCAGGATCTCCCCGCACGGGAACAACCCCTCGCAGCGGCGGCTGTGCAGGGTGCTGGGGTCGACCTCGCCGAGCGGCAGGCCGCCGCCGGTGACCTCGGCCACCCGGAAGCCCTCGTCGCCGCTGACGGGCAGGCGGAAGGAGCACAGCACCTCGACCAGCCGGTCGCGCTCGCCGCGGGTGAGGTTGCCGCTGCGGATCTCCGGGCGCAGGCGGGCGCGGGCGATCAGCAGCTCCGCCAGCCGCCGCGGCAGCAGGTCGGCGAGCAGCCGGTGCAGCTCGCGGCGGGCCTTGGCGTTGACCAGGTCGAGCCACTCCTGCTCGGTGCCGTCGAGCCAGGCGACCAGGATGTCGGCGCCGTCGCGGACCGCGTGGTGGCTGGCGTCGAGCACCGCCGGGCCGCTGAAGCCGCGGTGGGTGAACAGGAAGTCGCGGACCCGCTCCTCGCGGACCTTGCCGCCCACCGCGGCGCGCCAGCGCACCGGCAGCGAGACCCCGGCCAGCTCGTGGAGCTCGCGGTCATCGGTGGTGAGCGGCACCAGGGCCGGGTAGGCGGGCAGCAGGCTGTGGCCGAGCCGTCGCGCCAGCTCGTAGCCGTGGCCGTCCGAGCCGGTCTCGGGCACTGACCGGCCGCCCGAGGCGAGCACCACAAGGTCGGCGTCGAGCTGCTCGCCGTCGTCGCGGGTCAGCAGGAAGCCGCCGCCGTCGCGGCGTTCAATGGCCTCGACCCGCCACAGCGTCCGCAGCTCGGCGCCGGCGGCCTCTACGGCGCCGACCAGGCCGTCGCGGACCTCTCGCGCCTGGTCGGAGGCCGGGAACAGCTTGCCGCTGCCCTCCTTCTCGACCAGCGGGATGTCCAGCTCCTGCTCGAAGAAGTCCCGCTGCTCCGGCAGGCGCCAGGTGCGCAGCAGCCGCTTGAGGACGTTCTGGGAGCCGCTGGTGTGGAAGTCGTCGACGCCCGCCTCGGCCGGCAGGACGTTGCAACGGCCGCCGCCGCTGGCCAGGATCTTGCGGCCGCAGGCCTTCGACCCCTCCAGCAGGACCACCTCGGCGCCGCCCCGGGCGGCGAACAGGGCCGCCATCAGGCCCGCCGCGCCGCCGCCGACGACCGCGACTGCCGTCAATCCAGCTCCACGTGGGCGGCGCAGGCCGCCTCGACGGCGTCCAGCCAGCGCTCGTAGAGCAGCTCCTCCTGCGCCAGCACCTGGTCGATGCGGTCGCGCCAGCCGGGGAACTTGTCGTCGAGCAGCCGCTGCATCTCCGCCAGGTGGCGGATCTCGTCCTTGAAGATCGCGGTGACCCGGAAGGGCGAGCCGGAGACCTCGAGCACGCGGTCGTAGACCGGGTAGAAGCTGTCGGCGCGGACCTCGATGGCCACCGAGCTCATCAGGTAGTTGACCTCGGTGCGCAGCGGGTCGGGCAGGTCCATCAGGCACTGCTCGGCGGCGTCGTCCACGCCTTGCAGGTACCCCTCTCCGGCGTTTCCGGCCAGCGTGTGGTGGTCGGCGAAGGTGGCCACTTCGTCCGCCGAGCCGGTGGCGGCGATGGCGACCTGCTCCGCGGCCTTCTTCAGGCGCAGGGCGTGGCTGGTCTCCTCCAGGGCGTGCTGCAGGCCGGCGCTGTCGAGGAACTCGGCGCGGCGGCTCTTGAAGATCTTGCGCGCGCCGACGTACTCCATGCGCGCGAGGGTGTTCAGCAGGCGGGCGTGGAGGCGCGGATCCGCGACGATGCGGTCGAGCAGGGGACGGAGCCTCATGCCCGCATTATTGCCGCGCGCATCGCCGATGCGAGGATGTCGCATTCCTGGTCGCTGACGCAGGCCGGCGGCAGGGCATAGAGCACGTTGCCGAGCGGCCGCAGCAGGACGCCGGGCGCCGCGGGGTCCGCCGGCAGTTCGCGGCAGGCGGCGCGCAGGCGCTCGCCGAGCCCGGCGAGGTAGCCGGAGTCCTCCGCCAGGAGCTCGACCGCCACCATGCCGCCGATCCGGCGCAGCTCGGCCACGCGATCGTCCCGGCGCAGGTCGGCGAGGGAGGCCTCCAGCCGGCGGCCGATGTCCTCGAGCCGTCCGGCGACGCCGTCCTCGCGCACCAGCGCCAGGGACTCGCGGGCGACGGCGCAGCCGATCGGGTTGGCGGTGAAGGTGTGGCCGTGGAAGAAGGCGCGGGCGCGCTGGTCGCTCAGGAAGGCCTCGTAGACGGCCTCGGTGGCCATCGTCGCCGCCATCGGCAGCACGCCGCCGGTGAGCCCCTTGGACAGGCACATGAGGTCGGGGCAGACCGGGCCGTGCTCGCAGGCGAAGACGCGGCCGGTGCGGCCGAAGCCGGTCATGACCTCGTCGGCGATCAGGAAGGCGCCGTGCTCGTCACAGAGCCGGCGGGCGGCGCGCAGGAAGTCGGCGGTGTGGGTGCGCATGCCGGCGGCGCCCTGCAGCATCGGCTCGAGCAGGAATCCGGCGACGCGGCCCTCGAGCTCGGCGAAGGCCGCGGCGAGCTCCTCGGCGTCAGGCGGCACGCGGACGACGTGGAACAGGAAGGGGGCGAAGTCGGCGAAGAAGGGGTCGGGGTCGCCGGCCGACATCGCGCCGAAGGTGTCGCCGTGGTAGCCGCCCTCGAGGGCCAGGAAGGTAGTGCGCGCGGGCTCGCCACGGCGGTGGTGGGCGCCGTAGGCCATCTTCAGCGCCGCCTCGACCGCGGTGCTGCCGTCGTCGGAGTAGAAGGCCCGGCTCAGCCCGCCGGCCGCGGCGCGCGCCGGGTCCTCGGCGGCGAGCGGCGCCGCCATCTCGACCAGCTCGGCCGCCAGCCGCGCCGCCGGCTCGTGGGTGCAGCCGGCGTAGAGCACGTGGTCGAGCCGCGCCGCCTGTTCCTGCAGCGCCGCCACCAACCGCGGGTGGCCGTGGCCGTGCAGGCAGCACCACCACGAGGAGATGGCGTCGAGCAGCTCGCGGCCGTCGGCGAGCTCCAACCAGGCGCCGGAAGCGCCGACCACCGGCAGCAGCTCCTCCTCCAAACCGTGCTGCGTGTAAGGGTGCCAGGCGTGCCGGCGGTCGAGGTCGAGGAGGGAGGGCTCGTTCATCATCGATCGGACCGGGCCTGGGCCGGCCGGGCGGGTACGTTCGGGAGCAGGGCCGCCGCCGCCGCGGCTCCAGAGAGCAGCGGCACCCCCTGCTGGCTCAGACTCAGCTCGTTGGCGTAGTGGCGGGGGCCGACCAGATGGACACCGAGCAGCGGCACGGACCGGCGCCGCATCGCCTCCACGGTGAGCAATGTGTGGTTGAGCGTGCCGAGCCCGCTGCGCGCGACCAGCACCACCGGCAGGCCGAGCCGCTCGAGCAGGTCGGCTTGCGTCTCCCGCTCGTTGAAGGGGACGAGCAGGCCCCCGGCGCACTCGATCACCCACACGGGGTCCGGCTCCTGCGTCAAGTGCGCGAGCGTGGCGTCGAGGACCTGCTCAACGCTCACCTCGACCCCGGCCGCCCGGGCGGCCTGGTCCACCGATGCCCCCAGCGGCAGCTCCACCGCCGGCGGGGGCGCGTGGGCAGGGCCGAGGCCGCTGCGCTCGAGCACCGTGCGGGTGTCCGAACTGCAGCCGGTCTGCGCTGGCTTGAAGTAGCGCACGGGGTGCCCCGCCTCGTGTAAGGCCCGCACCAGGTCGGCCGAGAACCAGGTCTTGCCGACGTCGGTGTCGGTGCCCGCGACCACGATCGCGCGCGCCAGTTGCTGGTCGCGGCTGCCTTCGCCAGCCGAGGCGGCGGGAGCGGCGCCCGAGGCGCCGGGCGAGCCCGGTCGGTCGGTGACGGCCTCGGCGATGGCCGCCGCCAGGCCGTCGATCTGGTCGTCCGCGTGGTCGGCGTGGCAGACGACGCGCAGCCGCGAAGTCCCAGGCGGCACCGTCGGCGGGCGAACGGCCCGAACGTCGAAGCCCGCGGCGCGGACCCGCTCGGCCACCGCCAGCGCCCGGGCCTGCTCGCCGAGCAGCACCGGCACCACCGGGCTCTCTCCAGGGCAGTCCACCCCCGCGGCGGTCAACGCCGCGCGCAGCCGCGCCGCCGCGGCGTGGGCGCGCGCCGCGCGCTCGGGCTCGGCGCGGGCGACGCGAATCGCCTCGGCCAGCGCCGCCGCGGTCGCCGGCGGCGTCGCCGTGGTGAAGACGAAGCTGCGGCCGCGGTTGACCAGCAGCTCGATCAGCGCCTCCGAGCCGCCGACGAAACCACCGCTGAGCCCGAGCGCCTTGCCACCCGTGAACATACGCGCGATCAACCGCGGGTGCCGGGCGAAGGGATACAGCCCAGCGGCGTGAGCCTCGTCGAGCACCACCCAGGCATCGAAGCGCTCGGCCAGCGCGAAGATGCCCTCGAGGGGCGCGCGGTCGCCGTCCATGGAATAGACGTGCTCGCAGGCGATCAGGCGGCGCCGGGCATCGGCGTGGCGCGCCAGCTGAGACTCCAGGTCGGCCAGATCCGAGTGCTTCCAGACGACGCGCCGGGCGTGGCCGCCGCGCACCGCGTCGATCAGCGAGGCGTGGTTCAGGCGGTCGCTGAAGACGACGTCCTGGCGGTCGGTCAGCGCTCCGATCAGCGCCGCGTTCGCCTGCCAGCCGCTGGGGAAGAGCAGCGCCGCCTGGTCGCCGCACCACGCCGCCGCCCCGCGCTCGGCCTCGGCATGCGGGGCGAGGTGGCCGCGGAGCAGGCGCGCGGCCGGAGCGCCGGCGCCGAATTCCCCGATGGCGACGCGCGCCGCGGCCACCACCCGCGGGTCGCGCGCTAGCGCCAAGTAGTCATTGCTGGTGAAGTCGACGCCGTCCGGCAGCGCCAGCTCGCGCCGCAGTCCGCGTCCGGCCCAGGCCTCGTTCTCGGCCCGCAGCTGGTCCTGCAGAGAGTCGCTCACACCTCGAGCGGGGCGCCCGCCGCCGCCTCGCCGCCGCCGCCGCCGGCCGCCTCGTCGCCGAGGGCAGGGGCGCCGACCGCCCGCAGCCCGAGCTTGGCGAACAGCGCCCGGTCGCGGTCCTCGGCCGGGTTCGGGGTCGTCAGCAGGGTGTCGCCGAGGAAGATCGAATTGGCGCCGGCCAGGAAGCACATCGCCTGGGCCTCCTCGCTCATCTCCGCCCGCCCCGCCGACAGGCGCACGCAGGAGCGCGGCATCAGGATTCGCGCCGTCGCCACCGCGCGCACCATCTGCTCCCAGGGCAGCGGCGCGGCCTCGGCCAGCGGCGTTCCCGGCACCGGCACCAAGGCGTTGATCGGCACCGACTCGGGCGGCGGCTCCTGCGCCGCCAGCTCGTGGATCAGGCTGACGCGGTCGTCCTCCGACTCGCCCATGCCCAGGATGCCGCCGCAGCAGACCTTGATGCCGGCCACCCGCACCGCCGCAAGCGTGTCGAGCCGGTCCTCGTAGCTGCGGGTCGACACCACCTCGTCGTAGTACTCGCGCGAGGTGTCGAGGTTGTGGTTGTAGTAGTCCAGCCCCGCCTGCTTCAGCCGCTCAGCCTGGTGCGGCTGCACCATGCCCAGCGTGACGCAGGTCTCGAGCTCGAGCTCCTTGACCCCGCGCACCATCTCGAGCACCCGCTCGAAGTCGGCGTTGTCGCGGATCTCGCGCCAGGCGGCGCCCATGCAGAAGCGGTCGGCGCCAGCGGCCTTGGCGGCGCGGGCGTTCGCCATCACCTGCGCGACGTCGAGCAGCTTCTCCTGCTCCAGCTCGGCCTCGTGGTGCGCCGACTGCGAGCAGTAGCCGCAGTCTTCAGGGCAGGCGCCGGTCTTCACCGACAGCAGCGAGCTGCACTGCACCTCGGCGGGGTCGAAGTGGGCGCGGTGGACCTTGGCGGCCTGGAAGACCAGGTCGAGCAGCGGCTGGCGGTAGATGGCGGCGACCTGGTCGCGGCCGAGCACGCTTCGGGCGGGGGAGGCGGCGCTCATGGCGGCGCATTGTCCAGCCACTCCGCCGCCCGGCCAGCCCTTTTCCGCTCCGCCCTCAGTCCGCCGCCGGGCGCTCCAGCGCCACCTCGATGAAGTGCCGGCCGGGCCGGTAGTTGCGGGGCGGCCGCCCGGGGTCCTGGAGGCCGGGTGCCCGCACTTCGATGGCGTATTCGCCCGGGAGCAGGCCGCGCCAGGTGTAGCGCCCGTCGCTGGAGAGCACGCGGTGCTGGAGCAGGCGCCGGCCGCTCGGACCGGCGCGGAGCACCAGCTCGAAGTCGGTCACCGGCGGCCCGAGGGGGCCGTTCGTGACCTGGAAATCGAAGCGGAGCAGCGAGTCCGCCCCCTCCCCTTCGTAGATCACGAGGTCCTCGACCAGGCTGCCGCGCCGGACTTGGGCGATCAGCCGGTGGTCGTCGCGGCTGCGCACGCTCAGGTCGTAGAGCCCGGCGGGCAGGCCGTCGAAGCGGAAGCCGCCGTCGGAGGCGAGAGGCAGCCAGCGCTCGGCGTCGAAGCCGCGCGCGCTCCAGGCGGGCACGGCAGGACCGAAAGCGCTCCGCCAGGCGGGGTCGGGTTCCACCCGCCGGACCCGGATCTCGGCGCCGCGGCTGGGGCTGCCGTCGGCGGCCAGCACCCGGCCGGCGAGGGGCGACTCGCGGTCGAGGGTCACGGTCAGGCCGCCGTTTTCGGGGCCGATCGGCAGCGGCCACTGGACCGACCGGGCGTGGCCGGCGGCCTCCACCAGCAGGGCCGCGCGCTCGCCGCGGACCCGGGTCCGGAAGCGGAAGCGGCCGCGGCCGTCGGTCCGCTGCGCCTGCCAGGAGCCGGTGGCGGGGCGGAGCAGGCTGCTCCGCGCCGGGTCCTCCTCGACCCAGAGCAGCACCGACGCTTGCGCCGCCGGTTCGCCGTCGGCGCGGTAGACCAGTCCCTCGACCGTCCACGCCCGGGGCAGGGTGACCTGCCACTCCTCCTGGTCCGGCGGCACGCGGCCGCGCCAGTCCAGGTAGCCGGGCCGGCTCACGCCCAGGGCCAGCTCGGCCGCAGGCGCTTGGAAGAAGGTGGCGCGGCCATCGCCGTCGCTGCGGCTCCGTGCGTGGTCGAAGTAGGTCACCCCGGGCTGGGAGCTGAGGACGTGGGCGCCCGCGCCCAACTCGGCGCCCGCCAGCGGCGCTCCGGCCTCATCAAGCACCCGAACCACCAGGACCCGCTCCGCCGGCAGCCGGAACTCCTGATCCACTCTCTGACCGGCCGCCAGGGAGAGGAAGGAGGTGGCAGCGGCGCCGCTCGGCAGTAGGAAACGCAAGTGGCAATCGCCGGTCACGCCGCCGATTTCGAAGCGGCCGTCGAGGTCGGTGACGGCGAGGTCTTCATCCGGGCCGGGCGCCAGCTGGAGCAGGCCGTTGGGGCGCTCCCGGTGGTCGGCGCGGACCCGGGCGCCCGCGAGCGCGGCGCCTTCGGCGTCCACCAGCCGTCCGACGAGCGTGGCTGGCAGCCGCGGTTCGAGGACGAGCGGAGTGGTGGTCCACGGGCGCAGGCTCAGGCGGAAGGCCCGCCGCTGGAGGGCCGCCTGGTCGCCGTCGCCCCAGGCGATTTCGAGCTGCTCCAGGTCTGCGGGGAGGTCGAGCTCGAGGGTGCCGAAGAGGTCGGTGAGCCCGCGACGCATGCGTTCGCGGCCGCCGACGCTCCACCGCAGCTCTACGGGTAGTTCCGGCCAGGCCACGCCGCCGGGCCGCACCGCGCGCAGGCGCAGGCCCGCAGTGGGCGCCGCGGCTTCCGCTTCGTCCGGCGCGCTGGCTTCTCGAACCGGGCCGGTCTCCGTGACCAGCGGCACGCGCCGGTCGCCGGCGTCGAGGGAGGCGTTCGCGGCGGCGGCGCCGTCATGCTCCGCGTCTCCGGCTTCCGGCGCCGGCTCCTGCACCACCACCGTCGGCGCTCCTTCCGTGTCGTTGGGCTCGGCGGTCAGCGCCTCGGCCGAACCCGCCGCCCCGGTCGGGGCTTCCGAGGGCGGTTCCCCGTCGCCGAAGCCCAGCGCCACCGCGCCCGCGGCGAGGGCGATCACGATCAGGAACAGGAGGACGCGGGGCACGATGACAGAGGAGACTCGATCCCCACGCTAGGGCATCCCGGAGAACCGGGAAAGCGCCCGTGAGAGGTCACGGCTCAGCCGCTGGCCGCTCGGAAGGCCTCGGGCCGGTTCTCCGGCGCTCGGCAGGTGGCGCCGCGGCAGAGGTAGAGGGTGGCGCGGCCGTCGACGGCGGTCCTGGCCTGGAACAGCCCGATGGGCGAGTCGGGCGCGGCAGCGGCGCGGAAGACCTCGATCACGGCGGGGGCGCCGGGGGCGAACAGGGCTTCGCGCCAGGCGGTGAGCGAAGCACGGTCGCCGTCGCCGACCACCACGGCCACGGCGGGCTCCTCCAGGATCCACTCGACCGGCCGCAGGCTGGCGCTAAAGGCGGTCGGCGTCTGCCGCATCATCTCCTGCAGCGCCTGGTAGCCGCTCCGCGCCGGCTCCTCCCACCGCGGCTCGTGGGTGAAGGCGGTCAGCAGGGCCAGGCACTCCAGCGCCACGGCGTTGGGCGAGGGCGTGGCGCCGTCCCAGGGCGAGGTCATGCGGTGCAGCACCGTCTCGTCGGCGCCGTCGGTGTTCCAGAACACCGAGGTCTCGGCGTCCCAGTAGTCGTCGAGCATACGCTGGGCCAGGTCAGCGGCCTCGTCCAGCCAGCGTTCCTCGCCGGTGCTCTGGAACAGGCCCAGGAAGCCCCGGCAGAGGTAGGCGAGGTCCTCGAGCACGGCGGCGTTGTTGGCGTCGCCTTGGCGCCAGGCGCGGAACCAGCGGTCCTCGACCCGGAGCTCGCGCAGCAGGAAGTCGGCCGCCTCGGCGGCGGCCTCGGTGTAGCGCGGCTCGTCGAGCAGCCGGCCGGCCTGCGCCAGCGCGGCGATGGCGAGGCCGTTCCAGCCGGTGAGCACCTTGTCGTCAGTGCCGGGCGCCACCCGGTCGAGCCTGGCCTGGTAGAGCCGCTCGCGGATCGGCGCCAGCCGGGCTTCCTCCTCAGGGCTGAGCTCCTGCCATCGTGTCAGCGCCGACTGGCCGTGCTCGAAGTTGCCGCGGGCGGTGACGCCGTAGGCCCGGGCGGCGAAGGCGCCGTCCTCCTCGCCGAGCACCCGCGCCAGCGCGGCCGGGTCCCAGACGAAGAACTTGCCCTCTTCGCCCTCCGAGTCGGCGTCGGTGCTGGACCAGAAAGCGCCGCCCGGGTCGCGCATCTCGCGCAGCAGGTAATCGCAGCACTCGCGGGCGACGCGGGCGAAGAAGGGGTCGCCGGTCATCCGCCAGGCTTCGAGGTAAGCCGGCACCAGGTCGCCCTGGTCATAGAGCATCTTCTCGAAGTGGGGGATCAGCCATTGAGCGTCCACGGAGTAGCGGGCGAAGCCGCCGCCGAGCTGGTCGTACATGCCGCCGAGCGCCATGCGCCGCAGCGTGAACAGCGCCATCTCGGCCGCGCGCGCGGAGCCCGACCGGCGCGAGGCCGCGAGCAGCCAGCGCAGGTCGTCGGCCCGCGGGAACATCGGGGGCGGGCCGAAGCCGCCGTTCTCTTCGTTGAACTGCGGCTCGATCCGCTCCACCCAGCGGCGCTCGGCCGCATGGAAGTCCGCCGGCGTCGGCAGCTCGTCGTCTCCGGCCGGCGGCAGGGTCACGGCCAGGGAGGCGCCGAGCTGTTCGGCCGAGGCTTCGACCTCCTCGCGCCGGTCGCCCCACGCTTGGTGGATGCCGTGCAGCAGGTCGAGGAAGCCCGGCCGGCCGTGCTTCTCCCGCGGCGGGAAGTAAGTGCCGCCGTAGAAGGGCTCGCGGTCCGGGGTGAGGAAGACCGTCATCGGCCAGCCGCCGCCGCCGGTCATGCGCTGCACCGCCGCCATGTAGAGCTCGTCCAGGTCCGGCCGCTCCTCGCGGTCGACCTTGATGCTGATGAAGTGAGCGTTCAGGAAGGCCGCGATCTCCGGGTCCTCGAAGGACTCGCGCTCCATCACGTGGCACCAGTGGCAAGCCGAGTAGCCGATGCTCAAGAAGATGGGCTTGTCCTCGCTCCGGGCGCGGTCGAGCGCTTCGGATCCCCACGGATACCAGTCCACTGGGTTGTGGACGTGCTGGAGCAGGTAGGGCGAAGTCTGCCCGGCGAGGTGGTTGGCTAGGTGGTCGGAAGCGGCTTCGGCCACGTCGGGCTCCTGGATTCCCGCCAGCGGCAGGGCTGCGGTCAGAAAGACTTTGAAGAGCATGGTTTACGAAGCTCTCATGGGTCTGGACGGACGACCCGCGAGCGCTTCGGACGCCTCTTTAGGGTAGGGAAGTTGGAGCTTGGGCGGGGATCTGGTAGAAAATGCGCTCAATGGGCTTCTTCCAACGCCTCATCAAGGGAGCGGAAGAACGCGACGGAAACCGCGACCGCTCCCCGGACGAAGCCCGATCCGACGCCGGCAACGGCGGGGATATTCGGGCTTTAATTCACGAGATCCGCCTCCTCCGCGAAACGATCGGAGACATGAACGGATCATCCTCGTCGGCCGGCCGTGGCCGTCGGGGTGGGAAGGGCAGAGGCCGAAAGGCTGAGAGCCCCGAGAGAGACAACGACCGCCAAAGCGACCGCCAGAGCGACCGCTCCCACCAGCGCCGCGGGCTGCCGAAAGAGCCGCCCGAGGACGCCCCGACCGGTCCCCTCGTCGACTACCTGCGCAAGCACGACGTCGTCGTGTACGAAGGCCAGGACGACCTGGCCCGGAACGAGGCCTTCGAGCACCTCGCGCGCCACATCGGCACGCACTTCGACCTCGTCGGGCCGTTCTACGAGAAGATGAAGCGGGCGGTGGCCTCAGGCCACGGGCAGCGCATCGACATCGACCGCTGGTCGGAGCACGAGCGCTCGGCCGCCGTGCAGCTGGGCACCATGCTGCACCGGCACGGCCTGCTCAAGGACTTCTACTACCACCGCTCGCCCAAGAAGCAGCTGCGCGTCATCCCGACCAAGGACGGCTCGACGGCGCAGTTCCTGACCGGCGGCTGGCTGGAGATCTACGTCTCCTGGCTCCTGACGCGGCGGCTGAAGTCGCGCATGAGCCCGGCCAAGTTCCAGGTGCTGTTCAACGTCAAGGGCACGCTGCCGAACAAGCGCGAGTTCGAGGCCGACCTGATGGCCAACGTCGACGGCCGGATGCTGTGGGTCGAGTGCAAGACCGGCAACTGGCAGGACTACTCGGCGCGCTTCAAGGGCCTGGTCAAGATCTTCGGCTGCGATCGCGAGAGCGCCGCGCTGCTGCTGATCCGGCCGCCGGACGCGAGCACCCGCAGCCGCGCCACCGACATGCTGGACATGACCTTGATCTCCCTCGAGGAGGTCGACGGCTTCATGAACCGCTTCCTCGGCATCAGCGACCACGAGGCCGCCCAGTACCGTTCGCGCGAGCGCGACCGCGACCGGGACGACCGCACCGCGCCGCTGCCGGTCGGGATGGTGCCGCCGCTCAAGGACGAGGAGATCCCGCTCGAGGACGCCGCGCCGGCCAAGAAGCTCGGCCACGTCGACCTCGACGAGGGTGGTTCCGAGTCCGCCGTCGGGAGCGGCCGCCGCCGCCGGCGGGGCCGCCGCGGGGGTCGCGGGCGCCGACGTTCGGCCGCCGCGGCCGAGGGCGATCGCCAGCTCAATGAGCCCCTGCCGATCGAGCCGGTCGACAGCGAGACCGCCCGCGAGACTGCTTCGGCCTCGGAGCCGGGGCAGGGATCGTCCGCCGGACGGGCCAGGGACGAGGGCGAGGGCGACGAGCGTGGTGGCCGCCGCCGCCGTCGTCGCCGCAACAGCCCCTTCGCGGACGGAGCCGCCGAGCCGGCCCCGGCGACCTCCAAGGAAGCCGAAGCCGAGGCCGAGGACGCCGGTGACGACGCGCTGAGCCAGGCGGAAGCCGCCATCGAGAGCGCCACCGAGACCCTCGCGGGTCTGGCCGCGGCGGTCGAGGCCGACGCCTCTGACCAGGCGGACGCGGCGGATGATGAAGGCGCCGAAGGCCAGGCGGATTCGACCAAGGAAGCCGCGGAGGAGGGCGACAAGCCCCGCCGCCGCCGCCGTCGTCGTCGCCGCAAGGCGGGTGAGGAGCAGGCCGGCGAGCCGGCCAGCGCCGAGCAAGCCGACGGGGATTCTGGTGAGGCCGACCGCGGCGAGGAGCCGGCGGCTCCGGCCGATGAGGCCGCCGAGGCACCGGAGGAAGAGGTCGCCGAGGAGCCCAAGCCCCGCCGCCGCCGTCGTCGCAAGCCGAAGGAGGACGCTCCGGCCGAGGTGGCCGAAGCCGCAGAGGCCTCCGTCGACGTGCCTGCCGCCGAGGCGGTCGCGGCCCAGGACGAGCCGGAAGCCGAGGCCGAGGCCGAAGCCACCGCCGCCGAGACCACCGAAGAGCCCGAGGCCGCCGCCCCCGTGGTGGAAGCCGAGGCCGAAGCGGAGGAAGCGGTCGAGCCGGAACCCGAGCCGGAACCCGAGCCGGAGCCGGAGCCCGAAGTCGAGCCCGAGCCGGAACCGGAGCCGGAACCGCTGGCCGAGGAGAAGAAGTCTGCTTCGGGCGTGACCATCTCCCCGGATTTGGCCGCGATGTTCGCCAAGCCCAAGGGCGGCGATTGAGCCCCTCCTGAGCCAGAAAAAGAGAAAGGGCGTGCTGCAAAGCACGCCCTTCTTCGTTTTGGTGGGCAGAGGCAGAGTCGAACTGCCGACACACGGATTTTCAATC
>CAYZXS010000046.1:0-29102 GCA_964482495.1 uncultured Planctomycetales bacterium
ATGGTCATCTTGGTGGCTTGCATTGGTCTCGGCCTGGCCTTCGATGCCCCGCTGGGCCCCCGGCCTTTGGGGTCAGACATCTTTTGTTTTGTGCGGTCGAACCTCGACTTCCAAGAGAGAATGGGAGCTGCGCGCTGCGCGCAGCTCCCTTTCTCCCTTGGAAGTCGAGGTACGACCTCTCAAAACAATCGATGTCTGACCCCTATGCCCAGCGCACCATCTTGACGGCATCGAGGTCGTGGGCGTCGCGCGGGCGGACGCGGGCGCGGATGCCGTAGCCCCACTTGCCGGAGCGCTCCAGCGGGTGGCTGCCGTGGTAGAGCGCGACGTCGTCCTCGGCGCGGACGAAGTCGAGCTCGATGGCCTCCATGAGCTGCAGCCGCCGCGGCCCGTTCTCGTGGCCGAGCACCAGCTCGACGAGCAGCTCCTCCCGCGGCAGGCCGCCGAGGTCGACCTCGACCTTGACCTCGACCCGGTCGCCGGTCCGGAGCGTGTCCAGGTCGCTGATCGAGGCGCTGACGATGCGCATGGCCTCGAAGTGCCGCCGCAGCTGCAGCCTGGCCGCCGCGCGCTCGCGCGCCAGCTTGCCCTCCTCGCCGCAGAGCTCGAAGTAGCGCCGCGCCAGCGGCAGGTAGGCCGAGGCGTGGTACTCGCCGACCATGCGATCGGTGTTGAATTGCACCGGGATGGTCGCCAGGTTGTGCTTGACCCGCTCCAGCCACCCCAGCGGCAGGCCGCCCTGGCGCGCGTCGTGATAGAGCGGCAGGATCTCCTCCTCGAGCAGGGTCAGCAGGCTGGCGTTGTCGTGCTGGTCCTGCAGCTCCTGGTCGGGATAGGAGCGCTCCTGCTGCAGCGCCCAGCCGTTCTCGCCGTCGTAGCCCTCCAGCCACCAGCCGTCGAGCACCGACAGGTTCATGCCGCCGTTGGCCGCCACCTTCATGCCCGAGGTGCCGCTGGCCTCCAGCGGCCGCGTCGGGTTGTTCAGCCACAGGTCGACGCCGCGCACCAACAGCCGCGCCAGCTCGATGTCGTACTCCTCGAGGAAGATCAGCTTGCCGGCGAACTCCTCGCTGCGGCTGAGCTGCACCACCTCCTTCAGCAGCGCCTGGCCGTGCACGTCGCGCGGGTGGGCCTTGCCGGCGAACAGCAGCAGCACCGGGTGCTGCCGGTTCTGCAGCAGCCGGGTCAGCCGCTGGCGGTCCTGGAACAGCAGCAGCGCCCGCTTGTAGGGGGCGAAGCGGCGGGCGAAGCCGAGCACCAGGGCGTTCTCGTCCAGGCCGTCGGTGATCCGCTTCATCAGCCGCGGGCTGTCCTGGCGCTCGAGGAAGTTGCGCTCCACCCGGTGCGCGATCTCGTCCAGCAGCCGGCGCTTGGCGCCCTGGCGGAATTGCCACAGCGGCTTCGGCTCCAGCCGCAAGGCGCGCTCCTCGAAGTCGGCCGGCCGCGGGCCGGCGTCGCCGGCGCCGAGCAGGCGCGCCAGCTCCGGGTCGGTCCAGGTCGCCAGGTGGATGCCGTTGGTGACGTGGCCGACCGGCACCTCGTCCTCGGTCATGCCCGGCCACTCGTTGTGGAGCAGGCCGCGCGAGACCTCGCCGTGCAGCTCGCTGACCCCGTTGACGAAGCCGGCCATGCTGCAGGCCAGGTGGGTCATGTTGAAGCTGCCCTCGCCCTCCGGGTCACCGAGCTCCATGAAGCGCTCCCACGGCAGACCGATCCAGTCCGAGACGTTGGAGAAGTAGCGCCGCATCTGGTCCTCGCCGAAGGCGTCGTGCCCGGCGGGCACCGGCGTGTGGGTGGTGAAGACCGTGCTGGCGCGGACGATCTCCCGCGCCTCCTCGAAGGTGTGCTCGCGCCGGTGGATGAGCTGGGCCGCCCGCTCCAGCGGCGCGAAGGCGGCGTGGCCCTCGTTGAGGTGGAAGACCGCCGGCTCGATGCCGAGGGCCTCCAGCAGCCGCACCCCGGCCTTGCCCAGGGCGATCTCCTGCAGCAGCCGCATCTCGGTGTCCCCGCCGTACAGGCGGTGGGTGAGCTCGCGGTCCTCGGGCCGGTTCTCGGGCAGGTCGGCGTCGAGCAGGTAGAGCGGGATCCGGCCGACGTCGGCCCGCCAGGCCCGCAGCGTGAGGGCGCGGCCGGGAAGGTTGACCACCAGCCGCAGCGGCTCGCCGTCCTGGTCCCGGACCAGCTCCAGCGGCAGGTCGTGGGGGTCGTTGTCCTCCTGGATCGGCACCTGCTCGCCGTCCTGGTTCAGCCCCTGGCGCAGGTAGCCCTTGCGGTAGTACAGGCCCAGCGCCACCAGCGGCAGGTTGAGGTCGCTGGCGGACTTGAGGTGGTCGCCGGCCAGGATGCCGAGGCCGCCGCTGTAGATCCGCAGCGACTCGTGGATGCCGAATTCGAGGCAGAAGTAGGCCAGCGGGTGGCGCCGGCTCAGCTCCCGGCCCTCGCCGAGCTCCAGGCGCTCCACCCGCGCGTCGAGGTAGGCGCGCTGGCGCCGGACCACGGCCTCGAGCCGGCGCACGAAGTCCGCGTCCTTGGACTTGTGCTCGACGTCCTTGGCGAAGACCTCGCGCAGGAAGCGGACCGGGTTGTGGCCGCAGGCCGCCCACCGCTGCGGCGCGAGCTCCTCGAACAGCGCCGGGGCCTCGGTGTCCCAGCTCCACCACAGGTTGGCGGCCAGCTCCTCGAAGCCGGCCAGCGGCTCCGGCAGGGTGGCGGAGACGTCGAAGCGGATCAGCCGCGGCCCGGGCGCCTCGGCGGCGCCGCGCACCGGCACCGGCATCACCGGACGGACCCGCGTGGCCCGCGCGCGCGGCGCGGCCAGCTCGAGCGCGGCGGCGTAGGCCTCTTCGTAGGCGCTGACCAGCTCCCGCCAGGCGAGGCTGTGGGCGGCGGTGCGGCAGGCCTCGGCGATCCGCTCGGGGTCGCCGAGGGTGTCGACGGCGTCCTCGATCAGGGTCCCGAGCCGGGCGGCGGCGTCCTCGTCGTCGCTCTGGGCCCGCTCCAGCAGGTGGACGCCGCTCTTGGCGGCCATGCCCTTGTCGCCGGCCCAGCGGCCGAAGCCGGCGCAGTCGCTCGTGACCGTGGGCACGCCGACCGCGAGGCTCTCGACCGGGGTGTAGCCCCAGGGCTCGTAGAAGCTCGGGAAGCAGCTCAGGTCCATGGCCCGCAGCACCCCTTCGTAGGGCAGACCGAGCACGCCGTCGTCGCCGTGCAGGTAGACCGGGACCTGGACCACCCGCACCCGCGAGCCGTGGGCGTTGTCCAGCCCGAGCTCAGCGCAGTGGGCCTGGAAGGGGTCGCGCTCGGGGTCGATCAGGTTGTGGGTCGACAGGCCCAGCGGCGGCGCCGGCAGCGGCGGCATCTCCGCCAGCCGGTCGAGCAGCTCCTTGGCGGGGCCGGTGTTGCCCGCCGGCACCAGCGCGAAGAGCACCACCGGCTTGCCCTCGCGCTCGGAGAGGCCGCGCAGCGCCCGCAGCAGCAGGTCGTAGCCCTTGTTGTGGAACTCGTAGCGGCCGGAGGTGCACACCAGGGCCGCGTCCTCCAGGTCCTCGCCGAGCATGGCGCGGGCCAGCTGCCGCAGCTGCGCGCGGGCCTGCTCGCGGCCCACTCCGCCCGCGGCGGCGTCGACCACCTCGACGTCGATGCCGTTGGGCGTGATCGGCTCGGGCTTGCGGCCGAGCAGCAGCTCCGCCTCCTCGGCGGTGACCTCGCTGACCGTGGTGAAGGCGTCGGCCTCGGCGGCCGAGATCGACTCCAGCGAGTGCTTGGAGCGGATGCCGAACTGCGCCGCCACGTCCTCCGGCTCGCTGCCGTTGAGGCCGGCGACCGGGGCGGTGCCGTGCGAGCTCAGGGAGCGCCCGAGGGCGGTGGCGTGGGTGGTGAAGACCGTGCCGATCGCCGGCACCTCGCTCTTCAGGTAGAGCAGGCCGGAGCCGGTCATCCACTCGTGGAACTGGGCCACGGCGGCGCCGCGCTGGGGCGCCACGAACTCCTCCCACCAGCGCTCGATGACGATGCCGACGGCGTGGCCGAAGAGCACCGGCTCGACGTAGTCCCAGCCGCCCATCAGCGAGTCGACCCGGTAGTCCTCCCACAAGGTGGCGAGGATCTCGTCCTTGCGCTCGAACAGGCGCGAGAAGCCGACCTGGATCATGCGCGGCGCGCCCGGGATGCGCCAGCGGCCGACGCGGGCGTCGACGCCGAGGGCGCGGCAGGACTCGCAGAAGTCCTCGAAGCCGCCGTCGGCGTCGAAGGGGACCGCGGCCGGGTCCTCGCCCAGCAGCCAGGGGCCGATGGTGACGTAGTCGTCGCCGTGCTTGTCGACCAGGGTCGGCACCTTGGTCGAGATGACCGTGTGGATGCCGCCGACCTTGTTGCCGACCTCCCAGGAGACCTCGAAGAGGGTGTGTTTCGTCATCCTGCCAGCTCCTCCTGGGCGGCCGTTCCTGCGTGGGCGTCGCCAGCGTCGCGGGCGCGGCGGGCGAGGTCGTCGAGCACGTTCATGAAGGCGATGAAGGCGTCGTGGGGGGTGCCGTAGGGGCTGAAGTACTTGTGCACGTCGCCGTCCGAGAACCACTTGGTGCACATGTAGTAGAGGTGGTCCGAGGTCGTCAGCTTGCGCCAGCGCTCGAGCAGCTCGGGGTGACGCGGGCCCAGGCGGCGCACCTCGGCGCCGGTCTGGTACAGCGCCTCCATGGCCGAGCGCTGCATGTGGTTGCCGAGCCAGGCGGTCAGGTCGCGCTCCATGTCGGCCCAGGAGACCGGGTAGGGGATGTCCAGGCGGCCGACCGGGTCGACGCGCTCGAACAGCTCGGCCGGGGTCTCGAACCGGAAGCCGGGCTTGCTCAGCACCAGCTCCGGCAGGTGCTCCATGAAGGAGAAGATGCCGGTGTCCTCCCACTGGTGCTCGCCGAAGGTCTCGTAGTCCATGAACAAGCCGATGGCGGCGTCCTCGCCCTCCACCTCGTGGACCCAATTGGCGAAGCGGTCGGCCGGCAGCGGCCACTCCTTCCACTGGCGGTTGCTGAAGCGGAAGGCGATGTCGTCGGAGAGGCGGTAGGAGCGCAGCAGCGTCTTGAGCCGCTCGCAGCCCTCGGGCCGGTAGACGTGGTGGGGGCTGCGCCAGCCCAGCAGGTGGTCGGCGCCCTCGGCCAGGATGCCGGTGAAGCCGAGCTCCTCGGCGGCGCGGGCGACGTCGTTGTCGCTGACCAGCTCGGTGTTGCGGAAGGTCGTCGGCCGGCGGCCGAAGAGCCGCTCGATCCGCGCGGCGTGGCTGCCGACCTGGGCCGCGAATTCGTCGGGGTCGCCCAGCGAGGCCAGCGAGTGGTGCGAGGTCTCGCCCAGGAATTCGACGCAGCCGGTGTCCGCCAGCCGCTTGTACTGGTCGAGCACCTCTGGCGCCCACAGCTCGAACTGGTCCAGGGCCGTGCCGGTGATGGAGAAGGCGCAGCGGAAGGCTCCGTCGTGCCGCTCGACCAGCCGCAGGATCAGCTCGTTCATGGGCCGGTAGCACTTCTCGGCCACGCGGCGCAGCAGGCGCTCGTTCTCGGCGTCGTCGAAGTAGTCGTGGCGGGCGCCGATGTCGAAGAAGGTGTAGCGCCTCAGCCGGAAGGGCTGGTGCACCTGGAAGTAGAAGACGACGGAGGTCATGCAACCAATTCGCGGTAGACGTCGCGGACCAGCTCCGCGCGGGCTTCCCAGCGCATGCGGCGCACCTCGTCGCGGCCCTCGTCGATGAGCTGCTCGCGGAGGGCGCGCCGCGTCAGCAGCGCCAGGATCTTGTTGGCCAGGTCTTCGACGTCCCAGAAGTCGAATTTGAGGGCGTTGGAGAGGATCTCCGAGACCCCGCTCTGGTTGGAGACGATGACCGGGACGTCGAGGGCCATCGCTTCCAGGGGGGAGATGCCGAAGGGCTCGGACACCGAGGGCATCACGTAGAGGTCGGCCATCGAGTACATGCGCTCGACGTCGAGGCCGCGCAGGAAGCCCGTGAAGTGGATGTTGCGGGCGATGCCCAGCCGCGCCGCGCGCTCGATCATGGCCGGCAGCATGTCACCGCTGCCGCTCATCACGAACTTGGCGTCGGGCAGCTCGGCGACCACGCGCGCGGCGGCGTCGATGAAGTAGTCCGGGCCCTTCTGGAAGGTGACGCGGCCCAGGAACAGCACGATCGGCTCCGGGATCGACTTCTTCCAGTGGAACTCGTGCTCCTGCTCCTCGTGGGTGACGGCGTTGTGCACCACCCGCAGCTTGGCCGGGTCGACCCGGTAGCGCTGCTTGAGCACGCCGGCGGTGTAGTGGCTGACGCAGCAGACCCGGTCGGCGTAATCCAGCCCGAGCTGCTCGAGCGCCTTGACCCGCGGGTTGAAGTTCTCGCCGCTGCGGTCGAACTCGGTGGCGTGGACGTGGGTCACGAGCGGCTTGCCCGAGACCTTGGCGGCGGCGGCGCCGGCCAGGTTCGTCATCCAGTCGTGGGCGTGGATCAGGTCGAAGCCGCCGTGGCGGGCGATCTCGGCCACGACCAGGGCGTAGCGCGCCACCTCCTCGAGCAGGTCGCGGCCGTACTGGCCCGAGAAGTCGAGGTAGAGGGGCGGCGCGTCGCCGGCCGCGGCGGCGCCGTTCGCTCCGGCACCGCCGGCCGCGGAGGCAGCGGAGGGTGGCGCCCCGCCGGCGCCGGCCGCGGGTGCGCCCTGCGCCCGCGCCAGGCCCGGCAGCGAGGGCAGCTCGCCGTCGCCGTTCAGGTAGCCGACCAGGGACTCCATCAGGCCGCCGGGGACCGGGCCGCGCTCGCCCATCGCCTCCACGGCCTGGGCGTAGCTCTCCTCGGTCAGGTAGGGGCGGAGCAGACTGTCGACCACCACCGGGTCGACGAAGCCGTCCCGGCCGAGCTCGCTGCCCGCGGCGCCATCGGCTTGGCCCGCGGCCGCGGTCGCGGCGCCGCCCTCGGCGGTGGCGGCCTCCCGCTCGGTGCCCTCACCCTCGGCGGCGTGGTCCCCGCGCTCCTTCCAGGGCACCGTTACCGGAGCCGCCATCGGCCCGCCGGTCACCGCCGAGCGCCGCACCGGCACCTGGTTGCAGCCGACCAAGTCGACGAATTCGGTGTCCTCGTCGCCCTCGGCGCGCGGGATCACGAATTTGATGTCGACCTCGTGGCGGGCCAAGCCTTGGGTCAGGCCGTAACAGGCTGTCCCCAGGCCCCCCGAGATGTGAGGCGGGAATTCCCAGCCCAGCATGAGCACCCTCATGACGCCTCCTGCGGCAAGCCGCCTTCCCGCACCATGGCGTCGACCCGCAGCAGCTCGGCGACGCTCCAGGCCTGGGCGATGCAGCCGCCGTGGCGGTGGGGCGAGTCGCCGTCGTAGATCTCGGAGACGTGGCCGAGGCCGTGGCTGGGCAGCGCCGAGCGGTACTCCTCGACCAGGTCGCGCAGCCGCTCCAGCTGCTTGCGGCTGGTGCCGAAGGCCCGCAGCGAGGCCTCGGCCCAGAAGCCGAGCAGCCACGGCCAGGCGGTGCCCTGGTGGTAGGCGCCGTCGCGCTCCTCGCAGCCGCCGGCGTAGTGGCCCTTGTAGCGCGGGTCCTCGGGGGTGAGGGTGCGCAGGCCGCGCGGGGTCAGCAGGTCGGTCTCGGCCCGCTCGACGACGTCGGTGCGCTTGCCGCGGGTCAGCGGGCTGAACTCCAGCGCCGCCGCCAGCACCATGTTGGGCCGCACCGAGGGGTCGGGGCCCTGCTCCTGCCAGCGATCGGCCAGGTAGCGCTCGGGCAGCCAGAAGCGGCGCTTGAAGCTGCGGCCGGCCAGCCGCTTGCGCTTGGTCCAGTGGCGCGCCTCGGCCTCGTCGCCGGCCATCAGCGCCAGGCGTTCGAGGTAGGCGAGCAGGAAGTACCACAGGGCTTCGATCTCCACCGGCTGGCCGTGGCGGGGCGTCACCGGACCCTCGGAGGTCTGGGCGTCCATCCAGGTGGCGTTGAGCTCGGGACCGCCGACCTCCAGCAGGCCGGCGGCGTCGACCCGGATGCCCAGGCCGGTGCCGTCGTGGTAGGCCTCGGCGATCGAGCGCAGCGCCGGCCGGAAGTCCTCCAGCAGCCGCTCACGGTCGCCGCCCGCCAGCTGCCACAGCCGCACCGCGCGCACGAACCAGAGCGCCGCGTCGGCGGAGCCGTAGTGGCTGTCGGCGGGCTCCATGCCGAAGATGTTGGGGAACAGGCCGTCCTTCAGGAAGGGCAGCGCGCCCGAGAGCACCTGTTCGCAGCGGTCGAGGCGGCCGCGGCTCAGGCTCAGGCCGGGCAGCGACAGGAAGGTGTCGCGGCCCCACTCTCCGAACCAGGGGAAGCCGGCGATGACCCCGTCGCGGTGCCCGGCGTCGCGGTAGAAGTAGTGCTCGGCGGTGGCCGCCAGCCGCTCGCCGACGCCGTCGCCCAGGCCGTCGAGCTCGCCGCGGCGGCGCTCGCTCTCCTGCTGCCACAGCCGCGCCGGCTCCTTGACCGGCGGGCCGATGGTGGCCGCGACGACGACCTCGCCGCCGACCGCCAGCGGCAGCGTGAACCAGCCAGGGCTGAACTGGTCCTCGTGGCCGTCGTAGCCGCGGGCCAGGTCCTGCTGGTACTCGAGCTGGCGGTACCACACCGGGTCGGCGTCGAAGCGCACCGGCGCCGGCGAGCCGTCCACCGAGGCGGTGATGTGGATCGACGGCAGCTCGGGGTAGGGCCGGCACTGGACGCCGCCGGGGATGCGCTCGACCCGCGGGTTCAGGGCCAGGTTCTCGAAGGTGAGCTGGTCGGCGGCGCGGTAGGGCAGCAGCGGCCGCAGCCGCAGCTCCAGGCCCTCGCGCTCGCCGCCGAGGGCGTAGCGGCACAGCACGGTCGGCTGGCCGCGGACCATCAGCAGCTCGCGGTCGAGCTCGGCCAGGCCGATGCGGTAGCGCGAGCTCGGGTAGGGCTTGAGCTCGAAGTCGGTGATCGAGCGGTGGCCGCGCGGCGCCCACTGGCCGGGGTAGCGCGCCATCGACAGCGGGAACTCCTTGCCCGGGGCGTGCAGGCTCTCCTCGAAGCGCGACAGGAACAGGTGCCGGTCGGCGTGGCCCGGCGGCACGGCCGCGAGCAGGCCGTGGTAGCGCCGCGTCGGGCACATCAGGATGGTCGAGGTGGCGCAGCCGCCGAGCCCGTCGGTCTCGAGCCACTCGCGGCTCAGCGCGTGCTCGAGGCGGAGCAGCTCCTCGCGGCCGATGCGGAGCAGCGCCGGGCCTGCCGGAGCGGAAGGGGGAGGGAGGGTCGACGACATCGGCGCACCTTGCTGGATTCCCTGCGCGGGCCGCGGGAACCGGGTGAAAAGGGCGTGGTTCTCTTCCGGTTCAGGCCCTCGGCTCCTGCTCGCCGCGGGCCACCAATATAGCGCTGGGCAGGCCCGCCGCCTTGGCCAGCAGGGCTCGTTGTTGCGGGGTTTCCAGACCGAGCTCGCCGGCCATGACCTGGAGCGCGGCCGGAGCCCGCGGGGTGCCGGTCTCGGCCAGGTAGGCGGAGAGCTGGATCAGCTCCCGGAGCGGGATCGGACCGGCCGGCCCGCGCAGGTCCAGCAGCTCGTCGAGCTGCTCCTGGCTCAGGTTGGACAGGTGCTCGTGCGGGATCCTACGGATCCAGTCGACCACCTGCGGATCCCGGTGGCTGTGGCGGTCGAGGGAGGCGTAGAGCCGCGGCTCGAGCAGCTTCCACCGCCGCGCGATCGCCGGGTGCTCGGGGCAGCGGCTGGCGATGTCCGGCAGACCGGGGAAGCAGGCGTCGAGGAAGGAGGACTCGTCGTTGCCGAGCCAGTGGTTGGTGAGCACGTGGCCGGCGTGGGTGTAGGGGGTGCTGACCCAGCGGGCGCCGCGGCGGCGCACCGTGTCCCGGATCAGCGGCTGCTCGCGGGGAGGCAGGACGTAGTCGTGCTCGGGCGCCGAGACCAGCAGCGGCCCGCGCCACTTGCGCAACGCCCGGACGATGTCGACCCGCATCGGCAGCCGCAGGAAGGCGGTGACGGCCTTGGCCAGCAGCGGGTGGTAGTAGTGGTGGAACCAGTTCTTGGCTACGGTCTCGGCCCGGACCGGCGCGATCAGGGTCACCGCCCGCGGCCGGGCCCCGTGCTTGAGCAGCGAGGCGGCCGCCAGGGTGCCGAAGCTGGTGCCGCGGATGACGATCCGGTGCGAGCGGCCGCCGGTGCGGCGCAGGGCCTCGGCGAACATCGCCTGGGCGTCCTCGCGGACGTTGCGGGGGGAGCGCCAGCCCTCGGAGGCGCCGATGCCGCGATAGTCGACCATCAGCGAGGCGAAGCCGCGGTCGCGCAGCTGCCACAGCAGCGGGTAGCCGAGCGCGTGGTGGGTGCCGTAGGTGACCGAGCCCATCGACTCGAGCAGGTGCAGCACCACCGGCGAGTCCGGGTCCGAGGGCACGTAGACGCCGCGCAGGGTGCTGCGGCCGGACTCGATCTCGACCCGCTCCGATCCCGGCGGGAAGGTCTGCTCGTCGACCGTGAGCTCCGGGTAGCCCGCCGCCAGCAGCGCCGGCGGCGCCGTGGACCCGAGCATCGCCATCAGGGCGCGGAGGGGGTTGAGGTCTCCCAAGTCCGCAGGAGCCTAGCGGCGAGGGGTGGTGCTAGTCTCCTTCAGGAGGCGGCGGCTTGACCTGGATGGTGCGCCGCTCACCGGCAGCCAGCTCGAGCCGGAGCAGCAACCGACTGCCGTCGGGGAACCAGTGGATGAGTTCGCGCGGGCCGGCGGCGAAGCCGTCGTAGGTCTCGACCTCCTCGCCGTGCTCGATCTGGACCGAGGCGTCGGGCTGGAGCGGCAGCCGCACCGGAGCGGACACGCCCGCGGGTGGAGACACGCCTGCGGCCCAGCGCGGTAAGTAGCCCTCGGCGGTCGCCAGGACCTCGCCGCGGACCGAGGCGGCCACCGTGTAGCTGCGGGCGGGCGGGTCGTGGTCGCCGTCCCCGCCCAAAGGCCGGGCGAAGGGCTCGAGGTCGAGGCGGGCCTCGGGGACCGGTTGGCCGAACTCGTCGGCCACTGCGAAGACCAGCGTGGCGGTCGGGACCTCCTCGTCCTGCCAGGCGTCGCAGACCGAGCGAGCGATCCGGTGACCGGGCGCGGTCAGGTCCAGCTCGGTCTGCTCGCCGGGAGCCAGCGGCGGCAGCGTGGCCCGCAGGGCGCCGCCGTCGTCGTACAGGGCCGTGATCGGCTGGCCGGTCGGCACGTGGACCTCCTTCCATTGTTCCTGGTCCTCGCGGCTGCCCTCCAGGCTGATGGAGTCGTCCCCGGCCTGGACATGCAGGGTGCCCCAGCTCCGCACAAGGATCCGGACCCGGGCCTCGCGGCGGGGGCGGAAGGCGACCTCCGCCGTCTGGCCAGCGACGACCTCAGCCTGCAGGCTCTGCTCCTCCCAGCCGGAGAAGGCCGCGCCTGCCACCACCGTTACGGCTCCGGCCGGCAGCCGGTGCGGGCCGGGGCCTTCCGCCAGCCAGCCGTCTTCGTGGATGACCTGGAGCGGGAAGCGGGCGAGCTCCTGCTCCGGAACCCCTTCCAGACCGACTTCGAGCCGGCCGGCGGCCAGCCCGCCTTCGATGGCCTCGGCAACCTCCTCGCCGTCCTGCCGCAGCGGCATCGGCCGGTCCGTGAAGGCCAGCGGCACCCGGCAACCGGCGAAGTAGCGCTCCTCGCTGACCGAGTCGGCGTGGAACCAGGACAGCCAGCGGTCGTCGAAGGTGGTCGGCAGCATGGCGACGCCGTCCTCGTCGGTCCAGACGTCGGTCCACTCCGGCGAGCCGATCAGGACCAGGCGCTGCTTCTGAAGCGGTCTCCCGTCCCGGTCGAGGGCGCGGATCATCACCGGCCGCCGCCTCGGCACGTAGAGCCGCACCTCGTCCTGGACGCCCGGCACGGCCAGCGTGTCCCGGCGGGAGATGGAGGCCAGCGACCCGAAGCCCGGCGCTAGGAGCTTCAGATCCCCCGGGCTCTCGTGGTCGTGCCAGCCAGGGATGTCCGGGACCTCGATGCGGCCGTCGTCGTCGCTCCAGGCTTCGAAGGCCGGCGGGTCGTGGCTGCAGCTCTGGTGGATCTCTAGCCGAGCGCCGGAGACCGGCCGCAGGTCGAGGTCGAGCACCCGATAGCGCTCAGGTTCCCCGAGCGGGAGGAGCAGGAAGTCCTCGTCCCAGGCCCGCACCGCCGAGTCGGACCAGGTGGAGCTGCGATAGCCCGGCGCGCGGACCGTCACCTTGTGCGCCTCGCGGCCGCCGACCTTGATCTTCAGCCGGAAACGGCCGTCGGCGCCGGTGGTGGCCGAGCCGAGCAGTGTGCCCGCGCTCGGGTAGGACTCGAGCCAAGCCTCGAGCCGTGCGCCCGGGATGGGGGTGTAGTCGAGCGCGTTGAGCAGCCGGCCGCGGGCCCAGAAGTCCTCGTGGGATTTCTGGACGGGCAGCAGCTCGAAGCTCTCGCCCGGCCGCAGGCCGTCGACTTCGATTCCTTGGAGGAAGGTGAGGAGCAGGAGGGGGAGCATCACGGCGGTGCGCGGGGAAAGGGGGAACGCGCCAGGCTAGCCCGGACTCCTGCTCCAGTCCCCGGAAACCGCTTCGCCCGGCGGCGATCCGCTCGGCAGTTAAGCTGGAGTTCGCGCCATGTTCTGCCTAAAGCTCCTTGGCCTGACGCTCCTCTCGTTCCTCGCCGCGGCTCCCGCGAGGGTGGACCTCCCGCCGCAGGCTGACCAGGAACCGGCCCAGGAAGAGGAGGTCGCCGACGACCGCCCCGAGGTCAAGGAGCTCCTGGAGCGCTTCAAGGAGCACACCGGCAGGCGCGGCCGCGAGGACGACCTCGCCGTGAAGTGCGTCTTCCAGCTACGGACGGAGTTCCAGGCTTCCGGCCCGCGCGACCGCAAGGACATCGCCAAGGCCCTGTACCGGACCATGAAGGTCAAGCGCAAGGCTTCGCGCCAGGGGATCCGCCAGCAGGAGTTGTTCTTCACCGCCGCCGCCGCCCTCGGCGAGATGGCGCCGGAGAGCGTGCGCGACCTGATCCGGCTGATCGGCGACCGCAACCACCGCGACGACTTCGAGGTCCAGGTGCGGATCCTGGCGGCCGTTGGCCGCACCCGGGACGAGAAGGCGGTCGACCCGCTGCTCGACGTGCTCGGCGAGTACCAGGCCCGGCTGCAGGCGGCCGCCGCTCGGGCCCTGGGCAACTTCACCGGCCTGGACCAGAAGCAGCGCAAGCGCATCTTCGAGGACCTCTTGAAGACCCTCGAGCGCAGCCACAACGACCTCCAGTCCGAGCCCGGCAGCTCCACCGCCCAGGACCGCTGGGGCCGGCTCTCCGGCCCGGCCCAGAGCAGCATGCGCAAGCTCTCCGGCGCCGAGGCCAGCGGCGTCGAGAGCCTGCGCCGGTGGTGGAACAAGAACAAGCGCCGCGACTGGGACGAGCCGCAGCGCGATCGCTAACGCCGATCCAGCGGACGAAGAAAGAGGAGGGGGCGACCGAAGCTGCCCCCTCCTTCTCGTTCGGTCCGAGGACTCCGCTCAGCCAGCCGGCTGCGCGAACAGCGCCTCCGGGCCGCGGGCCTTCTGCAGCCGCTGCTCCCGCTCACCGGTGAAGCGCTTGATCCCGGCGAGCAGGCTGTCCGGATCCAGATGCGCCTCGGCGGTGATCTCGTCGCCCGAGCCGCCGGTGCGCCAGCGGTCGTCCCAGTCCGATCCCATGGCGTAGTCGAGCGAGGTCTGGTGCGCGACCCACGGCCCCATCAGCGCCCGCGCGCCGTTGGTGATCACGGTCGAGTCGAACCAGTCGGCCTCGTCGGCGATGCGTTGCTGGTACTCCTTCGGCTGCATGACGAACAGCTCGTGGCTGACCGTGGACACCAGCTTGACGTTCGGCCCGTCGCCGTCGAAGGCGCCGTCCTTCAGCAGCTGGATCACCGAGGCGGTCGACGAGGTGCCGCGCAGGAAGATGCAGCCCTCCTTCGGCCGCGACGGGTCGTAGTCGCGGACCAGGTAGGCGCCCTTGGCGGCGTTCATGGCCGGGTCCATGCCCACGGCCTCGCGGTCCGGGATCGGCACCCCGGGGCGGGTCAGGTGCAGGGCGACGATCGGCACGTCCTGGCCCAGCGCGGCCAGCAGGCAGGGGCCGACGTCGTTCGGCTCCCACGGGTGCAGGTCGATGACCTGGCCCTTCGGGAACAGCTGGGTGACGCCGGTGGCGAAGATGCCGAAGTGGGTGCGCGAGTCCTCGGCGGTCTCGGGACCGCTGTGGCCGGCGACCCAGATCACCTTGCCGGTCTTCAGCGGGCAGTCCTGCACCAGCTGGCTGTAGAGCCGGAACATGCCGTACTTCAGGTAGCTGAAGCTGCCGTACGTGCTGCAGGCGCCCCAGGAGCCGGCGAACTCCTCCTCCGGCTTGTCGCTGAGGTTGGTGCTGGCCAGCCCGCACAGGATGCCGGCGTTGGCGAACTCGGTGATGCCGGTCGGCAGCAGCGCGCCGCTGAGGTTGTCCCCGCGGTCGTACCAGCCGAAACCCTCGCCGCCGTCGTGGCCGGCGGCGAAGCCGGCGATGTTGGTCGACTCGGCCAGGTCGGCGCTGGCGGCGATCACGATCGGGCGGCCGTACTTGCGCCGGCCGACGTCGTTCAGGTAGGCCGCGACCTTGGCGAAGCCGGCCCGGTTGGGCTGGTTCTCGCCGGCGGCGAAGAAGACGCTCTCCGGCAGGCTGGCCGGGTCGGTCAGCTCGGGATCAGTCGACGGGTCCTTGCCGCTGACCACGGTGGCGTTCGGCATCGAGGTCGGCACCGAGTCGCCGAGCTCGACCAGGCGGTCGGCCAGCCAGGCGCAGTAATCCTCGTCGTCGAGCAGCGACAGCGCCGCCTGGATGTTCTTCGCGGTCTGCTCGCGGAAGGCCTCAGCGGTGTCGGGCTTGCCCTCGCCGTAGCCCTCGAACTCGACCCCGTACTTCTCGGCGAAGGGCTTCTTGGTCAGCCAGAAGTTCTCCGAGTTGGGCTTGTGGGCCGCGCCGTGCGACTTGTTGCCGGTGACGATGTAGCCGCGGCCCTTCTCGGTCTTGAACCAGGTGCAGTGCGGGCGGTCGCCCTCGCCGTCCTGCGCCGACAGGCCGGCGCAGAGCTGGCCGAAGTCGGTGCCGTCCTCGGCGCCGGCGGTCTGGAAGCCGTAGCTGTCGAACCACTCCTGCGGCGTGCCGTACATCACGTCCGAGAAGGCGCGCGGGTCGATGCCGTAGTCGTTCCAGTCCAGCAGGTAGTGCAGGTTGCCGAGCCCGAGGCCGTAGCTGGTGTGCTTGACCTCGTGGTGGATGCCGGCGGTGTGGCCGCCCTCGCCCTCGAGGGCGAAGACCCGCACCTCGTCGGCGCCGGCCGCCTTCAGCGCCAGGGCGATGCCGGCCGCCGGCGCCGCGCCGTGGCCGCTGGGCCCGGTGTTGGCCTTGAAGAAGAGGGTCTTGCCCTCCATCTCGGCGTGGCCGCTGAGGCCGCCGTTGCGGCGCAGGTCGAGCAGGTCCTCCCACACCAGCTGGCGCTCCAGGCCGCCGGTCACGGCGTACTTGGCGTCGCCGGTCTTGGCGTGCATGCGCCGCATGGCCTCGTTGTAGACCGCCAGCATGCCGTAGATCAGCGGCGTGCAGTGGCCGGCGATGAGCACGAAGCGGTCGGCCCAGGCCTTCTCGGGGTTGCGGATGTCCCAGCGCATGGCGCCCGAGAGCGTCAGCGCCACCATCATCGGCACCTTCGAGCGGGACCCTCCCGGGTGGCCGCTCTGCCGGTGGTTGAGCATCAGATCGATCATCTGATCGATCATGTCGGCGGTCTGCTGCCAGTATCCGAATCGGGACGACAGCTCTTGGGGGGCGATCGAGGTGCGAGTCATGGGATGTTCAGGGCTTCACCGGCGGGATGCCGACGCCGTAGCGCTCGAAGCCGTGCTTCTGCATGGTCTTGGCCGAGTAGACGTTGCGGCCGTCGAAGATGATCCGGCGCTTGAGCAGGCCGCCCATGCGCTCGAAGTCGGGGCGGCGGAACTCGCTCCATTCGGTGCACAGCACCAGGGCGTCGGCGCCCTCGAGGGCGTCGTAAGGGCCGTCGCAGTACTCGATGGAGTCGCCGAAGACCGCGTGGGCGGTCTCGTGGGCCTCGGGGTCGAAGGCGCGGATCTTGGCGCCGCGCTCGGTCAGGCCGCGGATCACCGAGATCGCGGCGGCCTCGCGCATGTCGTCGGTGTTGGGCTTGAAGGCCAGGCCCCAGATGGCGAAGGTCATGCCGGAGAGGTCCTCGCCGTAGACGGCGACCACCTTCTCGACCATCAGCCGCTTCTGGCTCTCGTTGACCTCCTCGACCGACTCGAGGATCCGGAACACGTAGCCGTGCTCGCGGGCGGTGGCGCCGATGGCCTTGACGTCCTTCGGGAAGCAGGAGCCGCCGTAGCCGATGCCCGGGTAGAGGAAGGGCGAGCCGATGCGCGAGTCGGTGCCGATGCCCTTGCGCACCATGTCGACGTCGGCGCCGGCGCGGTCGCAGATCTGCGAGATCTCGTTCATGAAGGAGATCCGCGTCGCCAGCATGGCGTTGGCCGCGTACTTGGTGAGCTCGGCGCTGACCGGGTCCATGTGGATGATCGGCTTGCCGCTGCGCACGAAGGGACCATAGAGCTCGTCCATGATCTCGAAGGCCTCTTCCGAGCGGGCGCCGATGACCACCCGGTCGGGCTTCATGAAGTCGTCGATGGCGGCGCCTTCCTTGAGGAACTCGGGGTTCGAGACCACCTGCATGTCGTGCTCGGTCTCGGCCTGGGCGGTGGCCTTGACCTTGGCCTCGGTGCCGACCGGCACGGTCGACTTGTCGACGATCACCTTGGGGCCGTTGGCGGCCTGGCCGATGGCCTTGGCGACCGCGAGCACCGCGCTCAGGTCGGCGGAGCCGTCCTCGGCCGGCGGCGTGCCGACGGCGATGAAGACCACCCGTGACTTCTCGACCGCGTCTTGCAGGCTGGTGGTGAAGCCGAGGCGCCCGTCCTTGTAGTTGTGCTTGACCATCTCGGACAAGCCGGGCTCGTAGATCGGGATGACGCCTTCCTTCAGGCGCGCGATCTTCTCCTCGTCGATATCCACGCACAGGACGTCGTTGCCCATCTCCGCGAAGCAGGTGCCCGCGACCAGGCCGACGTATCCGGTTCCAACAACAGCGATCTTCATGTTCTCAGGGAGGGGGATGCCAAGGGGGCCGCGCGGGGCGCGGTCGACAGGCGGCGGGGTTGGCTAAACCCGGCGCCGGAGGGTTCCAGGCCAGACCCGGTTTTCCTTTCGCAGGGGGTGTTTCGGGGCCGTTCTCAAGCTGGCGGGCCTAGTCTTTGGATCGGGACATGCTAGCAGCGCGGTCCCGGGCCAGGGCGGCGCCAGCGACCATCGCCGCGGGCCCGACCAGGTGCAGCATCAGCCGCTCCGGGATGCCGGTGGCGCGCAGCGAGGGCAGGTACCAGGGCGTCACGAGCAGGATCAGCGCGTAGGCCGCGAGCGTCCCCAGGACGAGCAGCGCCAGCCAGCGGCGGTCCTCGCTGCCCGGCCGCAGCCGCCACGGGATCCCGAGCAGGAACAGCGGCCACAGCAGGCCCCAGGAGACCAGGTCCAGGGCCTCGGTGCCCAGGTACTCGGCCACGACGGCGGCGCGGGCGCGGCCGGCGGCGGCGGCGCTCTCCTCGTGGGCGCGGTGGCCGAAGAATTCGCGCTCGGCCTGCTCGGGAGCGAAGGCGGCGCCGAGCCGCCCGGCGGTCAGGTGCTCGGAGTAGTTCTCGTCGATGGCCGGCAGGGTCGAGCGGTGCTGCAGCCAGGGCGCCGCGAGCGCGATCCCGAGGCCCAGCGCGATGGCCGCGGCCTTGCCCGGCCGCGGCGCGCCCGGAGCCGGTCGCGGCGGCAGCAAGAGGGTGATGCCGAGGGCGACGGCCAGCACCGCCAGCACCGCGACGCCCTCGTTCTTCATCATCACCCCGCCCGCCAGGCACAGCCCGGCCAGCGCCGAGGCGCACCACGATCCCGAGCGCCGGGCCCGCAGCAGCAGGGCGCAGGCGGCGGCGGTGGTCGCCGCCAGGGCGAGGTCGCCGCGGCCGCCGAGCATGATGTCGGCGCCCATTCCGGCATCGACCAGGTTGAAGGGCCAGTCGGCGAAGAGGTCGCGCACCACCAGCATCGGCGTGCAGGCCGCGACCAGCGCGCCGGCGATCGCCGCGCGGCCGCCGAAAGGGCGGAGGCCGAGAGCCACCAGGCCGGGGATGCAGGCGCTCCAGAAGGCCAGCGGCAGCTGCACCCAGCGCTCGCTCCAGCCGCCGCCGGCGTGGGCGGCGAAGGCCTCGAGGAAGGGGATGCCGAGCGGGTAGTTCGGGTGGGTCATGAGCCGCCCGAAGTCGCCCAGCACGCCGGTGAAGGCCTGGCCGTCGACTGAGGCGCCGGAATACAAGGCCTTCCCCTTGAGTCCGAAGTGCAGCAGGGCATCGAACTCATTCATCGGGAAGACCAGCGCCCCGAGCACCGAACCGGCAGCCAGCGCCCCGATCAGGAGTTGGGCCGCCCGGCCCCCGGGGGCCGGGGCGAGGGGCGCCGCGGCTGCGGCCCGGTCGCGTCGGATCCGCGCCAAGCCGGCGAGCGCGCCCGCAGCGAGCAGGCTCCAGGCCAGGCCGCCGCTGAAGGCCAGGCCGGTCCAGCAGAGCGCCATCGCCGCCACCACCAGCGCGGAGCTGCCGGCGATAAAGGCCAGGCAGGCTTCCTCCCAGGCGCTGCGCTCCAGGCTGGCGCGGCCGGGCAACAGGGCGCGGCCGGTCAGCCAGGCCGCCGCGACCACGATCAGGCCGCCGAGCGCCGTCACTGCAGCGCCTCCTCGGCCGGCCGCAGCGTCCACTCCGAGGGCCGGAACTGCTCCCCGTGCTGGTACTCGATCAACCACTCGGCGCCGGTCGCCCGCAGGCCGCGCCGGGTCAGCTCGCGGCCGCCCGGGCCGGCCAGGTTCAGGTGCTCCACCCAGCCCTGGAACTGCTCCGCGGTGCCGCAGGCCTCGCTGGCCAAGGGCAGGAAGAGCGGCCGCGGCGCCAGGAAGTAGTTCAGGTGCAGGAACCAGCGCGAGCGGGGATTGGTGGTCTCCAGCGGCCCGTCCGGCATCAGCAGGATGCCCTGGTCTTCGGGCACCCGCTCCGCCACCTCGGCGACGAAGTCGAGGAAACCAGGGTCGGCCCACGGCGGCGACTTCAGGAAGTAGAGCGGCAGCAGGATGAAGCCGGTGCGCTTGAAGATGCCCATCGACACCTCCCCGCTGCAGTCGACCAGGAAGCGGCCGTCCATGCGGTCGCGGGCCGCCTTCAGGTCCAGCGCCAGCAGGTCGGGACGCGCGTTCGCCAGCACCACCTCGGTGGCGCCGTCACAGGCCGCCAGCGGGTCGGGGTGGAAGCTGATCCGCCCAGGGCCGAGCAGCGCCGCCAGGCCGCCGCCGGCGTCGTCCTCGGCCACCCGCAGGGTGGCGCCGAAGGACAGCAGCTGTCGCGCCAGCACCACCGCGAAGTCGTCGTCGTCGGGAGCACCGCCGCCTTGTTCGCGCAGACCCCAGAAGGCCACCACCCGGCTCGCTGGAGGCTGCCGCCGCGACTCCCAGCCCTGGCGGATCGACTCGGCCGCCAGCTCGGCCTCGATCCGGATCGGGGTGTAGGCCGACTCCTTGACCGCGAAGCCGCTGGAGACGCCCTGGACGAAGACCGCGCCCAGGAAGACCAGCGGGATCAGCGCCGCCAGCAGGTGCAGGCGCTGGAGGAGGCGGAGGAGGGGGGCCAAGACCCGGGCAGCTTAGTCGCCGTCGGCCTCGAGCTCGTCGACATAGCCGACGCCGGCGAGGGTGTTCACCATCTCCTCCGGCAGGTCGCCCATCTCCAGCGTAGGTCGCCGCGAGGCGTCGGCGGCCTTCATGGCCTCGAAGGCGCGCTGACCGGTCGGGGTCTCGCTGAGCTTCTGCAGCACCGCGGGGCTGTGTTCGCCAGGGTCGGCCTCGAGGTCGAGGTGCCAGCGGTAGGTCGTGCGCTTCGGCTGCCACTGGAACAGCACCTTGTCCTTGCCCTGGCGCCAGCCCTTGAGGAAGACCCGCTTGCCGGGGTGGTCGAGTTGGAAGACCACCTGCCGGTCGTCGTCGGCCTCCTCCCACATCGGCCGCAGGCTCCGGCCGGTGCGCTCCGGCCAGGCCTGGAGGCCGGCCAGGTCGAGCAAGGTGGGCACCAAATCGTAGATGGCGGTCGTGCCCTTCAGGCGGGTCTGCGCCGGCGCCAGGCCGGGCGCCCGCAGCACCATCGGCACGTGCACCACCTCCTGGTAGAGGGTCTTGTGGTGGCCGATCAGCTCGTGCTCGTAGAACTCGTCGCCGTGGTCGCTGACGATGCCGAGGATCACCTGGTCGGCGACGCCCCAGGCCTCGAGCTGGGCGAACAGCCGGGCGATGTGATCGTCGGTGTAACGGATCTCGGCGTCGTAGAGCGCCTTGGCGTGGTCGATCTCCTCCGGGCTGTACTCGCGGCCGTCCTTCCAGTTCTTGTAGAAGTCGACGCCGTCCATGCCTTGCCAGCCGGGGTGGAAGCGCTCGGCGTAGTCCGCCGGCGGCTGGTAGTCGTAGTGCGGGTCCCAGAGGTGAAGGAACAGGAAGAAGGGAGCCTGGTGGCGGTCGCCCTTCTCCAGCCAGGCCAGGGCCTGATCGATGACTTGCACCGCCGTCTCGGAGTCGCTGTCGGCGCTGGTGTGCACGCCTTGCATCGGCGTGTCGGGGTCAGTGATCGCCGTCGCGGTCTGCGTCGAGTTGAGGTAGCTGGCGGCGCCGACGTAATGGTCGAAGCCCTCGGCGAAGCCCCACATCGGGTGGAGGTAGGGCGCGGAGAAGAAGCCGGCGGTGAGGTAACCGGCCTCCTGGAACTTCCCGGCGACGTGCTGGGTGCCGACGGGAGGCCGGAAGCCCTGCACGTTCACCCCGTGCTGCTGCGGCGCCATGCCGGTCACCAGCGACAGGTGGCTGGGCAGGGTCCACGAGGTCGGCGCGGAGGCGTTCTCCCACAGCACGCCTTCCTTGGCCATCCGGGCCATGAAGGGAGTCGTGGCCTCGTCCGGCGCGAATTGCGGCGCGTGACCGTAGGGCGTGCAGTGATCGGCGCGCAGGCTGTCGATCGAGATCAGGATCACCGGACGGCCGTTGCCGGCGACCAGCTCGCGTTCGATGACCGGGTCCGGGTCGGCGGCCGGATCGTCCCCGCAGGAGAACAAAACGGGCAGGCTCAAGCCTGCCACCAGGATGCGGCCGAATCGGGACATGGTCCCTGATTCTATCGGTCGGGCGTGGGGCGCCGTGGGGCGAATAATGCTCCCGCCAGCAGCGCCGCGGGCCCCGCGAGGTGGATCAAGAGCCGCGCCGGGATGCCCTTCTTGTGCAGCGACGGCAGGAACCACGGCGTCACCAGCAGGATCAGGGCGTAGAGGGCGACCCCGCCCGCGAGCAGCAGCGCCAGCCAGCGCAGCTCCGGCCGCCGCGCGGCGTGGAGCAGCCCGAGCAGCGCCAGCGGCCACAGCAGCCCCCAGCTGAGCAGGTCGACGAATTCCAGGCCGAAGTAACGACCGATGCGCGCCGGCCGCCAGCGCGAGGCCTCGGTCCAGTCGGGGCCGTAGTTCTCGGCCCGGATCGGCGAGGCGTCGGCGGTCTCGTCGTTGCTCAGGTAGTGGCCGACGCGCTCGATCGAGAGCTGCTCGCCGTAGTTCTCGTCGATCGCCGGCAGCGCTCCGCGGTGCATCAGCCACGGCGCCAGCGCCAGCGCCGCGACGCCCACGGCCACCGCGCCCGGCCGCCAGCCGCGGCCGCGCTCGAGCAGAGCGCCGAGCATCAGCGCCAGGGCGAGCACGCCGAGCAGGGCGAGGCCTTCGTTCTTCATCATCGCCGCCCCGGCCAGGCACAGGCCGGCGAGCGCCGCGGGGCGCCAGGCGCGCTCGCCGCCGCGCCGCGCCACCAGCAGCAGCGCCGCTCCGGCGCCGATCAGCGCCATCACCGGCAGGTCGCCGCGGCCGCCGAGCATCTTCTCCTCGCCCAGGCCGGCGGCGGCGAAGTCGGCCAAGCCACCCGAGAGGAACTCGCGGGCATAGAGGGCCGGGGTGCAGGCGGCGATCAGCGCCCCGGCGCGGGCGGCGGCGGGGGAGAGGCCGCGCAGGCCGAGCGACACCGCCGCGGGCAGGCAGGCGCTCCACAGGGCCAGCGGCGCCTGCACCCAGCGGTCGCCCCAGCCGCCGCCGGCGTGGGCGGCGAAGGCCTCGAGGAAGGGCACGCCCAGCGGGTAGTTCGGGTGGGTCATCACCCGCCCGGGGTCGCCGCTGACGGCGGTGAAGGCCTCGCCTGCCGGCAGGCCCTCGCTGAAGAGCAGGCGGCCCTTGTAGGCGAAGTGCAGGATCGGATCGAACTCGTTCAGCGGCCAGGCCAGCGTCATCACCGCCGACCCCGCCGCCAGCGCCAGCACCAGGCCGAGCTGCCCGCCGGTCAGGACCTCCGCGGCCAGGGCTTCCCCGCGGTCGCGGTAGAGCCGCCAGCCGCCGGCGAAGGCCGCCGTCGCCAGCACGAAGCCGGCGACCGTGCCGCTGAAGGCCAGGCCGGTCCAGCTCAGGGCCATCGCCGCCAGCACCAGCGCCGAGGAGCCGAGCAGGTACGCGACGCCCTGCTCCTCCCACCCGGAGCGCGCCAGCTCGGATCGGCGCGGCAGCAGCGCCCGGCCGCCCAGCCAGGCGGCGAGCACGACCACCAGGCCGCCGAGAGCGCTCACCGCGGCAGCTCCTCCAGGCGCCAGTCCTGGCCGCGGAAGTCGGCTTGCGGTACGAAGCGCAGCAGGTGGCTGGCTCGCGCCGCCTCCACCGCCTGGGGCAGCGAGCCGCGCAGCTCGGGCCAGCGCCGGCTGACCCGCCGCACCCACTGGCGGTACTGGACCGCGGTGCCGCTGGCGAGCTCGGCCTCGGGCAGCAGCACCGCCCGCGGCGTCAGCTCGTAGGCGAGCAGCAGGTACCAGCGGCCGCGCGGCGACGGCACCGGGCGCCGCTCCGGCCACAGCAAGATGCGGGCGTCCTCCGGGGTGCCGGCGCGGACCTCGGCGACGAAGGCCTGGAAGTCCGAGTCCAGCCAAGGGGGCCAGCCGAAGCCACCGATGGGCAGGTAGGCCAGGCCCCGCTCCCGCGCCGCCTCGCCGTCCCAGGCCTCGAGGCAGTCGAAGACGGCGCCGCCGGGCATCGCCGCCGCCAGCCGCGCCAGGTCGGGCGCCGCGAACTCGGCCCGGTCGCTATTGAGCAGCAGGTCGGTGGCGCCGCGGGCGGCCTCGTAGGGGTCGGCGAAGTACTCGGCGGCGTTGCCGACCAGCGCCTCCGCGTCGGCCAGGAAGCGCGGGTCGCACAGCCGCAGCCGGGCGCCGGCCTCGCCGAGCTGGAGCGCGGTCATCAGGCCGGCGGAGTCCCGGTCGAGGGCGCCGGCGTCGGCGTCGGCCAGGCCCCAGACGGCGACCACCCGCTCCTCCGGCGGGATGCCGCGGCCGCGCCAGGTCGCGAGCACGCTGTCGGCGGCCGGCCCCGGCCGGTAGCGGACCCGGGCGTAGTCCTCCGGGCCCGGCGTGAAGCCGCTGTCCGCCGCCCGCACGAAGGCCGCCGCCAAGAAGGCGAGCGGCACGAGCGCCAGCAGCAGGTGCAGGCGGAGCAGCCAGCGGGCCGGCCCGGCGAAGGCTCCCTCGGAGTCCACGCGGCGATTCTAGGGCGGCGGCAGCCGGAACCGGGCGATCACGGGCCGGTGGTCGGCGAGCTCGACCGGCAGCACCCGGTAGTCGAGCGGCTGCCACGAGGGCGGGAACAGGATCCAGTCGATGACCCGGTCGGGGCTGGCGGCGGGGAAGGTCAGCTGCGCGGCGGTCGGCGGTCCCTCCGGCAGCGCCCGCAGCGGCCCGTCATCGTCGCTCAGGGCCGAGACCGCGGTGCGCGGCGCGTCGGCCGCGTACGGGGTCGGGAAGCCGACCTGGGTGGAGTTGAAGTCCCCGGCGGCGACCACCGGCAGCGGCTGCTCCCGGATCCACCGCTCCATGACCTCGGCGGCGCGCAGCCGCCAGCGCTCTCCCTGGTGTTCGAGGTGGGTGGCGTGGACGACGAAGGCCGGGCCGTCCGGCGGCGCCACCGTCACCGCGCCGCCCTCCTTGTGGCCGATCAGCAGCGCCCGCCAGGTGCTCCGCGCCGGGAAGGGCAGCAGCGCCGGGTCGCGCAGCGGGTAGCGGCTGATCACGGCGGTGCCGAAGTCCAGCTTCAGGAAGGGCAGCGCCGCCTGCATCGTGTGCATCTCGAAGCGGTGCCGCAGGCCGGCCTCTTCGGCCACCAGCGCCGCCTGGTTGGCGCCGCCGCTCCAGAAGCTGTCGAAGTCGGCCTCGCACAGCACGGCGACGTCGACGCCCTGCTCGCGGAGCATCCGGCCGACCGCGCGCAGCCGGACCTCCCGCTCCGCCGCGCCGCCGCCGCCGAAGTTGCTCGCGGTCGGCCCGCGGCCGTGGGCCAGGTTGACCGCGGCGACGGTCAGCTGGCGCGAGGCGGGGAAGGGCAGGGCAGCCGGCCCTTCCCGCGCGGTGGGCTGCACGGGGTGGAGCTGCAGGAGCCGGCCGGCGGCGCTCCAGCGGCTCTCGGCCAGCCGGACGGCGCAGAGGACGAGCAGCGCCAGCGCCAGGCGGAGCGGCCACGGTCGCAGCCAGCGGCGCGGAGGCGCGGGAGTCACGAGCCGCCGGCCCGGCCGTCGAGGGCAGAGAAAAAGGAGGGCGGAGCGACCATCGCTCCGCCCAAGCTAGCAGGCTCCCTGAACCCTGGAATCAGGGAATGAACGCCTGGACCACGTTGCTGAGGGCGTCGATGCCCGCGGACTGCAGCCAGACCATGCGGCCAGCCGCGCCCACCGGGACGTTGACGTTCAGGACCGCGTCGCCGGAGGCGCTGGCGGCGGCGCTGGCGATCAGCACCGGGTTGTCCAGGTCGAGGGTGACGTTCAGCTGCGCCACGAAGGTGCTGCCGGAGCCGCTCAGCGAGCGGATGAAGTAGACCGTCGAGGAGGCCGGAGCGCCGGTGGTGGTGAAGGTCGCGGTCTGGCCGGCGACCAGGTTCTGGACCGTCATCGCCATGGTGCTGAAGGCGCCGCCGAGGGAGGTCTCGAGGTTGATCCGGCCGTGGCCGTAGGTGTTGTCCTCGCCGGGGGCGCCGAGGTCGTCGCAGCTGTCGTAGAGCTGCTGGCGCACGTCGGCGGTCGACAGGTTCGGGTACTCCATGCGGATCATCGCCACCACGCCGTTGGTCAGCGGCGCCGAGAAGCTGGTGCCGCTGGGGGCGGAGTAGCCGCCGTTCCAGTCGGTGCTCATGATCGACACGCCGGGCGCGACGACGTCGATCGGAGCGCCGCGGTTGCTCCAGGAGGCGATCACGTCGCTCTGGCTGGTGGCGCCGACGACGATGGTGTTGACCCAGTCCCAGCCGCTGAAGGTGACGCCGGAGTTGCCGGCGGCCCAGATCAGGACCGAGTCCTTGCCGTCGCAGTAGTCGCCGCAGGTCCTCACCGAGCTGCTGTCGACGCCCGAGTAGCTGACGCTGACCGAGCCGGCGCCGTTGTCCGCGGCCCAGCGCGCGCCCTCGGTGAGGTCGCTCATGTAGGCGCCGCCGTTGGAGCTGTCGGTGGTCCGGATCGGCATCAGGCTGACGTCCCAGGCCACGCCGGCGACGCCCTTGCCGTTGTCACCGATGGCGCCGATGCAGCCGGCGACCCAGGTGCCGTGGCCGTTGATGTCCCAGACCGTGCCGCCCTGGGCCTCGGTCAGGCCGGAGACGGAGTTGTAGCCGGGGATCAGCGAGGCGGCGAGGTCCTCGTGGTCCTTCTTGACGCCGGTGTCGACGAAGGCCGCGATGTAGCCCGGGTCGCCGGTGCGGGTGTCCCAGCCGTTCGGGCAGGACATGGTCGGATGGTGCCACTGCTGGCCGTACTTGGGATCGTTCGGCGTCTTGTCCGGATAGCACATCCAGTCCGGCTCGACGTACTCGTAGTCGCCGCTGGCGCCGAGCGCGGCGGCGAAGGCGTCCTCGTCCACGCCCTCGGGCAGCAGCAGGACGTGCTCATCGACCTCCGGGAAGCTGGCGACGCGGGTGAATCCGTCCAGGCGCGCGGTCGCGGCGGCGTGGCGGGCCTCGGCCTCGGCCAGGCTCAGGCCTGTGGCCACCAGGGCGTCGACCTGCAGCGGTCGGACGACCATGCGGCCGGAGAATTCCTGGATTCCAGGGCGCTCCTGGAAGCGGGAATCAGGGCCTTGCTGGGCGGACAGGGAGGACGGAAGGGCCGCGAGGAACAGCGGCAGGAGGACACGGATCTGCATGGTTTCTGGGGATCGAGGATGGGCCAGGGAACTCTGAAGTATGACCCATGAATCGGCGCCAGGTTCCCCCGAAATCGGCCGGGGAACCGGCTCCGGGAGGATCGCCATTCCCATTCGGCCGGGCCACTTCCGCGGCGCCGGTGCGCCCGGGGCTATCCTGGGCGCCGTGGAAGCCGCTGGGGTCCTGAAATCGCGCTGGCTGGTCCTCGCCCTGGTGCTCGGGGCGCTGCCGGCCCTGCTGGCCTTCTGGCTCGACGACCGCGTCCTGCAGCCCTCGGACCTGGTGGTCTCCTTCGCCGCCTTGCCGCTGGCGCTGCTCCTTTCCCGGATCGTGCCGCCGTTGCCGGTGCAGCGGGCAGGCTCGCCCCTGTGGCTGGCGCTCGCGGTGACGCTGCTGGTCGCCGGCGCCGGCCACCTCCGGCTGCCGACCACGGTCACCAATGACGAGCGGGCGGTGCTGTTCCAGGCCGAGCGCTTCGCCGCCGGCGAGCTCGACCAGCCGCTGGGCCACCGCGCCTACCAGGACCCGGTCGCCCACTGCCCGACCCACCGGCGCCAGCTCTACGAGGACCCGGAGCGCGGAGTCCGCTACTCCAAGTACCCGCCGGGGCCGTCCCTTTTCCTGGCGCCCTTCACCGCCGCCGGGATGCCGGCCGCCGGCTCGCTGCTGGCTGGCCTGCTGAGCGTGGTGCTGCTCTCGCGGCTGGCCCGACGCTTCGGGGTCTCCGCCCCGGCCTGGGCGCCGGTGCTCCTGGCGACCACGCCCTTCTTCCTCCTGGTCCAGAGCTCCTTCCAGTCGGAGGTCTACAGCCTGCCGGCCGCCTTGCTCGGCTACCTGTTCCTGCTGCGGCTGCGCGACCGGGACGGCCGCTCCTGGGCCAACGGCCTCGGGCTCGGGGCGGCGTCGGGGTGGATCTTCCTGTGCCGGCCGCTGACCGGCGTGATCTTCGCCCTCGCCTGCCTGCCGGGGCTGCTCCGGCGCGGCCCCGGCCGGCCGGCGCCGGGCGGCCGCGGGCTCTTGTTCGCCGTGCTCGGCGGCCTGCCCTTCCTCGGGCTGGCGCTGCTCTACCAGAGGCTCCAGACCGGGGAATGGCTGCTGGCGCCGTACCAGGCCTACGCCCGCGACTTCGGCCCCTTCTTCCCGCCGGGGCACGCCGATGCCGGCCAGCCGATGGACGTCTACGGCAACGGCGACCCGCTCGCCGGCCTACTGCGGCAGGCGGGCCGCTGGTCGGTCGCCTTCCTCGGCTGCATCGGCGCCGTCGCGCTCGGCTTCTGGGGCCTGTGGCGCTCGCGGCGGCGCGACGGCGGCAGCGCGCTGCTGGTGGTGGTGCTGCTGCCCGTCGCCTACGCCTTCCACTGGTACCCCGGCCACTGGGCCTACCTCGGGCCGCTCTATCTCTACGAGACCCTGGGCCTGCTGCTCATCGGCGCCCTCGCGCTGCTCGACGACGCCCCGGCGCGTTGGCGCCGGGCGCTGCCGCTGGCGGCCGTGATCGCCGGTCCGGTGATCTTCCTGTGGCGCTTCGAGCTCGCTGAGGACCAGGCCTACCGGCGCGCCCGGCCGGAGATCGCCGCCGCCGAGGCCCCGGCGGGTTCGGTGATCCTGATCCCGCAGCCGCCCTTGGCCGCCGACCCCGGCAAGCTCTACACCCCGTCGCTGCCGCCCTTCGCCCCGGAGGAGACGGTCTTCCTGCGCGAGCTCCGCACGCCCCAGAAGACCTTGCAGGCGCTGGCCGAGCTCGGCCTCGAGGGTCGCCCGGTCTTCCGCTTCTTTCCCGGCGATCTGGCCGAGTTCGACAAGCTCCTGCCCTACAGCCCATGAGCCGCCACCTGACCCCGCTCCTGAACCGCGCGCTGCTGGCGCTGGCGCTCCTGCCGCTGGCCGCCGCCAGCTGCCAGAGCCCCGGCTCCGAGGCCGGCTTCCACTACCGCAGCACCGCCGCTTGGCTCGACGCCCACCCGCGGGCTGAAGAGGCCGACGAGAGCCAGACCTGGCGCTCGCCCGCCGCCGACCTGCGATTGTGGGCGCTGCCGAACGGCGTCCGGCTGCACCTGCACGAGGGGCGCGAGGAGTGGCTGATGGTCGTCGACGGCCACGGCACCCTCCGGGTCGGACCCACCGGCGGCGGCCTGGTGGCGGCCGAGGCGCTCCAGGTCTACCCGCTGGCGGCCGGCGACGTGTTCCTGATCCCGCGCGGAACCGCTCACGCCATCGAGGGCTCGGTGACCATCCAGGTGCTGTTCAGCCCGCCGCAGCCGGAAGACTTCGACGTCGTCTTCCCGGATTGAGGGTCGCGCTCAGTCCGCGGTTTCCTCGGCGTCCACCTCCCACTCCCGCTCCCCGTTGCGGAAGCGGTAGCGCCCGGGCGGCAGCGGGCTGAACAACAGCTCGCCGGAGTCGGGGACCAGGCGCGAGGGCAGCGGCGCTGGTTCGTCGAGGCGCTCGCCGCTCAGGATCGTGCCGGGCTCGAGGTCCTCGAGCACCAGGTCGGCGCAGGCCAGGGCCAGCTCCGGGCCGGCGCCCGCGCCGAGCCGCCAGGCCGGGGTGGGGGGCAGGCCTGGGGCGTAGGCCTCGAACAGGGCCGCGCCTTCGGGCAGGCCGACGACGGTGGCGTCGCCGTCGGGGCCGCTGAAGAGCACCAGGGGCGCGCGCTCGGGCTCGGTCGCGGGCCGCGCCAGCACCAGCGCCGCG
>CAYZXS010000047.1:0-28794 GCA_964482495.1 uncultured Planctomycetales bacterium
AGGACACAGGTCACTGTCCAAGGAGGCCCCTATCTCCTGAGGAGGGGTGGTGCGCCCGACAGGATTCGAACCTGTGGCCTGTCGGTTAGGAACCGACTGCTCTATCCAGCTGAGCTACGGGCGCTGAAGAGGGTGAAGGAACGGCTGACCGTAACTGGCATCCTTGGGCAGCGACAGTCAGCAGCGGCCGATTAGGAAACCGATGCTCTATCCTGCTGAGCTACGGGGACGGACCGAACAGGGTGGACAGGATAAGGAGGCCGGAGTCTCCAGGGAACCGCCGCCCCTCTGCTGGCGCTAGGCTGGAGCGCGGCGCCGCCAGCGCCTCCCGGCATGAGCTCCTCCGCCCGCATCGTCCGCCACCTGCCGCTCCTTCTCCTGCTCCTGATCGCGGCCGCTTGCCAGTCGCCGTCCTGGCCGGCGCCGGACGCGGACTCCCCTGCCGTCGGCGCTGACCCCGGCCACCTCGCCGCGGCCGAGGCCGCCTACCTCGACCTGCTCCAGGCGCCGGAGGACGTGCAGCGGATCATCTGGTACGGCCGTCGACTGGGTTACCTTGGCCGCTATGAGGACGCGATCGCGGTCTTCTCCCGCGGCCTGCTTCAGCACCCCGACTCCGCCGAGCTGCTCCGGCATCGCGGCCACCGCTGGGTCAGCCTGCGCCGCTTCGCCGACGCCGAGACCGACCTCGGCCGCGCCGCCCGGCTGATCGAGGGCGCCGAGGACCGCGTCGAGGCGGACGGCCTGCCGAACGCCCGCGGCCAACCGACCAGCTCGCTGCACACCAACGTCTGGTATCACCTCGGCCTGGCGCGCTACTGCCAGGGCGACTTCGGCGGCGCCGTCGAGGCCTTCGGCGCCTGCGTCGCGGCGTCGTGGAACCCCGACATGGAGGCCGCGGCGCGCTACTGGCTGTACCTGAGCGCCACCCGCGCGGGCGACGCGGCGCTGGCGGCGGCGACCCTGGCGGCGGTCGATCCCGCCTGGGACATCATCGAGAACCACGCCTACCACCAGCTGCTGCTGCTCTACCGCGGCGACCTGGAGGCGCTGCCGGCCGCGGCCGGCGCCAGCGCGACGTCGGAGGCGGTGCAAGACGCCACCCGGGCTTACGGCCTGGCCAACGACCGGCTCCGCCGCGGCGACCGCGACGGAGCCCGGGTGATGCTCGAGGCCCTGGCCGCGGCAGGCGGCGCCGCCTTCGGCTGCATCGCCGCCGAGGCCGACCTGGCGCGCTGGCGCGGCTAGCGCTCGCCGCTACTGGAACAGCACCTCGTCCTTGAACGAGTACAGGATCGCCAGCATCTCCATGCGCGCGTCCTGCCCCACCCCGCGCTTGTCGAGCACGCCGAGGATGTCATCGATGGCGGCGACCAGCTCGCGCTCGTTCAGGTTCAGGCCGAGGTGGGCGCTGCGCATGTCGCGGCCCTGGTATTCGGCCGGACCACCGGTGCCGGCGCTGACGAAGTCGCGCACCAGCTCCTTGAGGGCGGCGGGGTCGGTGTCGCGGAAGCGCTGCTTGATGTCGGGGTTGACGAGGTGGGCCTCGACGACGTCGTTGGCGATGGCGGTGACGCCGTCGGTTCCTCCGAGGCGGTCGAACAAGGTGGCGGTCTGGGTCATGGTGGCTTCGATCGGGAACGGCGGGGGCGGATCGCGGCCCGCTCGCCCCGACTCTAGCCGGCCTCCCAGCGCCGGACATGAGGCCCCGATGAGAAACGGGGCTCAGGCGCGCAGCCGGTAGCCGGCGCCGCGCACGGTCTCCAGCCGCTCCGCCTGCGCTCCCAGCTTCTTGCGCAAGCCGCGGATCAGGACGTCGACGACGTTGCTGCCGACCGCCTCGCCGCCCTGCCAGGCGCCGTCGAGCAGCTGCTCGCGGCTCAGGACCTCGCCGGGGACCTCCAGGAACAGCTTCATCACCGCCAGCTCGCGCGGCGTCAACGGCACGGCGACGCCGTCCAAGCGCAGCTCGTGGGCCTGCTCCTCCAGGGCCAGGGCCTCCCCCAGGCCGAGCTCGTGCCGCACCAGCCGCCCCAGCCAGGCGTCGACCGAGCCGGGGCCGAAGTCGAGCATCGCCGAAGCCAGCGGCAGCTCCGGGCCGCCCGAGAAAGGCACGAATCCGAGCTTTTGCGCCGCAGAGGCGTACGGCGCCAAGTCCCCCACGGCCAGGTAGACCCGCCGCAGCCGCGGCCGGCGCTCCAGGTAGGCGCGCTTGACGTCCAGCCAGCAGGCCGCCTGCACGGGGGACGGCAGCTCGCCGTCGTCGCGACCCAGCCAGCGGCGGAGGAACAGGACCCGGTCGTCCGCACCCCGCAGCTCCGGCGGCAAGTCCCGCCACCAGGCCTGCGCCAGCGGATCGGCGGCGAGCGCGGCCGGGTCGAGCGCCCCAGGGTCGAACAACAGCGAGAAGCCCTGCACCGCGCCGCCGCCGTCGCGGACCACGAAGAAGGCCTGCGGCGCCGCCGACAGCCAGTGCCGCATGAGCTCGCGGCCGCCGGCGCCGTCGTGCGCGTTGGCGATCTCGAGCACCGCCTCGTGGTCGGTGGCGGCGGCCTCCTCAACCGTCAAGCGCTGCTCGGCGCTCGGGAAGAAGGCCTCGCGGATGATCGGGTCGTCGCACAAGTAGATGACGTCGGCGGTGTGCCGCCACAGTTCGCGGGCGCCGACCCGGGCCGCCTGGCCCTCCAGCGCCGCCCAGGCCCGCCGGCGGTACTCCACGAAGCGCGCCGGGTCGGCCGCGCGCAGCCGCTCGGCGACCGGCTGGTGCACGGTCGGGTGCAGGCCGAGGCCATCGCGGCAGACCTCCGTTAGCGGCAGCGAGGCCAGCCGGTCGTAGAGCACGGCGCCGTCGCAACCGGGCAGCACGGCCTCGAGGATCGGCGCGGTGACCCGGCGCAGCACCGCGGCGGCCTCCAGGGCGCGGCGCAATTCGGGCTGCTCGATCTCCTCGAGGAAGAAGCGGGTCAAGCGGTGGACCAGGTCGGGTAGCGCCAGGTCCTCGAGCTCGGCGCCGTCCAGCTCCCTCGCCAGCGACGTGGCGAGCGCCAGGCCGAGCGGGTGGCCCCGGGTGATCCTGAGCACCGCGCGAGCGCCGTCGCCCTGGATCCCGGCGGCCTCCAGCAGCCACCGCGCCTCGTCGTCGGGCAGGGCGCCCAGGCGCATCAAGCGGAGGTCGGCGCCGAGGGCGCTCCAAGCGGCGACCGGCGGCCGCCGCGAGGCCAGGAGCAGCCGCGCCGACGGGAAGCGGTGCCGGAAGCGCTGCCGCAACCAGGAGTCGAGCAAACCCAGGTGGTCGTAGTGGTCGAGGGCGATCACCGCGCCTCCGGAGCTGGCCGGATCGACCCCGGCCGACGTCAGCGCCTCCCCGAAACCAGCCTCGGTCGGCTCGATGACGCGGCAGTCGAGCAAGGCGAAGGGCATCCCGCCGCGGACGGCGCTGATGCGCTGTTCGAGGGCGCGCAGCAGGGTGGTCTTGCCGATGCCGGGCAAGCCCTGCAGGTAGACCACCGCCGGGCCGTCCGGCTGGGCCAGCGCGGCGAGGGCGTCGAGTTCGCCCTGGCGGCCGCAAATCGGGGCCGCCGGCCGAGCATCCGGAACCGGCCGCGGGGGTCGCTCCATGCCTGGATTACAGGCGCCGCCCGCCGTCTCCGCAAGCCGGCGCAGGGAGCGGCGGGCTCAGTAGATCAGGGTCGAGACCGGGTTGCTGTCGAGGAAGGCGCCGGCGGCGTCGCGAGCGGCCAGCTCGAAGAAGATCACCCGGCCGGCCATGGCGGCGCCGATGACCCCGGTGCGGTAGCTGCCGGTGCCCTCGGCCGAGGCGTAACCGCTGTGCAGGGTCGAGGTCGGCGGCCCGAGGTCGTAGGCGTGCCCGCCGCTCACCGAGCCGCCGTTCGAGTGGGAGGCGAGCACCCAGACCTGCGCGCCCGCGGGAACGGCGCTCCAGGACAGGTCGATCGCTTGCCCGACCGCCGAGTAGATCGGTCCGGCCAAGGCGATGGTGCTGTCGACGGCGACGGCGTCGAGGCCCCGGTCCCGGACGAAGACGTCGGCGACCTGGTTGGTGTCGCCGGGCACCAGGTTGCTGCTGTCCGAGGTGAAGAGGACGAAGCGCTGGTTGAAGGAGATCGGCAGCCAGCGCCAGGCGGCGCCGTTGCCCTGCTTCTTCTGCGCCTTGACGCTGATGCGCTCGGTCTCGCCGGTGCGCCGGTCGTGCAGGAACACGTCCCGCTCGCGGTTGTTGTCGCCGTGCACCAGGTTGGTGGCGTCAGAGGCGAAGGCCACCAGCGCGCCGTCGGGCGACACGAAGCTCGAGTTGCCGCCGTAGCTGCCCGCGTCGCCCTGGTCGCCGGAGCTGGAGACGCTGACCCGCCCGGTCTGGGCGGTCCGGCGGTCGCGCAGGAAGACGTCCCAGGCGCCGTTGGTGTCGCCGGGCACCAGGTTCGAAGCCTCCGAACCATAAGCGACGAAGCGGCCGTCGGAGGACAAGGCCGAGAAGCGGCAGTCGCCGTTGCCCTGGGCGCCGGAGCTGCTGACGCTGACCCGGTCGACGGCGCCGGTGTGGCGGTCGAGCACGAAGACGTCCCAGGCGCCGTTGGTGTCGCCGGGCACCAGGTTGCTCGCCCGCGAGCGGAAGCTGAGGAAGCGCCCGCCGATGCTGAGGAAGGGCTCGCCGCAGGAGTCGTTGGCCTGGTTGCCGTAGGCGTTGCGGCTGACCAGCCGCGTCCTCGCCGTCAGGCGGTCGCGGACGAAGATGTCGGGCGCGTCGTTGTCGTCGCCCTGCACCAGGTCGCTGGCCCAGCCGGTGAAGGCCATGTAGCGGCCGTCGGCGGAGAGCATGATCTCCTCGCTGCGGCCGTCCGGCGCGCCGCCGTGCCAGGCGACGCTGACCATCTGGGTCTCCCCGGTCTGGCGGTCGTGCAAGAAGACGTCGCGGAAGCCGTTGTCGTCGCCCGGGGCCAGGTTGGTGGCTTCGGACTTGAAGGCGACGAAGCGGCCGTCGGCCGAGATGCAGGGCGCCTTGCTCAGGCCGTCCGCCTCGTTGCCGAATGAGTCGACGCTGACCCGCACGGTGGTGGCGGCCACGCGGTCGCGGACGAAGACGTCCATCACGCCATTGTGGTCGTCCGGGACCAGGTTCGAGGCCTCCGAGGTGAAGGCGATGTAGCGGCCGTCAGCGGACAGGCTGGCGAGCGAGCTCTCGCCGTTGGGCTGGACCGCACCGCCCACCCGCAGGGTCTCTTGACCGGGGAGGGAGGGGACGAGGAGTACGAGGCTGGCAACAGCGACCCAGGCGGGAGTTCCCGGGCGCCATGCCGTCAGGGGGGAAGGCATGGAGGGAAGGAGGGCGGGTGGTGGCGCCCCGCCGGATTCCGCGGGGCCGGTTTCAGAATAGCACGAGCGGAGCCGGGGATGGCAAGGGGCGGGTAGAGGCCCCGCCAGAGGCCTCAGTCGCCGAAATCGGAGTCGCCCTGGGCGTAGTGCCAGTTGGACGGCTCGAAGGCGAGGGCCCAGTGGGCCAGCTCCGGGTCCTGAGGATCCTCGAGGGGGAACAGATTGCCGGCCACGGTGTCCAGCTCCTCGCGATCGGAGACCCGGAAGCCCGGCATGGCCTCCAGGACCTGGTCGGCGGGCCCGCCCTCGGCGCAGGCCAGGTGCAGGAAGTCGCAGCCGCGGGCGGCGGCGTCCTCGGCCGCCTGCGAGACCAGGGCCCGGGTGACCGGAGCCTGCCTGCCGTCGAGGTAGTCCAGGACCGTGGCCAGGCGGACGCCGTCGCGCTCCCAGACGCGGTAGACCAGGTAGCCGACCAGCTGCCCCTCGCGGCGGGCGAGCCAGACCCGGTGCTCCCCCACGGGGCAGTCGCGATAGCGGTGGTTGAGGGCCTCCGACTCCCGGACGCAAGCGACCGGGTAGCGCTCCCGGAGGCGGAGCCAGAGCTCATCGACCTCGGCGTCGAAGGCCGCGGCGGCCTCCATCTGGTAGCCGTCGCGCTCCTTCGGCCGGCGCGCCGGCCGGAGGCGGTCGGCCAGCCAGGACAGCGGCGAGGAGGCCGGGCCGAGGCGGTGGCGCATCGCCTGCCGCAAGCTCAGCCGCAGCTCCCAGGTCCGCAGCTGCAAGTAGACCTGGAAGCCGTAGACCCGCTTCCCCACCGCCAAAGCGCGGCGGCCGATCTTGCCGCCGAAGGCCAGCGGCAGCCCCTGCTCCACGGCCATCATCGAAAAGCCGCCGACGACGCCGCGGAACAGCTTCAGCAGGTGCCGGTCCGGCGCCGTGGCGGTCTCGAAGACTTGGACCACCCGCTCCTCCCGGCCTCCGATCCAGAGCCGTCGCGGGCGCCCAGCGGCCGAGGCCACCACCCGGCCGGTCGCCTTCTCGATCGCGACCATGCCGAGCGCAGGACCCTCGGGCGGCTCCAGGAACTTCCAACGGAAGCCGGCGAGGTCCCGCTGAACGGGGAATGCCACTTGGAAGAAATCGTTGACCGCCTGGGCGTTCTGCTCGGAGATCGCCTCGTAGCGGTACTCCTCGTCCTCCTCCGGCCACTCGATCGCCGCGATGTAGGGGCTGAGGTCGACCGCGCCCCCTCGGTCATCGCCAGCGGCGCCCTGCCGGGCCTCGTCCGAGGCCACGGAAGGGGGGGTGAACCGTTCGCTGCTTTCTTGCACCGCCACAGGGTAAGGAGCCCGACGCCGTCCGGGACCCGCTTCTTAGGTCCGAGTAGGCCTGGCGTTTCGCGAATCCAAGGCGAAGCTGGCCGGACACCGAGTGGGTTCACGGCTGGAGCGGTTCCTAGAATGCCGAGCGGAGGGAACCCTGGACCGAAGCCGGATCGCTTGGAGCTTGGCCGCCGTGGCCGTCGCCGCGGGGGCGCTGCGGGCGCAGGCCCCGGGCCCGCCCCAGCTGCGCGCGGGGGAGATCCAAGGGCCGGTGGTGGTCGACGGCCAACTCGACGAGTCGAGCTGGCAGCAAGCGGAGCGCATCGATGGCCTGACCATGGTCGAACCGGTCGAAGGCGGCGCGCCCCGCTTCCGGACCACGGTGCAGGTCCTGGCGGGGCCGCGCGAGCTCTACTTCGGCATCGAGTGCGAAGACTCCGAGCCCGAGGGCATCGTCGCCTTCAACGTCGCCCGCGACGGCTCGCTCGGCGGCGAGGACCACGTCCGGATCATCCTCGGCACCTACCTGGACGGCCGCTCCGGCTATCTGTTCTCGGTCAACCCGCTCGGCGCCCGCTTCGACGCCCTGATCACCGACCGCGGCGAGGGCCTGAACCGGGACTGGGACGGGATCTGGGAGGCCGCGGCCCGGCGGCACTCGGGCGGCTGGACCGCGGAGATCCGGATCCCGATCCAGAGCCTGTCCTTCAAGCAAGGGCTCGACCGCTGGCACCTGAACGTGCAGCGACGGGTGCAACGGCTGCTCGAGACCGACCGCTGGTCGGGCGCCACCCAGGACTGGAATTCGATCAAGACCAGCCGCGCCGGCTACCTGACCGGCCTGCCCGACTTCGAGCTCGGCAGCGGCTTCAGCGTGCGCCCGGCGGCGGTCGGCAAGTACTCGAAGGCGGGGCCGGGCGAGCCCAAGCAGGGCGAATTCGAGCCCAGCATGGACATCCGCTGGAAGCCCCAGGCCGACTTCGAGTTCCTGCTGTCACTGAACACCGACTTCGCCGAGACCGAGGTCGACACCCGCCGCACCAACCTCACCCGCTTCCCGCTGTTCTTCCCCGAGAAGCGCTCCTTCTTCCTGGAGGGTGACGACTACTTCGACTTCGGCCTCGGCCTCGGCCGCGACGTCGTGCCCTTCCACAGCCGCCGCGTGGGCCTGGTCGGCGGCGATGAGGTCCCGCTGCTGGCGGGGCTCAAGGCGACCGGGCGGGTCGGGGCCACCAGCATCGGCGCCCTCGGCACCTGGACCGGCGAGGAGGACGGCGTGGCTCCGGAGACCTCGATGGGCGTGGTGCGGCTGAAGCACGACCTGTTCGAGGAGTCGTCGGTCGGCATGATCGCCACCGCCGGCGACCCGCTGGGCCGCAACGGCAGCTGGCTCGCGGGCACCGACTTCACCTACCAGAGCTCGGAGCTGTTCGGCGACAAGAACTTCCTCGCCGGCGCCTGGCTGCTGGGCGCCGGGCACGAGGGCGATACCGGCGGCGACCGCTCGGCGATGGGCGCCAAGCTCGAGTACCCCAACGACCTGTGGGAGGTCGACCTGAGCTGGAAGCGGGTGGGCGAGGACTTCGACCCGTCGCTGGGCTTCGTGCGGCGCCGCGGCGTGCACCGCTACCGCTTCGACACCGAGTACCAGCCGCGGCCCGAGACCGAGTGGCTGCGCCAGGCTTTCTACCAATTCGGCACGATCTACACCACCGACCTGGACGGCCGCTGGGAGAGCTACATCAGCTGGATCGAGCCGCTTCATTGGCAGTTCGAGAGCGGCGACGAGATCGAGTTCGGCTTGAACACCAGCGGCGACCGCCCGACCGAGGACTTCGAGGTGGCGGACGGGGTCGACATCTCCGCCGGCACCTACCGCTGGAACCGCTACGGCGCCACCATCGAGACCGCGAGCAAGCGCGCGGTAGCGGCCGACCTGAGCTGGTGGACCGGCGAGTTCTACACCGGGCGGCTAGACAACTACGAGCTGTCCTTGGAGCTGAACCCCTTCCCGCTGCTGACCATCGACCTGGACGTGGAGCGGAACGTCGGCGAGCTCGGCGGGCGGCGCTTCAGCGAGGACGCCTACGGCGCCCGCTTCACCTTCAACATCTCCCCCGACCTGTTCTTCGCCAGCTACGTCCAGTTCGACGACGAGAGCGACGAGCTGGGCTCGAACAACCGGCTGCGTTGGACCATCACGCCCGAGTCCGAGCTGTTCTTCGTCGTCACCTACAACTGGGCCAAGACCGGCGGCCGGTGGATCCCCGAGAGCTACGACACGGTGCTGAAGGTGCAGTACGAGCTGCGCTTCTGAGCTCCTCCCTCACCCGCCGCGCGCGGGTTCCGCGGCCGCACCCAGCGGAGGATGCCCTAGAATCCGGACCGCGACCGCGCCGCCCGTAGGTGCGGCGCCTCTCTTCATGGCGAGGATCGTTCCGACCGGCTATTACCACCCGTGGCACCTGGCCCCGCGCCGGGACTTCTCCAGGCTGCTGCTGCGCCGCAAGGTCCGCGGCGCCCTGCTCAGGCTCGGCAGGCTGCGCGTGATGCGGCGGAGCGCGGCCGTCCTGCCTTGGTCCAGCCTGTGCCGCTTCCCGCCGGTGGTCTGCGTCGAGCTCACCAACCGCTGCAACTTGAGCTGCCAGATGTGCCACCGGAGCTTCATGGACCGCCCGGCCGGCGACATGGATTTCGGACTCTTCGAAGCCCTGATGGAGGAGATGGGCGGCCAGCGGGGCACCATGCTGGTCCTGATCGGGCAGGGAGAGCCGACCGTGCATCCGCGCTTCCTCGATGCCCTGCGGCTGGCCAAGACGAAGGGCGTGGAGCGGGTCCTCCTGCAGACCAACGGCATGAAGCTCTTGGAGCTGGCCGACGAGCTGGTCGACGCGGGCCTCGATGACCTCCATGTCTCCATGGACGGCGCCGAGGCTGCGACCTTCGAGATGATCCGGCTCGGCTCTGACGCCGACCGGGTGGCGCGCGGAGTCGAGGCGGTGCTGGCCAGCCGGGCCAAGGCCGGCTCGAGCAAACCCGCCGTGGCCCTCCGCTTCTGCACCATGCCCGAGAACTTCCCGGAGCAGGACGCCTTCTGGGAGCGCTGGCAGGGCGTGCTCGGCGAGGACGACGAGGTCCGCTTCGACGGCCTGCAGGAGTACGTACCGGCGCCGCTCAGTCCGGACGCCGCGGAGCAGCCCTGCGGCATCCTCTGGAAGCGGGTCTTCGTCCGCCAGGACGGCGGCTACGCCTTCTGCTGCAACCACCTCGACAATCAGCTCGGGATCGACGCCAACCGGCGCGACCTGTCTTTGCGGGAGATGTGGCGGGACCGCAGCCTCGAGCGGCTACGCCGGCTCCATCTCCTGGGAAGGAAGGCGGAGATCCCCTCCTGCAGCGAGTGCCCGCTCATGGCAGACACCGCCCCCATCGGCACCGATGCCTGAAGCGATGAACTCCATCCGGCTCTATCGGGAAGAGGACCAGGCGCCGCTCCTCCGCCTGCTCCGAGACTCCTTCGGCGCGGACTACACCCAGGAGCTCTGGGAATGGAAGTACCGCCGATCCCCCGCCGGCGCGCTGCCGCCGGCGGTGATGGAGTCGGACGGGGATATCGTCGGCCACTTCGGCCTCGTGGCCCTGCCCTTCGACGTCCGCGGCGAGCCGAGGTTGGCGGTCCTCCCTTCCGACGTCGCCGTCTCCCCCGCCCTGCGGGAGAGCAGCCTGGGACAGGGTGGCGCCATGCGCGAGATGAGGGCCCTGGCGATCGACACCGCCGCGGGCGTGGCCGACTTCGGCTTCGCCATCCCGATCCCCAAGTTCTACAGCGTCGCCCGGCGGCTGTTCCGGGAGCCGCCGCTGCGAGCGGTGGCCGAACTCGAGCGCGTCGTGAGCCTGCGGCCGGCCCTGCGACGGAGACGGCTCCCCGCGCCGCTCGCCGCGCTGATCGCGAAGGCGCTCGATCCGCTGGCCCTCCCCCGCCTCGGATCGACTCCGGGCGGGGTCCGGGAGCTCGCGCGGGAGGATCTGGACCGGCTCGCCGACCCCTTCGCCGCGGCGCAGGCGCGCCAGCGACCGGTCACCCTGCGCAAGGACGCGGCCTACATGGGCTGGCGCTATCTCGACCACCCCGCGGGGGATTGCCGGATCCTCGGCCTCGAGGCCTCGGGGGCTCTGGCCGGCTACCTCGCCTACCGCCTGCGCGACTTCGACGGGCTGCGCTTCTGCCACGTGCTCGACTTCGAGTGCGCGCCGGAGGAGATCGAGTTCGCGGGCCGCCTGCTGGCCGCGCTCGGCCGCCGCTGCCGGCGGGCCGGCGTCAGCGTCCTCGAGCTGTGGTGCTCGCCCGAGCACCCGCTGCGGCCCACGCTCGACCGCGCCGGCTTCCGGGAGCGCGAGAAGGCGGTCCGGACCCTGTTCCTGCCGCTGCCGAAGCTCGGGGACGACCTGGCGCTGGTCGGGGACGGCGACCGGTGGCTGATCGCGATGGGCGACTCCGACGGCCGCTAGGCGTTCACCCTCAGGCCTCGGACCCGCGCTCGGCGCTCTCGGCGGGCTTGGTGTACATCCCCGTGCGCGCGGCCAGGCGGAGGTAGGACCGGTAGACCCGGTTGGTTCGCTCCTCGAAGGGAGAGACCGTGCCTTCGTCGACCGGCTCGAAGAAACAGGTCGGGTCCTCGGCGAGGTAATCGCCGTGGTGGTAATAGGCCATCGCCCGGCAACCGCCGCAGGTCTGCTTGTAGCGGCAGCGGCCGCACTTCCCCTTGAGCTGGTCGCGATCGAGCAGCTGCTGGAAGATCGGGCTGGAGTCGACGATCTCATGCAAGCTGGCGTCCCGGACGTTGCCGGCGACCAGGTCGTCCTGCAGGATCGAACACGGCGCGACGTCCCCCTCCGGGCTGACGCTGATCCAGCTCCCGCACCAGCAGCCGATGGACGGGTTCTGCGGGACGGTCCCGTTCCAGTGTTGGCCGCCGCTGGTCTCCCGGTGCAACTCGGGCGAGAGGAAGAAGGGCGTCATGCTGGTGTAGCCGCTCATCCGGTTGAGCATGGCCGGGTGGATTACCTGCTCCATGTCCTCGCGGTCGAAGGCGTGCCGGTCGAACCACTCCTTGCCCGAATTGCGGGCCGTCAGCGGCGCCCGGTTGAAGGGGATCCGGTTCTCCCCCAGCCAGTCCAAGGTCGAGTCGAGCGTGTCGAGGTTGAATTTCCCGAGCGTGACCGAGACGTGCCGGGAAACCGAGTGCTTGCGGCAGAGCTCGATCGCCTCGAGGACCGTGTCCAGCCCTGCGTCTCGGGTCTGGTCGTTGACCTGGCCGTCGTCGATCGAATTGATGCCGAAGATCAGACCGAGGCTCGGCCCGGCCGCCTGCTTCAAGGCGAGGATCATGTCCTCGTCCACGAGGGTGGCGTTGGTGAGGACGCGAATCTTGAAGCCCAGCGCCGCGGCGGCGCGGATCAGGTCGAGGGCGTCCTTCCGGAGCAGGAACTCCCCGCCGCTGAAGGCCGCCGCCTCGATGGAGAGCTCGCGGGCCGGCTCGAGGACCAAGTCGACGACCTCTTGGTAGCTCAGCTCTTCCCGCTTGCTGCGCTGGACCAGCTCGCGGTCATTGCAGCCGGCCATGCAGTGGGGACAGGAGAGGTTGCAGCCGCGCGTGGCCTCGAAATAGAGCTGGTAGAAACGGTAGGACCGCGGAGGGGACATGAAGAGGAGGAATCGTGGTGGCAAGAAGGAGGAAAAGAAGAACAGAAGGTCGGAGCGAATCCCGCTCCTCGGTCCGAGTTCAGCACGCCTGCTCGACGCGGTCAACCTAGGCCGGAGCGGAGCACGGGTCACCCGCCTTCCAGAGGAACGCAGCGGCGGCCTGGCCGGCCCGGCGGCTAGGATGGAAGCGGGATCCCCGCCACCGCTTGGATCCATGCCCCCCCGCCCTCTCCGCCTGCTCGCCGCCCTCGCTGGTTGGGCGGCCCCGCTCCTGGCTGTGGCCGCCTCGCTCGCCGCCTGTGGAGAAGGCTCCGCCTCACGCTCGGACACGGACCTCCGCGGCGGGAGGACCGCCCCCGCCGCCGAAGAGAGCGCCTCGGAGGACGCGACCGAGTTCGTCGCCGCCGCCCTGCAGGCGTTCTCCTCCGAACGGGGGAAGCGCTGGCCGCCGCCGGAGCAGGCCGTTCTCCAGGTCCACCAGGCCATCGGCCGCGGCGACCTCGACGCCGCCCGGTCTCTGTCGGCGACGCTCTTCCAGCAGGAGCCGGATCGCGCCGAGGCCGCCTTCACCCGTGGCCTGGTCCTCTACCTGAGCGCCTCCTTCGGCAAGGCGCGGCCCCTGTTCGAGCAAGTGCTCCGCGCTGGCCCCTCCTTCACCGGCAGCGAGCGAGTCTTCTTCCTCTACGGAGTCTGCTTGATGCGCCTGGGCGAGGGCGCGGCGGCCCGCGCCGCCCTCGACGCGCAACTCGAACTGCTGCCCGAGGACGGCGACACCTTGGCCGCCCTCGGTGAGCTGACCCTGCAGGAGGGCGACGCCGAGGGAGCGATCGCGCTGCTGCGCCGCGCCCGCGCCGCCCTCGAGGCCGAACAGGCCCAAGGCATCCCCAACGGCCCCTCCTTGGCCAAGGTCCACGCCAGCTTCGGCGGCGCCTACCTCCAACAAGGCAAGCTGAAGCAAGCGCTGCGGTCGCTCGAATCCAGCGTCGCGCTCGACCCGAATCAGCCGCAGCCGTGGTATGCCTTGTCGCGGGTCCACCTCCGCCTCGGCGACGCCGTCAGCGCCCGGCGCGCGGTGGACCGCTTCCGCAGCCTCAGCGCAGGATCCTGACCTTGCCGCCCCTCTGCCCCCGCGCCCGCCTCCTCCCCCTGCTGCTGCTGGCCCCGGCCAGCTGCGGCGGCTCCTCGACCGGGGGGCCTCCGGCGACGGGGCCGCCGCCCGCGGACCGGGCGCCGCTGCACTTCAGCGACGTCACCGCCGGCAGCGGCCTGGAGATGACCCTGACCAACGGCGAGGATCCCCCCACCTCGCTGCTCGAGGTCAAGGGCGCCGGCGTCGCCCTGATCGACTACGACCAAGACGGCGACCCGGACGTCTTCGTGCCCAACGGCGCCACCCTCGCCGCCCCGGCGCGAGGTCCGGGCTGCCGGCTGTTCGAGAACCTCGGCGGCCTGCGCTTCCGCGACGTCACCGCCGAGGCGGGCCTAGACTTCGCCCGCTGGGGCTACGGCGTCGCCCAGGGCGACGTCGACAACGACGGCTGGCCCGACCTGTTCGTCACCTGCTACGGCGAGAACGCCCTGCTGCGCAACGACGGCGGCCGCGGCTTCACCGAGGTCACGGCGGAGGCCGGGCTCGGCGGCGCCGCCTGGAGCACCGGCGCCTCCTTCGGCGACGTCGACCTGGACGGCGACCTCGACCTCTACGTCGTGAACTACTGCGAGCTCGACGCCAGCCAGCCCTCGCCGCAGTCGCGCTTCCTCGGCGCACCGGTCTTCGCCGGGCCGATGGGGCTGGCGAAGGTCGCGGACCTGCTCTACCGCAACGACGGCGAGGGCCGCTTCACCGACGTCAGCGAGGAGAGCGGCATCCGCCAGCGCCCCGCCGCGTGGGGCCTGGGCGCGGTCATCCTCGACTTCGATAGCGACCGGATCCCGGACATCTACGTCGGCAACGACTCGATGGCCAGCTACCTCTACCGCGGCCTCGGCGGCGGCCGCTTCGAGGAGATCGGCATCCTGAGCGGCATCGCCTTCAACGCCGAGGGCGCCGGCCAGGCGACCATGGGCATCGCCGTCGGCGACGTCGACGACAACGGCAGGCCCGACTTGTTCACGACCAACTTCCTGTACGACACCAACACCCTGCACGTGAACCAGGGCAACGGCTACTTCGAGGACCGGACCATGGCCTACGGCCTGCACCTCGACAGCCGCCCCTTCCTGAGCTGGGCCACCGGCTTCTTCGACTTCGACCACGACGCCGACGAGGACCTGCTCTTCTTCAACGGCCACATCTACCCGCGCGCCACCTGCGCTGAGAACGGCTGGGACTACGACCAGGTGCCGGTGCTCTACGAGCGCGACGGGCCCCGGTTCCGGCGCCTGCAGGCGGCCAGCGCCGGCGCCTGGCTCGGCGAGGCCCACTGCGACCGCACCGCCGCCTTCGGCGACCTCGACGGCGACGGCGACATCGACGTCGTCGTGGGCGAGCGGAACGGCCCGCTGCGGCTGCTGCGCAACGACCGCGACGGCGGCGACTGGATCACCGTCGAGCTGCGGGACGAGCGCCCAGGCAGGGACCGCTTCGGCACCGGCAGCAAGGTCGTGCTGCGCACCAGCAGCGCCGTGCAACGCCGCTGGATCGCCAGCGGGGTCAGCTTCTTGGCCGCCAACCAGCCGATCGCCCACTTCGTCCTGCCCGAGGGCCAGCGCAGCGGCACGATCGAGGTCCTCTGGAGCGACGGCCACCGCCAGAGCTTCCCGGACATGACCCCGGGCCATAAGGTCCTCGCGCGCACCGAAGACCCGCGTTAATCGCTCCCCCCACCCGGCCCCTGGATCCATGGACCTCCTGCGCTACTCCGCCGCCGCCTGCCAGATCGACCTCCCGAACCCCACCGACCGCGGCGAGATCGGCGCCAAGACCGAGCACATGCTGGGCATGGCGCGGATGGCGGTCGAGGGCTACGCGCCCTTCCTGCCGGTCAAGCTGGTGGTATTCCCGGAGTTCGCTCACGCCGCCCCGGTCTACCCCACCGCCGCCGAGCTGCGGCGACACCTGACGCTGCCGGTGCCCAACGAGCACACCGAGCGCTACGCCGCCCTGGCCAAGGAGCTCGGCGTCTACATCCAGACCGGCAGCTTCCTCGAAGAGGACCCGGCCTGGCCCGGCTCGGTCTTCAACACCACCTGCCTGATCGGCCCCGAGGGCATCCTGAGCCGCTACCGCAAGGTCAACCCGTGGATCCCGTGGGAGGTGCACAAGAGCCCGCACGACCTCGAGGGCTACACCGACGAGCTGTTCCCGGTCGCCGACACCCCCATCGGCAAGCTCGGGGTGGCGATCTGCTACGACTGGTTGTTCCCCGAGGTGCTGCGCCAGCTGGCCGCCAACGGCGCCGAGGTCCTGATCCGGATCTCGGCCTACATGGACCCCTGGGGCGCCACCCCCCCGATGGACTGGTGGACCACCGTCAACCGCTGCCGGGCGCTCGAGAACACCGCCTTCGTGGTGGCCTCGAACCAGGCCGCCAGCCTGTCGAACTACCCGCCCTTCTCCTGGCCCGGCGGCAGCATGGTGGTCGACTACGACGGCCGGATCCTGGCCCAGGCCGACCCCGGCCCCGGCGAGAAGATCGTGGTCGCGCCGATCGACCTCAGCGCCCTGCGCCACGAGCGCGAGCTGCGCAGCGGGCACCACATGCTCGCCCACCTGCGCAGCGAGGCCTACCCGGTGTACCGCCGCAGCCACTACCCTCCCGGGCAATGGACCGGTGAGACGGACCTGAGGGTGGAGCACAACCAGAGCGCCATCGACCGCGCCAAGGAGGGATTGCGATGACCCGGCTCCTGCTCCTCACCACCTTGTGTTCGGCCATGCTCGCCGGTTGCGGCGGGGATCCCGATGAGCCGCCGGAGCAGGGCGGGATCCCGGCGGAGGCGCTCGATCAGGTCGCGCGGGACTTCAACCGCGGCGTCGCCCTGATGGAGCGCTTCCAGCCGGAGCGGGCGGTCGAGGCCTTCGACGCCGTAGTCGAGCGCGCCCCCGGGTGGGCGCCGGGTCGGCTGAACCTGGGCGTCGCGCTGCTCAACGTCAACGACGACGCCTCACGGAGGCGCGCCGAGGAGCAGCTGAGCTGGGTGGTCGAGCGCGAGCCGCGCAACCCGCACGCGCTCTATTCGCTGGCCATGCTGCTGCGCCACGAAGGGCGGGGCGAGCGGGCCCGGGAGCTGTTCGAGCGGGTCCTCGAGGCCGACCCCGGGGACGCGGACGCCTGCTACCAGCTCGGCGTCCTGGCGCTGGAGACCGACCAAGCGGCGGCTCGGGTCCACTTCGAGGCGGCCCTGGAGCGGCGGCCGCATCACGAGTCGGCCTGCTATCGGCTGGCGGGGCTGCTGCGCCAGCAGGGGGAGACCGAGCGGGCGCGCGAGCTGCTGGATCGCTTCCGGTCCCTGCAGGAGGCCGAGGCCGGCGAGGTCTCCGGCATGAAGTACGGCGAGATGGGCCGCTACGCCAGCGTCGTCCGCGACTTCGAGGACGCGCCTCTCCCGCCCGAGGCGCCGGAGCCGGCGCGCCCGGAGTTCCGCGACCGCGCTACCGAGGCCGGCCTCTGGGCAGGAGAGGACGGTGAGGGCGGCGGAGGGGAAGTCCGCGGCTGGCGCGGCGCGCCGGGTTGGCCGGGCGCCGAGCTCGCGGCCGGCGCCGACGCCTTCGGGCCGGGCGCGGCGGTGGCCGACGTGGACGGCGACCGGGATCTCGACCTCTTCCTGCCGGGGAGCGGCGATCGCGGCGTCCTCTACCGCAACCACGGCGGCGGCTTCACGGCGGTGACCGATTGCGGCGTCGACGCCGCGGGCGCGGTCGCCGCTGCCTTCGGCGATTATGACCAGGACGGCGACCCGGACCTGTTCCTGAGCCGCGATGGTCCGGACCGGCTCTACCGCAACGACGGCGCCGGCGGCTTCGAGGACGTCACCGACGACGCCGGGGTCGCCGGCGAGGCCTGGACCAGCGTCGGGGCCACCTGGGCCGACGCCGACCATGACGGCGACCTCGACCTGCTGGTGGCCCGCTTCGGCCCGGCGAGCGGCGGAGGCGAGACTGGTCACGGCGCTCCGAACGCGCTCTGGCGCAACAACGGCGACGGCAGCTTCGTCGAAGTCGCCGCCGAGGCGGGCCTCGACGGTGGCGACCGCGCCAGCATGGCGATCGCCTTGATCGACCTCGATGACGACCGCGACCTCGACCTGCTGGTCCTGCACCGCGGCGCGCCGCACCAGGTCTTCCTCAACGACCGCGTCGGCCGCTACCGCGAGGCCGGCGAGCGCTACCCCGAGCTGACCGCCGCCGGCGATGGTGACGGGGTGGTCTGCGCCGACCTCGATCAGGACGGCCGCGAGGACTTGCTGCTCCTGCGCGGCGCGGAGCCGCCGCGGCTCTTCCTGCAGCGGCAACGCGGCCGCTACGCCGAAGACCCGAGCTGGTCGCGGGCTCTCGACGCATCCGGCGGCGCCGCCGGTGCCTTGGCCGGCGACTTCGACCTCGACGGCGTGATCGACCTGGCGCTGCTCGACACCGGCGCCGCTCCCGAGGGTGACGCCGGCCACGGCCACTGGATGCTCTACGGCGACGGCCGCGGCGGCCCGCGCCCGCCGCTCCCCCTCGGCCCGCGCCAGCCTCAGCCGGCCGCCCGCGGCGCCGTCGCCGCCGACCTCGACGGCGACGGCGCGCTCGAGTTGCTGGTGGCCCGCGCCGGCGCCCCGCCGCAGCTCTGGAGCGCGGCCCCCCTCCCCGGCCGGCGCTGGCTCCAGGTCCTCCCCGCCGCCGCCAGCGACGAGGAGCACACCTGGGCCGAGCCCGACGCCGTCGGCTTGCAGGTCGAACTCAAGACCGGCCAGCGCACCCAGCGCCGCCGCCTGGACTCCGCCGTCGGCTACCTCGGCAGCGCGCCGCGGCGGCTCCACTTCGGCCTCGGAGAGGCCGAGGCGGCCGACTACGTCCGGCTCAGCTGGCCGGACGCCGTGCTCCAGAGCGAGCTGGAGGTGCCCGCGGACCAGCTGTGGCAGATCGTCAAGATCGAGCGCAAGCCCTCCTCGTGCCCGATTTTGTTCAGCTGGGACGGCGAGCGCTTCGCCTTCGTCACCGACTTCCTCGGCGTCGGCGGCCTCGGCTTCTTCCTCGCCCCGGGCGAGTACGCCCCGCCCGACCCGACCGAGGACGTGCGCATCCCGCCGGAGCTGGTCGCCGAGCGTGACGGCCGCTACCTGCTGCGGATCACCGAGCCGCTCGAGGAGGTGAGCTACCTCGACCAGCTCTTCCTCTGGGTCTACGACCACCCGGCCGGGTGGGAGCTCCACCCCGACGAGCGCTTCACCGGCACGCCGCCCTTCCCGACGGGCGCGCCCTACGCCGTCGACCAGCGGATCCTGCCGCGGTCGGCGCGCGACGACCGCGGCCAGGACCTGCTCGAGGCCCTCCGCCAGGTCGACCGGCGCTACGCCGAACCGCCTCCGGACGACCGCTTCAAGGGCTTCGCCCGCGACCACTGGATCGAGCTCGACTTCGGCCAACGGCTGGCCCGCCGCGATCCGGCGCGGCCCCTGGTCCTGTTCCTCCACGGCTGGGTGGAGTACACCTACTCGCACATCAACTACGCCGCCTGGCAAGCTGGGGTCTCCCTGCGCTCACCCTGGATCGAGCTGCCCGAGGGCGAGGGCGGCTGGCGGCCGGCGTCCCCCGAGATGGGCTTCCCCGCCGGGCTGCCGCGGATGATGACCGTGGACCTCTCCGAGCTGCCGCTGCAGCAGGACGGGCGCTTGCGCATCCGCACCAACATGGAGGTCTACTGGGACCAGGTCTACGCCGCCGAGACCCTGGACACCGGCGGCCTGCGGCGCCACCGCCTCGACCCCAGCCGCGCCGCCCTGCGCCCGCTCGGCTACCCGCGCGAGTACTCCCCGGACGGCGCCGACCCGACGGTCTACGACTACCACCGGCTGGACCTCGGCGTGCCCTTCAAGAACCTGCGCGGCGCCTTCACCCCCCACGGCGACGTCCGGGGCCTGCTGCGCCAGGTGGATGACGACTTCGTCATCCTGGCGCGGGGGGAGGAGATCGCGCTCGAATTCGACGCCCGCGGGCTCCCGCCGCTGCCGGCGGGCTGGTCCCGGACCCTGGTGCTGCACGCCGACGGCTACTGCAAGGACATGGACCTCTACACCGCCTTCCCCGACACCGTCGGGCCGCTGCCCTTCCACGGCATGGAGAACTACCCGCCGGATGCCCATTGAGCACCACGGCTTGGCACTAATATGCCAAAAAAGAACGAAGCCGCGATTATTTCGCTAACAGTATCGACTAGGGTGGATTTTGCCGCCACGCCCCCTTCGCTCCCCATTCCTCCCCCATTGCGATGAAGGACACGAATCAGATCCATCATTGGGAAGAGCAGAGTTTGAACGGCTGGCGCAGCGGCTTGGCGCGCCTCGTCACCGGCCTCTCCCTCTTCCTGACCGTGAGCGGCCTGGTGATCTTCCTGCTGCCGTTCAGCGTCTTCAGCCAGCACTCGGTGGTGCTCCACACCCTGGGCGGCCTGCTGTTCCTGGCGCCCTTCCTGCTCTACCTGCTCCGGCACGTGAAGAGCTACTGGCAGTATCCGCTGACCCAGACCAAGTTCAGCGGCTGGGTGGCCGGGGCGCTGGCGCTGGCTTGCGTGGTCTCGGGGGTGGTCCTCACCTGGGACGCCGCCTTCGGCAGCCGCGTGACCGCGGTCTGGGTGAACACGCACATCGTCACGACCTTCGGCCTGCTGTTCTTCGGCGCCCACCACCTCGTGGTGATCGCCCTCCGGGTGCGCAACAAGCGCGACCAGGAGCTCGCCAGCGAGATCACCGCCAGCAGCGGCGGCCACGGCCGCGCGGCGGCCGGCTGGACCGTGGGCGGCCTGGCGCTCACGGCGGTCTTCAGCTTCCTCATCACTCCCTTCGCCTTCGACAACAACTTCCCTTCGGAGTACGACCTCGACCCCTACGGCGGCAAGGGTCCCTTCGCCCCGAGCCTGGCCAAGACCGCCTCGGGCGGCGCTTACGACTCGGCCTCGATGTCCGGCTCCGAGGGCTGCGGCACCAGCGGCTGCCACGAGCAGATCTACGCCGAGTGGGAGCCCAGCGCCCACCGCTACGCCTCCATGGACGCCGGCTTCCAGAAGATCCAGAGCGTCATGGCGGCCCAGAACGGCGCCGACTCGACCCGCTACTGCGCCGGCTGCCACGACCCGATCTCCTTGTTCTCCGGCACCAAGTTCATCGGCGTCGAGGACCTGAGCGACCTCGAGGGTTACCAGGAGGGCATCTCCTGCCTGGCCTGCCACGCGATCCAGGAGACCGACGTCAAGGGCAACGCCAATTACGTGATCTCGCAGCCGGAGCGCTACCTGGGCGAGCTGGGCGAGGGACCGGCGGCCAAGTTCGTCAGCGACTTCCTGATCCGCGCCTATCCGGAGAAGCACGTCGAGACCCTGTCCCGGAAGATGTTCAAGGCGCCCGAATTCTGCGCCGCTTGCCACAAGCAGTTCATCGACGAGGAGGTCAACCAGGTCGGCTGGGTGCAGCTCCAGAACCAGTACGACAACTGGAAGTCGAGCCGCTGGCACGACGAGAACGCTCCCGAGCAGACCCTCGAGTGCCGCGAGTGCCACATGCCGCTGGTGGCGGACTCCACCGACCCGGCTGCAGGAGACGTGGCCGACTTCAACCGCGACGCCGACGACGGCATGCACCGCAGCCACCGCTTCCTGGGCGCCAACCAGTACATGCCGGTGCTGCTCGGCCTGGAGGGCGCCGAGGAGCACGCCGAGCTGACCCGCGCCTGGCTGCGCGGCGAGTTCGAGATCCCCGAGATCGCCGACCGGTGGCAGGAGGGGCCGGCGGTGCCGATCGAGATCGAGGCGCCGGAGGAGGTCGCCCCGGGCGAGAGCTTCCCGCTGCGGGTGCACCTGCTCAACAACAAGGTCGGCCACGACTTCCCGACCGGTCCGCTGGACATCATCCAGGCCTGGGTCGAGCTCGAGGTGGTCGACGACCAGGGCCAGGTGGTGTTCCACTCCGGGCGGGTCGACGACGAGCACTTCGTCGAGACCGGCTCCTTCATGATGAAGGCCGAGCCGGTCGACCGCTACGGCAACCTGATCGACCGCCACAACCTCTGGGAGATGGTCGGGGTCCGCTTCAAGCGCTCGATGTTCCCGGGCGCGGCCGAGATGGCCAGCTACGACATCGCCTGCCCCGGCGTGGGCGATCCGGCGCCGCCGCCGTCTGGCGAGGAGCAGACCGTCGAGGTGCCGGCCGCGGCGTCGGGCACGCTGGTGGTGCGGGCCAAGCTCAACTACCGCAAGTTCGACCAGACGCTGCTCAACTTCGCCTTCCCCGACTCCGGGCTGACCTCCCCCATCACCATCATGTCCGAGGCCGAGGCGACGATCCGGGTCGGCCGTCCAGGAGAGGGAGCCGGCCAGTAGCGCATGCGAGCTTGGAGACGGAGAACCCTGCGGCGGCTGTCGCTGTCCGGCGCCGTGCTGGTGGGCGGGGTCCTCGCGGTCCTGCTGTGGCCGGACGGTGACGAGGCCTACGTGCCCGGGGAGCGGGTCGAGGGCATCACCGACACCCTCGGCCGGAGCCTGCCAGAGGACCACCCGCCGGTCGCCTTCACCGAGGTCACGGAGGAGGCGGGGCTGCGCTTCCGCCACTTCGAGGCCGTGCGCAGCGGCCGGCTCCCGGAGGACATGGGCTCGGGCGTGGCCCTCGGCGACGCCGACGGCGACGGCTGGACCGACGTCTTCCTGGCCAACCTGGCGGGCCCGATGGCCGGCCGCGAGGACGGCTGGGGGGGCGCCGGCTCGCCCTGCCGGCTGTTCCGGAACCTCGGCGACGGCCGCTTCGAGGACCGCACCGCGGACTCCGGCCTGGGCCTGGTGGCCCTCGCCAACGGCGCCGCCTGGGTCGACGTCGACGGCGACGCCGACCTCGACCTGCTCGTGACCAGCTACGGCCGCTGCAGCCTGTTCCGCAACGACGGCGCGCTGCGCTTCACCGACGTCAGCGTGGAGTCCGGGGTCGCCGCCTTCGAGGGCTTCTGGACCGGCATCGCCAGCGGCGACTACGACCGCGACGGCGACCTGGACCTCTACGTCACCGGCTACGTCCAATTCCGCGAGGAGGCCGGGAAGGCGGCCGAAGCCATGAAGCAGTACGGCATGGCGATCCCCGCCCTGCTCAACCCCTCGGTTTTTGAGCCCGAGCGCAACCTGCTGCTGCGCAACCGCGGCGACGGCAGCTTCGAGGAGGTGGCCGAGGCGGCCGGCGTGCTCGACGCCAGCGGCCGCGGCCTCGGCGCCACCTTCAGCGACCTGAACAACGACGGCTGGCCCGACCTCTACGTCGCCAACGACGTCTCGGACAACGCCCTCTACCTCAACCGGGGCGACGGCAGCTTCGAGAACCGCACCTCGGAGGCGCTGCTCGGCGACTACCGCGGCGCCATGGGCATGGCGGTCAACGACTTCGACCTCGACCAGGACCTGGACCTGTTCATCACCCACTGGGTGGCGCAGGAGAACGCGCTCTACGAGAACGTCACCAGCGACCTGGCCGAGGAGGGCCGCGAGCCGGTGCTCATGTTCATGGACGGGGCCGACCGCTTCGGCCTGGGGCAGATCGCCCTCGACATGGTCGGCTGGGCGACCGGCTTCTTCGACTTCGACAACGACGGCCTGCGCGACCTGTTCGTGATCAACGGCAGCACCATCCCCGACGCCGAGGACCCGTCGCAGCTGGTGCCGCAGCGGGCGCAGCTGTTCTGGAACGCCGGCGCCGAGCGCGGCTTCTTCGAGCTCGGCGCCGCCGCCGGCGCCTTCTTCACCGAGCAGCGGGTGGGCCGCGGCGGCGCCCACTTCGACTACGACCTCGACGGCGACCTGGACATCGTCGTCGTCGGCCACGGCGCGGCCGCCCACCTGCTCCGCAACGACAGCGAGCGGGGCGGCGGCTCGGTGCTGCTCCGGCTGCGCCAGCCCGAAGGCGTCCGCTACGCCACTGGCGCCTCGGTGATCGCCAAGTGGGCCGACGAGGCCATGATCGACCAGGTCGGCGCGCAGGGGTCCTACCTGTCGCAGCACGCCGCCGGCGAGCTCAGCTTCGGCCTCGGCGACGCGGGACAGCTCGACTCCGTCACGGTGCGCTGGCCCGGCGGCGCCACCGACGAGGCCGGCCCCTTCCCGGCGGGCAGCCTGGTGACCTGGGAGCGCGGCAGCCCGCCCCGGGTGGAGCCCCTGCCTGGCCGGCTGCGCGCGGCGGCGAAAGAGCCGGAGTCGATCGAGGACAAGCGGCGCTTCTTCTCCCTGGTCAAGCAGGCCGGGCGACAGCGCATCGCCGGCGAGCTCGGCGCCGCCGAGGCCACCTACCGCGAGGCGCTGCAGATCTGGCCCGGCCACTGGGACTGCCTCTACTACCTCGGCAACACCTTGCTCGAGCTCGGCCGGGAGGCCGAGGCCATGGCCCAGCTCGAGACGCTGGTGGCGCACCGCCCCCAGAGCAGCCGCGGCTGGATGCAGATCGGCAGGATCCGCCTGCCCGGCGGTGACCCGGCGCTGGACGACCTCGCCGCCGCCAAGGCCGCCTTCCTGCGCTGCAACGCCATCAACCGCGAGGAGAGCGAACCCTCGGTGCAGCTCGGCGTCGTCGCCCTGCTCGAGGGCGATCTCGAGCTAGCCGACGACTACTTCGCCGACGCCGCGATGCACAACTCCCGCTCGGTGCCGGCCCGCTGGTACCGCGGCTGGATCGCCTATCAGCGCGGCGAGCGGAGCGACGCCGGCGCCCACCTCCGCGCCGCCCGCGGACTCGCAGAAGCGCGAGGGGCCGGCGGCTCGACCTCGAACGAGGGGGACACGGCCGCCGGCGGCGCGATGACGGCCGCCGCCGGCGCCCAGCCCGCGGACTCGCTGCTGCACCGCTGGCGCACGGTGGCCGCGCGTCCGGAGGACCTGGACGCCGAGTACGGCTCCGGTCAGTAGACCACCCGCAGCGACCGCGCCGATGAGCTCAGCCGCCCCAGCATCGTCTCGGGGTCGATGCTGACCACGGCCAGGTAGATGCGCTGGCCGATCACTCGGTTGAGCATGTGGTGGCCGAACATGAAGGCGGTGGAGTCGCCGTTCGGGTCCAGCGGACCGCTCCCCTTGTAGATCACCGGCGGCTGCCAGCCGCTCAGCAGGCGCAGCAGGTTGCCGTCCTCGACCAGCGGGATGTCGATGCCGCCGTGGTTGCAGACGCCCACGCCGAGCAAGGAGGCGAGCACCAGGTAGCCCTTGCGGGCCTCGGTCTCCGGGAAGTTCACCTCCAAGCGGATCGGGTCGACCGCGGTCACCGAGAGCTTCCAGCTCTCGATCGTGAAGTAGGGGTCCAAGGAGTGGAGCTCCGCGAAGCCCGAGCCGGCGACGCCCGCCTGCTCTCGGCCGGGGGCGCCGACCAGGAAGTCGAGGGTGCGGTCGCCGCTGAGCTCGCCCGCGACGCCCACGGCGGCGCCCGTGCGGTCCCCGGCGAGGGCGCCGTCGAAGCGCCACAGCAGCGCGCCGCTGCCGCCGGCGTAGAGGCCGGCGTAGCCCGCGGCCTGGGCGCCCCCGACCTCGGCCTCCGGCGCGCCGAGCAACAGGTCCGGGCGGCTGTCGCCGTCCTGGTCGCCGACCACGGCCACAGCGCTGCCGAGGCGGGCGCCGGCCTCGACGCCGTCGACCTGCCCGATCAGCGCCCCGCCGCCAGCGCGGAGGTAGGCGGCGCCGGCCGCCATCAGGCCGCCTGGCGAGGCGCCGGGGGCGCCGAGCAGGGCGTCGGCCAAGCCGTCGTAGTTCAGGTCCCCGGCGCTGGCCACCGCCCAGCCGAGCTGGGCCCCGGCCTCGGCGCCGTCGGTCCGCTGCACCTCGGTCCCGTCCAGGCCGGTGAGGGTGAGGACCCTGCCGGCGGCGGCCAAGCCGCCCGGGGCGGCGCCGGGTTCGCCGACGAGCAGGTCGGCGCGGCCGTCGCCGTCGCGGTCACCGGCGTAGGCCAAGGCGTGCCCCAGCCGGCCGTCGACTTGGAGGCCGTCTAAGCTCCAGAGCGCCAACCCCGTGGCGCCGGAGTAGAGGGAGACTCGCCCGGCTCCCGGCAGGCCACCGGGCGCGGCGTCGGGCGCGGCCACGGCGAAGTCGGCCAGGCCGTCGCCGTCCCCGGCGCCGGCAACCGCGGCGCCGAAGCGGCCGCCGGCCTCAGGGCCGTCCAAACCCCACAGGACCAGGCCTGTCGCTCCGGAGTAGACCCAGGCCTGGCCTGCATCCGCCAGGCCGCCGGGGGCCGCGCCCGGGGCGCCCGCGATCCAGTCCGGGACGCCGTCGCCGTCGACGTCGCCGAGGGCCGCCACCGAGGCGCCGAACTCATCCCCGATCGCGCCCCAGACCTCGAGGTACAAGACGCCGGTGGCGCCGGAGCGGACCTGGACGCTGCCGGCGACGGGCGGTCCGGCGGCGGAACCGGGGGCGCCGACCAGGATCTCGGAGAGGCCTTCGCCGCTCAGGTCACCCGCGCTGGCGAAGCTGCTGCCGAGGGCCGCGCCGGGGCCGCCCTCGAAAGGGAACAAGGTGGTCCACTCCCCGCCCACCATCTGGGGCGGGAGAGGAGCGAGGAATAGGGTCGAGGCGGAGAAGAGAACGGTGAGAACGAGGCGCACCATGGAAGCTCAGGGCTGGAGCGGGACAGGAGCTTGAAGGATCGAAGGGGGCCGAGGAGGGCCGGGGCCTTCCGCCGCCCATCACGGTGGCTCCAGAATCCGATCCAGAAGGCCCCGGCAAAACCATCAATGCCCTGGCATCGGCCCGACCAGGATTTATCCACTCCGAACCCAGTCTCTCCGCACTGGGAGGGGTGCGCCCGCTGGGCGTCCTGCCGCCTCTTTTCACGACCCTGAACCGACCGGAGCCAGGAGCTACCGCCGTGGGGAACAAGATCGTCGCCGTCCGGGAATTGGCCCCGAAGACCATGCTCTTCGAGGTCGAAGCCCCTCACATCGCCGAGCGCGGCCGCGCCGGCCAGTTCATCATCCTGCGGGTCCATGACGAGGGGGAACGGATCCCGCTCACCATCGCCCACCGCGACCCCGCGAAGGGCACGATCGTGATCGTGGCCCAGGAGGTCGGCAAGACCACCCGCGACCTGAACGCGCTGCAGGTGGGAGACGAGCTGCACGACCTGGCCGGGCCGCTGGGCAAGGCGACCGACATCCCGCCGGCCGGCAAGACCGTGGTCTGCGTCGGCGGCGGCATCGGCAACGCCGTGGTCTGGCCGCAGGTGACGGCGCTCAAGGAGGCCGGCTGCGAGGTGATCGCGATCCTCGGCGCCCGCACCCAGGAGCTGCTGATCCTGGAAGAGGAGATCGGCGCCATCGCCGACCAGCTGATCGTCACCACCGACGACGGCAGCTACGGCAAGGAGGGCCTGGTCACCCAGGCGCTCAAGGAGCTGATCGACGGCGGCAAGGCCATCGACGAGGTCATCACCATCGGGCCGGTGATCATGATGAAGTTCGTCTGCCTGACCACCGAGCCCTACGGCATCCCGACCCAGGCCTCGCTCAACCCGATCATGGTCGACGGCACCGGCATGTGCGGCGCCTGCCGCGTGACGGTCGACGGCAAGACCCGCTTCGCCTGCGTCGAGGGCCCCGAGTTCGACGGCCACAAGACCGACTTCGACGAGCTCATGACGCGCCTCGCCTACTACAAGGACGAGGAGCTCGAGTCCCTGGAGCTGCACACCTGCGGCTGCGGCAACAACCAGAAGCTGACCACCACCGCCGAAGGAGCTTGATCCATGACCGACGCCCCGAAGAAGCCCGACGAGGCCAAGAAGCCCAAGCGCCTCCTCAACCGCCAGAAGACCAAGACCCCGATGCGGGAGCAGGCGGCGACCGAGCGGATCTACAACTTCGAGGAGGTGCCGCTCGGCTACTCCACCGAAGAGGCGGTGTCCGAGGCCCAGCGCTGCATCCAGTGCAAGGACAAGCCGTGCATCCACGGCTGCCCGGTCGGCATCGACATCCCGGCCTTCATGCTCAAGCTCGGCGAGGGCGACCTCGAGGGCGCCCTGCGCAAGATCAAGGAGAAGAACTTCCTGCCGGCGATCTGCGGCCGCGTCTGCCCCCAGGAGGACCAGTGCGAGCTGGTCTGCACCCTGAACAAGCCGGACAAGGGCCGCGAGTCGGCCTCGGTCGGCCGGGTGGAGCGCTTCATCGGCGACTGGGCGATGGAGAACGGCATCTCGGTCACGCCCGAGGTGGCGGCGCCGACGGGGAAGAAGGTGGCGATCATCGGATCCGGCCCCGCCGGCCTGACGGCGGCCTCGGACCTGATCCAGCTGGGTCACGAGGTCACGGTCTTCGAGGCCCTGCACAAGCCCGGCGGCGTGCTGTTCTACGGCATCCCGGAATTCCGGCTGCCGAAGGCGACCCTGGTCAAGGAGATCGACGGCCTCAAGGACATGGGGGTCAAGTTCGTCATGAACTACCCGGTCGGCAAGGCCGAGTCGCTGGACTCGGTGCGCGAGCGCTTCGACGTCGTCTTCGTCGGCACCGGCGCCGGGCTGCCCTGGTTCCTGAACATCCCCGGTGAGAACCTGAACGGCGTCTACAGCGCCAACGAGTTCCTGACCCGGGTCAACCTGATGGGCGGTTACCAGTTCCCGCAGGGATCGGACACGCCGGTCAAGAAGATCAAGAAGATCGCGGTCATCGGCGCCGGAAACACCGCCATGGACTCGGCCCGCACCGCCAAGCGGCTGAAGCCGGATGACGTCTACCTGGTCTACCGCCGCAGCCGCCTGGAGATGCCGGCGCGCCAGGAGGAGATCCACCACGCCGAGGACGAGGCGATCGACTTCTACCTGCTGCACTCCCCCATCGAGTTCCTCGACGACGGCAAGGGCGCGGTGCGCGGCATCCGCCTGCAGGAGATGGAGCTGGGTGAGCCCGATGACAGCGGCCGGCGGCGGCCGGTGCCGGTCGAGGGCTCGATCAAGGAGCTCGAGATCGACACCGCCGTGATCTCGATCGGCCAGGGCCCGAACCCGATCCTGGTCGAGGGCTGCCCCGAGCTGGTCCGCGACGAGCGCAAGGGCACGATCGTGGTCGACCCCGAGACCATGCAGTCCTCGCTGCCCGACGTCTTCGCCGGCGGCGACATCGTCACTGGCGGCGCCACCGTGATCCTGGCCATGGGCGCCGGCCGCCAGGCCGCCGACGCCATGCACCGCTACCTGATGACCGGATCGGCCAAGGAGGCCCCCACCGACGAGCCGCTCTCCGTCTGAAACGGGGTCAGACATCGATTGTTATTCGAGGTCGGACATCGACTTCCGGCC
>CAYZXS010000048.1:0-6854 GCA_964482495.1 uncultured Planctomycetales bacterium
ATGTCGGCCGAGAACTGCTGGTCGCGGAAGACGGTCAGGCCCTCCTTCAAGGTCAGCTGGAACCAGTCGCGGCAGGTGACGCGGTTGCCGGTCCAGTTGTGGAAGTACTCGTGGCCGACGACGCCCTCGACCAGGTCGAAGTCCTGGTCGGTCGCGGTCTCCGCCTTCGCCAGCACGTAGGCGGTGTTGAAGACGTTGAGCGACTTGTTCTCCATCGCGCCCATGTTGAAGTCGTTGACGGCGACGATATTGAAGATGTCGAGGTCGTACTCGCGGCCGTAGACCTGCTCGTCCCACTTCATCGAGTTCTTGAGGGCCTGCATGGCGTGGCCCAGGCGGTCGGTGTTCTCGTGCTCGCTCCAGACCTTGAGGTCCACCTCGCGGCCGCTCATGGTGGTGAAGCGGTCCTCGATGCGGCCGAGGTCGCCGGCGACCAACGCGAACAGGTAGCTCGGCTTCTTGAACGGGTCCTCCCAGACGGCGTAGTGGCGGCCGTCGGCGGCGCCGCCCTCTTCGACCAGGTTGCCGTTCGAGAGCAGGACCGGGCAACTGCTGCGGTCAGCCTCGATCCGGACCCGGTAGCGAGTCATGACGTCAGGGCGGTCCGGGAAGTAGGTGATGCGGCGGAAGCCCTCGGCTTCACACTGGGTGCAGAACATGTCCGAGCTGCGGTAGAGGCCGCTGAGCTGGGTGTTCTCCTGCGGCTTGATCCGCACCTCGGTGCGCAGCTCGAAGCGCTCGGGCAGGCCGCCGAGGCGCAGCTGCTCGTCCTCCAGCCGGTAGGCGCCGGCGCCGAGGGCGCGGCCGTCGAGCCAGACGCCCAGCAGCTCGAGGTCCTCGCCGTCCAGGGCCAGCTCGGCCGCGGCGGCTGCACCCGCGGCCCGCTGGACCTCCATCCGGGCCGCCACCCGGGCGTGGTCCGGGTGGAGCTGGAAGTCGAGCTCCAGGCCGAGGATCTCGTAGTCCGGTTCCCGGTAGTCCTTTCGGAACTTCTCGACCGGCTTCGCCTTCACCGCGGTGTCTTGCGCCATCCGGGAATTCTAGCCCCGCCGCCCCTCGGCTCCCGAAGCGTTAAGATCTGCCGTCCGGGCGCCCGTAGCTCAACTGGATAGAGCACCAGACTTCTAATCTGGTTGTTGCAGGTTCAAGTCCTGCCGGGCGTGCCATCCTCCGGCAACGCTGCACATGACCCACCACCGCGCCGCTCTGTCCGTCCTCTGCCTGCTGCTCCTGCTGCCCGCCTGCGGCAACAAGATCATTCGGCCCTTCAAGAAGAAGCCCGGCCAGGGCCAGGGCCAGGAGCGGCCGGAGCAGCCGCCGCCGGCCAACCAAGGCGGCAACGGGAGCGGAGAGCCGACCGAACCCCCGGTCGAGCCCCCCACCGAACCGCCGACGGAGCCGCCGGTCGAGCCGCCGCCCAGCGAGCCGCCGAGCACTCCGCCCCCGGCGAACAACGGCGACCCGGGCGCGGTCGGCGAGGGCGGCCTGACGGCGATGTCGATCCCCTCCCCGAGCCAGGTGCCCCAGGCCCGCGGCGGCGGCGACTGGTTCGACTGGGAGATGCCGACGCTGACCTTCACCGACGGCGCCACCAACCTCTCCAACATCTTCCGCACCGGCCCGGCCGGAAAGCACGGCTTCCTGACCGTGCGCGGCGAGGACTTCGTGTTCCAGGACGGCACCCCCTTCCGCGTCTGGGGCACCAACCTGGCCCGCGGCGCGCCGGCGCCGACCAAGCAGGAGGCGCCCAAGATCGCCGCCCAGCTGGCCCGCCTCGGCTACAACGCCGTGCGCATCCACCTGATCGACTCGGCGCAGCTGCTCTTCAACCAGCAGACCACGGTCACCAAGTTCAACACCAACTTGCTCGACCGGATGGACTTCCTGCTCGCCGAGCTGAAGAAGCGGGGCATCTACTACAACATCAACCTCTACGTCTGGCGCCGCTACGGCAACAACGACCCGGTGCCGACGCCGCGGGAGATCCCGGAGAAGGGCCGCTACGTCAACTACTTCCACCCGGCCGTGTGGAAGATCGAGAAGGAGTACACCCGCCGGCTGCTGCACCACAAGAACCCTTACACCGGCATGACCTACGCCGAGGACCCGGCGCTGTGCATGATCGAGCTCTCGAACGAGAACTCGCTCGTGGCCGGCTGGGCCTCCGGCTACCTCGACGAGGGCGCGCCGAAGAAGAAGGGCATCTCGAAGCCCTACCGGGACTGGCTGGACAAGGACTTCAACCAGTGGCTGAAGAAGGAGTACCGCAGCACCAGCGCCCTCAAGAACGCCTGGAACCAGGGCGCCAGCAAGAGCCGCAAGGGCCTCGCCAGCGCCGAGAGCCTCGAGAAGGGCACCGTGCGCCGCACCCCCGGCCGGCAGCTCGGCGGCTTCTCCGTCGGGCGCATCGCCGACACCGCGCGCTACTACTACACCCTCGAGAAGCGCTACATCGAGGACTACCGCGACTTCCTGCGCAAGGACCTGAAGGTCAAGGTGCCGGTGCTCAACACCCAGAACTACGCCGGCCTGCCGGGGCTGGCCGGCCAAGCCGAGGCCGACTGGGTCGACATGCACGCCTACTGGGACCACCCGCAGTTCAAGGGCGGCATCCGCAACCAGCCGCTGATGAAGGTGCACCAGAAGTCGCTGGTGCAGAACCCGATCATCAAGGAGACCCCCGGCCCCGGCGGCCACGTCAGCTTCTTCACCGAGGCGACGATGGCCAAGATCGTCGGCAAGCCCTACACGATCACCGAGTGGGCGCCGTCGAAGGCCAACCCGACCGCCTGGGAGGTGCCGCAGCTGTTCGGCGCCTACACGGCCTTCCACGGCCTCAACGGCTCCTTCAGCTTCGCCTACGCTTCCGAGCGCGACAACTACACGCCCGGCCCGATGGCGAACCACCTGCAGTGGTCGAACGTCGCCCCCTTCCTGACCCTCAACGCGGTCGCCGCCCTGGCCTGGCGCCGCGGCGACATCGCGCCGGCCAAGGAGCGGATCGAGTTCCACTACAGCGAGGACGAGATCTTCGACGTCCGCAACGCCGCCAACGAGGTCTACTTCTGGTGGGGTAAGAAGGTGCCCTCACGCGTGCCGCTGCAGGTGCCGATCGCGCGGAAGCTGTGGAGCTCGAAGGCCGACACCGGCCCGCTGCACCTGCTCAAGGAGAAGGACACCAAGCTCTACCGCTCCTCCACCGGCGAGCTGACCTGGGACGTGCGCGACCAGCAGAAGGCCCACGTGCTGATCGACGCGCCCCGCTACCAGGGCGTGATCGGCTCGCTGACCAAGCCAGCTGCGGCCGCCAACGTGGCCGTGAACGGCAGCGGCCGCGCCGCGGTGACGGTGATCAGCCTGGACAACAAGCCGCTCAAGCAGACCCGGCGGGCGCTGCTGACCGCGGTCTCCGACTTCATGTACGTCGGCGAGAAGGTGCAGGCCGCGAGCGGCGGCTACCAGTCCTGGGACCGCGGCAAGCCGCCGCTGCGGGTCAAGGCGGTGCGCGCCAAGGTCACCCTCAAGGGCTGGAGCCAGGCCTCCAAGCTGGTCTGCTACGCGCTCGACGTCAAGGGCGGCCGGGCGGCCAAGGTGCCGGTGCAGGTCAGCGGCGGCAACGCCACGGTAGACCTCAAGGCCTTCCCCTACACCTGCTTCGAGCTGGTGGCGGAGTAGGCGGTCGGCGACGCCGAACGGAGAACGGGCCGCTGGTCACCCCAGCGGCCCGTCTTGTTTGGTACCCCCCACAGGGCTCGAACCTGTGACCCAAGGATTAAGAATCCTTTGCTCTGCCAACTGAGCTAGGGGGGCTTTCGAGGGCGAAGAATATAGCGCAGGAACCGGCGGAAAACCAGCCCTTCCGGGGCTCCAGGCCCTTGGCGCGCCGCCGGACGGCCGCTACACTCTCCGTCCCTGAACGCGTGGTGGGTATAGCTCAGTTGGTTAGAGCACCAGATTGTGGTTCTGGGGGTCGGGGGTTCGAGTCCCCTTACCCACCCCATTCTCCGCGAGAGTGGCGGAATTGGCAGACGCGCAAGGTTTAGGTCCTTGTAGGGAAACCTGTGGGGGTTCGAGTCCCCCCTCTCGCACCACACCAGTCTGCCACCATGGCCGGATCCGAATCGCGCTACGCCCGGCAGGAACGATTCGCCCCGATCGGCCCGGAGGGCCAGCGCCAGCTGCGCGAATCCACTGCTGCCCTGGTAGGCCTCGGCGCCCTCGGCTGCGTCTCGGCCGACCTCCTGGCCCGCGCCGGCGTCGGCCGCCTGATCCTGATCGACCGCGACCTGGTCGAGTGGTCCAACCTGCAGCGCCAGGGCCTCTACACCGAAGCCGACGCCGCGGCCGGACGGCTCAAGGCCGAGGCCGCCGCCGAGCGCCTGGCGGCGATCAACGCCGAGGTCGCCCTCGAGGTCCTGCCGGTGGACCTCGGCGCCCACAACCTGCAGGCCCTGCTGGAGGCCGCGGACGTCGTCGTCGACGGCACGGACAACTTCCAGACCCGCTACCTGCTCAACGACTGGGCGGTGCAAGAGGGCCGGCCCTTCGTCTACGCCGGCGTCGTCTCCAGCTACGGCATGGCCGGCGCCATCCTGCCCGGGGGCGCCTGCCTGCGCTGCACCTGGCCCGAGCCGCCCGAGGCAGCCGACGCCCCTACCTGCCGCTCGGCCGGCGTGCTCGGTCCCGCGGTGGCGGCGGTCGCGGCGCTCGCGAGCGGCGAGGCCATCAAGATCCTCAGCGGCCGCGCCGAAGCGATCTTCCCCGGCTTCCGCTACCTCGACCTCTGGACCGGCGAGCAGCAGGCGCTGCGCGCGGCGGCAGACCCGGCCTGCCCCTGCTGCGGCGCGCGGGAGTTCGCTTGGCTCGAGGGCGGCGGCGGCGCGCGCCCGGCGGAGGTCCTGTGCGGCGGCGACGCGGTGCAGGTGCCCGCCGCTGGCCCCCCCTCCGACCTGGCCGCGATCGCCGCCAAGCTCGACGACTCGGTCGAGGGTCTATCGCTGACCGAACACGTGCTGCGCTTCCGCGACGGCGGGCTCGAGGTGCTGCTCTTCGCCGACGGCCACGCCCTGGTCCGCGGCACCGAGGACGCGGCCCGCGCGCGCAGCATCGTCGCCCGCACCGTCGGCGCTTGAGCCGCGCGCCTATCCTGGGGCCGTGGCCGGCGACCTCAACTGGAACTGGGCGGCGAGCAGCGGCGAGCCCGCGCCCGGCGTCGAAGAAGCCATGCTCGAGGGCCTGCGCGCCGGCAGCCCTAGCCGCGGCGCTCGCGACGGCGGCGCCGCCGAGCGGCGCCTGGCGGCGCGCGCGCGGCTGGCGCGGCTGCTCGGTTTCCGGCACCCGGACCGGGTGGTCTACACCTCCGGCGCCACCTTCGCCCTCAACCAAGCCCTGCACGGCTGCGTCCGGCCCGGCGAGGGCGTGCTCACGACCCGGCTGGAGCACAACGCCGCGCTGCGGCCGCTGGAGCGGCTGCGGTCACGCGGCTGTCCGGTCCACCAAGTGGGCTTCGACGACCAGGGATTCGTCCGGCTCGAACAGGCCGAGGAGCTGATCCGGGTGCACCGGCCCGCCTGGGTCCTCGCCAGCCTGGGCAGCAACGTGCTCGGCACGCTGCAGCCGCTAGCACACCTGACGGCGATGGCGCGCGCGGGCGGCGCCAGGGTGATCGCCGACTTGGCGCAGGGCGCCGGCCACGTGCCGGTCCACTTCGATGACTGGGGCTTGAGCCTGGCCGCGGTGCCGGCCCACAAGGGCTTCGGCGGCCCGCGCGGAGTCGGGGCGCTGTTGGTCGGCGCAGACGTCGACCCGGAGCCGTTGGTCCAAGGCGGCACCGGGGTCTACGGCCAGCTGCGCCAGATGCCCCCGGAGCTGCCGACCCGGCTCGAGGCCGGCACGCCCAACCTTCCCGGCATCTACGGCTTCGACGCCGCGGTGCGCTGGCGAGAGGAGCACCCGGCCGAGCTGGGCCCGATCCGCCAGCGCCTCTCCGGGCTCGAGAGGGCGCTGCGCGACGACCCGACCTGGCGCGTGCTTCCGCCTGGCCCGGCGGCGTGGGAGCGGCGCTTGCCGGTCCTCGCCCTCGACGCCGTCGGCGTCTCCAACACCGCGCTGGCGTCGCTGCTCGCCCAGCAGGGCATCCACGTCCGCGCCGGCCTGCAGTGCGCCCCGGACGTCTGCGCCGACCTCGGCGCGCCGCGCGGCGTGCTCCGGCTCAGCCCGCCGTACGACGCCGGCGACGGAGACTTCGAGCGCGTGGCCGCAGCCCTCCACCAGGCCCGCGAGGTGCTAGCGTGAGCGGTCCCCCCCTCGGCGCCTCTCTCGGCGACGCGGCGACGCCCCCCGCTGGAGCCGTGCCCGCGGTCCTGCTAGCGGCCGGCCTCGGTCGGCGCCTCGGCTACCCGAAGGCCGCGCTCGAGCTGCGCGGCCGTTGGATGCTGCCGCGGCTCGTTCGTTCGCTGAAGGCTGGCGGCGCCGGGCCCGTCCACCTGGTCCTCAACCCCCGCGCGGCCGAGGCCATCGTCGGCCACGGCGACCACGGCGCCGACGCGGTGACCCTCAACCCCGACCCCGACGCCGGCCGCACCGGATCGCTGCTCGCGGGTCTGCGGCAGCTGACGCCCGGGCCGGAGGCGGTGCTGGTCCACCCCTGCGACGTGCCGCTCTTGAGCGCGCCGGTGGTGGCCGAACTCCTGCGCGCCTGGCGCTCCCGCCCCGACCGCGCGCGGCTCCTAGCCAGACCCGTCACCCCCGCCGGCCGCGGCGGCCACCCGCTGTTGGTGGGCGCGGAACGGCTCCTTACACTGCTCGAATACCCGCCGGACCGGCCGCTGCGGGACCTGCTGGACGAGGACCGC
>CAYZXS010000048.1:6954-19865 GCA_964482495.1 uncultured Planctomycetales bacterium
ACTGCTCGAATACCCGCCGGACCGGCCGCTGCGGGACCTGCTGGACGAGGACCGCCGCCTGGTCCTGAACGTGCCGGTCCCCGGCGACCCCGGCCCCTTCCTCGACGTCAACACCGCGGAGCAGCTGCAGCTGCTGGAGAACCTCCTTGAGCACGCTTCCGGAACTGAAGCCGATCCGGACCATCCTGGTCGCGACTGACTTGTCCCCCGCCTCGATGCCGGCGGCGCGGACCGCCGCCGGCCTGGCTCGCTCGCTGGGCGCCAAGCTCCACCTGGTCCACGCCCTGCCGCCGGAGGACGACCCTCGCCTCAGCTTCCTCGGCGAGGGCCTCGCCGAGCGGGTCCTCCAGGAAGCCCGCGAGCAGCTACGACGGCTCGCCGGCCAGCTCCCCTGCGGCGAGGACTGCTTGGAGCGGGTGGAGGTCCGCTACGGCAACCCGATCGACGTCGTGCTCGAGGACATCGAGCGAGTCAAGGCCGACCTGCTGGTGGTGGGCACCCACGGCCGCACCGGCCTGGCCCAGCTCGCCCTTGGCTCGGTGGCCGAGCACCTGGCCCAGAACGCGCCGATCGAGGTGCTGCTGGTCCGGCGCGCTCCGGACGGTCCCTTCGAGCGCCCCTTGCTGGCGCTGAACCCGACGTCAGCCGCTTTCCGCGCCGCCGCCCGACTGCGCGACGTCGCCCGCTGCTGCGGCCTCGACGAAGTCCACGTCGCCTCGGCCTATCAACTTCCGTCGGGCTTCGCCCACAGCCTTCGGGAGGAAGACGAGGTCGCCGAGCGCCTGCGCGGCTTCTTGCTCGAGGACCTGCAACCGGCCCTCGACGCCCTCCGTGAGTCGGTGCCGCGGCTGCAGCCGCACCTGCACCTCGGCTCGGCGGTGCACGTGGTGCTGGACTGCGCCGCAAATCACCGCAGCGACGTCGTCTTCCTCGGCTCCCACAACCGACCCCGGTGGACCTCGATGCTGCTCGGGGACACGGCGCGGGCGCTGACCCACAAGCTGGACTGCGCCGTTTGGCTGGTCCGCGACCTGCCCGAGGAGCACCCGCTGCTGAACGCCATCGCGGAGGACCTCGGCCTGCGATGAGCACCGGACCGCCCTCCTCCCGGCCCGAGCGCCGGGGTTCCTCGTACCGCCGGCCTCCGGCCTCCTTGCTGGGCGCCCTCGCCTGCCTCCCGCCCTTCTTGGTCGGCGGCGCGGCGGCGGCGGGAGACCCCGCCGACCTGGCCGCCGCGCGACGCGTCCCGCTGCCCCCGCAGGACGAGGCTGCCCTGCGCCAGCTGGCGGCGGCCCTGTTCCAGTCCGATGCTCCAGACGAGGCCGCCCGTGCCTGGGCGCGCGTCGCCACCCTGGAGGACAAGCAACTCCTCCTGCTAGCCGGACTCCGGGCCTGGGACCAGGACCCGCGGCTCGCCGACCTGGCCCTGCTCGGCCTCGAGGCCGGCCTACCCGCCGCCTACGCGTCATTGCGCTGGGTCGGCGACTCGGCCGCCGTGGATGAGGAGCTGCGCCAGCGCCTGGCGCGCCTCTCCCAGCACCCAGAGGCCCTGCTCGAGCTCTGCTGGCGGCGCGGCGTCGCTCCCGCCGCCGAGGCCCCTTCCGAGCTGCGCGAGGCCTACCGCGCCGCGGCTCATCGGCTCGCCGCCGAGGGCGTCCTCCCCCGGCGCGACCTCCGTCGCGGCTTCACCTTCCTCGACCGGCCGAGCCAGCTCCTGCTGCCGATCGTTGGCCACCGGCTCCCCGACCGCGAGATCGCGGGCCTGCTGCGCGTGGACGCGGGCCAGTGGGCCGCGGACGAGCAGCTGCTGCTCGACCTCGTCCTCCTTGACCACGGCGCGGTCGCCTCTCCGGCGCCGTCCCTGCTCCAGCTCTGGGAACGGCTGCGCCGCCTCGCCGGCCCCGCGGAGTCTTGGACCCCGATGGACCTGGCTCTGTTCCGCGGGCTGCAGCGTCACGCCCCGGCCCTGCCCCCCGCCTTCCCCGGCGCCGAGCCCTGGGGCGCCTACCCCGACGGCGCCATCCGCCAGTTCCTGCTCCGCGAGGCGCCGCTCGGGCGCACCTCCGAGCTGCTGCTCGGCGCCCTGAAGGACCCCCGGCTGGCCGTCGCCGACCGCAAGGCCAGCGCGGTGCGGCTGCTGCGCGGCGCTGGGGAACGGATGGCGCCCGAGGTCCTGCCGCTGCTGTCGGGGGACCTGCCCGATGAGCTGGCCGAGTTCCTGATCATCGGCCTGCAGCCCTTCGAGGACGAGCGCCTGGGAGAGATCCTCGCCAGGCGCGCGACTCCCTTCGGCGGCGCCGCGACCCGGCCCGCGCTGCAACACCGGCTCCGGAGCTCAGAGCGCGCCGAGCGGCTGCGGCTGCTGCCGCAGGTCCTGCGGCTGCCCGCCGCCGAGCGCTTCGGCACCGCCCGCGCCGCCTGGGACGCCGACCCCTGCGACGAGTTGCTGGCCGCCTTCCAGAGCTGGACCCGCTCCCCGGACCCGACCGTCCAACGCCTGGCCCGCCGCCTGCTCCAGCTCGCGGCTTCGGAACAGGAGGTGGCTGACTTCTACCAGGACCGCCTCGCCGCCGAACCCGATCCCCGATTGCGGGATCTGCTGGTGCAATCGGTCCGGGAACTGCGGGGCGACGCCGGGCTCGAGGTCTTCCTCCGCTGGCTCGATTCCCCCGAAGGCCGCGCCCACCCCAAGTGCGGCGAGCGCGCCTTCCTGGTCGTGCCGGAGGCGGCCGCGAAGCCGGTGTTCGAGCGCTGGTGGCAGGAGCAGGAGAGCCTCACGCCTTCCCAAGTCGACGCCGCCGCCGCGGCGCTCGCCACCGAGCGCCGAGACGCACGGGAGTACCTCTACGGGCGCCTGCCGAGCTTCCCGGCGAACCTCCAGGTGGTCCTGCTCGACCGCCTGGTGGAGGGCTCCGGACCTGGGGATTACCAGCGCTGGCAGCAGGGCTTCCTCGACCGGCTGGCGGACCCCGCGGTCCGCCGTGCCTACGCGATCTGCCTGGCCAAGGGGCTCGGCGCCAGCCGACCGACGGTGGACGAGCTGCTCGGTTTCTTCGCCGGCAAGGCCCGCCTCGGCGTGCTCCCGGAGGGGCCCTGGCAGCACCTGATCGAAGCCACCATCGCCTACGCCTCGCCCGACCACCGGAGCGAAGTGGTGGCGCTGAGTCGGTCGGCGGAGGCCGGTTTGGAGCGCGAGGCGGTCTTCGTCGCGGTCGCCAGGCTACGCGGCATGGTCCGCGACCCGCTCCCCGAGGAGGCCGGGCCGCTGACGCAAGAGCTGCTGGACCTGCTCCTCGGCGCCGCACCACCGACCGCTCCTGGCCCCGCGGCGCCCGATCCGGCCGGAGTCCGGAGCCGCAACCCGCAGCTCTATTTCTGCGGCCTGGCGCTGGCGAGCCACGGCGAGGCCGTCGACGGGGAGCTGGCCGCCCGTCTGAGCGCCGGCGACCGGGCTTCGGAGTGGGCGCCCGAACGGCTCTGGATGCTCACCGACCCGGTCAAGGTGGGCGGCCGGCTTCCCCTGACCGCAGCGGCGGCGAGGGAATGGCTCGACGCCCTCGTGCCTCCGGAGTCCGGGTTCCACCGGGCGCGGAAGCGTTGGCAGGAGCTGCCGGCCTGGCACTGGACCGACTTTTCTCGGGTCGCCGCGGAGCTCCAGAGCCGTCTCCTCGCCGCCGAACCGGAGTCTGGCACCTCACGGCTGCTGGAGACCGCTCAGCTGCGCTGGCCGGAAGATCGGCGCGCCTATGACTACGCCGGCTGGTTCGCCGTCGCGGAGGGCCGGCTCGATGAAGCGGCGGTGTCCTTCCAGCTGTCGCGCCGCCGATCCGGCTCCAACGCGATGACGCAACGGGAGCCTCTGCTCGGCCTCGCTGTGGTCGAAGAACTGCTCCATCCCGGCTCCGGAGCCGTCCAGGCCTTCCTCGAAGGTGACCCGGGGGCTGCCCCGCTCCTGCCCCACCGCCTGGCGGTGGGCCTGCGCCCGGAACTCAAGGCCCTGATCCCGACGGCGCAGGACTGAGCGCCGGGATCCGGAGGCCGCGCCGCCGCGCCAGGCTAGGCTCGCCATCGGGCCCGGACGACTTCGCTACGGTGCGCCGAGCGGCGGCAAGAAAAAGAGCGAGCCCTCCCCGAAGGAAGGGCTCGCGAGGTCCGGTGAACCGGACAGTTGATCAGCCGATGATTTCCATCAGGCCGTTCAGGAAGGTCAGGCTTCCGACGTCCATGCCGTGCAGCCAGACCGTGACACCGGTGGTGCCGGCCGGGACGGTAGCGCTGAGGCTACCGGCGCCAGCGGCGTCGGTGGTGATGGTCGGGAACTCGGTGTGGGGCGGGGTCAGGAGCAGGTCGCCGTAGGGAGTGACGGTCGGGCCACCACCGTAGGGGGAGTAACCGGTGCGGACGGCGCCCAGCGGGGTGCAGTTCGCGACGGAGACCGTGGCGGTGCCACCAGCGACGAGACCGGAGACGGCCATCGACGGAGCCGGCGGGCCCGGATCGCTGATCGAGAGATCATCGATGCCGATGCCGTCCAGGTAGCCGTACGGGAAGTTGTCGACCTGGGCGATCAGCATGTAGAAGTCGCCGTTGGTGTTGGCGCCGGCGCCGGAGAGGTCGACGGCGGTGACGGCCTGCCAGGAGCTCAGCAGGGCAGTCCAGTCGCCGTACGCGAGGTGCCAGGTGGCGCCGTCATCGGAGACCCAAACGCCGTCCCAGGTGTCGGACTCTTCGCCATGATCGATGGCTTGGAAGTCCATGTTCAGGGCGTAGGCACCCGCGCCGTTCAGGCCGATGATGAGGCCGTTGCGGACGTCGTGGTAGTTGTTGGACAGCGGGTCGAGACCCATCTCGAGGCAAGCGGTGCCGCTGAAGGCGCCGAGGCCCGAGGAGCCAGCGATGTCGCAGTAGGCTTCCGGGTCCGGGAGGCCGGACGCGCCGTTCAGGGCGTTGGTGGCCATGTGCGGCGGAACCACACCCAGGTAGCTCTCGAAGTCATCGAACATGCCATCGGCGGCCACGAAGGCGGTCGGCATGTTGGGCCAGACCGGGGGCGGCGGCGGCGGGCCGACATCATCCACGGACAGGTTGTCCAGTTCCCACTCGGAGGCGTAGTCGCCGGTGTAGTGGAAGGAGACGTTGACGCCGTTGGTGCCGGCGTAGGCCGACAGGTCGGCGTTCAGGTACGAGAAGCCGTCCGCGGCCAGGTCGTCGAGGACGTTGATGAAGGTCAGGCCACCGTCGAGCGAGACGTCGACGTAGTGGTGGTCGCGCCAAGAGGCGAAGGTGACGCCTTGCTCGCACCAGGCGTAGACGCTGCCCGCGCCGGTGAGGTCCATGGCCGGCGACATGATGTAGTTGTCGTTGTAGCCGGTGTCGTCGTTGTGGAAGGCGTGGTCGCTGCCGAGCAGGTAGCCGAGGCCGGCGAGCTCGATCTCCCAACCGAGGGCGTTGCCGTTGTTGCCTTCGACCCAGCCGGTCGGGGGCATGACACCGCCATTGAAATCTTCAGTAAGGTAGACAGATTGGGCGAAAGCGCTGCCGGCGAGGGCAGAAGCCGCGACCGCCGCGAGGACGAAGCGTGAAGTCGTCATGGGATCCAGGGTTGGTGTAGGGGATTAGGAAACCGGAAACCGGAGAGGGGATTCTCCGGATGGCTCCTTGGGGTCCTTTCGAGATTACACGACATAAATCAAAACCGCACAGATTCTGGGGTATTTTTTTGCTGGTTTCCTCTTCAGTCCGCTAGGCGAGAGGATGTTTCAATAGGAGTTTGCACTGTTCCAGCGGCGCGGAATACAGCGTTATCGGGCGTCCGAAGAAGTTTCCCGGTCGCTCAAGGCAGATCCCAGCGATAGTGCGGCGAGAGAAGGTACTCCAGGAGGTCAGGATAGAGTTCGCTATCCAGGGAGTGATCCCGCTCCCCTCCCAGGTCCTCCAACTCCACGGCGAGGGTCGCGCTCTCCAGCGCCGCACGGGTCCCGCTCACGAGCAAGTAGGCCGTCCAACGCGGGCCTTCCTGGTCGAGGTAGCCCTGGTAGCTGGCGCCGAGTTCCCTGCTCCAAGAGCGCAACTGATGCCTCCGCGCCTCCTCGGAGGTCGTGCTGCCGCGCGCGAATTGCCAGATCGAGTGCAGCCGCTTGGCGTCCTTTCCCGTCGCCTCCGAGACCCTCTGCCGCAGGTCGTCCACGTCTTCCTTCGCGGGGGCAAGGGCGAGGACCAATGCAGCCGGCCACCCAGCATCCAGTCCGCTGCCTCGGAATAAGCGGCGAGCCTGATCCCGTCGAGCAGCCGCCGCCTCCTTCGCGGCGGAGGGATCTCGGATCCCCAGCCGGAGCAGACCGGCGGCTTCCCAAGGGGTCAGGGCGCTCTCCTCCGGGATCGGCGGAGCGTAGCCGCGATCTCCCGCCGCTCCCCAGAGCCATGCCTTCACCGACGGATCGGTGATGCGGGCGTCGAGCAGCTTGAACTCCGCGCCCACCGACTCGGTCTCAGATTCGAGCAGGGCCAAGGCCACTCCCCCCCCAGAACCAGAGAGGATCTCCCGCTGCAGCTCCGCTTGGGAGCGCGCCGGTCTCCGGCGCGCGGCGAGGGTCCAGACCGGGAGCACCTCCTCGCCGCGCTTCGCCAGTTCGACCCCGTCGAGCGGCGTTCCGGTAGGGAGCACCGACGCGAGCAGCCGTCCGGACCATTCATGCGCGGAGTCTCCGGCATCGGGCAGGTCCCTGCCCGCCAGCGCGTCGGCCATCGAGGCCAGAGCGAAGTGAGCGGCTTCTGCCTTCCGCCCGCGCTCGATCCATGATTGGGCCGACTCCACGCGGGACGCCTGCTGGAGCAGCCCCGCCATCAGGCAGCTCCGCTCGAAGGCGGAGCGGAGCTTCTGGTAGACCCCCGGCGCGGCCTGCGGAGCCTCGGGGTGGAAGGCGCCGTAGAGCAGCAGCGCGTAGGCGCGCACCTCGTCGGGACGGTTCCCCGGCTTGGCCGCGTCGGCGAGGGCCTGGAAGGAGTCGGGGGTGCCCAGCAGGGCGGCGGACAAGAGCAGAGCGCGGCGTCGCTGATCGGAGCCACGGAGGGTCTCCCGAACCAGCCAGGCCTCGGCCTCGACGCCGAGGTCCGCCACCTCAACGGCCGCGGTCAGGCGCGCGGCGGGGTCACGCGAATCCAATCCCCGCTGGAGCGCCGCGTCCGGCTCTTGGAGGAGGACGGGGAGGGCGAGGAGGAGAGACGCGCTGACCAGCATGACAGGAGACCGGGCCCCGCGGAGGTTGCCGCAGGACCCGGCCAGAATACCCAGCCGTCTACTGGATCCGGAGCACGATCGGCGCCGACCAGCCGCCGCCACTGTCGTCCAGGGCCTGGAAGTACAGGTCCAGGGAGGTCAGCCCTGGCGGCAGCGCCGGGACGATCCAGTCATAGGTGGCGCTTCCGGAGGCGTCCACCAGCTGCGGATGGGTGTTGCCGTGGGCCACCTGGGAGATCAGGACCGGGTCATTCGGGTCGAGGTAGAGGAAGCCGATGCCGACCCCAGGCCTCGGATCGAATGCGGTCCAGCGACCGCGAAATCCTTGGGCGATGCTGCCCGGGACGCCGTGGCGGAGCTTGAAGCGGGCGACGTCGCCCGGCGCGAAGAAGGGGAGATCGAAGTCCAGCACCGGAGGTTGGACCAACCCGGGCGCGACGAAGGCCAGGGCGTCGATCTCAGTCGCCTGCTGGAAGTCCCAGTCCGGCTCCTCCCAGCCGCTGAGCAAGCGCGGCGGGAGCACGGCCGCCGTGTCGAGCACCAGCACGCTGCCGTCCAGGCTCGAAGGCGACTGGACCACGAAGGCGAGTTCGGCGCCGCCGGGCAAGAAGCTCATGGCCAGGACGTCCCCGATCGCGGTACCTCCCCCCGTGACCAGGTCGACCTGGAGTTGGATCTCGGCTTCGGTGAATGCCCGGCTGATGCTGGCCAGGCTCCGGTCCCAGACCAGGATGTCGCCGTCCGAGACGTCACCGACCACGGTGCCGGCGAGGTTGGCGGTGACGGAGAACCACAGCTGGTCCAGGGCCGCCAGGTAAGTCGCTGCGTCGAGGTCGAAGGACCCGCTCGCCGGCATCAAGGCTGCGGAGAGCTCTGCCTCGGTCACCACCGCAGTCATCCCCCCGTTCGAGTCGAAGCGGAGGAGGTCCCCATCCTCGAAGGGCCCGAGGTCCGAGACCATCGAGAAGCAGAAGTCCATGGGATTGGGCGGGCCGCTGAGCTCCGGCCAGTAGCAGAGCGCGTCGACCCCGCTGAGCGCGTCGAACTGGCTGTCGCCGTCGATGTCCCCGGCGAGGGCCATCTGCGCGTGCCGCGTCAGGTAGGTCTTGGCGCCGGGGGGACCCTCCTCGCGGCGGATCCAGGCCTCGTCGCGAACGATCGGGTCCTGGGGCAGGCGGCTGTCCGAGGTGGTAGAAGCCAGGGCCGTCATCGGCTCCTGGAGCACAATCATGAAGATGGTTTCGAGCATGGCGTTTGTCTGTCGGGGATGCAGACGAAGCCATGGCGCCGCGGTTACGGGGGAAAATTCCCCGCACAGGTGGTGATTTTCCCCGCAGCCTCAGCGCAGATCCCACCCATATAGGGGCGGTCGATACTCGCCATGTTCTTCCTGAACCATAACTTGGGCGAATCAAGGCCTGAATCCGGAGAATCTGGCGAGTTGGCACGAGATTCGATACTTAAGCCGCGAACCTGACTGCGCTTGTCCGCCACACGCCACCCACAACAAGCCCTTCCGCCATGTCGGCCAACACCACTTTCCCCGCCCGCTTCCTTCGCGACGGCTCCCTCGACTGGGACTTCGTCCGTCGGGCCTTCCGGACCGAAGAGCGCTTCCAGACAGTGCTCGGTCCCCTGGTCCAGCATCTGCTCCAAGGCGGAACCCGCTTCCTGCCGGAGGCGGTCACCCCGGCCTTCCTCGAGCGCGGGGAGAGCCCGAAGGCCCAGATCCCGGGCGACCCGCTCAGCGTCTACTGGGCCGACCTCCGGCGGCTGCGCCCGACCAACCGGGAGGAGGAATTCCTGCTCGCGCGGTGCGTCACCCTGCTGCGCACGGTGCTGTTCCAGATCCTGAGCCAGAGCCCGCGCAAGTCGGCGCTCGCCATCGCCCAGGAGCACCTCTCCCCCTACTCCGAAGTCCTGTCCGATCTCAAGGACCAGGGCATCACCGGTGACGACGACGACCTGGACCCCGCCCTGCGGGACCTCCTGCACCTGCGCCTCGGCGAGCTCCGTTCGGTCCAGAACGCCCTGGTCGACCGCAACCTCCACCTGGTGCCGACCGTCGCCAACCGCTATCGCCACGTCGGCGTGCCGTGGGAGGACTTGATCCAGGAGGGCAACACCGCCCTGCTGCGGGCCGTCGAGCGCTATGACCGCTTCGAGGGCGCCCGCTTCTCGAGCTACGCCACCTGGTGGATCCAGCAGGGCATCCTGCACGCCCTCTCCTTCCAGTCCCGCACCGTGCGCCTGCCGGTCTACTTGGCCCAGGCCCTGCACCGCGTCCGCGACGCCGTCGCCGGCTCCCCGGAGCGCCTGGATAGCAACGAGTTGGCCGACAAGACCCGGCTCACCAAGGAGCGGGTCGAACGCGCCCTCGGCGCCGACCGCACCTGCCTGTCCATCGATCGCTCGCCCGACGGTGAGGACGGTGAGGACTCCTTCCGTGAGTTCCTGGCCGATCAGCGGGAGCTCCCGCTGCCGGACGAGCCCAGCCACTCCGAACTCCGGGAGACCCTCGAAGAGCTCCTGAACCGGCTGCCTTCCCGGGAAGCCCTGGTCCTTCGTCTGCGCTTCGGACTCGAGGACGGCCGCCCCTGGACCCTCGAGCAGGTCCGTTCGCTCCTGGGCGTTTCCCGGGAACGGGTTCGCCAGCTCCAGGCCCAGTCCCTCCGGCGCCTCTCCCAGCCGACGCCCCGCCGGACGCTGTCCCGCTTCTCCTGATTCTGCCTCATTCCGATCGCCGCCGCCTGGCTCGCCCCGGGCGGCGGCGCGGTCTTATGCTCCGCGCGTGTTGATCGCCGTCCTGGTCCTGCAGGCCCCGGCCCTGCTCCCGCCGCTGCCCGAGGCCGCCGTCGCGCCCGACCCTGCGTATTCGGCAGCCTTCGCCGACGCCGTCGCCGACGCGGAATTGACGGCTGCCGAGACCGAAGCGCTCCGGCCCGCCGGACCCGGCCAGCGGGCGGCGCTGCGCCGGGCGTTGCTCGAAGGGAGCGCCGACGAGCAGCGCGCCGCGGCCCTCCTCGCTGCCGGTGAGGCCGCCGACTCGCCCCTGGCCCTCGCCGCCCTGCGCTGCGCCTGGGACAGCCGTGAAGAAGCCACCGCTCTGGCCGCGCTGCTCAGCCCTGAGGCCTTCCCGGCCTCCGCGTGGCCGGCGCTGGCCTGGATCTGCTTGGACCCCGAGCGCCCGACCTCGGTGCGCGCCGCCGCCTGCGGTCGCCTGCTGCGCTCCGGCTGCCGCGGCGCCTGGCCGGTCGCCCGCTCCCTGCTGCGCACGGGGACCGCCGGCGACGAGCAGGCGCCGTGGGCCGACTGGAACCGGCTCGGCCGGTACGAGCTGCCCAAGCGGCTCCTGGTGCTCGACCTCGACGCCTGGTTCCAGGCCGCCGGCGAGCCCGGCTGCGGCTTCGAGCCCAACGCCGCCTGGCAGGTCCAGCTCGAGCAGCTGGCCGCCCTCGAGTCCCGAGTCCAGCAGCGCCTCGCCGCGACCGAGCGGGTCGAGGACCGCGGCCTGGCCTCGGGCGTCGCCAGGTTGCTCCGCTATGGAGGACCCGATCCGGACCGAGCCTTCCGCGCCGCGGCGCTGCTCGTCCCGCACGCCACCCGGACCCTGCAGCTCGCCCTGACCAAGGACGACCCCGCCCTGGTCTTCGCCGCCCGGCGGGCCTTCGAATTGCTGCCGCGCTGACTCGCCGTCAGCCTCCCTCCACGGCCTCCGGGCCTCCTGATCAGGGGTAGATCCGCGCAAGCGTCCGTGGGAAGGGGATGCACTCCCGCACGTGCTCCACCCCGGACAGCCAGGAGACGGTGCGCTCCAGACCGATGCCGAAGCCGCCGTGCGGCACGCTGCCGTAGCGGCGCAGGTCCAGGAACCACTGGAAGGCCTCCTCCGGGAGCTCATGAGCGCGGATCCGCTCGAGCAGGGCGTCGAGGTCGTCCTCACGCACCGAGCCGCCGACGATCTCGCCCGCCGTGGGCGCGATGATGTCGACGCCGAGCGCCAATGACGGATCCTCCGGATCCCGCTTCATGTAGAAGGCCTTCACCTCCGCTGGCCAATGGGTGACCATCACCGGGCATCCGAAGTGCTCGCCGAGCGCGGTCTCGTCCGGGGCCCCGAGGTCGTCGCCGCGCTGGAATTCGGACTGGTACCGGTCCTCCGCCTGCCACGCGAGCAGCAGGTCGGCGGCCTCGTGGTAGCGAAGCCGCGGGAACTGCTCGTCCCAGCCGCGCAGCACCTCGGGGTCGCGCTCGAGGTCCGCCAGGTCGGCCGCGCCATGATCGAGCAGCTGCCGGATCGTGTGCCGGATCATGCCCTCGGCGAGGTCGCAGACCTCGTCCAGACCGGCGTAGGCGATCTCGGGCTCGAGCATCCAGAACTCGGTCAGGTGGCGGCGGGTCTTCGACTTCTCGGCGCGGAAGACCGGGCCGAAGCAGTAGACCTTGCCGAGCGCCATGACGGAGGCCTCGGCGTAGAGCTGGCCCGACTGGGTCAGGAAGGCCTGCTCTCCGAAGTAGTCGGTCGTGAAGAGCGTCGAGGTGCCCTCGCAGGCGTTCGGCGTGAACATCGGCGAGTCGACGCAGAAGTAGCCCTCGCCGTCGAGGTAGCCGCGGAAGGCCTGGATCACCCGGTGCCGCAGCCGCAGCAGCGCCATCTGCCGCTTGCTGCGCAGCCACAAGTGGCGGTGGTCCATCAGGAACCCGGGGCCGTGCTCCTTCTTCGTGATCGGGTAGGGGTCCGCGACCTGGTGCACGGTCAGGGAGGACACCTTGAGCTCGGCGCCGCCCGGGGCGCGCTCGTCCGCCTTGACGGTTCCGCTGACCTCGAAGGAGGACTCCTGCGTCAGCCCCTTGGCGCGTTCGAAGGCCTCCTCGCCGACGGCGTTCTTGAGCACGACCGCCTGGCAGATGCCGCTGCCGTCGCGCAGCAGCAGGAACAGCAGCTTGCCCTTGCCGCGGGAGTTGTAGAGCCAGCCCCGGAGCCGGACGGTCTCGCCGTCGTGCTGGAGCAGGTCGCAGATGCGCACGTCGCGCGGGGTGGAGTCAGCCATCTCGATCGGAGCGAGCTCAGGGGAACATCGTGTAGGAGGGAGCCAGGTCGGCCTCGACCACGCGCTCGCCCTCCACCAAAACGGTGCCGAGGATGCGCAGGCCGCGACGGCGACACTCCACCCGGACCTTCGCCGGGTCGGCGGCCAAGGCCTCGTCCTCGTCCAGGACGTTCACGGCCTCGTAGCCCTCGTCGCGGAGGTGGCGCTGGATCGCGGCGCGGACCCGGATCGGCAGCTCGGGCTCCTCGCCGGCCTCCTCCACCACCACCGGCACAGCGACCAGGTCCTCGACCCGCTGCAGGGCGTCGCGGATGCTCTCCAACTCCTCCCGGAGCTGCTCGGGGTCCAGGCTCTCGATCACCCGGGCCAGGGCCTGCAGCCGGTCCGGAACCAGGGACAGCGGCGCGAACTCACCCAGGCGCTCCTCGAGGTCGCGCAGCCGGCCCCGCAACCACCAGGTGGCCGAGGCGCCGCCGGCGATGACGAGCAGCAGCAGGACGAGGAGCAGGGTTTCCACGGCGGAGGGCCGGCCGCGACGCCGGCCTGGCTCGACAGTCTACGATGGCGCGGCCCATGGCCGCCCGCCTCCTGTTCGCCGGGGTCTTCGCCCTGATCTGCCTGCC
>CAYZXS010000048.1:19965-23301 GCA_964482495.1 uncultured Planctomycetales bacterium
GGCCCATGGCCGCCCGCCTCCTGTTCGCCGGGGTCTTCGCCCTGATCTGCCTGCCGTTGTTCCTGCTGACCGCCGACCCGGCGACCCAGCAGGGCCTGGCGCTCGGACGCCCCGACACCGGCGCGCTGCCGATTGCCTTCCCCGACGGCCCGCCGGCCGTGCTGGAGCTGCGCCCCGGCCCCGGCTCCACCCCCTTCGGCCCGGACCACCAGGACGCCCTGCTGCGGCTGCTGCCCTCGGGGGAGCTCGAGACCGCCCCGGACGGGGCGCTCCGGCTGCTCGGCGGAGTCGGCGAAGAGACCCAGAGCCTCGAGGTCCAGGCCAGCGGCTCGGGTACCGAGCTGCGGCTCGTGGACGAGGCGGGCGAGGTCCTCGCCCGGGCGCGGATCGGCTCTCGGAGCGCCCTGCTCGCGCCGCTGCTCGCGATCCTGCTGGCCTTCCTGACCCGGAACACCCTGCTCTCGCTCGGCCTCGGCATCCTGCTCGGCGGCGTCTTGCTGGTGCCGGAGGGCGCCCCGCTCTCCGAGGCGGTGCGGATCCTGTTCGGGGACGTCTTCTGGGACAAGGTCATCCTCGACTCCTTCAAGGCCTACATCCTCGGCTTCGTCTTCCTTCTGTCCGCGACCGTGGCGGTGATCACGCGCATGGGCGGCATCCACGGCATGGTCCAGGCGCTGGTGCGCTTCGCCCGCAGCTCCCGAGGCGCCCAGGCCGTGGCCTACTTCCTCGGCATGGGGATCTTCTTCGACGACTACGCCAACACCATCGTCGTCGGCAACAGCGCCGGACCGCTCTTCGACCGCATGAAGGTCAGCCGGGCCAAGCTGTCCTACATCGTCGACAGCACCGCCGCGCCGGTCGCGGGGGTGGCGGTGCTCAGCACCTGGGTGGCCTACCAGATCTCGACCTTCGCCCCCCAGCTCCCGGCGATCGGCCTGTCCCCCGAGCAGGGCTACGCGCTCTTCCTCGAGACCATCCCGTTCCGCTTCTATTGCCTGTTCGCGCTGCTCATGGTCGGCCTGACCATCTTCCTGAAGCGCGAGATCGGCCCGATGGTCCGCAGCGAGGTGGCCGCCCGCCGCGGCGAGAGCGACCTGCTCGACGCCAAGGCCGGGAGCTGGACCCGCGTGGAGCGAGCGCCTTGGACCCGCTCCCGCTGGGAGAACGGCGTCCTGCCGCTGCTGTTCCTGCTCGGCGTGACCGGCTGGCGGCTGTACGCGCTCGGCGCCGAGGCCATCGATCCTGACGCCGCCGCGGCCCTGCGCGCCGAGGGCGGCTTCGCCTGGTTCCGCGCCGTGCTGTCCGAGACCGACAGCTCCCGCGCCATCTTCGACGGCTCCGCCGCCGCCCTGATCGTCGCCGCCCTGCTGGCCCTCGGCCGGCGGCAGCTCGGCCCCGCCGAGGTCGCCCGGACCACCGCGAAGGGGCTCGGCGCCCTGCTCAAGGACGCCATCCTGGTGCTGGTCCTGGCCTGGAGCATCGGCGAGATCTGCACCCGCCTCGACACCGCCGGCTATTTGGTGGCGGTCTTCTCGAACCTGCTCGACCCGGCCTGGCTGCCGCTGATCCTCTTCCTGTCCGCTTGCTTCGTCGCCTTCGCGACCGGCTCCTCGTGGACGACGATGGCGATCCTGCAGCCGAACGTCGTCCTGCTCGCGGACCGCCTCGGCGAGGGCAGCGCGCTCGGCAGCCACGGCCTGCTCATCCTTTGCATCGGGGCGGTGCTGGAGGGCGCCATCTTCGGCGACCACTGCTCCCCCATCAGCGACACCACGATCCTGTCCTCGGCGGCCTCGCGGGTCCGCCACATCGACCACGTCCGCACCCAGGCGCCCTACGCGCTGGTCTGCGCCGCGGTGGCGCTCACGGTCGGCTACGCCCCGGTCTCCTTCCTGGGCCTGTCGCCGTGGCTGGCGCTGGGCGCCGGCGCGGCGGTGATGGTCGCGGTCCTGCTGGGCTTCGGCCGAGACCCAGACCGGCTGCTCCAGCGGCAGGCGGCCGGCTAGCTCAGCGGCCCGCCCGGCGCAGCGCGAGGGAGAGCAGATAGAGCAGCAGGCCGACGACCGCCATCGGCCGCGACGCCTCGCGCCAGCGCACGGGAGCCGGGTACCGGCCGCCCCAGTCGCCGGCCGCGGCCGGCGCGCACTCCGCGACGGGCCGAGACGGATGCCACTGCTCGTAGGCGGCCGCCAGCCGCGCGGCGATGGCGGCCACGGCGTCGAGTTCGGGCAGCTCGGAGAAGGGATCAGCCTCGAAGCCGGTGGGGGGCGCTGAAGCGCCAAAGCGCACCGGCAGGACCGTGGCCCCGCCGGCTCGAGGAGGAACGGCCTCCCCCGCGCTCAGGACCAGGCAACCCGGCCAGGCCGCCGCCAGGGCCTGCCGCCAGCGCGGGTCGGCCTCCGCCGGGAGCTGGAAGGCGACCACGGGCGGGAGCTCCCATGCGTCGTCCTGGGGCTGATCGTCGCCGCAAGGAGAGCCGTCCTCGAGCAGCAGCCGGAAGCGGCTTCCCGGCGGCGCGAGGGGAAGTTCGAGGAGCCCGCCGTCACCCTCCAAGCGATGCCGGTGTCCAGCGGCGTCGAGCACCAAGGGCTCGGGAAGCCCCCACCGCGCCCAGCGCAGGGTGATCCCGTCGTCCCGGCGCCAGAGGTCCAGGATGGCGGCGTTGCCGCCGCCCCGAGGCGGCCGGCGCCAGTCCACCTGGGGAGGGGTCTCCGGGGGTTCAGGCGCGTCCGTCAGGACCACGACGCGACGTCCGGCGCCGTTCCAGCGGGCGGCCTCGAGCAGGGCTTCCGGCTCCATCGCTCGGTCCAGGTCACCGACGGTCAGCGCTTGCACCCCGACGGGCGGCCGCCGCCCCGGCTCCTGACGGTCCGGGTGAGCGGCATAGCTGTAGCTGCCGTCGACCAGCCATAGGTCCGGCTGCTCGGTCCGGCGCAGCCCGGCGGCGGCCAGCGAGGCGCACAGCAGCGCCGCCAGGCCGGCGATCAGCGACCACGGCCAGCCCTGGCTGCGGCTGGCGCGCCGTGCCAGATCCCGGAAGGGCCCGAGCCCCCCGACCGGCCACGGCCGCGGCCGCTGGCGCCGACTCCAGAGGATCCAGGGCAGGGCCAGCGCGAGCAGGAGCAGCCAGCCCGGCTGGGCGAGACCGAGCGCGGCCCAGTCAGACAAGGCCGGCCTCCTCGGCGCGCTGCAGGGCGGCGGTGGCGCTGCCTTCCCCCACTCGCAGCTCGACCGCGGCGGCGCCCGCGGCGCGCAGCCGCAGCTGGCGCTGCTGGAGCCAGCCCTCCCAACGGCCGGCCCAGTCACCCGGGTCGAGCTGGACCTCGAGTTCCTCTC
>CAYZXS010000048.1:23401-28025 GCA_964482495.1 uncultured Planctomycetales bacterium
CCCTCCCAACGGCCGGCCCAGTCACCCGGGTCGAGCTGGACCTCGAGTTCCTCTCCCGACTCCGCAGCGCGGAGGTGGAGGCCGCCCGCGGGCGGCTCGTCCTCCTCCGGGAGGATCAAGCTGACCACGGTTGCCTCGCCCGGGCAGGAAGCGGGCGCCTCGCTCCAAGGATCCGTCAGCCAGACGGCGCGACCGGGGCGGAGCAGCTCCGCTCCTCCCGCCTCCCCCGCCGGCGGCCCGAGCTCCTCGAGCCGGCGCTGCAGCGCCCCGCGGCGCTCGAATCCGGCGAAGAGCTGCTCGCCCTCGCCGGGGACCGCCAAGCGCAAGGCGCCGCCCGCCTCGAGGTGCAGCCACCCGAAGGCTAGCGCCAGTCGCCGCAGGTCCCGCTCGCGCCGGTGGTGCCCCGGAGTGAGGCTGGCGCTGCGGTCGAGGACCAGGCGCAGGCTGCCGCCCCGCTCTTCCTCCCGGAGACGCACCTGCGCGGCGCCAGCGCGGGCGGTCGCGCGCCAGTCGATCTGGCGCAGGTCGTCCCCCTGGGCGTAAGCGCGGCGCTCGAAGCCGGGCAGGCCCCGGCCGGCCCGGGGCACCGCGGCCGATCCGCTGCCCGGCCTCGACCGCCGCCGCGCCAGGCCGGCGAGGGCCTGGAAGTACTCCGGCGGGAAGAGCGGTCCGTTCACTCAGAACAAGGGTTCGCCGCGGGCCGGGCCGACGACTGCGCCGTCGCGGAAGGCCTCGAGGCCGCGGAGGTAGACCCGCTCGGGGAAGGCCCGCAGCTCCCATCCTTGGTACGGGCTCCACTTCGACTTCGAGGGCAGGAGGGATTCGTCGACCGGCCGGCGGTGCTCCGGGTCGGCGACCACCAGGTCGGCGTCGGCGCCGAGCTCGAGCCGGCCCTTCCGCAGCAGGCCGAATTCGTCGGCGGGAGCCCGGGTCACGGACTCCAGCGCCCGCTCCAAGGGCAGGCCGTGACGGTCGTGGACGGCGACGAGCAAGGGCAGCAGCAGATCGATGGACGGGAAGCCCGAGGGCGCCTTCGCATAGGGCCGGGCCTTCTCCTCCAACGGGTGAGGGGCGTGGTCGGTTCCGACTCCTTGCAGCAGGCCTTGGGCCAGCAGCTGCCGCAGGCCGGCGCCGTTCTCCGCAGCCTTGATCGAGGGGTTGACCTTGAAGCGGTTCTGGACCGCAGCGGCCGCGCCCTCGGCGTCGGCCAGCAGGTAGTGGGGCGCTGTGGTCCCGGTCACGGCCTGGCCAGCAGCGGCGGCCTCGGCGACCAGCCGCCCGCCCTCGGCGGTGGAGATGTGGAAGACGTGCAGGACGGCGCCGACCTCGCCGGCCACCCGGATCGCGTCCCGCACGCTCTGGATCTCGGCCTCCAGCGGACGCATGAAGTCGTGCCGGACCGCCTGCTCGGGGCTGGCCTCGGCCTCTGCCTTGGCCATCAAGGCGTTGTCCTCGCAGTGGGCGACGACCTTGATCCCGGCCGCCGCGGCGCCGGCGAAGAGCCGCCGCATGTCCTCTTCGGTCTCGACCCCACCGGCTCCGGTGCTGCAGCCGAGGAAGCACTTCACGGCCGCGACCCGCGGAGCCAACTCCGCCAGGTGCGGCAGGGCCGCCTCGGTCAGGCTGCCATAGGGCGCGTAATCGACCCGCGAGACTCCCCGCAAGTCATCGATCTTCCGGTCCAGGAGCGCCCGGGTCTCCATCAGCGGCGGGTTGTTCTGGATCTCCAGCACCGTGGTCACGCCGCCGTGCAGCGCGCCCGCGGAACCCGTGGCGTAGCCCTCCTTCCGGACCAGGCCGGGCTCGCGGAAGTGGACGTGGCAGTCGACCAGCCCCGGGAGCAGCCAGCGGCCCCCGAGCTCGACGCAGGCCTCGCCGGCCAGCGGCTCGAGGCCAGCCCCGATCTCGAGGATGCGGCCGCCTCCGGCGCGGAGATCGGTGGCGGACAGGAAGCGACGGCCATCGAAGAGGCGGCCGCCGCGGAACAGGACGGGGTCGGATTCAGTCATCTCCACAGCACCGCCACGACGGTGCGGTCATCATTGCGCGGGCCGGCGTGGAAGCACCGGACCTGGTCGAGGATGGCGTCCACGCGCGCGTCGGCGTCGCCGGCGGCAGCAGCCGAGGCGGCGGCCAGTCGGTCTTCGCCGAAGAAGGCGCCGGAGGCGTCGCGGGCTTCCAGGAGGCCGTCGCTGTAGATCAGCAGCTGGTCGCCGGGGCTCAGGCCGCCGACCTCCTGGCTCTGGTGCTGGTGGTCGACGTCCACCCCGAGCGGCGGGCCGCTGCGCTCGAGCCACCGGGGCGCCCCCCCGAGGGTCAGCAGGGCCTCGGCGTGGCCGGCGTTGGCCCACACGAGGGTGCCTCGGGCCGGGTCCAGCACCGCGAGCAGCAGGGTCAGGAACCGCTCCGGCTCCAAGGTGGCGCGGAGGTTGGCGTGAACCCGGCTGAGCACCTCGCCTGGATCATCGACCAGCGGCAGCAGAGCCCGGATCTCGCCGCGCGCCTCGGCGGCCACGAGCGCGGGACCGACGCCGTGGCCGGTGACGTCGGCGACGAACAGCGCCAGCCGGCCGTCCTCGAGCACGACGAAGTCGTAGAAGTCGCCGCTGATCTCCTCGCAAGGGATGGTGCGGCCGGCGACGTCCAGGCCGGCGAGGGCCGGCGCCTGCTCCGGCAACAGGTCGCGCTGGATCTCCGCCGCCAGTTCCAATTCCCGCTCGAGCCGGGCGCGGTCGGCCGCGGCCGCCAGGAGCTGGGCGTTGCGGACGGCGAGCGCCGCCTGCCGAGCCAGGGCCTGGAACAGGTCCCGGTCCTCTCCGGTGAAGCTCTTGTGCTGGACCCGGGAATCCAGGTAGATCGCGCCCAGGCGTTGCCCGCCCACCGCCAGCGGCGCGCAAAGCACCGAGCGCAGCTTCAGCTCGAAGACGCTCTGCCCGGTCTCCAGGGCCTGGGAGTCGCTGTCGATCTCATGCAGCACCGGCTCACCGCGCTCGAAGGCGCTCCGCACCACGGTGCTGGAGAAGGCGATCTCCTCGGTGGCCAGCGGCTCGCCGTCGGCGGCCCGAGCCCGGAGCGCCCGCAGGCCGCGCTCGGGGTCGCCGAGCAGGACCAACGCCCGCTCCGCCCCGCTGAGGTCGAGGCTGCGGGCGAGGAGCCGGTCCAGGACCTCGTCCATCTCCAAGGTGGAGGCCAGGTCCGCCAGCGCCTCCAGCAGGATGTGCTGGCGCTCAGCGGCGCGGGCGGCGGCCGCCGCCTGGTCCTTCTTGGAGGAGGAGGAACGGAACACGAGGGAGCCGGTAGGTTCGGCTAGACTGTCGCGAAGCTTAGCCCCGCGCCGCCGGGGAAGCAGCGACTGCAGCACCATGAACATCGACATCCAGCACGCTGACCAGTACGCGGTCCTCCGCCTCTCTGGCGATTTCGAGTCCTACGCGGTGGGTGACTTCCTCGCCGCCGTGGCCGAGGCCCGGGAGAAGGACGTGAGCCTCGTGGTGCTGAACCTGCGCAAGGTGAAGTTCATCAACTCCACCGCCATCGGCGCGGTGCTCCGTGCCAGGAAGGAGTTGAAGGCGGCCGGCGGCGGCCTGGCCGCCGCGCGCTCCTCGGCCTTCGTCCGCGAGGTCTTCGAGAAGCTCGGCCTGGAGTCGGTGGTCCCCTTCCACGAGCACGAGGAGGACGCCATCGAGGCCCTGCTCGAGCTGGTCCCCGCCGAGCAGGCGGAGGCCGTGGAAGCCGAGGGCGAGGCGGCGCTGCTGTTCCGCTTCTACGGCCAGGAGCAGGCCGACCTGCTGGGGCGCCGCGGCGTCGGCGCCGGCGAGATCTCGGTCATCGAAGTCGAGGGGCTCAGCTTCCGCTGGGACCGCGGCGGCCGCGCCCTGGACGCCGCCGAGGCCGGGAAGCTCTTCCAGGCCGGCAGCGAGTTGGAGCTGAAGTTCCGGCTGCCGCTCTACAGCCGCTCGACCTACTACGTCACCGACGCCACCATCCTCGGCGCCGAGGCCGACGGCGACTCCTTCAAGGTCAGGGTCCAGTTCGCTGGCCTGGATGACGACGCGGCCCGCGCCGTGCGCCAGTACGTGGCGGACATGGCCCTGGTCCGCGAGGAAGTCGACCAGGCGCGCCGGGCGGACTGAGCGCGCGCTCGCCGCGGGCCCTAGCGCCCCTCGTCCCCGGCGCGGCCTCCGCCCTCTGCGCCGGCCTCAGCATCCGGCTCGAGCCACCGGCGCCAGCGCTCCTCCACGGCCCGGAGCGGGTCCTCGCTGCCCGTGAGGTCGAAGCACTCCCGGCTGACCGCCCGCATCCGGCGCAGGAAGCCGCCGCCCCCCTGGTAGCCCGCGTCCTCGAGCTCGAGGAGCCAGGCTTCGCCTTGGCTGCTCGGCAGCTGCTGCAGCCACTCGAAGAACATCCATCCCTTGGCGACGTTCTCCTCGTCGAGCTCGTGCAGTTCTCGGAGCAGCAGATCCGCCAGCGGCGTGGGGTCGGCGAGGGCGAGCCGCCGGATCACCGCCCGGGTCCCGGCGGCGGAGGACGCGAAGGCCTCGCGCTCGGCCCCGAGGCCGTAACGGCCGAGGGCCGACATGCCGACGCAGACGATGACGTTGCGGCCGCGCCGCTCCCACTCCAC
>CAYZXS010000049.1:0-25228 GCA_964482495.1 uncultured Planctomycetales bacterium
GAGCCGTTGGTCGTGTGCAGGTCGAGGAACAGGTGCGGGTCGAAGCGGCGGAAGAGGCCGAGCAGCGCCCGGCACTCGGCCGAGTCGGCCTTGACGAAGTCGCGGTTGAGGTCGAGGCCGTTGGCGTTGGCGCGCTCCCCCACCCCGCCGTCGGGGCCGTTCTGGCTGCGGCGGTTGCCGGCGTCGATGGCCTCGTTGCCGTCGACGTTGTAGATCGGCACGAACAGCAGCACCGCCTCCCGGAGCAGCTCCTCGTGCTCGCCCAGCGCGATCTCCCGCAGCAGGATCTGCACCGCCTCCTTGCCCTCGATCTCGCCGCCGTGGATGTTGGCGTTGACGAGGATCCGGAGCTTGCCGGAGGCCATCAAGGCGGCGTCGTCCGCCGGCATCGGCGCGGCGGCGGTCACGAGCAGCAGCTCCCGCCCCTCCTCACTGCGGCCGAAGGTCGACACGGCGATCCGGTCGGCGCGAGGCAGGTCGGTGAGCTCCGCCAAGAAGTCCTGCATCTCCGCCAGGGTGGAGGTGCGCTGCCAGTCGCTGGCCTCGGCGGCAGTCTGGGGCGACGGCTCAGGCGTCTGCGCCGCGGCGCAGGCCGGCAAGGGGAAAGCCGAGAGCAAGATCGCGGCGCAACCCAGGGCGACGGGGCGGTGGAGTTCGGCCATGGTGGCCGGCGAGGATACCGGAGGCCGCCTACTTGCCGCCGCCGTTGACGCGCGACCAGTAGGTCTGGAGCTGCTCCGGGGTCAAGATGACCGACAACTCCTGGTAGTGGGTCTGGAGGTTCTGCTGCTTGACCTGCCCGAGCGACTCGCCGCCATCGCCGGCCTCCCAGGCGGCGAGCACCTGGGCGTCGCGTTGAAGCTGCATCTCCAAGGCGGCCCTCATCTCCCCGGACTGTGCCGGGGTCAGCGCGAGCCACTGCTCGATCTTGGGCATGGTCTCGGCGATCCACTGCAGCCTGCCCTCCTGCTTGGCGCGGTAGCCGCGCGCCCTCTCCTGCTTGCGCAAGGCCGAGAGTGCCTCGGCCACTTGCTCCTCGAAGACCGCGGAGCCGGGATCGAGCCGTTCTCGGCCCGCCAGCGGCGCAGGCAGGCCCAGCGCCATGCGCAGCTCCTCGCGCAGCGCCGCCAGCTCTTCCTCAGTGGCGTAGCCGCTCAGGGCAGCAGGCGGTCCAGGGGGCGCGCTCCGCCCCTCGAGGGCCGAGAGCCGCTCGCTCAGGATCCAGCCCTGCTGCTCGAGCTGGTCGAGCTCTGCGTGCAGACCGGCGCTGGCCTGCGCCGGGACGGGATCGCCGCCCTCTCCGCCCAAGCCGAGGATCGCGCCCACCAAGGCGACGCCGGAGAGGAGGACCGCGGCGCCGGAGAAGAGAGCGGGGCTGGCCAAGGTCACTTGCCCTTGCCGCCGCTGCCGCCGGGGAACAGGTCGCCGCTCAGCCCCTGGTAGAGCTCGAGCTGCTGCGGGCTGAGGAAACCGCCGAGAGAGGTCATCAGCTGATCGATGTTCCCTTGCCAGGCTTCGCCGACCTCGCCGCGCTTCTCAGCGCCGAGCTCCACCGCTAAGGCGATCTCCGCCTGAACCTCGTAGGCCCGCACCAGCGCGGACTGCATCAGGTCCTGCTGGTTGACGTCCAGGCCGAGTCGCTGGGCGAGGTCGGGCATGCGCTTGGCGAGCCGGTCGCTCCGCCCCTGCAGCCAGCCCTGGTTCTTCTCGATCTTCTCGTCTCGCCGGATCTTCTCGAGGGTCTCCGCGACCTGGGCCGTGAGGCCGGCGGACTCGGGATCGCCGGCGGCGCCCTCGAGGGCGAGGTCGCGGCTGGCCAGCGCCCGCCGCACCTCGTCGCGGAAGGCATCGAAGCTCTCCTGGGTGATCAGGCCCTCTGGGATCGTGACGCGGCTCTCCGACCTCGGCTGGTTCAGCGTCAGCTGATCCAAGCGCTGGCTCATGGCGCGATTCCGGGCCGCCAGTTCTTCCACCTGGGCGAGCAAGGCCGAGTCGGGACCCCCGCCATTGCCGGCGCGCGCGTCGGTGTCCCTCGGTGGCGGCGACCCGAGGAGGACCGCGACCAGTGCCGCAGCGCTGAGGATCAGGGCGAGGAACGGGAGGAAGGTGCTGTTCTTCATCACAGGCACGGAGGAGTGAGCGGTCACTACGGTCTCTTCAGTGTAGGGGAAGAAGGCCGGGGCCAGCCTCCCGCGCGACCGGCAGCGCCGGCTGAGGATCTAATCCGGGCGGCGGTCGTCCGGCCAGAGCTTCTCCTTGACGGTCTGGAGCTTCTTGGCCGCCTCCTCGCGGGACAGCTCGCCCGCCTCGACGGCTTGGTGAATCTTCACCTCGTAGGCGCGGTACTTGACCGCGCGCTGATCCCGTCGCGCGCCATCCCGGGCCTTCCGCTCGGCGTCCCCCCGCTCATCCCGCTCGCCCCACATCGCCATCCGGGCTTCTTCGAGCTGGCGGAGGGCTTCCTCCTCCGTGATCCGGCCGGCCTCGAGGACGGCCTTTACCCGGGCTTCGTAGGCGCGGTAGCGCTCCACGCGCGGGTCTGCCTCCTCGCCGCGCCGTCGCTCGGGGCGCTGTTCCTCGACCTCTGGGCCCTCCTTCCAGAGCTCCGCCCGCAACGCCTCGAGCTTCTCCCTGGCCTCCTCCCGAGACATCCTGCCGGCCTCGACGGCCTGGCGGATCCTGGCCTGATACGCCCGGTACTTCGCCACCCGCGGATCCGCGTCAGGGGCCTCCGGCGCTCGCGCCTCGGCCCGCGCTCCCTCGCCTCCACCACGCAGGGCGGCCCGCACATCTTGCAGCTTCTTGCGGGCGTCTTCGGGGGCGATTCGTCCGGCCTCGACCGCCTCCTCCAGCTCGAGCTCGAGCGCGCGGTAGCGTTGGCGCCGCTGCCGGAGAGGATCGGTGGTCGCCTCCTGGCCAGTCTCCGGGCGAGTGCCGCGGGCCTCGGCCCCCTCCCTCCACTGCTGCAGCCGCCCCAACCGCCGGCGCGCGTCCTCGCGGGACACCTCGCCGGACTCGACCGCGGCCTTCAGTTCGGCCTCGGCGCGGGCCATCTGCTCGCGGCTGAGGCGGCGAGGCTCGGCCTGCTCGGCGCGCCGCTGGCGTTGTTCGCGCCGGTCTCCGGCGGCCTCCATCTTCTCGGCCAAGCGCGCATGCGCCAGCGCGCCGATCATCGCATGCGCTTGTCCTTCGCTCAGCTCACCGGCCTGCACGGCCTGCACCAGGCGGTCGCCGACCGCCTCCATGTCCGGCTCCTGGGCGTAGGCGACGCCGAGCGGCAGCACGCCCGCGACGCACAGCAAGAGCGCACTCATCCAGCGCGGGGTCCGGGGGATGGGGTTCTTCGAGACGATCATGCGCAGTCTTCTCTCCAGGAATCCGCCGCTGTTGATTTCGGAGGCCATCGCCGGCGGGCGGAGCACCGGCAGGGCGAGGGACTCGACCGCGTTGAGCAGCGAGTCGGCGTAGGCTCGGGGTTCGGGATTCAGCCGCTCCAGCACCAAGGCGTCGCAGCAGATCTCCTCGTTGGCGCGCAGGTTGCGGCGCGCCCACCAGGCGACGGGATTCCACCAGAAGGCGACGCAGGCCAGCCACTCCAGCCAGCGCACCAGGTGGTCGCGGCGGCGGACGTGGGCGAGTTCGTGGGCCAGCACCAGCCGCAGCTCTCGGGCCGGAAGCTCCCTGACCAGGGAAGCCGGCAGGAGCACGCGGACTTCGCGGCCGATCCCCCACACCATCGGCGACAAGTTGGCGTTCAGGAGCTCGACCGTCGGCACCCGCTTCAGCCCCAGGCGGCCGGCCAGCTCGGCGGCGGCGCGCTGCACCGGGGCCGGCGCCGGCGCCGCGGCCAGCCGGATCAATTGATGGAAGTTGCGGACGCGGACCAGGGACCAGGCCAGCACCAACAGGCTGCCACCCAGCCAGACGAGGACCAGGCTGGTCTTGACCAGCGAGGGCGTGGAGGCCCCCGTCGCGGCGCCGGAGTTCGGATCACCAGGGAGGAGAGCGGCGGCGTCTCCGCTGGTGCCTGCTTCCGGCGGCTCTTCGGCGAACTCCGCCGCGGGAGCCGGTGGGCCGAGGCCGGGAACGGCCACCATGGGCACGTTCAGGACGGGCGGCGTGACCAACTTCACCAATACGATCAGCCAGAGCAGGTGGGCGACCCAGGGCCGGCGTCCGTCGCGATGCACCGCGTAGGCCACCAAGGCGACTGCGGCCGACAGCAGCAGATTGTTGACGCCGACTTCGAGCAAGAGGTCGCTCATGTCCGCTCCCTCTCCTTGCCGCCGAGCTGGTCGAGCACCCGACGCAGGCGCCGGATCTCGGCGCTCGAGATCTTCTTCTCCTCCACCAGGTGGGTGATGAGCGGCGCCAGCGAGCCGCCGGTGAGCTTCTCGGCCAGCTCCTCCAGGCGACTGCCGCCGTATTCCTCGCGGCTGATCTCGGCGGCGAAGAGGTGGACCGGGAGGCCGCGGTCGCGGCTGACGAAGCCCTTGTCCTCCAGTCGTTGAAGCAGCCGCTGCACGGTGCCGTGCTGGGTCTTCGTGGAACCGGGATAGAGCCGCTCGCGGAGCTCCCGGGCCGTCAATCGCTCGGAATCCCAGAGCAGCTCCATGAGCGCGAGCTCGGCGTTGGCGAGGGCAGGCAGGGTCATGGGGCGTGAGGAGTGGCGGAGGCGTTCGGCGGCCGGCTCCCCGAGCATACGACAGTTTGTCGCATCAATACGACAAAATGTCGGATTTCGGCCGCGAGGCGCTTGGAATTGCCCCGGGGGCTCAACCGGCTCAGTAGCCGGCTCGCTTGTCGACCACGTTCAGCAGCTGCTCGCCGGCGGCGAAGCGGCGCAGGTTCTCGAAGTAGAGGCGGCTCCACTGGGCGCGGGTCAGCGCGGCGCGGCCGGCGACGTGCGGGGTGATGACGACGTTGGACAGCTCCCAGAGCGGGTGCGCGGGAGGCAGCGGCTCCGGGTCGGTGACGTCGAGAGCGGCGCCGGCGAGGTGGCCGCTCTGGAGCGCCGTGACCAGGGCGTCGCTGTCGACCACCTTGCCCCGGGCGATGTTCACCAGGTAAGCGCCGCGCTTCATCGTCGCCAGGGCCTGGGCGTCGATCATGCGGGTGGTCTCCGGGGTGAGCGGCACGCACAGGACCACCACGTCGGCGTCGGCGAGCAGGACCGTCAGCTCGTCGGGGGTGCCCTGGTAGTCGACGAAGGGCGGCCTGGCCACCTGACTGCGACGCGTCGCCGTGACCCGCATGCCGAAGCCCTTGGCCCGCTGGGCCACCTCGCGGCCGATGCCGCCGAGGCCGACCACCAGCAGGGTGCGGCCGTGCAGCGCGATCGGCTCGGCGCCGCTGCCCTGGCGGTTCCACTCGCCCCGCCGCGCAGGGTCGAGGTGCGGTCGCAGGTCGCGGGTCAGGGCCAGCAGCATGGCGAAGACGTGGTCGGCGATGGCGCGGCCGTGCACCCCCTGCATGTTGGTGAGCACGATGCGCTCGTTCTCGACCAGCTCCTTCCGCCCCAGGTAACGGTCGACGCCGGCGCTGCCGGCTTGCACCCAGGCGAGCTGGCCCGCCGCGCGCAGGAACTCCGGCGTGGCCCAGCGGCCGTCGGCGCCGTGTGCCTCCGGCGCCAGCGCCAGCGCTTCGGCCGCGTCCGCCGGTACGACGATGCGCAGGTTCGGCGCCGCCTCGCGCAGCGCGGCCAGGTCCGCCTCGTCCATGCGGCCGGCGAGGAAGGTCAGGGGCCGCGCCCCGCCGTCCGCGTCGATGGCCACCCGCGCGTGGCGCAGGGAGCCGATCTCGGGCGCGGCCGGGGCGGGTTCCTGCCCCACCGCGGGAGCGGCGAGCAGGAGGAGGAGGAAGGCGGTGCGACAGGAGCGGGGGATCATGGCGGCCCAATGATCCCCGCTCGAGCGCGGTCCGGCTACCCAGCCGAGGCCACCACCGCGCCGTCGATGATCCCGTTCAGGGTCGCGCTCGGCCGCATCGCCGCGGCGCAGCGGGCCGGATCCGGGCGGAAGTAACCGCCGAGGTCGACCGGCTCCCCTTGCGCGGCCAGCAGCTCGTCCAGGATGGTCTGCTCGCTCTCCTGCAGCGCGGCCGCCACCGGGGCGAAGCGGGCGGCCAGCTCGCCGTCGTCGGCCTGCGCCGCCAGCTCGGCGGCCCAGTACATCGCCAGGTAGAAGGTCGAGCCGCGGTTGTCGAGCTCGTTGACCTTGCGCGAGGGGTAGCGGGCGTTCTCGAGGTACTGCCCGACCGCCCGGTCCAGGGTCGCCGCTAGCACGCCGGCGCGGGCGTTGCCAGTCTGCTCGGCGATGGTCTCGAGCGACGGCACCAGGGCGCAGTACTCGCCCAGTGAGTCCCAGCGCAGGTGGCCCTCCTTGAGGAATTGCTGGACGTGCTTCGGCGCCGAACCGCCAGCGCCGGTCTCGAACAGCCCGCCGCCTTGCAGCAACGGCACGATCGACAGCATGCGGGCGCTGGTGCCGAGCTCGAGGATCGGGAACAGGTCGGTGAGGTAGTCCCGCAGCACGTTGCCGGTGACGGCGATCGTGTCCTCGCCGCGGCGGATGCGCTCGAGGGCGAAGGCCATCGCCTCGACCGGCTTGAGCACCATGATCTCCAAGCCGGCGGTGTCGTGCTCCGGCAGGTAGGCCTCGACCTTCTGGATGATCTCGGCGTCGTGGCCGCGGGCGGCGTCGAGCCAGAAGACCGCCGGGGAGCCGGCGGCGCGGGCGCGGTTGACGCCGAGCTTGACCCAGTCGCGGATCGCCTCGTCCTTGGTCTGGCAGGCGCGGAAGACGTCGCCGGGCTCGACCGCCTGTTCCAGCAGGGTGGCGCCGGCGGCGTCGACGACGCGGATGGCGCCGGCGGCCGGCGCGGTGAAGGTCTTGTCGTGGGAGCCGTACTCCTCCGCCTTCTTGGCCATCAGGCCGACGTTGGCGACGTTGCCCATGGTGGCCGGATCGAACTGGCCGTGCCGCTGGCAGTCCTCGATCACCGCCTGGTACATGGTGGCGTAGCAGCGGTCCGGCACCATCGCGACCGTGTCCTGCAGCGCGTCGTCGGCGTTCCACATGCGGCCGCCGTCGCGCACCACGTTGGGCATCGAGGCGTCGATGATGACGTCGTTGGGCACGTGCAGGTTGGTGATGCCCCTGCGCGAGTCGACCATCGCCAGCGCCGGGCCGTTCTGGTAGCAGGCGGCGACGTCGGCCTCGACCTCGGCCTTCTTCTCGGCCGGCAGGCGGTCCAGCTTGGCCACCACGTCGGCGAAGCCGTGGTTGACGTTCGCCCCCACCTCGGCCAAGGCCTCGGCGTGCTCGTCGAGGGCGTCGGCGAAGTAGACCGAGACGCAGTGCCCGAACAGGATCGGGTCGGACACCTTCATCATGGTGCACTTCAGGTGCAGCGACAGCAGCGCGCCGTCAGCCTTGGCGGCGGCGATCTGCTCGGCGTAGAAGGCGCGCAGCGCGGCGACGCTCATCACCGAGCAGTCCAGCACCTCGCCGGCGAGCAGCGGCACCGCGTCCTTCAAGAGGGTCACGGCGCCGTCGGCGGCGACGAACTCGATCCGGGCCTCGGTGGCCTCGGCAAGCGTGGTCGAGCGCTCTGAGCCGTAGAAGTCGCCGCCGCTCATGGAGGCGACGCGGGTCTTCGAGCCCGACTCCGGCCAGTCCTTCATCATCCGGTGCGGGTGCTTCTGGGCGAAGCGCTTGACCGCCGTCGCCGGCCGCCGGTCGGAGTTGCCCTCGCGCAGCACCGGGTTCACGGCCGAGCCGAGCACCGCGGCGAAGCGCGCCTGCAAGGCCCGCTCGGCGTCGTCCTTGGGCTCCTCCGGATACTCCGGCACGTCATAGCCCTGCTCGCGCAGCTCGGCGATCGCCGCCTGCAGCTGCGGGATCGAGGCGCTGATGTTCGGCAGCTTGACGATGTTCGCCGCCGGCGTCTTGGCCAACTCACCCAGCCGCGCAAGCTCGTCCGGAATCCGCTGGTCCTCGCGCAGCCCCTCTGGGAAGTTGGCCAGGATGCGGCCGGAGAGGGAGATGTCGGCGGTCTCGACCTCGACGCCCGTGCCTTGGGAGTAGGCCTGGAGGATCGGGAGCAGGGAGTGGGTCGCGAGGGCCGGAGCCTCGTCGATGAGGGTCCAGGTGATCTTGGCAGAGGTCATGGTTCGGGCTCAATTCGGGTGCGGTCCGCGAGGGGCGCCCGCCGAATGCGACAGCCCAGCACAGCCGGAGACCGCTGGAAAGGCGGAGATTATAGGGCCGCCCCTCACCGGGCCGCAGATCGAGGACCGGTTGCGTAACGACGTCGCAGGAGGTGTCTAGGATCGCCCTGGAATGCGCCCCCGCCACCTCACGCTCGCCCTCGTCGGCCTCGCGAGCATCGCCGCTCTCCTCCATGTCCTCTTGGGCGGCGACGGCGGAAAGCCGGCCTCCACCGCACCGATGGAGGCGACCGGCCAGGACCACCGAGCCGGCCGCTCTCCTGCCGCCGGCCCGGCCGCGGAGGCCGCGGTCGGCGACCCGAGCGCCGAAGCCAGCCGCGAACGGCTCGACGCCGCGGGGACGGCAGGCCCGGCCCCGGCGAACGCCGGCGACGACCCTCAGGGCGCGACGGGCTTCGCCGTCGCCGGGCAGGTCCGCTTCGACGACGACGACTCCCCCGCGGCCGGCGCCAGCTTCGTGATCCGCCACCCCGCCGGACGGGTCATCGTCCAGGCCGATCCGGAGGGCCGCTTCCGCACCGAAGCCGTGGTGGCGGCCGGGGTGGCCCAGCTCGCCCACCGCCCGACCGGGAGCGCCGGCGAATACCCGCTGCGCCTGCGCTTCGCCCGCCCCACCCGGTCGCTGCAGGAAGAGCCCGGCGGCGCGGTCGAGCTCACCCTCCGGCTGCAGCGGCCAGAGGGCGTGCTCACCGTCCGCGTCGTTCACCTTGACGGGCGACCGGCGGCTGGGGCCCGGGTCGAGGCCGAGCTCCGCCGCGAGGTCCGCCCGGACGAGTATCAGCACAGCATGGACGCCGCCGTGACCGGGGAGCAGGGCGAGGCCCGCTTCTCGCTCTTCGACTTGGACCTGATCCGCGCCGCCGGCCTGCTCGCGAGCCTAGCGGCCGACGGGCAGGACAGAGGCCGGAGCCTGGTGAGCAGCTTCCACACCATCGACCCGCCTCGTCTGCGAGAACAGCTCTCGGAGACCGTGGTCCTCGTGCTCGACGCCGCCGGCGGCCTGCTCGTCCGGGTCCGGGACGGCGACGGCCTCCCCGCTCCCGGGGAGAACGTCGTCGCCGCCTTGGCCGGCTTCATGCTGAGCGACATCGCCGGCGAGTTCAAGCCGACCGACCAGGCGGGCGAGGTCCGCTTCGACGACCTTCCTGCGGGCTCGTACCGGGTCTACATCCCCTCCGGCCCGGGAACCGAAACGAGCGAGGCGGTTGTCGAGCCGGGCCGGGTCACCGAGGTCGGACTCTCCCTGCCCGCCAGAGCCAAGGGCCTGGCCGCCGCCGGCAAGGTGGTCGACGAGCAGGGAGCCCCGCTGGCTGGGGTGATGCTGCACGCTCGGTTCAGCCCCCGCGACATCGGCGAGCTGAGCGGCTCGGCGATGACCGACGCCGACGGCCGCTTCGTCATCCGCGCGGAGCCGTGCCTCCGCGTCACCGTGCGCAGCGACCGCGACGTCTTCAGCCACGAGTACGAGCCGGTCTCGCTCGAGGTGCCCTACGGTACCGACGACCTGCTCTTCACCCGCGCGCGGGCGGTGGAGACCCAGAAGGTGCAGTTCGAGATCCTCGACGCCCTCAGCGGCGAGCGCCTGGAGGGCGCCTTAGTCATGACCTACCGCGCTCCGAACCGCGGCAACTACGCCTTCCACCGCGCGGACGACGGCCTGGCCTCCCCATCCTGTCCGCTCCATCCGGGGACGACCCTCGTGATCGACCTCGCGGGTTTTCGGCGCCAGACCATGCTGCTCTCCGAGTTGCTCACGCAGGAGCCAGCGGATGGACTCCGCTCGGTGCGCATGACCCGCGGCCTGCTGCGCCGCATCGCCGTCGAGGGCTTCGACGCCGCCGACGCGCAGGGACCGGTCGCCGGCGCGAGCGTCTATGACGGCGGGCGCCTGGTGGGCCGCACCGACGCCGCCGGGGAGCTGCTGCTCGACCTCTTCACCTGGCCCGAGGCGGAGCTCCGGGTTGAGGCCCCGGGCTATCTCCCAGCCGACTGGCCCCCGAACGACAGCTTCGCCGAGCTGGAACCGGCCTACGTCTGGCTCGAGCGGGGATAGGGCCCGCTCATCCGCCGAACTCCGAGGGGGCTCAGCCCTCGGCGATCCCGAGCAACTCCGCCAAACGACTGCGCGCCCGGTGCAGCCGCGAATGGACGGTGCCGACGGGCACCCCCAGGATCTCGGCGATCTCGGGCGGCCCGAGCCCCTCCACCGCGGTCAGCGCCATCACCGTGCGCGGCTCGAGGTCGAGGCGCTGCAGCGCCCTGCTCGAAGCGCGCCAGGCCGCGGTAGAGGTCGACGAAGGCCTCCTGCACGCCGTCGTCGGCGTCGCGGCCGAGCAGGCGGCGCATCAAGAGTGCCACCGGCGGGTGGAAGTGGTCGAAGAAGGCGCGCTCTGCCCGGCGGCGAGCCGAACGATCCGGGTCGCGGAGCCCGTCCAGGAGTTCGCGTTCATCCATCGCGCCGCTCCCCCTCGAGCATGGCCAGCTCGCGCGCGGCCAGCGGCAGGCGCACGAGCAAGCTGGAGAGCGCCCAGAGCATCACCAAGCCGCCGGCGGCCAGGCCAGGCCACGGCGGCCTCTCCAGGAGCCAGGCCACGCCCGCGGTCAGGAAGTAGACCCCGGCCAGGACCGCGAGCAGCACCGCCGAGAGGGCGGCGCCCGCCGCCCGTCGTCGGGCCTGCTCGGTGCACAGGTCCCGGAGCTCCTCGGCCGACTCCACCGCTTCTAGTTCGGCGCGCCAGCGCGCCCGCTCGCGGCGACGACGCGGCACCGCCACCAGCAGGAAGAAGGCCGCCATGCCCCAGCCAACCGGAAGGCCGGCCAGACCGGCCGCGGCGCAGACCGTCAGCAAGGCGGCTGCGACCAGGAGTTCGAAGGAGAGTCCCCGCAGCCGGCGGCGGACCGCGTCTTCGAGCCGATCCGGGTCCTGACCCGGTTCGGGCGCCGAGGAGGGAGAATCGAAGGCGGCTTCGAAAGCCGCGAGGTCGGGAGGATTGGAAATCCGGTCCATTGAGCGGTACGGAGCCGCCTGGGCGCTCCCTGCTTCCCGAAAACCGCCCCGAATCCTGGAAACGCATCCAGGAGGACGCCGGAAGGCGGGGCACCCGCGATTCCACGCGCGGCGCTGGAGCAGACCCAAGCAGGACCACCCCTCCGCTGCGGCCAGACCGTAACCTAGCGAGATCAGGAGCAAGCATGAAAGCGAACGCCCTCACCCAAGGAGCCGCCCTCGCCCTCGCTCTCGGAGCCTGGCTTACCCCCGAGCTCTCCGCGCAGGCCTCGGGCGAGCGACCCGCAGCCGATCGCCCGCCGGTGAAGGTGTTCATCCTCGCTGGCCAGTCCAACATGCAGGGGCACGGCGTGGTCCCGGCCGATCCCGAGCGGAACGGTGGACGCGGCAGCCTGGAGCACTTGGCACGCGATCCGGCCTCAGCCGCCCGCTTCGGCCACCTGCTCGATGACGACGGCGACTGGTCGGTCCGAGAGGACGTCCTGATCTGGTACCTCGGCCGCAAGGGCGGCCTGAGCGCGAGTTACGGCGCGCGCCCGGACCGCATCGGGCCGGAGCTGGGCTTCGGCCACGTGGTGGGCGATCACATCATGGAGCCCGTGGTGCTGATCAAGATCGCCTGGGGCGGGAAGAGCCTGGCGGTCGACTTCCGGCCCCCGAGCGCCGGCGGCGAGACCGGGCCGTCCTACCGGGAGCTGCTCCAGCACGCGCGGAGCGTCTCCGGCCACCTCGACGCCCACTTCCCGCAGCTCGCCGGCCGCCGCGCGGAGCTGGCCGGCATCGGCTGGCACCAGGGCTGGAACGATCGCATCGATCAAGCGCGCAACGACGCCTACGAAGAGAACCTGGCCCACCTGATCCGGGACCTGCGCCGGGATCTGGATGCGCCGGCGTTGCCCTTCGTGATCGCTGAGACCGGCATGAGCGGCCACGAGGAAGAGCACCCGCGGGCGCTGTCGTTGATGCGGGCGCAGGCGGCGGTGGCCGAGTACCAGCAATTCGAGGGCAACGTCGCCTTCGTCGGCACGCGGGACTTCTACCGCCCGAAGGAGGAGTCCCCCTCCGGCCAGGCCTACCACTGGAACCAGAACGCCGAGACCTACTGGCTGATCGGGCGCGGCATGGGCGAGGCGATGCTGCGGCTGCTCGAGGGCGGCGCCCCGGCGGGTAGGCAGGGTCCGAACCCGGCGGCGCCGGTCGAGCTGCGCTGCGACGGCCAGCTGGGTGAGCCCTTCGTCGGCCCCTCCCCGGCGCTGAGCTGGAGGTTGACGGCAGCCGGGCGCGGGCAGCAGGAGACCGCCTGGCAAGTGTTGGTCGCGAGCGAAGTCGGGCGGCTGCAACCGGGCCGGGCCGACCTGTGGGACTCCGGCCGGGTGGCGGCCGGCCGCGCGCCGGCGCGCCCCTATGGCGGCGCCGCCTTGGCGCCCGGCGACCGCGCCTACTGGATGGTGCGCAGCTGGGACGCCGCCGGCCGGCCCTCGGCCTGGAGCGAGCCGGCCGCCTGGAACCGGGCGCCGTCCACCCCAGCCGACTGGCGAGGCGCGCGCTGGATCGACGACGGCCGGCCGGTCCCGGAGCGCGACGAGGACCTATACACCGACGACCCGGCGCCGCTTTTCCGGCGCGAGTTCCGCCTCGACCGTCCGGTCGTGCGCGCCACCCTGCACCTGGCCGGGCTCGGCTGGGGCCAGCCGCGGCTGAACGGACAGCCGGTCGGCGACCACGCGCTGGACCCACCGTGGACGAACTTCGAGCGGCGCATCCTCTACAGCAGCCACGAGGTCACGGCGCTGCTCCGGCCTGGCGACAACTGCCTCGGAGTCGCGCTCGGCAACGGCTGGTACCAGCCGCTGCCGCTGCGGATGTGGGGGCACCGGAACATCCGCGACAGCCTGCCGACCGGCCGGCCGCGGCTGGTCGCCTGCCTGGTCATGGAGCACGCTGACGGCCGCCGGAGCACCGTGCTCTCGGGCCCAGGCTGGAAGACCGCGGGCGGGCCGCTGCTGCGCAACAACATCTACCTCGGCGAGGTCCACGACGCCCGCCGGAACCTCCGCGGATGGGACCAGCCTGGCTTCGACGACGCCGGCTGGGCCCCGGCGCGGGTGACGGAGCATCCGCTCGAGCCACTGCAGCCGCGGGCGACGCCGCCGGTGCGGCCCGGCGCACCCTTGCCGGCGTTGGCGGTGAGCACGGTGGCGCCCGGGGTCCACCTGGTCGACTTCGGCCGCAACTTCACCGGCGTGCCCGAGCTGGAGCTGGAGCTGCCCACCGGCACACAGATCCACCTGCGCTACGGCGAATTGCTCGACGCCGACGGCGGCCTCAACCCGCTGACCAGCGTCTGCGGCCAGATCAAGGGAACGCGGAGCGACCCGGACGGGCGCGCAGTGTCGGTCGGCGGGCCGGGCGCGCCGCCGGTGGCCTGGCAGCAGGACGTCTACACCGCGGCCGGCGGCGGGCCGGAGCGCTGCCGGCCCGCCTTCAGCTTCCACGGCTTCCGCTACCTGGAGCTGAGCGGGCTGCCCCGAGCGCCGGCGGCGGCGGACATCCGAGGCATCCCGCTCCACAGCGACGTCGAGCCGGTCGGCTCCTTCTCCTGCTCGAGCGAGTTGCTGAACCGGATCCAGGGGATGTGCCAGGACACCTTCCTGGCCAACCTCGTCAGCGTGCAGTCGGACTGTCCGCACCGCGAGCGCTTCGCCTACGGCGGCGACATCGCCGCCACCAGCGAGGCGCTGATCATGAACTTCGACATGAGCGGCTTCTACGCCAAGACCGCGCGCGACTGGGCCGACGCCGCGCGCCCGGACGGCCGCTTCACCGACACCGCGCCCTTCGTCGGCATCGACTACTGCGGGGTCGGCTGGGCGATGGTGCACCCGCTGCTGCTCGAGCAGCTGCACCGCCACTACGGCGCGCCGCGGCTGCTCGAGGAGCAGCTGCCGGCGGCCCTGCGCTGGTTCGATACCGAGGCCGCGGCGCGGCAGGACGGCCTCGTGGTCCGCGGCCTCGGCGACCACGAAGCGCTCGACCCCGCCGGCGGCCCCGCGATGCTGACGCCGATGTTCGTCGACGCCGGCCGCCGCCTGGCGCGGCTCTCGCGCCTGCTCGGCCGCGACGCCGACGCCGCCCGCTGCCAGGCCTGGGCCGACGAATCCGCCGCGGCATGGGCCGACGCCTTCCTCGACCGGGAGAGCGGGGCGGTCGCAGGCGGCAGCCAGTCCGAGCTCGCCTGCGCGCTCGGCTTCGGCGTGGTTCCACCCGAGCTCAGGCAGCGCAGCCTCGAACGCCTGGCCGAAGCGGTGCTGACCGACGCGGGCCCGCGGCTCCGCACCGGCATCTTCGGCACCCGCTTCCTGCTCGAGGAGCTGTGCCGCGGTGGGCGGCCCGAACTGGCCTTGTCCCTCGCCGCGAGCGAAGAGCTCCCCTCCTGGGGGTGGATGCTGGCCAACGGCGCCACCACCCTCTGGGAGCACTGGGCCGGCAGCGACGACACCTACTCGCACAACCACCCGATGTTCGGCTCGGTCTCGGCCTGGTTCTACCGCTGGCTCGGCGGCATCCAGGCCGCCGAGGACGCGGTCGGCTTCGACCGGATCCGGATCCGGCCGCAAGTGCTGCCGGGGCTGGAGTGGGTGCGCTGCTCGCATCGGTCGATCCGCGGCGAGATCGTCTCGGCCTGGCGGGTCCGGCCGGAAGGGGTGCGGTTCGAGATCACCATCCCGCCCACCGCGACCGCCGTCATCGAGCTGCCCGCCCGGCCTGGCGACGAGCTGCTCGAAGCTGGCGCCCCGGTCGCCGCGGCCGCCGGCATCGAACTCCTGGTGACCGGCGACACCAGCCGCCGCCTCCAGATCGGGAGCGGCAGCTACCGCTTCTTCGTCCGTCGCGCCCTCCCCTGACTATGCCCGGCCCCGCTCGCTCCCTGGTCATCCTCCTCCTCAGCGCCTGCGCCTGCTCGGTCGCCGCACCCGAGGGGCCTCAAGAAGCGCCGACCCAGCCGCCGAACCTGCTGTTCTTCTTCGCCGACGACCAACGCCACGACACCCTCGGCTGCGCCGGCCATCCGATCCTCCAAACCCCGGCCATCGACGCCCTCGCCGAGCGCGGCGTGCGCTTCACGAACATGTTCGTGAGCCACTCGATCTGCTGGGTGAGCCGAGCCTCGATCCTGACCGGGCTCACCGCGCGCAGCTTCGGCTCTCCCGAGCAGCCCGACCGTGTCCGGGCAGAGCTGCTGCCGCTGCTCTACCCCGAGCTGCTCCAGGCGGCCGGCTACCGCACCGGCCACATCGGCAAGTATCACGCCCGCATGCCGCCCGGTTATCGACCGGACGAGGCCTTCGACACCTTCGTCCCCATCCACCGGGACCCCTACTTCAAGGAGCAGCCGGACGGAAGCCGCCGCCACACCACCGACTTGATCACCGACCGCGCGGTCGCCTTCCTGCGCGAGCAGCCGGAGGGGCAACCCTTCGCCCTCAACCTGTGGTTCAACGCCGGCCACGCCGAGGACGGCGACCACCGGCCGGGCGCCGGCCACTTCCCCTGGCCGCCCTCCGCCGACGGCCTCTATGTGGAGGTCGAGGTGCCAGCGGCGCGGCTGTCAGCGCCGGAGGTCTTCGCCAGCCAGCCAGACTTCCTGAAGCGCTCCATCAACCGCGAGCGCTACTTCTGGCGCTGGGACACCCCAGAGAAGTACCAGGCCAACATCCGCGCCTATTGGCGCATGATCTCCGGAATCGACCACGCGGTGGCGCGAGTGCTCGAGGTGTTGGAGGAGCGGGGTCTGGCGGAAAATACGGTCGTGGTCTACTCGGCCGACAACGGGTATTACCTGGGCGACCGCGGCTTCGCCGGCAAGTGGTCGCACTACGAGGAGTCGATGCGGGTGCCGCTGATCGTCTACGACCCGCGGCCGAGCGCGGACGGCGGCCGCGGGAGGGTAGTCGCGGACCTGGTGCAGAACCTCGACCTGCCGGCCACCTTCCTGAGCTGGGCAGGCGCGGAGGTGCCCTCCTCCTACCAGGGCCTGGACCTCTCTCCGCTCGTCGCCGGTCAGGAGCTGGAGTCCTGGCGCCGCGACCTGTTCCTGGAGCACCTCGTCCTCCGGCCCCTGTTGTCTTGGGAGGGCGTGCGCGAACCTGGCTACAAGTACGCCCGCTACTTCGACCAGGGAGCGAGCGCTGAATTCCTCCACGACCTCAGCCGCGACCCGGACGAGCTCGTCAACCGGGCCGAGGATGCCTGCTACGCCGAGGTCTTGGACCGGCTCCGCCGGCGCACGGACGAGCTGGTGGAGCGCTTCGGCGGGCCGCTGCCGGCGCTTCCGGAGCGGCGGTGAACCGCTCCTGGGGCCGACTCCGCTCGATGGGCTGCACCCGGAGGGCTTGATCGCCTGACTTGGCCTGAGCGGAGCAACAGCTCCATCAGGGACGGCGACCGAGACCTTGCCTCGAGCGGGCGCAGGCGATTCCTGGACGATGGCAGCCTCCGCAACAGCAAGGTCGACCAAGCGCCGGGTCTTAGAGCAGGTGGTAGCCGATGACCACAGAAAAGCTACAAGTCAGGAAGTGCAGTCCACTCCCGAGGGAGATCACATCCCACGAACAGGGAGTCTTGCGGGCCGCTCGTGATCCCGTGGATCCTGCCGGAATCCACGGTCTGCTGGTAGACCTGATGGAGGCCGCCGTTCTGGAAGGACCAGGCCTTGAGGACTCCGGTGAGATCACCAGCTACCAGGTAGTTCGTGGAGCCGACGGGAACGACTTCGATCGCGGTGCTGCGCGCCTGGTTCGATCGCGCCGACGCGGGGGAACCACCGCGGAACAGGTCCCAGGGCGACCCGGTGGTCGGCGCGGCGCCGGACCAGCGTCACCGGGCCTGAATCCGGTAGGATCACTGTCGGCCGAGTACGACTCGGTCAGGGTCTCGAGCGACGCGGACGCCCCGGCGCTGGATGCCCATGGAGGTACCCTCGGATTCGCTAGGAATCTCAGGTACAAAAGGCATTGGAGTTTCCTTGGTCGATTTCGCGGGCCCAGCGGGGTCGCTCGTTGCGTCGGCGCGGACAGAGGCAGGAGAGGATCATGAATCGAAGGCACTTCTGTGGATCAGCCGCCGCGGCCGGCGTCGCGGCGGCCACCGTGGTCCGAGAGGGACTGGGCTCGGCGCCCCGGACCGGGCACCAGAGCGGCGCGACCAAGCTCTTCACGCCGCTCGAGCTCCGCGGCGTCACCCTGCGCAATCGGATCGCGATGTCCCCGATGTGCCAGTACGCGTGCGAGGACGGCTTCGCGACAGACTGGCACCTCGCCCACTACGGGGCCCGCGCGGTCGGCGGCGCGGGTCTGCTGATCGCCGAGGCCACGGGCGTGGAGCCGCGGGGGCGCATCACCCCGAACTGCCTCGGCGTCTGGAAGGACGAGCACATCCCTGGGCTGCGCCGGATGACCGACTTCGTACGCGAGCACGGCGCGGTGCCGGGCATCCAGCTGGCCCACGCCGGGGTCAAGGCGTCGCGGCACCGCCCTCTCCATCCGAGGCCGAACGCCTTCGTGCCGCTCGACGAGGGCGGCTGGCAGCCCGTCGGCCCGACCGCGAAGCGATACGGCCGGGACGGCTTGACCCCGCAAGAGCTGACGGTCGCGGAGCTCCAAGCGATCTCCGCCTCCTTCGCGGCGGCGGCGAAGCGGTCGGTCGCCGCCGGCTTCGACGTCGTCGAGCTCCACTTCGCCCACGGCTACCTGGGCCACAGCTTCCTGTCGCCGCTGATGAACCACCGCACGGACGGCTACGGCGGCCCCTTCGAGCACCGCGTGCGCTTCCTGCTCGAGACGGTGCGCGCGGTGCGCCGAGCCCTGCCCGAGGACGCCCCGCTCCTGGTGCGGCTGTCGTGCACCGACTGGGCCGAGGGCGGCTGGACCCTCGACGACTCGGTGGCGGCTTCCCGGCTGCTGGCGGTGGAGGGCGTGGACCTCATCGACTGCTCCACCGGAGGGGCGACCCGGAACGCCCGGATCCCGGTCGGACCGGACTACCAAGTGCCCTTCGCCGAGCGGATCCGCCGCGACGCTGGCATCGCGACCGGCGCTGTGGGGCTGATCACGGAGCCAGCGCAGGCCGAGGCGATCCTCGCCGAAGGCCGCGCGGACCTGGTCCTGTTGGGCCGCCAGCTGCTGCGCGAGCCGCACTGGCCGCACCGGGCCTGGGTGGCGCTGGAGTCCGATTCGCCGCCGCCGATCGCGCGGGAATACGCCTGGGCGCTCGCGGAGACGCGCCGATGATCGAAGGCTCCCCCGGCCGGTGAGCTGGGTCACGACCGGGGAACGTGAAGCCGCCCACCCCGTGGGCTGTCCCCGAATGGAGCACCTTTCGGTGCCGGCCGTTGGTGAACCGCATGCTGGAGAGATCGAGCGCGTGGAACCAGACGTCGAGTCCGACGGTGCCGGCCGAGTACGTAGCCGAACGCCTGGCATAAACGCCATTCCCTTGGATTGGCCCCAGAGGTTCCGATCGCCGAATGAAACTAAGTGGGGTAGCCGGTCAGACCTCTGACTCGAGCCTGCGCGTTCGCGCAGGTCAGAGGACCTCGTTGTAGGAGAACTCGAAGTGCAGGGGACGCGGAAGCATCCCCTGCATCTCGAGGGTGATGCGCAGCGGCAGAGGAAGATCCCCTCGGGTCACGTATTCGACCCGGTGAGCGACCACCTTGTGCGGGCGAACGGGATCCCGTCTTGTACAGGAGGTCAGGACCGGGCCGTGCTCGGTCTCCAGCCATTCGAATCGCGTCTCCATCGAGAGGCCGAATTGGTGCTCCAGGATCCGTTCGACGGTCCCGTCTTCCAAGACGTGAACCTCGATGCTCTCGTCGCCTTCGCTCGGCTCGAGAGGCGTCAGGACGAGCACGCCGGAGCCGCCGAGGGCGACGCTCCTTCCCTCGAGGGAAGGCAACGGGCTCCGGAACGGGAGGTCGACCACCTCCTGGATGGCCTTCGCGAGCGCGCCCGACCGCGGAGCCAGGTGCGGTGGGAGCGCGTGGGGCGTGATCTCCGACCGACCCTGCCCGTCCCAGGTCCCCGTGAAGAAGGCGTGCTCTCCATAGAACCGCGGCTGGGGGTTGCTCAGCGTCCAAGGGATCGTCCTCGTCCTGCCCGCCTCCAGCGCCCTGCCGTGGCGAGAGTCGACCCGATCCAGGATCTCCTGCGCGCCGGGCTCGACCTGGGTCGACCGTCCACGCGGCGGAGACCAAGCCTCCTCGATCAAGATGCGCGGCGCTTCTTGGCGACCCGCCGTCTCGCGTAGCCTCTCCTCGGTCTTCCTTCGGAACGCGACGTCGAACTCAACGCGCGCGGCGGAGCTCCCGTCACCATGCTCCAAGGTCGACCGAACCAAAGGCACGTACATCAGGAGGCGCGGCTCGCCGCGAGCGCCCGGCACCACGGAGTAACCGCGGTCAGCGAAATCGGGGCCAGAAGCGAGCCTGACCCGAACATCGTGGGCGCCACGGGGAAGCTCAACGTCGACCCAGGCGCCGGGCTGGACTTCCGCGACAGAGCGCACAGGGGAGAGGCCGTCACCCACGAACTGGTGCGGCAAGTGGCTCGAGGTCAGGCCCGGTCCGGTCCGCACCTGGAACTCTCGCGGCCGCCCCTGCCCGGAGGCGGGCATCATCAGCACCGGGTCAAGCCGGCCTTGGCCGCGGTTGGTCACCTGCAGTCGCAGCTGCCCCGGCCGGTCGGTCGCGGCGAGCTCGACCTGGACCGGCTCGCGCGCCCCCGGCGGCAGGACCGGCCGGAGCGCGGGGTCCCCGAAGAGGTTCAGGATGAGGTACTGACCGCGCAGGAAGTCCCGGACGCCGAGGTCCACCCCCCACTCGAGCCCCCCGAGCAGGTGGCCGTGATCGAGCAGGTGCGCGAGGTAATTCCGGCTGTCCCGATAGGCCTGTCCGAGAGAACTCCCCCCCGAGGCAAGCCGCGCGAAGTAGAGCTGCACCAGGTGCTCCGAGCGCGCGTAGGCGACGCGGGTGTTGCCGAGGTAGGACACCGCGCCGAGCTCGAAGAAGCGGCCGGGAAAGGTCCGAGCGAGGGGTTGGCCGACGTCGAGCGCCGCCGAGGAGCAGCCGCCGCCAAAGACGATCGGGGCGCCGTCGAGCTCAGGCAGGGAGCGGTTCTTCCCCTGGTCCGCGGGAGCGGTCACGATCGCGGCGCCCGGGTGGATGCCCCAGCTCCCGGGACCGGAGTGGTTGAAGTAAGCGATCCAGCCCGAGCCGGACATCGCCCCGAGGACGTCGTCCATCTCGACCTGGTCGCGGTAGAAACTGGATGACTCGACTCCCGAGGCGTCGAGGTCCCCTTGGATCCCGCGGATGAGGGCCTCGGCGTTCGGGAGGACCCAGGGCAGCTCCCCCTCCAGCTCGTGGAAGCCGGGCTGGATCATGGTCGCGCGGCTCGACCACTCCTCCTCGGCCAGCCGGTGATAGGCGACGGTCGTGGCCACGGCCGCCGAACCCTCGAACAGGTCCTCGACCGGCAGCCGCCCCACGGCGAGCTCGAGGTAGGAGTCGTCGTCGAGGTTCGCGTAGGGAGCGTCGGACGGGAGCTCCTGCTTGATGTCGTAGGACTCGAAGTAGCCGGTCGCCTCTTGGTAGTGGAAGGGGACGAGCTTGGGCGTCCCGACGATGGCGAGGAACTCCGCCCCGCCCAGCTCGGCCACCAGGCCGCGGATCCGGTCCTGAATCGCCCCCGGGTCGAGCGGGTCGAGGACGAGCGCGTCTCGCAGGTAGCCGACGAAAGCGTGACCGTAGTGGTAGGTCAGGTGCAGGGCGCGCCCGCCGAGCTCGATCACGGAGCCGATGCGCGGCTCCTCGTCCTCTTCGAGCCGGCCGTCGCCGTCCAGGTCGATGCGCAGCCGCCCGTAGCGCGGCGAGTCGTTGCTGGCGACGCGCACGACCGTGGTCTGCACCGCGCCGGCGAGGACCTCGCGCCCGCCGGCCTCGAAGCGGGCCGTGAGATAGTGGCCGGTGCCGGGAACGGACTCGAGTCCGGGCGGGCACTCGTCGGTCCGCTCGAGCGGGATGCTGCGAGGTGCGGGGGCCCGCTCAAGGCCGAGCACGACGCCGTCTCGCGCCGCGGCCAGGACCGCGGCCAGCGCCGCCGTCCCGCGCCCGGCGCTCTCGGCCACGCTACACAGCGCGAGGTAATCCGCGCCCCCGGCCACACGGGCGACGTCCGCCGGACCGGAGATCCTCTCGACCCCGGCGAGCGGGACGTCGCCGAGAGCGAGCACGCGGGTCGGGGTTAGGTCTTCCAAGCGTCGCGCCAGATCGCCCCGGTCGATCAGGAGCGGGACGTCGAGGCGCGCGGCGAGGCACGCAGCCTGCGCCGCGTTCCCGAAGCCCGAGTCGCAAACGACCACGGTCCCCCCCGCCTCCCATTGGTCACGGGCCGGCCGGGCTTGCGGCAGCAACGGGTGGTCAGGACCGATCAGGCGAATCTGGGCAGGCCGGTACTTGCGAATGAAAGCGCGAGCGGTCGGGCCGATCTCCGCTCCCACCGCGATGATGACCGGGTCGCCGCCGTTGGCGCGTGCCGCGCCCGGCAAGGCCTCGAGGTAGGCGTGGACGAGTTCCGCCGCGCTCCCGCCGTGCACCACGGTCAAGACGTTGCCAGGCACCGGGTCGTCGATCTGGATGGGTTCGGGCTCGGGCGTCTCGATCCGCAGCGCCTGGATCGCGCCGTCGACGAGGGTGTCCAATTGGTCGAGCTGCTCCATCCGCACCGACACCGCCAGGCGGCCGAGGAAGAGCTCGGTCCGGAAGTAGCTGGCGTCGAGCCACACCACGCCTTCGGCCTCGCGGTCGAGTCGGTAGCGCACCGCGAGCGCGTCCCGGCCGGCGACCGAGCGCGTGAATCGCAGCAGCTCCTCGACCTGGCCGCGCGCGCCCATCTGACGCAACTCGGAGTCGCAGAGGCCCTGGATTGCCGGGACCTCCGCCAGCCGCCAGACGATCAGGCTGACCTTGCGCTCCGCTTCCTGCGGATCCTCGAAGGCGAGTTCGAGGCCGCCGCCCGGCCGGGCCTCAGGACCGACCTGCTTCCAATCCGCTCCAGGGGCAGAGAAGGAGAGCCCGAGCTCCTCGATCCTGTGGTCTTCCTGCGCGCTCAGGATCGGGCCGAAGCTGACCAGGAGGAGGATGGCGCAGGCTCGGTGAAACGGTGCCATGAGGCCCGATCCTAGCATTCGTTCGGGAGGAAGGCGGTAAGCCCGCCCTCAGCGCGCCGGCATCCGGATCAAGGCCGGGCGCTCCTTGGCGGCCTCGATCGCCCGGATCGCCTCGCGCACGGCTTCCGCCTTCCGCCGACTCAGCTGCTTCGGGAAGTCCTGCTCCTCCTCCTCGAAGTAGTCGGCGGTCTCGCGCAGACTCGGGACCACCCGCCGCGCGTGCGCCCCGTAGCTGAGCAGGAGTTCCAGCACCTTCGGCACCCGCTTCTCGCTGCCGTGCTGCTTCATGTGGCGGACGTAGTAGGCGCAAGCCTCGATCCCCTCCTCCATCCGGTGCTTGGCGAACAGCCGCAGCCCGGCCATGCGTACGCCGTCGGCGAACATGATGCCGCTCGGCGAGGGCTCCATCGTCGCCTCGTGGATGGCCGGCAGCAGCGGCTCGATCGACTCGAAAGAGAGCTGCTCGTAGACGTTGCTGACCGAGCTGCGGGCTCGGCCGTCCTCGTTGTGGAGCCCGGCGCGGATGGCGGTGAACAAGGCCTCCTGGTCCACCGCGTCCAGCGAGCCGCGCAGCATGCCCTGGCGCTGGTCGAAGAGCACGAAGCACAGGTAGCGCTGCTCCATGCCGCGCGGATCGCTGGTGTCCGGTTCGCGGGCGAGGGTCTCGAGGATCGTCGGCAGCGCCGGCATGGCCGCCTCCCCGATCGCGCCGAGCGCCTCGGCCGCCTTGACCCGCAACCAGAGATCGCCGGCCTGCAGGGCATCCTGCAGGGCTGGGACGGCCGGCGCGGCCTGGCCGCGCAGCTGTGCAAGGGCCTGGCAGGCGCCGATCCGGGTTTCGAGCCGCTTCGATCCCAGCAGCTCGACCAGCTCGGGCACGACCTCGCTCTTCTTGCGCCCTAGCGCCAACGCGGCGCGCTCCCGGACCACGGGAGACCAACTCTGCAGCCGCTCGAGCAGCTCCGCTTCCTCGAACTCCAGGTAGGCCCGCTCGCGGTCCCGCGGGTTCCAGCCGCGGCCGTCCTCGAGCAGCGCGGCCACGTCATCGGCCGCGAGCAACGGCATCGTCGCCGGCTCCTTGCCCGTCAGCACCAGCGAGCGAATCGGCAGCGCGTAGGCCAGCAGGAAGGCGCCGGTCGCCTCCCAGTCGTGGTACTTGTCGCGCCCCAGCTCCGGCGGCCCTTGATGGGCGAAGCTGCCGTCCCAGCGCCGCGCCAGGTCGAAGGACCAGGCGCCGAACTCCTCCATCCATGCGCCCGTAGCCTGCGGCCCGGCGCGGGAGACGGCCGGCATCGCCCACAGCAGGTTGAAGAAGTTGCCGGTGTGGCCGGAGTCCCGCTCCGGCCCGTGCGCGGCCACGCTCATGCGCGTGAAGTAACTCGCCGCCTCTTCGTCGCCCAGCAGGTCGAAGAGCACCGCGCCCATTCCGCACTTGCCGTTGTCCTCGTGGGTCTGGATCCACGGGTGGTGGTCGCCGTACGGGATCGCCCCCTTGCCGACGTAGAAGCGCAGCAGGTCGACGCTGCGATCGATGGCGCGCTGGACCTCCGGGTCCTCGACCCCGGCCCGCTGCGCCAAGGCCAGGGCGATGGTCAGGGGTACCCCCGGCGCGTTCATCATGCCGTAACCGGTCAGACGCCCGCTCGGCTGTGCGAACTTGTGGCCCCAGGACCCGACCGCGCTCTGGCCGCGGGCCGCTTCGAGCGCCAGCCGGCGGAGGCCGGGCAGGTAGTCGTCGTCGCCGGTCGCCAGGGTGTACTCGGCGATCAGCATGCAGGCGTAACCGTAGTACCAAGTCTGGAAGCTAGTGGCGGAGAACTCAGACGCCCACTCCACCTCTCGCTCGACTAGCTTGCGGTACTTGCGCTCACCGCTCGCCAGCAGCGCCAGCGCGTTCAGGCAGCGTGGGATTGGGTTGGGCTGGTAGGAGGACTCGCCCATCCGCTCCGCCACCACGGCGCAGCCCTGCTCGAAGATCCGCTCCGACTTGTCACAGTCGTAGGGAGCGGTGGCGCTGTACGAGCCCAGCACCGGCAGCTTGAGCGTTACCTTCCGGATCCGGCCGTTGCGCCAGCGCAGCAGGCTCAGCCGTCCCCGCCCGGCCTTCGACTCGGCCGTCGTCAGCGCACGCCCGAAGGCCGTGCGCGGATCGCCGGCGAAGGGCTCGCCGTCCACGCCGAGGATGACGTCGCCGACCTCGAGCACCCGGTCCGCCGGCGAACCGTCAGCGACCGCGGTGATCGCGATCTGTCGCGCCAGATGCGTGACCATCTTGTCGCTGTACATCCAGCCGCGCGCCCCGGTAGCGCCAAGGTTCCAGTCGTGGCTGGCCTGGGCCGGGATCTGGCCGCCGTCGGTGAGATCGGGCGGCCCTTGGGGCGCGGCGGCCGCGAGCGGAGCACCGAGGAGCAGGGGGATCGATCCCGCGGCGACGGCGAGGAGGTGCTGGAGGCTGCGGGCGAGCATGGCATCCCCAGAGTAGGGAGTGCGCCGTTCCTGGGCCGCGGAATGGAACGGCCCGTCCGAGTCAACGGCATTGCGACCCTCGCCTGAGCCTGGAGAACGGGAGCGAGGGACCGAACCATGAACAGAGGGACGAGGCTCGGAGTGCGCGAATCGGCCCCAGGGTGGCAAGCAATACTCTGGTCAGCCCAGACAGAAACTGCCGCCGTCGCTTCCGAAGACCCGAACCTGTTTCTTGGGAGGGACTGGGGAAGGAGACGGCGTTTCACGTATTGATGCGGACTAGGATTGCGACAGGGTTT